>NZ_CP007452.1:1497508-2246262 GCF_000597865.1 Peptoclostridium acidaminophilum DSM 3953 | reverse complement strand
GAAAAAGGAATAACACGATGTGGATATCCGTGTGAGAAACAAAAAAAAATAAAGCGTTGTTCAGATGGTGTGGATAAAGTAATAACAAGAAAAAACAGTAAAATCACTATGAAAAGTAAAACTTATACACAACTTATCCCCAGAATGTGCATAAGTTGATAATTGGATACAAGTTGTTATAGTTATCAACAGGTAAAAATATAATAACAAATAAAAATCAAAACATCAATACAAAATGAATAGTTTATCCACAATAAAGGAGAGTGTGGATAAATCCAAAAGTAGAATAACAACAATATTTCCACAAGGATGAAACTGTTGATAACACACGAAACAAAAAAAAGTACTGAAAAAAAATGAAATTATAAGCTGCTTTTGTGGATAAATCCAAAATCAATGGTAAGTGGGTAGCAATATTAAAAATTTTGTTGACAATGAAAGGTCATGACTTTATAATCTATATGTATGCAATACATGAATTCATGAAAATTTAAATTGAATATATGTACATTTAAAGGAAAGGCGGTGTTTTATAATGAAAAGAACTTACCAACCAAAGAAAAGACAAAGAAAGAAAGAGCATGGTTTCAGAAAAAGAATGAAAACTAGCAATGGAAGAAACGTTCTTAAGAGAAGAAGGGCTAAGGGAAGAAAGCAACTTTCAGCATAGTCTCTTAAAAACTTATAAACTTTTGCGAATTGAAAGGCCGCTTCTTTAAAAGTGGCCTTTTTGTGTAATGTTTTTAATTGTCACTTGGCGGGGGAAATTATTTATGCAGTTTAAAAATGGAATAGGTCTTAAAAAAAATCAGGATTTCAAAAATGTATATTCGAAAGGCAAGTCCCATGCGAATAGACTGCTTGTAATATATGTACTTAAAAATAAACTCGCCACCAATAGGGTAGGCTTTTCCGTTTCCAAAAAAGTTGGAAACAGCGTAGTGAGAAACAGAGTTAGAAGGCTGATGAGAGAGAGCTTCAGGCTTAATTGCTGTAATATATGTTCTGGATATGATATAATTTTCATATCCAGGGTTGCGGCCAAGGATGCCGATTATGCCTCAATTGAAAAAGCAATGAAGAGCCTGTTCAAAAAAGCCGCTATTGAGATTGGAAGGAGCAAGTCAGATGCAAAGCCTAGCAAGCAAGCTGCTCATTAGTCTTATACGGTTTTATCAGATAGTAATATCGCCGCTGAAGGGGAAAACATGCAGGTTCTATCCGACATGCTCAGCTTACGCAATAGAGGCCATCAAAAGATACGGACCTCTAAAGGGTGCATATCTTTCATTAAAGAGGATATTGAGATGTCATCCGTTTAATGAAGGAGGATATGATCCTCTTAAATAATACAAACACAATATTGGGAGGTACTTATTTTGTCAGCACTGTCAGGAGCTCTAGGAGCTTTGCTAAAGCTAGTATTTGAAATGATAAACAACTATGGTTTAGCCATAATAGTTTTCACCGTACTTGTAAAACTTGCGCTGTATCCGCTTACCAGAGCTCAAACAAAGTCAATGAAGGAAATGCAGCATGTCCAGCCTATGATAAAGCAGCTGCAGGAAAAATACAAGGACAACCAGCAGCTTATGCAGCAAAAGGTTATGGAGGTATACAAGGAGCACAAGATTAATCCCGCCGCGGGATGCCTTCCCATACTTATACAAATGCCAATACTTATAGGACTTTTCAATGTACTCAGAGAGCCTGTAAAATACGTGTTCAAATCTCAGGCTGCATACGATGCCATAAACACTAGCTTCATGTGGATATCAGACCTTGCAAAGCCTGATGTTATACCTCTTGGAGGCTTTGAAATGCCGTGGATACTGCCTATACTCGCAGCTCTTACGACATACTTTGCATCTGCAATGATGAATGCGAAGACACCAAAAACAGACAAGAAGGACTCAACTCAGATGACTCAGATGATGATGCTCTATATGCTTCCGCTTATGATACTTTGGTGGGGAAAAACATTCCCTGCGGGACTTACTCTTTACTGGGTTGTAAGCAACGTGTTCCAAATAGCGCAGCAATATGTAATAATGAGGCCGGAGAAAAGCTAAGGAGGGGTATGTCATGAAAATTGTAGAATCCGCAGGAAAGACCATAGAAGAGGCTTTGGAAAAGGCCCTCAAGGAGCTTAACGCAACTTTGGATGAGGTTGAATACGATGTAATAGAAGAACCTACCAAGGGATTTCTCGGAATACTCGGCGGAAAAGCCGGCAAAATAAGAGTGACACTCAAGGAAAACAGCAACAAGGTTGCAAAGGAGTTCATAGACGAAGTTCTAAAGTGCATGAACGTAGAGCTTTCATCTAGCGTCGACACTGAAGACGGGACTCTCAATATTAAATTTGACGGCGATGATGATCAGATGGGTTATATAATAGGAAGAAGAGGAGAGACACTCGACGCCCTGCAGTTTATTACAAATCTTGTAGTGAACAAAAATAGCTCAGAGCATAAGAAGGTGCTTATGGATGTAGGAAACTACAGACAAAAGAGGGAAGAGTCGCTAATTCGATTCAGCAAAAAAATGGCAAGAAGCGTTGTCAGAAAGAAAAAACCTGTAAAGCTTGAGCCGATGAATCCTTACGAGAGAAGAATAATACATGCGGCGCTTCAAAATGATCCTTATGTTAGAACATACAGTGAAGGAGAAGAGCCTAACAGAAGAGTAGTTATAGCACTCAAAAAATAGCCCCTACATCCATGTAGAGGCTTATTTTTGTCTAAGAGAAGGTGAATTGTGATGATGGATGAAACCATAGCAGCCATATCGTCGGCCTCCGGAGAGGGCGGCATAGGCATAATACGAATCAGCGGAGAAAGGGCATACGACATATGCAAAGCCATATTTGTGCCCGCAGCAGGCAAAGCAATTGAAGATTACAGTCCCCGGACAATGATGTACGGCCATGTGCAGGATGGCGACATTGCGCTGGATGAGGTTCTTGCAGTATATATGAAGGCTCCTCACAGTTATACAAAAGAAGATGTGGTGGAGATTAACTGCCACGGCGGCTATATATCGCTGCGAAAGATACTGCATCTTATTTTGAAAAGCGGCGCCAGGCTTGCAGAGCCTGGCGAATTCACAAAAAGGGCATTTTTAAACGGCAGACTAGACCTTTCGCAGGCCGAGGCCGTAATGGATATAATAAAAGCTAAGACGGACTCAAGCCATAGCATTGCCCAAAACCAGCTGGAAGGAGGGCTGTCGGCCAAAGTAAGAGCCCTCAAGGCAAGCGTGGCCGCCATACTTGCTCATGTTGAGGTCTCTATAGATTTTCCTGAGGAGGACATAGAGGAGATAACCATGGGTGTGCTCAGGGAAAAGACTGAGCAGCTGTTGGAAGAAATGCAGGAGCTCTACAAGACGGCCCATACGGGAAAGATACTAAGGGACGGGCTCAGCACTGTCATAGCAGGGAAGCCGAATGTGGGCAAGTCATCGCTTTTGAATGCCTTGATAGGCGAATCAAGAGCCATAGTGACAAACATACCAGGAACTACGCGCGACGTAATAGAAGAATATATAAACATAAAGGGAATACCTCTCAGGCTTGTTGACACTGCAGGCATAAGGAGCACAGAGGATGTTGTTGAAAAAATAGGAGTCGAAAAGACAAGACAGTCCATAGAAACTGCAGATCTTGTAATGCTTGTTCTTGACGCATCCGAGAAGCTGTCATCTGAAGACATTGAAATATTAGAGCTGTTGGGAGACAAAAAATGCATAGTAATAATAAACAAGACAGACCTTGCGCCTGCGCTCGATGAAAAAGAGATTGCAAGCTATGTTGGAGGCAGGAGCATAATAAGGATCTCGGCCGCAGAAAGCACAGGCATACGGGAGCTGGAGAACGAGATTGCTGAGATGGTGTATTCGGGGTCGGTTGCATATGAATCGAGCGCAATAATATCAAATGTAAGGCACAAGCATGCCATGGAAAAGGCAATAGGAGCAGCCGGCGAATGTATAAAAGGCATAGATTCGGGGATGCCGCTTGACTTTGTCGAGATAGACCTGAAAAATGTTTGGGACAGCCTGGGAGAGATTACGGGGGATACTGTGAGCGAAGACCTGCTGGATGTTATATTCAGCCAGTTCTGCCTGGGTAAATAATTTTTTATGTTTCACGAGAAACTAAGGAGGCATTTGCGCATGAAGTTTAACGCGGGAAGCTATGATGTGATAGTTATAGGGGCAGGCCATGCGGGCTGCGAGGCGGCCTTGGCTTCTGCCAGAATGGGCTGTAAAACGCTTGTAATAACACTTTCAATAGAGTCGATAGCGCTAATGCCCTGCAACCCTTCCATAGGAGGATCGGGCAAAGGCCATCTAGTGAGGGAGATAGACGCGCTCGGCGGAGAAATGGCCGTAAATACAGACAAGACACTTATACAAATGAGGATGCTCAACACTACAAAAGGGCCGGCAGTCCACTCGCTAAGGGCGCAGTCAGACAAGTACAAGTACCACATGGAGATGAGACGCGTACTCGAGAATCAGGAGAACCTAGAGGTCATAATGGATGAGGTTGTCGAGCTGGTGTCAGATGGAAGCAAGTTAGAAGGAGTCGTCACAAAACTGGGAGCCCACTACTGCGCAAAAGCAGTCATTATTTGCAGCGGAGTGTATCTCAGGTCGAGGATATTCATAGGAGAGGTCAATTTCGAATCAGGACCTCTGGGGCTTATGGGAGCAAATGAGCTTACGAACAGCCTTATGACTCTCGGCGTAAAGCTGGCCAGATTCAAGACGGGTACGCCGGCAAGGGTTCACATGGACAGTCTTGATTTTTCCAAGATGGAGACGGTTCATGGCGAGGACAACCCGGAGCCATTTTCTTTCATGAGTGATTCGCTTGAATTTGAACAGCATCCCTGCTACCTGGTCAGAACAAATCAGAGAACGCATGAAATAATAAATGAAAACCTGAGCCGCTCGGCTATGTACGGAGGCTACGTGGAAGGCATAGGACCAAGATACTGCCCTTCCATAGAGGACAAGGTTGTAAGGTTTGCAGACAAGCCTTCCCACCAGTTTTTTGTAGAGCCTGAGGGCGAATACTCAAAGGAGATGTATATATCGGGCTTCTCGACAAGCCTGCCCTATGAGGTGCAGCTGCAGATATATAAGAGTGTCAAGGGATTGGAGCATTGCAGGATGATAAGGCCGGCTTATGCCATAGAGTATGACTGCATAGACCCGCTGCAGCTTAATGCAACGCTTGAGATGAAGGATATAGAGAACCTGTTTTGTGCCGGGCAGTTCAACGGCACATCAGGCTACGAGGAGGCGGCGGCGCAGGGGCTCATGGCCGGCATAAACGCGGCACTCAAGATAAAGGGCCGGGAGCCGCTTATACTCGACCGCTCAGAAGCCTATATAGGGGTGCTGATAGATGATCTTGTAACAAAGGGCACAAGCGAGCCTTACAGGATAATGACATCAAGGGCTGAATACAGGCTGTTGCTAAGACAGGACAACGCCGATTTGAGGCTGACTGAAAAAGGACATCAGATTGGGCTCGTGACAAGGGAGAGATACGAAAAATTCCTGAGAAAAAAATCGGAAATTGAAATAGAGCTAAGCAGGCTAAGCGATGGGAAAGTCCACCCTGTTGAGGTGGCAGGTATATTTGCAAACATGGGTGTTGCTCCGATGAAGGCGCCTATGTCGCTTTATGAATTCATGAAAAGGCCCGAGGTGGATTACAAACTGCTCGAAGCCATTGGCAAAGGTCCGGCCGCGGAGCTTGATGAGCGTGTGAAGCAGCAGTGCGAGATAACAATAAAGTATGAAGGATATATTCAAAAGCAGCTAAAGCAGGTGGAGCAGTTCAAGAAGCTGGAAAAAAGGGGCATACCCGAGGATGTGGACTATGAAGCCATAGAAGGCCTCAGGCTGGAGGCGAAGCAAAAGCTTTCAAAGATAAAACCTCTTTCAATAGGCCAGGCCTCAAGAATATCGGGAGTGTCGCCGGCTGATGTTTCTGTCTTGCTTGTATATCTGGAAAGCAGGGTTAGAAGCCAACAGGGCCGCTAGGATAGGCTTTAAGGGAGGAACATATGGACAACGGTGAATATTTAAAAAAAGGAATTGAAGAGATAGGCCTCTCGGCTGACGATAGGCTGGTTGAAAAATTTGAAACCTACAAGAGGTTATTGCTCGAGTGGAATGAAAAAATGAACCTCACGGCCATAACGCAGGAGCGGGAGATATACATCAAGCACTTTGTAGATTCCCTATCGTGCATTTGCAGCGGAGTAATAAAAAGCGACAGCCGGATAATAGATGTTGGGACCGGAGCTGGATTCCCCGGATTGCCGCTGAAGATATACGATGAAAGCCTAAAGCTCACTCTGTTAGATTCGCTAAGGAAGCGCATAAACTTCCTTGAAAACGTATGCGGCGAGATAGGCCTGAGCGGCGTTGAATTCCTCCATTCGAGAGCTGAGGATGCAGGAAATGACAAAAGGTACAGGGAAAAATTTGATGTCGCCGTATCAAGGGCTGTGGCTCCGCTTAACGTACTTCTTGAATATTGCACGCCCTTCATAAGAAAGGGCGGCTATTTCGTGTGCCAGAAAGGGCCGGCAGCAGACGAGGAGCTGGTGCAGGCAGCAAAGTCAATGAAGGAGCTCGGGGTAGCGCTTGAAGAAAAGCTGATTATTAAGCTGCCGTTTACAGACATAAGCCACTATGTGCTTGTTTTCAGAAAGGTTTCGAACACGCCTTCAAAATATCCCAGAAAAGCAGGGCTTCCATCGAAAAAGCCCATAGCGTAAATGCTGCACAACATGAAAATGTATTGTTTGACAGATAAAGGCTTGGACACAATGAAAGCTCGGTTCATATGAAAACTGACTATAATATGGGCCGAATAAAAGGTGTCCTGGCCTTTTTATTTAGATACTTGAATGTTTATCGAAAAAATTGCTTAAAATATCGAATTTTTTATGTATAATTAGGTTGTGGGAAAAAAATAAAAAATCAAATAATATTTGAAACTGTAAATCTAGTAAAATATTATTATCGCAGGGGGTGAGACTTTGGAAAAGCTAGGGGTTATGATTCCAATAGACAAAATAACTCCAAACAGCAACCAGCCGCGCAGGGACTTTGACAATGAAAGGCTCCAGTCGCTTTCTGATTCGATAAAGCTACACGGACTGCTGCAGCCAATAGTGGTGCAAAAAATAGGTTCAAAGCACGTAATAGTTGCAGGCGAGAGGAGATACAGGGCTTCACTCATTGCCGGTGCAGAGCATATGCCGTGCATAGTGCTCGAATCATCCCAGCAGAAAAAGGTCATGGAAATGGCGCTTGTAGAGAACATTCAGAGAGAAAATCTCAATCCTGTTGAAGAGGCGCTGGCTTACAAGGCTCTCATTGAAGAGTACGGCACTACCCAGGAGGAAATATCCAAGGCAGTGGGCAAAAGCAGGCCCTACATAACAAATACGTTGCGGCTTTTGAATCTGCCTGACCAGGTACTTACGCTTGTAAGGGATGGGAGCATTTCAGCCGGACATGCAAAAGCCATTCTAAGAATAGAGGACAAGCGGCTGCAAGCTCAGACGGCAAACGACATAATTCAGAAGGGGCTCTCGGTAAGAGCTGTTGAAGATATAGCAAAGACACTTTCAAAGACTAAGAGTAAAGGTCTCCAGAGCAAATCCAAAGCCGACATCTTTACGGAGCACTTGCAGGAAAGGCTAGTCGAAACTCTCGGGACTAAAGTCGTAATTATACAGAGTAAAAAAAAGGGCAAGATAGAAATAGAATACTACAGTGAAGAAGAGCTCGAAAAAATCACAAGTCTCATACTTGACAAGTAAATAGGCTGAGGCTGTTTCACATATAAATAGGGCCGCATTATAGATGGGGTTTAACTTTAATAGCATGTTGGGTTATAATAAATTTTGCGGCAGACTAAGTTTGGAGGATAAACATGGAGATACTTACACTGGGTCAGAAGATCAAAAAGCTCAGAAAAGAGCGTAATTTGACACTCAAGGAATTGGCCGGCAACAGAGTTACAGCGGCGCAAATAAGTCATATAGAAAGGGATAAGTCTTATCCGAGCCAGGATCTTCTGGAGTACTTTTCTCAAAAGCTGAGCGTATCTGTAGACTATCTGGTAGAAAGCAAGGAAGCTCAGGTAAAGCAAATAAGCGAATCAATTCTCCTTAAAGGGGAGTATTACATAAAGAACAAGAAGCTAAAGAGTGCCAAGGATGAGCTTACAAAGGTTATAGAGCTATGCAGGGAGTATAATGTAAACTCGCTTTGTGCAAATGCGAAGTTTCTGCTCGGCCAGGTTTACAGGGATGAAGGCGATTTCACAATGGCTGCAAGCATGTTTGAAAGGAGTCTAATACTGAACATAAAGACTTCGAATGTCAAAGGGGCGCTGGGATGCTATCTCGAACTCGGAAAGGTGTATATGCTTCAAAAGTGCTATAAGCCGGCTACAGACAAGTTCATACAGGGTAAAAACTATCTTGTCGACAATAACGTAATAAACTATGATATTGAAAGGCTTTTGTACATAAATCTCTCATACTGCAGCATGGAGCTTGGAGCTCATGACGACGCTATTTTCTACTCAAAGAAGGTAGACGAGATTGAGGAGAAGATGAAGGACTACAAGCACAAAGGTAACAGCCTGTTCCTGCTGGGCAACAAATACATGGGAGAAGGCGACTACATAAGAGCAAGAAAATATTTTTCGAGGGCCCTCGATGTTTTCAACGAGCATGAAAAAAAGCTCGAGCAGGCCAAGACATATTTGGTGATGTCGTACATACATGAGAATCTAAAGCAGTACGAGGAAGCTCTTGAAAAGGTTAAGTCAGCCTATGAAATACACAAGGATATAGAAAATGAGCAACTGGTGGAAATAATGTTCGACTACACAAGGGCTCTTTTGAATAAGGGGGAAGTCGAGTCAGCAAAGGAGCTGAGCAAAAAAGCTCTTGCAACTGCGATAAAGCTAAAGAACAAGCTGCTTGAGGCAAAGGCTATAAAATATTATGCAAAATCACACCTCAAGGAGGGAAATGTTGAAATAGCGCTCGAAAATATGAACAGAAATATAGAATTGGTAAGCAAATACGGCGCAAAAAAAGACATCGCAGACGCATATTTCGAGGCTGCCGACATATACGCACACGTATCGAAGGACAAGGAGCTTGAGTGCTACTCAAAGGGAGTAGAGCTTTATAAAGAGCTTAAAATAATATATTACTAGGCCCTTGCAAAAGGGTCTTTTTGTTATCGGGAGGATTGACACTTGAAGATTATTAAACCAATGCTGATAACGACTTTTATTGCAGCAGTACTGCTTTTGAATCCAAAGACAATTCAGTTCATAACAAAAGCCGTAGGTGAATCAGGCCGCCAATTGACCGAGGTGGCAAAGTTTTCATATGGGAACACTTCAAATATGAAGATAATGGGGTTCCAAAACGGTATAGTAATCTATAACGGCAGAAAAATAAGTCTGCTCGATAAAAAAGGGCACAAGCAGGGTGAGGCCGAGCTCAGATCAAATGATTATGACATGGCGGTTCAAAATGGCAGGATACTTTTTCTCGACAGGGTGAAAAGGACACTGGCAGTAATTGAGAAAAATGGCAAAATATCAAAACAGATTAAATTTGCAGAAAAGCCTGTTTTTGTAGAAGCCATAGGCAAAGACAGATTCATAGTCCACTATGTATACGATATGAACGAAAAAGCTGAAGGCATGAGGATATTCAACATGTCTGGAAAACAGATAAAGGATATGCAAATATCAAATATAAGCATAAACTTCATTTCGCCGGATGTAAAAGGCCAGGGATTTCTGGTGAGCGGACTTACGATTGAAAAAGAAAGGCTCTACAACAGCGTGATGCACTACAACATAAACGGAGACATGGAGACTGCCGATAAGGCTGAAAATAGGGTATTTACGGGCGGAATGCTTGTTGATGACAAATTTGTAATGTGGGAGGAAGGCTATATTGAGCTGCGAGATTCGGAGCTCAAATATATCAATTCGCTAAGAATAGACAGTGGCATAGTGCAGCTAAAGCGTGAGGAAAGTGGCTTTACAGTATTGGACGGCTCAAGCAGAATAAGGCGTTTCAATCTTGATGGAATTGAAATTGAGCAAGAAAAGTATGCGCACAGGATATACGGAGTTAATGAGGTGGCAGGCACGGATTTGCTTAATTCTCAAAGAAGCGTGGAGATTATGGGCACAAAAGAGAGTCTGAACTTTACAAACGACATAATAGACGCATTCAAGGTAGGAGATGACTGCCTGGGGCTTGTTTTCAGGGGAGAAATAAGGATAATAGCGGTAGACTAGGGGGTTGGTTTGATGGGCTATATTTCCCAGCTTAATCACATAGACATAATAATAATTGTGGTAGTCCTGTTTTTTGGAATGCGCGGATTCATGAAGGGATTTGCGGTTTCTGTTATAAGCCTTGCAAAATACGCCGTGGCCATATTCTTCACCAGCATGTACTACAAGCAGCTCGCCCATTATATAACATCAAATTCTACGATGCTGGAGTTCTTAGACAGACTTTCGCATAAGCTTTTTTCAAGTCTGCCGAACGCAGAGACCGTTATTGCAAATTCAGATGTTGTTTTTTCGCGGGCCTTGGCAATAGTGCTGCTTTTTATTTTTGCAAATATGCTCGTAAGTCTCATAGCATCATTTGTAGACGGAATGCTCAAGATAAAGTCACTAGGCTTCTTAAACAAGCTTGCAGGCTTCATTTTTGGAGCTGCCAAGGGGCTGATTCTTATAATGCTTGTATTCATAATAGTAAACCCTTTTGCAGCATTGAATCCTGAAGGAGGCTTTGCAAAGAGCCTGAATGAATCACTAATAACGAAATATATATACATGTACAATTTTATGTTCAAATATTTTAATGGCCTCATAGAAATATTCAATGGCAATCATCTAGGGTAATTATATTGGGAGATGTTATAATTTAAGTAAAACAAAGGAGGCTTGCATGATGACACAAATAGATGCAAGAGGGCTGGCTTGTCCGCAGCCAGTAATAATGACAAAGAAGGCGATAGAAGCCTCGAATGAGCCTGTAGTGGCCATTGTGGACAATGAAACCGCAAAAGAGAACATTATTAAGCTTGCAAAGTCAATGAACTGCGAGTACAGGGATTATAAAAAGGACGGGTTATTCCACATAGAAATTTCAAAGGGAGAGCTGCCCGAGGAAGCCGCAGTTCTAGAATCTGAGGTTGATTTCCAAAATGGAGACACTGTCATACTCGTACAGTCGGACAAGTTTGGACTGGGCGGAGATGAACTGGGGGCTGTTCTTATAAGGAACTTCATATACACTCTGACAGAATCAGAGTCTTATCCAAAGGCGGTGCTTTTTGTAAATGGCGGCGTGAAGCTTACAACCGAAAACGAACACACAGTTGAAAACCTTAAGATACTTGAGGGAGCAGGAGTTAAAATAATTTCGTGCGGAACCTGCCTTGATTTCTTTGGTTTGAAGGAGAAGCTAAGCGTAGGGGGAATAGGAAACATGTATGACATGGTTGAGAATATGAAAGCAGCAGGAAATACAATAACAATAGGGTAGGAACATTCCCATTAATGATTTTGCGAATTTTCAAATGGATTCTTATAAATTGCATATGCATATGCTATAATAATAAGCAGCCGATGAAAACACGTAAACCCTGTTAAATCAGGAAGCTTAGTATGATAGACTACATCCGTGTAGTCTATTTTTTATAGGAGGGACAGTATGAGTGAGATTTATGTTGTGGCATTCAATTCAACGCACTATGCCATAAAATTCGAAAAGATACTCCTGGAGGCAGGACTCAAAATAATGATGATACCTTCACCCAGGGAGATTATAGCAAGCTGTGGCCTTTCAATCAGGTTCGACAAGGCTGACATGGATATTGTGCTGGACAAGATAAAAAATTCCGAGGTGGAGATAAACGGGGTATTTAAGCTCACAAAGCTGCCGAATGTAAAGGAAAAGCAGGCAGAAAAAATAATATAAGTCAATAGGAGGTTTGAGCATGCCTTTGAAGCTAAACGTAGGAGACATAGTAGTTCTCAAAAAGTCGCACCCGTGCGGAGGCAACGAATTTGAAATAAAAAGGGTGGGCATGGATTTTAGGATTAAATGCATCAAATGTGGCAAAGAGCTATGGATAGACAGGGTGAATCTTGAAAAAAGAGTCAGGAAGGTAATGCAGGCAGAAGGCGGAGAGGAAAAAGCTTAATTTTCGATGTTTTTCAAAAAAACACAAAATTCTGTATATTTCCAGTTGTATAGGCAACCAAAAATCAAAGTGCTATAATTGGATGTAACGACAGGAAAATGTTTTCATGTAATTTAAATGACTATGGGGGTGCTTTACAAATGGCTGTTAAATTTGCTGATCGTATGGAAAACCTTAAAGCTTCAGAAATCCGAGAACTTCTAAAGTTCGCTGCGGATCCTACAATAATATCTTTTGCCGGCGGACTGCCTGCTCCAGAGCTTTTCCCAGTGGAAGAGATGAAGAAGGTCGCTGTAGCTGTGCTTGAAGAAAGTGGACAGACTGCTCTTCAATATACTACTACAGAAGGAAATGTAAAACTAAGAGAGCAAATCGCCGAGAGAATGAACAGGAAATTCCAGACAAAAGTAACTCTTGACGACATACTTATAACAAGCGGTTCTCAGCAGGGTCTTGATTTTTCAGGCAAGATATTTATAAATGAAGGCGACGTAGTGCTTGTTGAAAGCCCTTCATACCTTGGAGCCCTTAACGCATTCAAGGCATACGGACCAAAGTTCATAGAGGTTCCAACTGATGACAATGGAATGATTATTGAAGAGCTTGAAAAGATACTTGCCAAGACTGACAATGTAAAGATGATATATGTAATACCTGATTTCCAGAACCCAAGCGGAAAGACATGGTCAATGGAAAGACGTACAAAGTTCATGGAAGTTGTAAACAAGTATGAAATACCTGTAATCGAGGACAATCCTTACGGAGAGCTTAGATTTGAAGGTGAAATAATGCCTTCGCTAAAGGCTATGGATACTAAAGATCTTGTAGTATTCCTTGGAACATTCTCGAAGATATTTGCTCCGGGACTAAGGATAGGTTGGGTTTGTGCACCAGAGGAAATGCTTCAGAAATACAATTTCGTCAAGCAGGGCTCTGACCTGCAGTCATCTACAATAGCTCAGATGGAGGCAGCAAAGTACTGTGAGATGTATGATCTTGATGCGCACGTTGAAAAGATCAAAGCTGTATACAGCAAGCGTAGAGATCTAATGATGAAAGTCATGGAAGAGGAGTTTCCAGAGGGAATAAAATGGACTTACTCAGAAGGCGGCCTTTTCACCTGGGTTGTACTTCCAGAGCACATAAATGCAAGGGATCTTCTCAAGAAGTGCCTTGAAGAAAAAGTGGCGTTCGTTCCAGGTGGAGCATTCTACCCTAACGGCGGAAACGAAAACACATTCAGACTCAACTACTCTAATGCGACTGATGAGATGCTTGTAGAGGGAATGAAGAGACTTGCAAGAGCAATTAAATCAATGATGTAATACCTGAAAATAGGCAAAAAAAGCGGGAGTGGAAATTTTTCCACTCCCAATTTTTATTAGGGGGAGATTGAGATAAAAAAAGTATGTGGGATACTTATTATATAGTTACCGTATACCGGAGAAATTATAGATAAAATTTAAAAAAAAATCAAAAAAATATTAAAAAAATTACAGATGTTAGTATTTGAGGACGATTTCAAGCTTTTAACAGCAGTATTAATATTAAAACCGGACAAAATATTTTTTTTGTTTGCTTTTTTAGTATATTAGTGCTAATATATCAAGGTATGTAAATATCTCTGCTCTATAAGAAATAGAGCCTTAAGTCCAAAGGGAGGTGAAACCATGAATACAAGAAGCTACGAGCTGATTTACATTCTTAAGCCAAATCTAGATGATGAAGCTAAGGAAACTGTATTCAACAAGGTTAAAGATCTAATAGCAGTAAACGGAGAAATTGCTTCAGTTGATACTTGGGGAAACAGAAAGCTTGCTTACCCGATAAAGAAGTTCAACGAAGGATTCTACAACCTTGTTAACTTTACAGCAGGAAATGATGTAATAAGCGAAATAGACAGAAACCTTAAAATAATGGATTCTGTAATAAGACACATGATAGTTAGAAAAGAAGTAAAATAGTCTTAAAATATAAGCTATGAGCGATTTTAAGGTGGTGTATATAATGAACTGTGTTATTTTGATTGGAAGGCTCACAAAGGACCCTGATCTTAGATACATCCCAGGAACGGGAAACCCAGTAGCCACCTTTACGGTTGCAGTAAATAGAACGTTTAAGAACAAAGAAGGCAATTACGAAGCGGACTTCATCCCTGTACAGGTTTGGGGAAAGCAGGCGGAAAACTGTGCCAACTATCTTCAAAAGGGCAGACAGGTCGGAGTTAGCGGAAGACTTCAGGTAAGAAGCTATGAGACTCAGAATGGAGAAAGAAGATGGGTGACAGAAGTTGTTGCCGACAGGATTGAATTTTTGGAATGGTCAAGCAAGGAGAATGGTTCGGGTACATCTGAAGCTCCTAGGTCTTTCGAGCCTACGGGGCTGGATCCTGAAGGATTCCAGGCTCTTGATGACGACGATATTCCATTCTAATAAGGAGGTTTGGAAATGACCGAGAAATTGAGAACAAGAAAAAGAAGAAAGAAAATATGTGCTTTCTGTGCGGATAAAAACAAGACTATAGACTACAAGAACGTAGACGGCCTTAAGAAGTATATCACTGAAAGAGGCAAGATACTTCCAAGAAGAATATCTGGAACTTGTGCAAAGCACCAAAGAGAGATAACTCTTGCGATAAAGAAAGCTAGAACTATAGCTATACTTCCATACACAATTGACTAATAGTATTTAGTTGAAAGCATGCGGCGAACCTTATGGTTCGCCTTTTGTTTTATTTATAATGCTGTTATGATATAATAATAATTTAAGGGAGCATGGAAAGAACTCTAATCAAACGACATGCCAGGAGGTAAAACCGTGATTGAAAGAAACAGCAGGCAGAGGCTTTCTGAGTCTGCGCTAATAGCTGCAATAGGAGTCATATTCATCTTGGCAGGAACATACATACCGCTTCTTGGGTTGCTTACATTTTTCACAGCTGTTCCATACATACTCATAACAATGCGAAATGGACTCAGATATGGCGTCATGGCTTCGGTAATATCTGCGGCGGGAGTATCGATGTTTACAGATCCCATATATGGAATTACGCTTGCGCTTTTGTTTTTCATTCCCGGAGTTGCCATAGGGTATAAGGGAATATCTTCAAAGGAGCCGTTTGGTCCTGTAGCATGGGGATTTATAACTTCGATAGTGCTTGTTATGGTATATGTAAAGCTAATGTCAATATTACTGGGCGTTGACATAATACAAAGAGCCATTGAGATGTTTGAGCAGGCGGTTAAGCTTCAGGGCGATATGATAGAAAGCTTTGGAAAAAAGCAGGCAGCAGCCGACGTGGGGGAGCTAGTCGAGTATATGAAGCTCATAATTCCGGGTGCCATAGTTGTACAGGCAATGCTCATGTCGTTTTTCAACTACTATCTGGCCCTGTCCATACTAAAGAGGACGAGGGGATATTCGGGCAGCATACCAAAGCTCAGCGAGTTTACACTGCCGGGCAACATAGCTCTTGGGATGCTAATAATATATTTTCTTACAATGAGCGCTAAGGGGATGGCGTGGATAAACTACGAAAATCTCATGGCGAACATAACGTTCATAATAATATTCATGTTTTTTTTACAGGGATTCGCAGTCATGGGGTATTTCCTGAATAAATCGAAAATCAACAAGTTCTTTAGAAATACGCTTCTTTTTACGGTGATTTTTTTAGGCCCGCTTTCGTCAATAGTTTCGATCGTAGGATTCTTGGATTCCATAATAGATTTTAGAAGGATTAGAAAATGATGATTTAGGAGGCCTATGCCATAATGAAAACTAAAATGAATTTTAAGTTTTGGTTTCCTGAACAAAACACATATATGGCAATAATACTTCTGCTTGCGGTCACAGTCCTTTTCTACAATTGGATTTTGGGTGCATTGTGGCTACTGGTAATAGCATATCTTTTAAACCACAACAGGAAGACGTCGGATGCCAGAACGAGACAGTGGACAAAATATATTGAAAGCCTTTCGGCTGACATTGATGAGACTGTTAAAAATGCGATGCTCAATCTGCCCATACCTTTTTGCATACTCGAAATTGACGGCAGCATAAACTGGTACAACAACAAGTTTTCGGACATGCTCAAAAAAGAGGAGCTGCTCGGGAAAAATATTGAAGAGATAATACCAAGCCTTAACCTCAAAAGGGCGCTGAATGAAAAAAATGAGCTCTATACAACCGTGGCGCTGGATGATAGGAATTTCAACGTCACATACAACATTGTCAAGATAGACAACAAGGGAGAGGTCAAGTACCTGATAATGGCTTATTTCGTAGAAAACACCAGGCTGCTTAGCCTTTCAAAGAGGTATTACGAGGAAAAGCCGGTGTTTGGAATAATACAGGTAGACAGCTTTGACGAGGTGCTTGAGAGCGCAGGCTCTGACATGCGGCCGCTGCTTGTAGCCGATGTAGAAAGAACGCTCAAGGGCTGGGCGGACGGAATAGGAGCGGCCCTTCAAAAGACAAGGAGCGACCGTTATATTTTGTTTATGGATAACTTGATACTCGAAGGCTTGGAAAAGCAAAAGTTTGCCGTGCTTGATGAGATAAGGGAGATAAACCATGGAAATTCGCTTCCAATAACGCTCAGCATAGGAATAGGCACTTGGGGCAGCACTTTGCTAAACAGCCTTGAGTATGCGGAAAGTGCCCTTGACCTGGCACAGGGAAGAGGCGGAGATCAGGCTGTAATAAAACGAAAAGACAAGTCGACGTTTTATGGCGGAAGGTCAAAGGGTATAGAAAAGAAGACAAAGGTCAAGGCAAGACTTATAGCGTATGCCCTCAGAGACCTGATAAATGACAGCAAAAATGTTCTCATAATGGGGCACAGACATCCGGACCTGGATTCCATGGGAGCCGCGCTGGGAGTTCACAGCATGTGCAGCCATCTGGGGAAAGAATCCAACATAGTGCTTCAGGAGTCCAATCCGTCGATTGACGTGCTTGTAAAAAGCATAGGCGCTTCAGGTGACTACAAGAATGTATTCCTCAAAAAAGACGAGGCAATGCGCAGCGCACACTCCGACACGCTGCTCATAGTTGTAGACACCCACAGGCCAAACTTCACAGAGTGCAAGGAGCTGCTCGACATTTGCGATAGGGTTGTAGTGATAGATCACCACAGAAGGGGCGTTGAGTTCATAGAGAATGCGGTGCTTTCATATCACGAAACATACGCATCTTCAGCAAGCGAGATGGTAACCGAGCTGATACAGTACATTTCAGAAAAGCCATATATTTCAAAGTTTGAATCCGAGGCGCTGCTTGCGGGAATAACTCTTGACACTAAGAATTTCACCTTCAGGACGGGCGTGAGAACCTTTGAAGCAGCGGCCGTGCTCAAGAAGATGGGAGCCGATACGGCTGCTGTAAAGAGGCTGTTCCAGGGAGATATGGAAACGTTCTTTGGAAAGGCGGAGGTCATCAAAAACGCAGTCATACTAGACAAGATAATAGCCATGTCGGTATGTCCTGAAAATACGGACAGCCTGCAGCTTGTTATAGCGCAAGGAGCTGACGAGCTGCTAAACATAAAGGGAATAAAGGCGTCATTTGTCCTCGGCCAGGACACGGACGGCGTTATATATGTAAGTGCGCGTTCAATGGGTGAGGTGAATGTGCAGGTAATATTGGAAAAAATGGGCGGAGGCGGCCACCTGGATGTCGCGGGAGCCCAGATAACAGACTCTGAAATTGACGAGGTAAAATCCAGACTAGAGCATATAATACGAGAATATCTAAGGGAGGTAGATTTATAATGAAGGTTATCCTGCTTAAGGATTTGAAGGGAACAGGCAAAAAAGGAGACGTAATAAATGTAAGCGACGGCTATGCGAGGAACTTCCTCTTTCCAAAAGGCGCTGCAAAAGAGGCTTCCGACGGGAATCTGAAGGTGCTGAGCGAGCAAAAGACTGCCCAAAAGATAAAAGAGGAAAAAGAACATGAGGCGGCTAAGGCGCTTGCCAAGTCAATGGAGGAGATAACTATAACTCTGTTTTCTAAGGCTGGGGAAGGCGGAAGGCTTTTCGGCTCTATAACTTCAAAGGATATCGCTGAAAGCCTCAAGAAAAAGCATGGAATTGATGTAGACAAGAGGAAAATACTTATGGACGAACCGATAAAGGTGCTTGGCGCAAAGTTCGTAGAGATAAAGCTGCATCAAGACGTTGTTGCCAAGCTCAAGGTAGAGATTAAGGAAACTGACAAATAGACAATCTGGAGTGGTTTTAGTGGATTTAATGGGAAAGGTACCGCCGCACAGTATTGATGCAGAGCAATCTGTGCTCGGCTCGATACTTCTCAACAAGGACTGCATAAGCGAAGTGGCCGATATATTAAGGCCTGGAGATTTTTACAAGGAAGCGCATGCAAATATTTATGCTGCTATAATGGCACTATACAGCAGAAGCGAGCCTGTAGACCTCATTACGCTTACCGAAGAGCTAAAGAGAAGGGATTCGATGGAGGCAGTGGGAGGCATAGCCTATATCACAGAGCTTTCTACCGTTGTGCCGACGACGACAAATGTGCGTAACTATGCAAAGATAGTAAAGGAAAAAGCGATACTAAGAGAGCTAATAGGCGCATCCTACAAAATTCTTGAGGCGAGTTATGCGGACAGCGAATCTGTAGAGCGAATTCTCGAGCTGTCTGAAAAGAACATTTTCGACATATCCCAGGAAAAAAGCGGAGACAACATGCGCCCAATAAGCGAAGTGCTAATGAGCGCCTATGAAGTTATGGAGGAGCTCTCAAGGAATAAAGGCGCTATAACGGGAACTACGACCGGCTTTACAGACCTTGACAGAAAGACAAGTGGTCTCCAAAAGACTGACCTTGTGCTAATAGCTGCGCGTCCGGCTATGGGAAAAACGGCTTTTGCCCTGAATCTGGCACAGAATGCGGCGCTTAAGGGAAAAAGCTCAGTTGCGATATTCAGCCTCGAGATGTCAAAGGAGCAGCTTATACAGCGTATGATATCAACCCAGTCGCATGTCGAGCTAAACAAGATCAAAAGCGGAAGCCTCAGCGAAGACGAGTGGCCCAAGATAATAGAGGCCATGGGAGTTCTTGCCAAGGCCAACATCCATATAGATGATACTCCGGGAATAAGCGTTATGGAGATAAGGTCAAAATGCAGAAGGCTCAAGATGGAAAAGGGCCTTGATATGGTGCTGATAGACTACCTGCAGCTTATGGAGAGCGACTCGGGCGGAGAGAGCCGCCAACAGGAAATTGCAAAGATATCGCGTTCACTCAAGATAATAGCAAAGGAGCTCAACTGCCCCGTCATTGCGCTTTCGCAGCTCTCGCGTGCGCCCGAGCTAAGATCCGACCACAGGCCTATGCTTTCGGACCTTAGGGAATCTGGAGCGATAGAGCAGGATGCGGATATTGTAATGTTCATATACAGGGACGATTATTACCACGAGGACACCGAAAAAAAGAACATAGGCGAGATAATAATAGCCAAGCACCGTCACGGCGAAACTGGAACGGTGGAGCTTGTCTGGATGGGTGAATTTCAAAAATTCCACAATATTGCAAGGGAGCTGTAGCTTGACTAATCCCAATAAAGCTGTGGCCTGATAGGGAGAGATCTTATTTGCTATCAAAGGGAGAAAAGACGCTGATTCGAAGGATGGAAAGAGAAGACGTAGACGCCATGGTAACATGGCCGCCTTATGAGGACCCTCTTCTGAAGGACTACTCATTTCCACAGTTTACGCATGGCGAGAGGGATGTGTGGTATGGCATAAAAAACAGCGGCCTGAAGAAATGCTTTACAGTGCTGACGATTTCAGGTGAAGTCATAGGTTATATATCGCTCAGGAATGTCAACATATTTTCAAAAAAAGCAGAAATGGGGATAGTATTCAGCCCTAAATATGTAGATGCGGGCTATGGACGTGACGCCATAAAGGCATTTTTGGACTACTATTTCAACGGAATGAAATACAAAAAGCTGGTGCTGCGTGTGGCTGCATTCAACCGGAGGGCTTACAGATGCTATTTAGCCTGCGGCTTCAAATATGTAGACAAGTCATATATGAAAGTAAACATTAAGAAAAGTGACATTCCAAAGGACGAGGAGTTCAAAAGAGAAAAAGTGTTCATTAAGAGGGGCGACAAGATAAAGGCCCTCTTTTATAGAATGGAGATATCCACATAATCAACAGAATGCCTGTTGATAAGTGTGGATATCTTTTGCAGAATAACACGTCGCGTATGCAGGAGGATTGCTATATGGCAAGGCCAAAGAAATTCAGAAGAGTGGAGTTTTTTCCAGAGTCTACGTATTTCGTACCCTGGGGGAAGCCAAAGTGTGAAATAGACGAAATAGTGTTGAATGTCGAAGAGCTTGAAGCAATGAGGCTCAAGGACATACATGAACTCAACCAGGAAGAGTGCGCCGAAAAGATGCAGGTATCGCGCCAGACATTCCAGAATATAATAGACGGTGCACGAAAAAAGATGGTTTCAGCGCTTATTGAAGGCAAGGCCATTAGAATCAGCGGAGGTCACTACACCACAAGCATGTGCAAATTCACATGTATCGACTGCGGAAACGTATACGAAATACAGTATAGCCAGGACAGATTAAAATGCCCATCCTGCGGATCAGAAAAGGTGCTTTGCAGCAAAAAGGCGGATTTTTGCATAAAGTGGTGCAAGGGCGAAGAGTAGGAACCGCTAGAGACGATATATGGAGAGTTTGAGCATAATTATAAAAGGGTTGACCCGGCATACTGCCGGGTCAACCCTTTTTGGTGACTACTCATTTTCATAAATAAGCTCGTAGCCTGAAGCTGTAGCCTTGAATATTTTTTCTATGTCGCTTGATACAATAAGCGATATGTCGCCGTCATAAGTAAAGCGAATGCCTATGCCACAGCTGGTGCTGAGCGCTCTTGGAACAGGCATGAGCTGGCACTTTACGGACTGTTCTCTTAGAAATTTGTCGTATTTTATTGCACCCGAGTGGGTGTAAAAAACTGCAGTGTATTCCATTATTTAAAAATCTCCTATTTCTTTGCCGTAACTACATAATCGTCGCCCTGAGATGAGAATGATATACTCTTGTATCCTGAGTTTTTCAGGAATCTTTCCACGTTTGATTTTGCAGTATTATTGTCAACTACCACCTGGATTTCAGCTGGATTGTTCTTGGCCGCATTTTTTGTAAGCAGCACGGGCTGAGGACAAGAAACTCCCCTTGCATCTACTTTAACCAATTTTCACATCCCCTTTCATTTCCACTTTTGAGCTTTTTTCTATGTTAAGCGAAGCAATTACCAGAACAACTGCAAAAAGTATGATTACTGCTATCTGGCCTGCTGGAGTAACTCCTTTAGGGCTTGAAGCAAGTCCGAAGTTGTGAGACAAAGCGGCACCTACAAGCATTCCCATTACCGCCACGGCAGAGTCCGTATTGCCTTCGCCTGCAAGTATTAACTGTCTTAGAGGGCATCCTCCAAGAAGAACCGATCCCCAACCGGCAAGAGCCATTCCAAGGAAGTTCCAAAGAGCATCAGTGTGAGCGACAGGCTGCTCTGCAAAGCCCAGCTTGAAGAAGCCGAAAGCCATATTGCCTATCAGGGCGAACACTAGTATTGCAACAAATCCAGAAAGAAGGTATGTATCCTTGAACATTACAAGGTCTCTTATTCCTCCAACCATGCAAAGTCTTGTCTTTTGAGCCAGCACGCCCACTACAAGGCCTGCAGCCAATGCGAAGAATATTGGAGCGTACATTGATCCCGGGCCTTCCTTGCTGAAGAATATGAAAGAAGGAGCTGCCATTAAAAGAGCGAAAAGGCCTGCAAAAACAGCAGGGAACATGAATCCCTCAGCCTTTGACAGCTTGTAGCTGCGTTTGAGGCTAAAGCCCTTATTGAGGAAAACTATTCCCAGAAGTATTCCAGCTACAAAGCCTGCGATGCCAAATAACGCATTGAGGTCTCCTCCTGCAAGCCTAAGCACCATCCTCAGAGGACAGCCCAGGAAAACAAGGGCTCCAACCATAACGGCGATTCCGAGTATGAACCTCGTGAAAGGAGAAGAACCTCCCTTTGTTTCGAATTCCTTTGAAAACATGGCCATTCCAAAAGCACCAATTACAAGACCAATGACCTCGGGTCTTATGTACTGAACCACCTCGGCTCTATGTAGTCCTATACCCCCTGCGATATCTCTTATAAAGCAGGCTATGCACATACCCATGTTCATTGGGTTGCCCAGCTTCACGAGAAGAACTGAAATAAGTCCGACGATTGCTCCAGATAAAATGATTCCTTTTTTGTTACCCACTTAAATCCCTCCTTACAATATTGTAAAATTGTAAAACCCAAAACGATTGTAGCAGAATTCATAGCATATGCATAATTGAAGTTTTTGATGCATTGCCAGGCAACGATAAAATACTTCTATGGATATGGCGGGAATAATTGGGCATTTGGGATTTATTTATGGCCTGTTTTATATTAATATTAGGGGTGGCATTCAAAAAGAAGACAAGACAAAAAAGTAATATAGAATTTCAAGCGAATTCAATCGGGTAATAAATTGAAATGGCGGAAAATAAAATCATTTGATTGTGGGGGTGTCGAATATATGAAGGGTGTATACATGGACAACGGAGCTACTGCATTTCCGAAGGCTCCTGGCGTGGCAGAAGCAATGGCGAACTATATAAACAATGTAGGCTGCAATGTGGGAAGAGGTGCGTACGAGGATGCATTTGCGGCGCAAAGGACAGTCCTTGAAACCAGGGAGCTGCTATGCGAGCTTTTCAACTGCGACAAGGTTGAGAATGTGGTGTTCACAAAGAACATAACAGAAAGCCTAAACGCCATAATGAAGGGGCTGCTAAAAGCCGGGGACCACGCGATAATATCGTCGATGGAGCACAACGCTGTTACAAGGCCACTAAACAGCCTATCGAAGAAAGGCGTTGAATTTTCAAGAGCCAAATGTCATCAGGACGGACAGCTTGACCTTGAAAGCGTAAAGAGCCTGATAAAGGAAAATACAAAGGCTATAATAATGATGCACGCCTCGAACGTATGCGGAACTGTGCTTGACCTTGAAGGCGTGGGCAGGATAGCAAAGGAGCACGGCATATTTTTCATAGTTGATGCTGCCCAGACTGCAGGAGTGCTTGAAGTCGACATGAAAAAGCTGGGTGCCGACGCCATAGCCTTCACTGGCCACAAGAGCCTGCTAGGGCCTCCGGGGATGGGCGGGTTCGTCATAAATGACAGGCTGTGCGGACAGGTGGAGCCTTTCATAGAGGGCGGAACCGGCAGCACTTCAGAATCTGAGGAGCAGCCTCACTTCATGCCGGACAAGTTTGAATCAGGCACGCAAAACATAGTGGGAATATACGGCCTCAATGCTTCGCTGAAATTCCTGAAGGAAAAAGGCATAGAGAGCATAAGAAGACACGAGCTTGAAATGACAATGGAATTCATAAAAAGGGTGAAGGAGCTGCCTGGAGTAAGGCTAGTGGGCAGAGAAGGGAAAGAAGGCAGAGTTGCCGTAGTCTCCATAGATTTTGAAGGCAGCGACAATGCGGAAATAGGTTTTGCGCTTGAGCACGAATACCAAATATCTACAAGGGTTGGTCTTCACTGCGCGCCTTCGGCCCACAAGACACTTGGAACATTCCCTCAGGGAACAGTGAGATTCAGCTTCGGCTATGCCACGACGCTTGAACAGGTGGAGTATGCCGCCAATGCAATCAAAAAAACTCTCGAGTTGATGGAATAAATAGAAACCGCCTCTTTGCAGGCGGTTTTTTTGACGCTCTGCCTGCAACGCTCAAAAGGCCTGACTCAATTAGTTCAGAATTTAAAGATTGATTATAATACGTATATTTGATAAAATAAAACTTGTAGTGTTCGAATATACGTGAATAATATTTTTCATAAATAAAGAGGTGAATAGATTTGTCAAGTTTGGTAGTAGTGGGATCCCAGTGGGGGGATGAAGGAAAAGGAAAGATAATCGACTTTCTTGCAGAAAAGGCTGATGTGGTTGTAAGATATTCAGGAGGAAACAACGCAGGACATACTGTTGTTGTAGGAGAAGAGGAGTATAAGCTTCATCTTATCCCTTCAGGAATACTGTACGGAGACACTCCGTGCATAATAAGTGCGGGAGTTGTGGTTGACCCGGAGGTGCTGCTTTCTGAAATCAAATATCTCAACGAAAGAGGCATAAGCACAGACAACCTCATGATAGATGAAAGAGCCCATGTCATATTCCCTTATCACAAGAGTCTTGACATACTAAGCGAGCAAAGAAGAGGCAGCGAAGACATAGGAACGACAAGGCGCGGAATAGGCCCATGCTATAGAGACAAGACAGACAGGATGGGAATAAGGGTTTGCGACATGCTTACCGATTCCTTCAAGGAAAAGCTGGAAGGCAATGTGGCATTCCAAAACAAGCTTATAAGAGCTGTATACGACAGCGATGGCTTTGCTTTCCAGGAAATGTATGAAAAATACATAGGATATGCGGAGCAGATCAAAAAGTATGTTACGGATACATCAATAATTGTATTCGAAGCGATAAAAAGCGGCAAAAAGGTCTTGTTTGAGGGAGCTCAGGGCACTCTGCTTGATCTTGATTATGGAACTTATCCATACGTTACATCTTCAAATCCTGTGGCAGGCGGAGTGTGCACAGGCACAGGCATAGGACCTACAATGATAAACGACGTTGTGGGAGTTGTTAAGGCTTATACTACAAGAGTCGGAAAAGGCCCATTCCCTACGGAGCTCTTTGATGAGGACGGCGAGAGAATGAGGACTGTAGGCCATGAATTCGGAACGACTACAGGAAGGTCGAGAAGATGCGGTTGGTTTGACGCTGTGATATTAAGATATGCAGTTAGAATAAACGGCCTTACATCTATGGCGCTTACAAAGCTGGACGTTATGAGCGGCTTTGAAAAAATAAAGATTTGCGTAGGCTACAAGAAAGGCGACATCGTGCTTACCGAATTCCCGGCAAGCATAGAGGAGCTTTCAAAGTGCGAGCCTGTATTCGAAGAGCTTGACGGCTGGAATGAAGACATCACATCTGTAAGGAGTTTTGACGAGCTTCCTGAAAATGCAAAGAAGTATGTAAGCAGACTAGAGGAGCTTTGCGGTGTAAAGGCAAGCATAGTGGCCGTAGGACCAAAGAGAGACCAGACTATGGTGCTAAAGGAGCTTTACTAAAATACAGACAGTGAAATGGCGAAAGCGCATGCTTTCGCCATTTTTTATCATTATGCCTTTTTCAAATATTTGAGCCATAGGTGTTGACATACAGGCCAAACGATAGTACAATAAAACACGAGTTAAAAATTCGTGGGAGCATAGCTCAGCTGGGAGAGCATCTGCCTTACAAGCAGGGGGTCACAGGTTCGAGCCCTGTTGCTCCCACCAATTAAAAAAAGATGTCCGAAATGTAAACTGGACCCTGTAGACTAGACACTTAAAAAAAGAGTGTTTCGGTTACGAGGCCACTGAAAAAGTCCATATAAAATAAGAAGGTACACTTTCTCAATATTATTGAGGAGGTTGTACCTTTTTTCTTGTATAATTGAAGTATAACATGAGAGAAGGTGTGCTAATTGATTCAGCTACAGCAAACATTGGTCATAAGTCCATATCTGGAGCTTTACAATCTAGTGATCCCCAAGGATAATATGTTGCGGCAAATCAATGAGCTTGTTGATTTTTCTTTTATATATGAAGAACTCAAACAGAATTACTGCCTGGACAATGGGAGAAATGCGATTGACCCTATTCGCATGTTTAAATACCTGCTGCTAAAAGCAATCTTTGAATTGTCCGACGCCGACATCGTCGAGAGATCGAAATATGATATGTCGTTTAAGTACTTTCTGGATATGGCACCGGAAGAGCAGGTGATAGATTCTAGTTCACTAACCAAGTTCCGAAAACTTCGGTTAAAGGATATGAATTTACTCGATTTGCTGATTAACAAGACGGTTGAACTCGCCATCGAAAAAGGCATTATCCAGAGTAAATCCATCATCGTAGATGCGACGCATACGAAAGCTCGTTATAACCAGAAGTCTCCACGTGAAATTTTACAGGACCGTTCTCGAAAACTCAGAAAGGCTATCTACAAGGTTGATGAATCTGTAAAAGCCAAGTTTCCTGCGAAAAATACAAGCAATATGTTAGAGGACGAACTCGCCTATTGTAAAAAGCTTATCGAGGTAGTCGAGGCAGAAGGCGGCGTTTGTGAGCTGCCTAAGATAAAAGAACCGCTCAATCTACTGAAAGAAACCGTTGCAGATGACCTTGAACAACTTCGAATCTCGGAAGACCAAGATGCAATGATCGGTCATAAGAGTGCGGACTCTTCGTTCTTTGGCTACAAAACCCATATTGCTATGACCGAGGAAAGAATTATTACGGCAGCCGTTGTAACAACTGGTGAGAAGAATGATGGCAAACAATTGCAGACCTTAATCGAGAAGAGCAAGCAAGCAGGCATGGAAGTGAATACAGTCATCGGAGATGCGGCATACTCCGAAAAAGATAACATCACTTACGCCAAAGAGAACACGGTTGAACTAGTGGCTAAGCTTAACCCGTCTGTTACACAAGGCTACCGTAAGCATGAAGATGAATTCCAGTTCAATAAGGATGCAGGAATGTATGTCTGCAAAGCTGGCCACATGGCAATCCGAAAGGCCCGTCAAGGCAAGAAAGGCATCGGCACAAACCAGACGGATACATACTACTTTGATGTGGAAAAGTGCAAGAGATGCTTACGCCGTCAAGGTTGCTACAAGGAAGGGGCAAAAAGTAAATCCTATTCGGTGAGCATAAAGTCCGACGAACATACTGAACAGATGGCTTTCCAGGAGACTGAGTACTTTAAGACGAAGGCCAAGGAACGTTACAAAATTGAGGCAAAGAACAGCGAACTGAAACACAGACACGGGTATGATGTGGCGACATCCTCGGGTCTTGTCGGCATGGAGTTACAAGGTGCAATGGCGATATTCACTGTAAATATAAAAAGAATATTAAAGTTAATGAAGTGAAAAAACAACAACGATCGGTCATATACAGAGAAAA
Organism: Peptoclostridium acidaminophilum DSM 3953; assembly: GCF_000597865.1. Classification (GTDB taxonomy): domain Bacteria; phylum Bacillota; class Clostridia; order Peptostreptococcales; family Peptostreptococcaceae; genus Peptoclostridium_A; species Peptoclostridium_A acidaminophilum. The sequence continues at coordinate 2,218,822 of NZ_CP007452.1, read as the reverse complement.
AGACGACTCTCATACCCATTTACTGGTGTTGAGAAATCGTCTTTTTTTACTATGACCTTAAGGTTCATTAAAACCGCAAGTTCTTCAGTAGCCTCTTCGGTTACAGGGTCTTTTTTGTATACTTATATTGAGTAAAGGGGCGGTGACAATGGCCAAAGTTTTGTTTTCAGAATCTGACATAAAACAACTTGAGAAGAATAAATACGTGCTACGAGTCAGCGAAAAATCAATAACTTATAGCGACGAGTTCAAACGTCATTTTATTGACGAATATATGGCGGGAAAACTGCCAAGAGAAATTTTTGAATCATGCGGATTTAATATCGAAATGATAGGGATTAAGCGTGTTGAAACATCTGCTAAAAGGTGGAAAGTCGCATATGCAGACAGCGGTCTTATAGGTCTTAGCGATTCAAGAAAAGGCGCTTCCGGGAGGCCTCTTAAGCGTGAACTTAAACCTGAAGAAATCATCAAAAGGCAAGAGGCTAAAATCGAGTTATTAGAATCACAGATAGAGTTGCTAAAAAAGCTCGAAAAGACAGAAAGGAGGCTGGTAGACGAAAGTAAGAATTTAAGCACTGCAGCGATATTCGAACTGATAAAGAGCACGATCCGGCAAAATAGTTTGAAGAATATGGTCGGATACTTCTGTTCGTTATTGAAAGTATCCCGTTCAGGATACTACAATTACATAAAATCTGAACCAACCAGACTTGCACGTGAAAGGTCTGACTTGAAGTCAAAGGCATTGATACTGAAGGCTTTCAAATTTAAGGGTTACAAAAAAGGTTCCCGCCAAATCAAGATGACTCTTGATGGTAAGTTCAAGACTGTTTTCAACCGAAAAAAGATCCAACGAATCATGAGGAAATACGGGATCATTTGCCCGCATCGAAGACCTAATCCGTATAAAAGAATTGCAAAAGCTACTAAGGAGCACAGAAGCGTTCCTAACGTCCTACAGCGCGATTTTATGAAGGGTATCCCCGGTCTGGCTCTTCTAACCGATATCACTTACATGCCCTACGGAAATGGCTCTATGGCCTATTTGTCGACTATTATAGACTCCTCAACTGGCGAAGTCATAGCTCATAACCTTTCTAAAAGTTTGAGTCTTGAACTTGCAACCGAAACAGTGAAAAAGTTGAAATCACAAAGAAAGTTGAAACTTCAGAAAGGCGCGTTTATTCACTCAGATCAAGGTGTGCATTACACTAGTCCGAAATATCAGCAGTTACTCAAAATAAGCGGTCTGGGACAATCTATGTCAAGACGAGGCAACTGCTGGGACAATGCACCGCAAGAGTCGTTTTTCGGTCATATGAAGGATTCGGTAAAAAGTAGAACTTACGGTTCATTCAATGAGTTATGTTGGGAAGTAAACCATTATATCTCATATCATAATAATCATCGTTACAAATGGAATTTAAAAAAGATGACTCCTGTTCAATACAGGAATCATCTTCTTAGTTCAGCTGCTTAACACTCTTTTTTGATTGTCCTTGACATAGGGTCCAGTTTAATGTTTCGGGCATCTTTTTTATTGCCTTAATTTACTTGTTGCCTTTTTCCCATCGTAGATCATTTCCGAAGAACTTAAGTGGCCTGAAGCTGCTTGATATCCTTGAAAATATCCGGTCTGTATATCGTTGAGACAGCTCTGAAAGATTGAAATTTGTAGATATAACTGTCTTTTTTTCATTTATAAGCCTGGTGTTTATTATGTGGAAAAGCTCACTGTTTGTAAAAGAGTTTTGTATCTCAATGCCAAGGTCGTCTATTATGAGCAGGTCGCACTCAAAAAGCGACTCATATGACTCTTTGTCTATTGCACTGTTCTTTTTTTGGAACCGGTAGCCTTCTATTATGGCAAACAGCGAAAAGGCGGTTTGATATATGACAAAATTGCCCCTGTCGAGGAGCTCTTTGGCTATGCAGTTGCACATAAACGTCTTTCCGGAGCCTGTTGTGCCATAAAAAAGCAGATTTTCGCCGTTGTTTTTAGGGAAGTTCCTTATGAAGTCATCACATATTGCAAGTATTGTGGCCATGTTTTCCTTTGGCGAAAGTACGGAAGCCGAACTTTTGTCATCGGAGAATATGTCGAGATTGAAGGTGGAGAGATTCTCCTTGCTCAAGACCTGCTTTAGGTTGGACATCTTGTAGGCTTCGTCAATGAGCTCCTGCTTGAGGCAGCGGCATTTTTCCCCGCTGCTGAGAAAGCCCCTGTCCTTGCATAGAGGACATTCATATTGCATTGAAAGATAGTCTGTTGGAAAGCCCGAGGCTTTCATAATGGACTCCTTTTCACGCTTTAATGCTTCGAGACTTTGTTTGCAGCTCTCCACTATGCTTTCGAGATTATCCGGACTGTCAAGGGCGAGCTTGCCCATTTTCAGGCCAAGTCTGAATATCTCGCCTTCAATTTCTTCAAGCCTTGGAAAAACTGAGTAGAGCTTCTTCTTGCGCAGCTCAAGGTTTATAGCAGCCAAGTCGCGTTTTTTTTCGTATTTTAAAAGTATCTTTCTAAGAGTTTCTTCTCTCAAGTTGTCACCTACTTAAACTTTTTTTTCTGGCTTTCAAGAATCATTTTCTCGAGCTCGTCCTGAGTATATTTGGAGCTTCGTTCATCCTCAAAATGAAATTTTGTCTTGTAAGGATTTGTGGCAGGTCTATCGGCGGATTTTTGACGTCCGGCCGGCTGTTGTTTTTTTGCTCGCGCTTCGATTTCACGCTCAGCATCTTCAACTGTCGCTATGCCCTTTTCATGCCAGTTTTTGAGTATGCCGTTTATATACGCGATGGACGGATTGGACGTATTTTTTGACCTGGAGCAGGCTTTAAGTATGAGCTTGATATCAAATTGCATGTTGTCGGCCCAGAAATCCATGACCTTTTTTTCCTCAGCAGAGGGAGTCCGCGCAAATCCAAGTGCCTTGAAAACCTCTCTGTAGAGTGAGAGTTTGTCGCTCTGGCGGCCAAGATGCTCCTCGAGCTGCTGAATATTTGTTATTTTAAGATCATACCAGTTACGCAGTATGGACTCTACATAGCTGATGTTTTTTATGCCTTTTTTTGACACGGCTTGAGTATAAGCCATCTTGACTACGTCGCAGGTCATGTTATACTTTTCCATCACCTCGAGTATCTTGCGCTTTTCGTTCGGCACAAGCTCCCTGGATATTGTCTCGTTTATGAAGTTGAACATTGATTGTATGCTCTCGTTTTCATTGAGAAGAATAAGATCGTCCACGCCTATCCTTTCGCTTTTGGGCTTTTGGGCACCCGGCATGATCTTTTCCAGATAGAGCTTTTTGAGGTCCATAAATTCTACGCTGTAGTCCGATTCGTCAGAGGAAGAGTTGGGGTGTTTTTTTATGAGACCCCGCTCCTCCCAGAAATTCCACGCACCCAGCACATCAGAAAGGGGGATGCCAAGATTCCTGGCAATCATAATGTTGCCAGGAGGATTCTCAAGCTCGCCCAATTGGCACGCATAGCGGTAGCCTAGAATATATACCATGACAAAAGCGCCGTTTGACATGGGCATGAATATGTCTATGAATATATTGTCAATAGGCGTCTGCCCAAAGCTGATATCGCTTTTTTCCTTGTAAAACATCAAAATATCACCTCGTAAAGATTATATCATAACAGTATGAGAAAGTCGCAATTGGTAACTGTTCCCACAAAAACTTGCAATAAAGGAATAATTGATATAAAATAAACTGTCTGTGATTTTTTTAGGCGCAGACAAAAAAATAAATAAAGAGCAGTATTCAATAGAAAACATTAATCAAATTTAACATATTCATTTGAAATTATGCTTAATTTTTTGTTATAATGAGTTGAACTGTTTTGAAAGGAGCTTTTAAAATGAAAAATACACTTTTAAATAGAGTGGCTACAGGCGCAAAAAAAGCCTCGGAAAGCATCACGACACTGATAAAAAACTCCAGGCTTACAGACATGCTGCCGGAGCAAATGCGAGGAGGCAATATGCCTGCATACATGGCAGCCGGAACGTGTGCAGTAGCTATTTCGGCTGCGGCATTTTTCGCTACTATGGATTATGAGCTCTACATAGACGGCAAGGCTGTAGGCGCAGTCGACAAGAAAGCGCAGGTATATGAGGCCATAGAAAACATCAAAAGAAGCGTTCCAAAGACGCTTGGGAGCGATATAAAGCTGGGCCAGAAGATAGAGTTCAAGGTAGTGCATGTGCCAGACAGCGAGCTGCTGAACGCTGCAGATCTTGAAAAGAAGATAAAATCCGGAATAGACCTTCAGGTGGAAGCATACGGCATAAAAGCGCAAGGCAAGCTTGTAGTGGCGCTAAAGAGCGAAGCTGAGGCAAAGAAGGTGCTTGAACTTATAAAACAGCCGTATACGGCAAAGCAAGACAATACATTGAGCATCAATACTGATTTTCTTCAAAAGGTGGAAATAAAGAAGCTTCAGGCGGACATAGCGCTAGTTAAAACTCCGCAAAATGCCGTGGAATACATAAAAAATGGCGGACATGAGCTTCATACATACAGTGTGCAACCGGGAGATACAACATGGAGCATATCAGAAAAATTCAAAATTGACGTTTCGCAGATACAAGATGCAAATCCTGGCACCAACATCGAAAATCTCCAGATAGGGCAGACTATAAGCCTTAGCCTTCCAAAACCCCTTATAAGCGTGAAGACCACTGAAAATATAGCATATGAAGAGCGCATACCATACAATGTGGTTTACGAGGACACAAGTGCGATGTACAAAGGCGACAAGAAGATGAAAGCCGAGGGCGAAGAGGGTCTCAAGAAAGTCCAGGCAAAGCAGGTCAAGATAGACGGCGTCATAGCATCTACAACAGTCACAAGCGAAGACATAATCAAGGCACCAAAGGACAATATAATAGTGCAGGGAATCAAGGAAAGGCCAAAAACATTGGCGTTTGGAGCTTTCATAACTCCAACCAGGGGCAGGCTCACTTCGCCTTTTGGAAGAAGATGGGGCAGGATGCATACAGGCATAGATATAGCAGGCCCTATAGGGACTCCGATTGTTGCGGCTGACGGAGGCAAGGTTACGTTCGCAGGCTGGAAGGACGGATACGGAAAGATAATAATAATAAATCACGAAAACGGCTACCAGACATACTATGGGCATTGCAGCTCATTTAGCGTCAAAGCAGGGGACAGGGTCTACAGGGGACAAAACATTGGAGCCGTAGGCAATACGGGCAGATCGACAGGTCCGCATTTGCATTTTGAAGTGAGAAAAAACGGCACTCCTGTGAATCCGTCGAAATATATATAAAGGATTTTGGTATATAGCAAACTGCATAGATTACAAAAAGCTGTTGCCACCAACAGCTTTTTGTTTTAGCAATATGCTAATCCGTTAGGGGGGACTGATTATGGGAAAAAAGATACTAGTTGTAGAGGATGAAAAGCCTATCGCGGACATTTTAAGATTCAACCTCGAAAAGGAAGGCTACAGCGTAGAGACGGCATATGACGGGGAAGAGGCAATTAAAAAAGCTTGGGAATTCGAGCCGGAGCTTGTCCTGCTCGACATAATGATACCAAAGCATGATGGATTCCAAGTGTGCAAGAAGATAAGAGAGAAATTTTCGATGCCTATAATAATTGTAACCGCCAAGGAAGACGAGGTCGACAAGGTCTTGGGTCTCGAGCTGGGGGCTGATGACTATATCACAAAGCCCTTCAGCGTAAGAGAACTAGTTGCCAGGGTCAAGGCGAATCTGAGAAGGATGGATATGTCTTTGTCAAATGAAAAGCATGGCGATGTGCTTAACTTCGGGGAGCTTACGATAGACATGGTAAAATATGAAGTGAGAAAGGGAGATGATGTGCTCGAGCTGACAGTCAGAGAATTCGAGCTGCTCAAATTCCTTGCCATACAGAAGGAGCAGGTGTTTTCAAGGGAGCAGTTGCTTGAAAAAGTTTGGGGCTATGAATATTATGGTGATATAAGAACGGTGGATGTCACGGTAAGGCGTCTTAGGGAAAAGATAGAAGAGGACGCTTCGAATCCGAAGTATATAGTTACAAGGCGCGGGGTGGGATACTACTTCAAGGGGGAATAGGGATTGCTAAGGAGCATAAGATGGAAGTTCATAACCATATATTTTCTCCTTGTATTTATAGCCATGGTTATTGTAGGGATATTCATGACCAGCCAGTTTGAGCAATACTATCTCAACAAGGTCAGAGACGATCTCAAGTATATCTCAAACAATACCGTGAAAAAATTTCTGCCGCAAGAAAATCTGGGACAAAACAGGGACAACATACAAAAGGATATCGAAAGGATACCGCTTTCGATAGGATACCAGGTAATAATAGTAGCTGCAGCTGCAGACTTTGAAATAGTTGCATCGTCGAACCCTGAAATAGCGCGAATGAATGCGCTGGAGCTTCTTGATGATTCGGTTATGCTTGCTGCTTCGGTGGGCAAGATTTCAGAAAAAAATGTCGGTTTTGGCGACAACGGCAAGTATGCAGTAAAGCATATGGCATTCCCATATAAGGACAAGAGCGGCAGGGTCATAGGCATAATCTACTGCATGGCCAACCTGGATGACATATACAATATACTCGACAATTCTAAGGTCATATTCATAAGGGCAATAGAGCTGGGCCTTCTTGTGACCATAATACTCGGTTTTCTGGTGGGAACATCTATAACAACACCGATAAACGATGTTACAAAAAAGGCGCTCAAGATGGCCAAGGGCGACTTCGATCAGGTGGTTGAGGTCAAATCGGATGATGAGATAGGCCAGCTGGGCAGGATGTTCAACTACCTCACGGCAAAGCTCAAGCAGACGCTTTCTGAGATTTCAAGCGAAAAGAGCAAGCTGGATGCAATAATAACTCACATGGCTGACGGTCTTTTGGCGGTAGATTTCATGGGCGGAATTGTGCATCTAAACCCCAGATTTCTGGAGATGATGTCTCTTGAAGGCAAAGCTGCAGACGCCATGGACTATGAAGAAATAATCGGAAGATACAGCAAGAATCTAATGCTCGAGAGCATACTTGAATGCGGCAGCGATTTTGGCAGCGAAGTAGTGGAGGTTGAAAGCGGGGCCATACTAAAGGTCAGCTTTGCGTGCATACGAGATGCCAGCAGGGAGGTATCCCTCATTATACTTGTACTCCAGGACATAACAGAGCACCAGAAGCTCGACAATATGAGAAGGGAGTTCGTTGCCAACGTTTCGCATGAGCTGAGAACTCCAATAACCACAATAAAGAGTTATTCGGAAACCCTCCTCAGCGGCGCTGTGGACGACAAGGCTACGACCATGCAGTTTTTGAAGGTCATAGAGAGCGAAACTGACAGAATGGCGCTTATAGTAAGGGAGCTCCTGCAGCTTTCACAGCTGGACACAAAGAATGTGGACTGGAAATTTGAGCAGGTAGAGCTTGTGGCATTCACATCGGCAATAGCAAAAAAATTCAGCCTGGCATTCAGCGAAAAAAACCACAATTTCATACACATGTTTCCGGAGGAGCCCGTGCTTATAAAGGCGGATACTAACAAGCTCGAACAGGCCTTGCAGAACATACTTACAAACTGCATAAAATACACCCCGGACGGAGGAGACATAAGCCTTGCAGTATCATCAGACGATGAACGGGCTTACATCAGGATAAGGGACAACGGAATAGGAATTCCAAAAGAGGCCATGTCCAGGATATTTGAAAGGTTCTACAGGGTGGACAAGGCAAGATCGCGAGACATGGGGGGAACAGGGCTGGGACTCTCGATAACAAAGCACATAATAGAGGACCATGGCGGCAGCATATCTGTGGAAAGCGAGCTTGGGAGCGGTACGATATTTATTCTAAGCCTGCCTCTAGATAAACCTGTGTAAAACCCTGTTGATAACATTGTGGAATTGTGGATAATGTAAAAACCTTTTAATTCATTTGTAATAGTTTTGTAATATAAATTATGTATAATTTTATAGAGTACAAATGCTATTATAAGGGAGGTCTGCATGATGAAGAAACTTGTTTCGGGTGTTTTAATCGGCCTGATGCTTGCAGGAAGCGGATTTGTGGGAAATCCTGTGCAAGCCGAGCAGTCAATAGAAGCAATAAAGCCTCAGGCTAATTATACGGTTACTACAAATTCGACGGCAGTAGTATCTGGAAAAGGCGATCCTGGCACACCGGTCCTGCTTGAAGTTTATGCGCAATCAAACAACATCAGCATGCAGAGAGATGCTGATACAAAAAACTCAAACTTTACAAGGCGCACAACTAAGGACTACTTCAAAATAGGTTCTATGGGAATATTCGTGAAGGAAATAAGGCTCAGCCTTGGAGAAAACAAGGTGATAATCAAATCGCTATCAGATGGTGCGAGAATTGAAAAGATAATAAATTTCAAGAAGCTCGAGGAATCAAGTGTGAAAAAGTCAATGGAGCAACTCAGAGAAAGTAGCATGACACAGCTGATGAACAATATGATATCTCAATAATAGGGGAAGAGCAGTATGATTAAGGAGAAGATTAAGACTTTTGTGCTTACGGCTTTGTTTATAACAAGCCTTGTTCTTACTGCTTTGAATCTGGATTTGACAGACCATTTCAGCGGATATGGCAAATTTTTTGCAAGCATTGAAAACACAAAGGATATCGAATATCATTTTAAGCCCAGCCGGCTATTTGTACATTTTGCGGGAGGAGACGGCAACAACGTAGAAATCATAGAGCAAAAGGGCGAATACTGGCAGCAGCTTAAGGAGATTTTGAATACAGAAATAGGCAAGGCATCGCGTATAAGCGAAGTGGATGAAAATGGCGTCCAGAAATTGGCGGACATGAGAACTATCGAGGTGCAGCTCACTTTCCCGTCAGAAGGCAGGATTGTGTCCAAGGCCATTGGTTTGGATAAAAGCGTACTTGACAGTTATAAAGGCATAGACACAATAATTATTCCCCTTGTTGACGACGGGGGGATATATTTTTTGCTCGTGCAGGGAGGCGCTGTAAGAGTCGATATAAGCGGAGTAAAAAAGCTGACTATTATTGACGAATTGGAAGACAGCATGAATGAAGGCAAGCTTGTAAAATACTATTCTATCAAATCGTTGCTTGGAATTGAAAGCAATCTGCTCATACCAATAGACCCTTCAAACTACAAATATCCGTATTTCAAAGGCAAAAGCAGCATTGATGTAAAAAATGAAGATGCCCTCGTAGAAATGGCACAAAAAGTATTCAAGGAAAAATATGATTTTGTAAACAGAGTAGTAGAAACAGGCGGAGCAAACTCATTCATATACGGATTCGGGGAAAGAGTGCTTAGAATACAGCCCGACGGGAAGATAGAGTATCTCAATGAAACTATAAGCAAGGCCCAGCTTGATCAGTTTGAAGCTTTCTCCAAGGTTTCGAGGCTGCTATCTGAAATGGGCATAGACGGCAAAGATGTGTATCTGGTTTCTGCCCAGAAGTTAAAGATCAAAGGCTATGATGCTTTTATGTTTACATTTTCATACAACATAGACGGTCTTAAATTCACTTCAGAGGGCGGCATAGATCATATTAAAGCCACGGTTGCCGGCGATGAGGTCTATTCCCTGACGGGCAATCTCATAGGCATAGAAGACAACATGGCATACAATGTCTTCTCGGATTTGCATACGCTCAGTCCGCAGGCGATACTCAACGAGAACTTTGATTTTTTCAAAAGCGAGCTTGCTTCCGGAGATGCAAAGGGCATGGACATGACGGAAGATGTGCTCAGCAGATTCAAGTCAATTGAGCTCATCTATTTTTTAAGCGACAAGAACATGTTCATACCGTCCTGGAGTTTTGAAACCGAAAACAGCCGATACGTATTTGATGCATATACAGGGGAGAGGCTTAGCAATGGACTGGGCAAAGGCTAAATTCATACTAATAATTGCATTCATAATAACAAATCTTTTTCTGGGATACAGTTATTACAAAACCAAAAGCATTGCACAAAACGAAAGCTTCTCCGACAGCGAATACAAGGAGTATGTAGAGATGCTTCTGGAGAAGAAGAGCATAAAGCTAAGCGCCAACGTTCCGGAGTATGAGCAAAGGCTCGGCCCGATTCTAGTGAAATATGAACTGCCGGAGCAGAGCATGTACGAGACGCTTGTGAAAGATCAGGGAGCGGCGTATGAAGTGGAAGACGGCAACAAGTCGGTACTCACGTTTGGGATGAAGCTTAAAAAGCATGATGTCGAAAGCGCAGTCGATTATGCAAATGGATTCTTGAAGCTTCATGGGCTGGACCGTCAAGACATAAAGCTGAAGAATGCCTTTGAAAATCCGGAATATATTGAAGTTACATATGTCGGCGATTATGAAGGCTATTTTTTGGAAAAAAGCTATATGAGCTTCAGGTTCTACAAAGACGGGAGCCTTAAAGTAGAAAGGCTATGGCTCACACCTGAAAAGGAAAGCTTCCCCAAGAGGAGGCCCATATCGCCATACGAGGCCATAGTAAAGATATATCCAGAGCTTGATAAATCAAGCGACATAAGTGACATAAGCCTTGGATATTATTTCAAGTTGGGGGAAACAATGAACATAAAGGATACTAAAACAGCAAAGGCTTTTCCAGCATGGCGGATTACACTCTCGGACGGCACTGAAAAGTATGTTTCAGCCCTTGATTTTTAATCGGGGGCTTTTTATAATTATTTTTACAAAAATTTAATACAGAGTTCGATAATTTGGTATAATTTAATTGTATTGATAAGGCGTGTGAAATCAGAATGTGAATGCTAGTATAAGAGTGAGCCATTTAGTGCCTTTGTGCTAACCAAAAAGTGAGCCACTTTTCAAAAAACCTGTATACTAATCTCAAAGATTAGTGCAGGGAGGATGAAAGGTGTGATCATTGACGTGGACATTTACCAAAAGATTAGAGAAATGAGTACAATCCAGGGTATGTCTCAAAGGGCTATCGCTAAAACGCTCGGCATATCTCGCAATACCGTCAAAAAATATTGTGACGGTGACAGCGTTCCATGGGAACGCAAAGAATACAATCGTAAGGCAGACATTCTGACTGACGATGTATTAAAGTTCATTCTTCATTGCCTTGAGGAAGACAAATCCGAAAATATAAACAAACAGCAGCATACTGCAAGGCGCATATATCAACGGCTTGTAACTGAAAAACAGTTTGCCGGCGGCGAGTCAACAGTAAGATTGGCTGTAAAAAGGATTAAAGGGAATATTCCCAAGTCATTTATCCCATTGGAATTCGATCCGGGGGAAGCTCTCCAAATTGATTGGGGAGAAGCCACCGTGTATCTTGACGGGATTAAAAACAAAATCAATCTCTTTTGTGCAAGGCTATGCTTCAGTTGCGCAATTTTCGTAATGGCATTCAAGCACCAGAACGAGGAATCCTTCTTGGAAGGTCAACAGAAGGCATTTGAATTCTTTGGCGGTATTCCTCATAAAACAATATTTGATAATGCTAAAGTTGCAGTAAAAGAAGGCTTTGGCCAATACGCAAAGATTCAAAACAGGTACAAGGCCTTTAGCGCCCATTATGCATTTCAACCGTTGTTTTGCAACATTGCAAGCGGAAATGAAAAGGGCCTGGTTGAAAACCTTGTAGGATTTTCAAGAAGAAACTTCCTGGTTCCTGTTCCAAGGATAAAAAACTTATCAGAGCTGAATAGTTTACTATCAGAAAAATGCAACGAGTATAAGCAGCATATGATACAAGGACGTGAGGGAACTGTCGGTATGCGGCTCTTTCAAGAAGCATCATACTTCTACTCACTTCCAAAATACAGTTTTGATACAAGCAAAACTGCGATTGCAAAAGTAAATGAATACTCCACAGTAAGGTTTGATAAAAACAATTATTCAGTTCCGGCAACACTGATAGGCCAGGAAGCCACAATAAAGGCCTATGGCAACGAAATCAGAATACATCACAAGTCTGCAGTCGTGGCATCCTATGACCGCATCTATGGTCCAGGGGGCTACACCAGCTATACTCTGGAGCACTACATGCCACTTCTGGAACGAAAGCCACGCTCCGTATTCAACGCCAAACCTGTAAGGCAGGCTATTCAGAGAGACCTGCTTGAATGGGGAATGAAATTCCCAAATGCAAACAGGGATACTGTCAAACTTCTTCGATTGTGCCTTGATTATGGCACTGACAGGATAATCGGCATTAAAAACCAAATACCTGCTACGGTAAGTCCCACAATCGACCTGGTACGAAGTTACTTGGATGGTCCTGTATCAAACGGCGTAATATCGGTTGCAACGGATATCTCAGTTGATAATGTGGACCTATCGGCTTATGATGCCAAATTCAAAGTGGCGGTGAACGGATAATGGGTGAAATAAACGTGAAGGCACAGTCTATTTCTCTTTACTGCAAGCAGCTCAAGCTCCCTACCTTTTGTGATTATGAAAATATGATCCGTCAGATGGACACCAATATGAGCTATGAGGATTTCCTCCTTGCGCTACTAAGAGTTGAGAACGACCAGCGTCAGGAAAATAATCGCAAAAGGCGGATCAAAGCTGCAAAGTATCCATATTTGAAGACTCTTGATGAATTTGATACAAGCCGGCTTAAACATGTAAAAGAACCTTTTATTTTTGAGTTGTCTGAGTGCGACTACATAGACAAACATCAAAACATTGTAATGATAGGGAATCCCGGAACAGGCAAGACGCATCTTGCAATAAGCCTTGGCTTGAAAGCCTGCACCCTCGGATATTCCGTCAAGTTTTATAACGCCGCATCACTTGCAACTGAATTGGTCGAGGCCAGCGAGTACAAAAGGCTGGCAAAGCTTGAAAAACAGCTGTCTAAAGTTGATCTGCTAATACTAGATGAACTCTCATACCTAAGCTTTAACAGGCATCAGTCAGATCTGCTTTTCAAGGTAATCTCTGATCGATCCGAAAAAGGCAGCATCATAATAACCACAAATCTTGAATTCTCAAGATGGACAGAGCTTTTCGATAATCCAATAATGGTCGCAGCCCTAGTTGACAGAATAACATTCCGCTCCTATGTATTAAACATGAATGGCGATTCTTATCGAAAGGACAGCAACAGCAAATAAAAGATGAATTAAGGGAAATGAAGGCTAAACCCAATTTCCCTTCTTTATTACAATAAGTGGCTCAAATATTCATTAGCACAAATATGAAAATGGTATACTTTTTCATTAGCACAGGTGGCTCAGAAATTCACTAGCGCCTGGCTCAAATATTCATTGACATTCAGAATCAGAACTTATTATAAGCAATATTTCTGAGAATACACATGTGTTTTGTGAAGTTTACCATAATGGGAAAAGGTGATGACATGGGTAAATTTATAATAGAAGGCGGAAGCAAACTCTGCGGCGAGGTCAGCATAGGCGGATTCAAGAATGCAGCAGTTGCAATATTACCGGCGTGTATACTGGCAAGTGGCAAGTTCAAGATAAATAACCTTCCAAATATAAGCGACATAAGAATGATATGCAAAATACTCTCGAGCATGGGCGCCGATGTGGAATATGACGGAAAAACCGCAATAATAGACACATCAGGTGTGACTGAATGCTTTGCTACATATGAAATGGCTAAAATGCTAAGGGCGTCGTACTATTTTCTCGGCGCGGGGCTTGGCAGGTTTAATCATGCAAAGGTTGCATATCCGGGAGGCTGTGAAATAGGTACAAGACCTATAGACCAGCATAAAAAAGGTTTTGAGGCGCTTGGAGCGCACGTTAACCTCGAGCACGGCATAATAGAGGCATCAGCCGAAAAGCTCATAGGACAGGAAGTGTACATGGACATAGTGAGCGTAGGCGCCACAATGAACATAATGCTTGCCAGCGTAATGGCACAGGGAACTACTGTAATAGATAATGCTGCAAAGGAGCCGCACATAGTGGACCTGGCAAATTTCCTAAACGCCATGGGAGCAAAAATAGTCGGAGCAGGAACAGACACTATTAAGATAAGAGGAGTCGAGCGTCTGAACGGATGCGAATACACAGTGATTCCTGATCAGATAGAGGCAGGCACATTCATGGCAATGGCAGCTGCAACCGCGGGAGACGTGCTTGTAAAGGATGTAATACCTATACACATGGAACCTGTGAGCGCAAAGCTGCGAGAGATGGGAGCAGAAGTTATAGAATATGATGACAGCATAAGGGTCATAGGCAAGGAGGAAATGCACGCAGTCAATGTAAAGACGCTTGTATATCCGGGATTCCCAACTGACATGCAGCAGCCGTTCACAACTCTTTTGCTCAAGGCCAAAGGAACCTCAATAGTGACAGAGACCATATTTGAAAACAGGTTCGGGCATGTGGACGAGCTCAACAGAATGGGAGCTGGAATAATGGTCGAAAACTCGACTGTGATAATAAACGGACCCCAGAAGCTCTCAGGAACAAGCGTAAAGGCATCCGACCTGCGCGCAGGAGCATGCCTTATAATAGCGGGGCTCATGGCTCAGGGCGTTACAGAAATAGAAGACATATACCATGTTGAAAGAGGCTATGACGATATAGCAGAAAAGATAAGAGGCATAGGCGGAAAAATAAGCAGAATAGGCGAGGAAGACGACGATGGGCTTTAATTATGCTTCTGTGGCAAGCGGCAGCTGCGGTAACTGCCACTACATAGGCTTTGAAGGGACTGGCATACTTGTGGACGCAGGGCTTTCAGGCAAGAAGGTCAGGGAGAACCTTGAAAGCATTGAATTGGGAATGGATGGTCTGAAAGCAATACTAATAACTCATGAACATGTCGACCATATTAAAGGGGCTGGAATACTATCCAGAAAGCATGATATACCCATATATGCCAATGCAAGAACCTGGCAGGAGATGGGTGACAAGCTCGGCAAGGTTTCGCCGGAGAACATACAGGTGTTTGAAACAGGCAGGAGCTTTGACATAGGAAGTCTCAGGATAAAGGCTTTTGGCATACATCACGATGCTGCCGATCCCGTGGGCTTTTGCATAGACAACGGCAAAAAAAAGCTCAGCATAGCAACAGACACTGGCTGCATATGCGATGAAATAAGAGGGCAATTGCATGACTCGGACCTTGTGGTACTCGAGTCCAACCATGACGTTGAAATGCTAAAGATGGGCGCTTATCCCTACCATCTGAAAAGAAGGATACTATCATCGAATGGCCACCTTTCGAATGACGATGCGGCTTTATTTTGCGTCGAGCTCGCCAACGAGGGCGTAAAAAGGGTATTGCTTGCACATCTTAGCAGGGAGAACAATTTTCCGGAGCTGGCATATGAAACTGTTGTTGGAACATTGAAAATCAAGGGTATAGAAAACATAAGCATAGATGTGCTGCTGCGCCAGCAGGCTTCAAGGGTGTACAGCATATAATGGACTTATGTTGCCGGAGGTGTTTTTATGGGAAAAGGACTAGTTGCAGGAATCATAGGTGCAGTGATAGGCACGCTGCTTACAATCTATACGGTATTTAATGTACTGCCCGATTCCTTCTTAAGGCAGGGCTCAACAGAGGAGCCAACCAAGCAGACTCTGGTTGGAACAACGGCAAAGGAGGAAACCGTGTACAAGGCGGTTGCTAAAAAAGCCATGCCTTCTGTTGTCGGGATAACTACGGTGACGGTTCAGCAGGATTTCTTTTTCGGAGACACTGAGCAGAGCGGGGTGGGAACCGGAGTCATAGTTGACTCGAGAGGCTATATACTTACGAATGCCCATGTCATATCGAGCGGGCAGGCTAAAAATGTGACTGTGCTTTTTTACGACGGAACAAAAGAAGAGGCACAGGTGCTCTGGTACGATTCCCTCATTGACCTGGCTGTAATCAAGGTGGAAAAGCAGGACCTTGATGTGGCTGAGCTCGGAGACAGCGACGGCGTTGAGGTCGGAGATATAGCAATAGCAATAGGCAATCCGCTCGGGCTTGAATTCGAAAGATCAGTTACGCAGGGAATAATAAGCGGACTAAACAGGAGCATAGACATAAACCAGTATGAGACAATGGAGAACCTGATTCAGACGGATGCGAGCATAAACCCGGGCAACAGTGGTGGGCCTCTACTCGATTCACAGGGAAAGGTTATAGGTATAAATACTGCAAAAATTCAAACAGCCGAGGGGCTAGGATTTGCAATACCAATAGATCTGGCCAAGCCTATAGTCAAGCAGTTCATAGAAAAAGGCCGGTTTGAAAAGGTAGTACTGGGCATACAGGGAGTAAACGTAGCCAGATATGAGCAGGCATCAGGCGAAGACCTTCCGGCTGAAACAGGAGTATACGTGCTTGAAACTGTATCCGGAAGCGCAGCAGCCAAAGCGGGAATAAAAGCCGGAGACGTAATAATAAAGATAGGCAAGGCGGATATCAAGTCAATGGGGAACCTTGTAAGGGAGCTTTACAAGCTTTCGCCGGGAGACGAGACGACTGTGACAGTGGACAGAAGCGGTAAAGCAGTAGAACTCAATGTAAAGCTATAGACAGTAAAAAGGCCCGGATATTGCTTCCGGGCCTTTCTGAAATTTGAAACTGTGCTACACGTGAAACTGTATTAGCGTGTATATATAACGGGAAAGGAATAGGATACATGAACATAACTATAGTATCGGTAGGAAAGATAAAGGAGAAATACATAAAGCTCGGCATGGATGAATTCCAAAAGAGGCTCTCAAAGTATTGCAAGCTAAGCGTCATAGAGGTGGCCGACGAGAAGGCTCCTGAAAACATGAGCGAAAAAGAGATGGAAAACGTAAGGCGTGCAGAAGGTCAAAGGACACTTTCAAATATAAAGGAAGGCTCATATGTGATAACGCTTGAAATAGGTGGCAGCATGCTCTCGTCCGAGGAGCTCGCCGGCAAGATGGAAAAGCTCGGCGTCAGTGGAAAAAGCGATATCACATTTGTGATAGGAGGCTCGATAGGCTTATCCGACGAGGTGCTAAGGCGCTCTGACTACGCGCTCTCATTCTCAAGGATGACATTCCCCCACCAGCTAATGCGGCTTATACTCCTTGAGCAGATATATAGGAGCTATCGCATAATCCGGAACGAACCCTATCACAAATAACAAAGGATTTCATAAAATACATCTTAAAGGGGGAATCCAATTGAAAAAAGTCATAAAATTAACAGACGATACTCCAATGTCATTTGATCCAGCCAAGGATGGAATTAAAATGCCTATCACAGGTTTATTTGAAAAGTCCGTTATAGTTACAAATGCGACAGTTGGCAAGCGTGCTGTAAAAATTTACATACCCGAAAATGCTGAAGCAGGTGATTATTTTGTCGTTTTAACTGTTCCAGATGGTGAAGATACTGTTGAGTGGATGGCATCGAGCGGTTGGATGACAATGGCCACGCAACATAACATATGGCTGTATGTAATGGAGCCCAAAGACAAAAGATGGGGAACCATTGAGAACGAGATGCCTTATATCAAGCAAGCATATACGAATATTTTTGCCACTAGAGGAAAACATTACCTTACTTTTGCTACAAGGTATCTGGTGGGCTATGGAGCAGGTGGGAAGGCTCTTCAAATGTTCGCCATGAAAAACAGCATAACTGTTGCGGCAGCAGCATTTGTTGGTGCTAGCGATATTGATGAAAATTACCTGCGCATAATGTCAAATAGCAAATATGAAAAAACTGACATTGCGTTTA
Organism: Peptoclostridium acidaminophilum DSM 3953; assembly: GCF_000597865.1. Classification (GTDB taxonomy): domain Bacteria; phylum Bacillota; class Clostridia; order Peptostreptococcales; family Peptostreptococcaceae; genus Peptoclostridium_A; species Peptoclostridium_A acidaminophilum. Next base: position 2,201,114 of record NZ_CP007452.1, on the reverse strand, counting down.
GTGAAGTGCCTATGCTCGTTTTGCTCATATCCGAAAAATTTTCAGGAGCCACCGCTGCTGTTGCAGATTATTGGAAAAAAGCTAATGCCTGCGTTTCCACCTCCTGTAATTTTAATGGAGGGAAAATCTATTATCAGGAAAAAGGCAGCTTAAGCCAATTTACGCCCACTAGCTGCAGCAGCGTAGCGCTTATGGAAAAGAAAAGGGCGGAATATGCTGATGCTGCTTTAACCGAAATGATATACAAAAAATTTCTTTCTCTATATACTCGCTATGGCGGATTTGCAGGCGGCAATACATTAGGCAATAGACCGGACCACAGGGAACTGGGAGTTGAAATCAAAAAGATTACCGTAGGAGATCGCATGCGAGAATATCTTATATACATTCCCCAAAGTGTTAGGAGAAGCAATAAAGCAGCTCCGGTATTATTCTATTTTCCAGGCAGTCAGCAAACCCATAAGATGATATTCGATATATCGCGCATGTGGGAAGTAGCTGATGATGGGAAATTCATACTCGTTATTGCTCAAGGTATTGCGGATATAAATCATGAAAATTGGCCTGTGTGGGATTTGACAAAGACTATTGGAAAAAATTACGATTTGAAATTTATTGAGGCATTGGTAAAGCAAATAGATAATGACTACAATATTGATCCGGGCAGACGCTATATCAGCGGGCATTCTATGGGCGGCATGTTATCAATGCTTATAGGCATGAATATGTCGGAATATTTCGCTGCAATGGCGACCACATCCGCATTATATATTGAGTCATTCATGGGTGGACCGCTAGACGTTAAAAGGGATACGACCCGATTTGAACCGATACCATTTTGGACGTTTATTGGTGAATACGATATTTGGCCATACGACTTTAATGTGAATATGGATGTGAAAAATACGCTGGAGTATTGGCTTGTTAGAAATAAGGCTGGAACTTTTGGTGACCATATGTCTAAAAAAGATGGCCGTTTTTTAACGTACGAATGGACTAATGAGAATAATATCCCGATGGTGCGTTATACAGTGACAATGAACAGAGCTCATAGCATAATACCTAAAGAGATTTCGCTTATTTGGGATGAATGGTTCTCAAAATGGCATAAAGACGACAATGGCAAAAGAATTTACCTGGATAAAGAAGTAGAACCTATATAAGTGGTTAATAAACTTGTTTTGGTAATATTTAGTTAATTTGATTTTACAATTAATCATCAAAATATACTTAAAAAATGGATTTAAAGCAAAACTGGAAGAAAATTTGTTAACATGGGAAGACTATGATAGTATATATGCATATGCGAAATTCACTTTAAATAACGGAGGAAAAAGATAATGGAAAAATTGCCAAATTGTCCGAAATGCAATTCGGAATATACCTACGAGGATGGAACTCTTCTGGTGTGTCCGGAATGTGGCCATGAGTGGACTCTTGAATCGGAAGCTGAAACAGGCTCAGATGAAAAAGTAGTAAAAGATGCCAACGGAAATATCCTGAGCGATGGAGATTCCGTGACTATAATTAAGGACCTTAAAGTAAAAGGCAGCTCGTCTTCCCTGAAAATAGGCACGAAGGTAAAAAGCATACGACTGGTTGACGGAGACCATAACATCGAATGCAAGATTGACGGCTTCGGGGAGATGAAACTCAAATCAGAATTTGTCAAAAAAGCATAAAACGGAATGACGCCAACATGCTAGAGTAGATCTAAGCTGTTTCAAAAAGGGACAAGGTGACATAATTCATCTTCTCCCTATTTTTGTTTTTGCGAATGGAGTGGCAGATTAAAAAAACTTTTGCATTACATTTTTTTATAATATAATAAATAAAATGAATGGCTATCGCCGAGTTTCACATTGTGGAAGCGGGGAACCCGATAACTGGGGTGAAAATTTCTGTTTGAAACTATGCATGAATATTATGGCAGTATGAATATTATAACGTTTATAGGGGTAATGAAATATAAGGGGAGGAATTTTATGAGCAGAATTAAGATAGGAGTTTTTGGATTTGGACAAACAGGAAAGCTGGTTGTAAACGAGTTCATAAAGGATGAGAGATTCAATCTGGTGTGGGTAGTAAGAAAAGGCAAAAGTGATATTCATAAATATGCAAGCAGGCTGCTGGGCTATGAAAAGGACTGCGGTGAGATTTTTTCGATTGAAGAGATTACAGGCGACTTTTTCAAAGAAAAGCAGGTTGATGTAATAATTGATTTTTCGGACTCGTCAGGAGTGCAATACTACAAGGGAGCTGCGGACGCGGGCATAAGGATAATTTCGGCAGTATCCAAGTATGAGTCTGAAGACCAGAAGCTGCTTTATTCGCTTGCGGACAAGGTTGCCGTTTTGCACTCGCCAAATATAACTTTGGGAATAAACATATTGCTCGTGGCGTCGCAGATAATACAAAAGATAGCTCCGCATGCAGACATAGAGATTGTCGAGGAGCACTTCAAAGGCAAAAGGGAAGTGTCTGGAACTGCCCGCAAAATCGCAAATGTACTTGGGCTGGACGAGCAGGAGCGAGTTAATTCAATTCGAGTAGGAGGTATTGTAGGGCACCACGAGGTCATATTCGGAATGCCCTACCAGACAATACGACTTACGCATGACAGCATAAGCAGGGCGGCATTCGGACAGGGAGCGATATTTGCAGCGATCTTTTTAAGGGATCAGCCCAAAGGAATTTATTCTATGGAGAACATAGTAGCGGAGATGTTTTCCAAGCACAGACCTGTATATTAATAGAGCTGTAAGACGGATAAACATAGTTTGCAGAGCAATAATCATATATTGTGGACTGAGGCTTGGATACAGCTTTGTGAATGAAATTCTGTAAATTGGATAACTCTTGCAAATAATCATAAAAGAATATATAATAAAGCATAATAACATATTGAAAATGGTGATTACAAAAGCTGCGATTTATAAATTTCTCAAGAGAGCCGATGGTTGGTGAGAATCGGTGAAAGGTTAAATCTTTCCACTTTTGGAGCTGTCGGTGATGAACCGAAAGGCTGGTATCCTTTATCTTACTGTTGACGAGTGGCTGATTTCTATTAAAGATCAGCAATTTGGGTGGCAACGCGGATATTACTTCCGTCCCATGGGTATATTTATATATGCGTGGGGCGGGAGTTTTTGTTTTTTAGTAAAAAATAATAGTTATATATAGGGGGTAACAATATGCTGGATATTAAATTTGTAAGGGAAAATCCTGAAATTGTTAAGGAAAACATGAAAAAAAAGTTTCAGGAAAATAAGCTTGGTATGGTGGATGAAGTAATAGCTTTAGATGCTGAATTCAGGAATTCAAAGCAGGAGGCAGACGATCTAAGAGCCGATAGAAATAAGCTTTCAAAGCAAATCGGCGGACTAATGGCTCAGGGCAAAAAGGAAGAAGCAGAAGAATTAAAGAAAAAGGTTACTGCGGAATCAGAGCGCCTGGCTGAATTGGAAACAAAAGAAAATGAGCTTGAAGAAAAAATAAAGCAAATAATGATGACTATTCCAAACATAATTGATTCAAGTGTTCCCATAGGCAAGGACGACAGCGAGAATGTGGAAGTGGCTCGCTATGGAGAGCCTGCTGTACCTGATTTTGAAGTGCCATATCACATTCAAATCATGGAAAAATTAAGCGGTATCGATTTGGAAAGCGCTAGGAAGGTTGCAGGCAATGGCTTCTATTACCTTATGGGAGACATAGCAAGGCTTCATTCTGCAGTCATTTCATATGCCAGAGACTTTATGATAAATCGCGGCTTTACATACTGCATACCGCCGTACATGATTCGCAGCGAAGTTGTAACAGGAGTTATGAGTTTTGCAGAAATGGATGCCATGATGTACAAAATTGAAGGTGAAGATCTTTATCTGATAGGAACAAGCGAACACTCGATGATAGGCAAATTCATCGATACAATACTGCCTGAAGAATCTCTGCCTCATACACTCACTAGCTATTCTCCTTGCTTTAGAAAGGAAAAAGGAGCCCACGGCATAGAAGAGAGAGGCGTTTACAGAATACACCAGTTCGAGAAGCAGGAAATGATAGTTGTGTGCAAGCCTGAAGACAGCATGATGTGGTATGACAAGCTGTGGCAAAACACTGTGGACTTCTTCCGCACGCTTGATATACCTGTAAGAACACTAGAGTGCTGTTCTGGCGATCTGGCAGACCTTAAAGTCAAATCGGTTGACGTAGAAGCCTGGTCTCCAAGACAGCAAAAATACTTCGAAGTTGGAAGCTGCTCCAACCTGGGCGATGCGCAGGCTCGTCGTCTGAAAATACGTGTCAACGGCGAAAACAGCAAATATTTCGCACATACACTAAACAATACAGTGGTTGCGCCGCCAAGAATGCTTATAGCCTTCCTGGAGAACAACCTGAATGCAGACGGCTCTGTAAATATTCCTGTTGCACTTCAGCCATACATGGGCGGCATGACAGTAATAAAATAGCATTTACGCATACTGATTTGAAAGTCAAGGGACTATCCTTTGACTTTCTTTTTTTATGTCAATATCGGAGAGTTTGCCTGTTAATTCAGGTATAGGCTCAATCCAATTTTGGGGGTGGAGAGGTTTACAAAGGTGCGCACTTTTAATATACTGAGCATATACGCATGATATGTGGAGGTGCAAAAATGGCTAGGCAGAGAGGCAAAATATTTGGAGAGAAGATCAGGCACTTGCGTGATGAGAGGGAGCTTACTCAAAGCGCGTTGGCTGACAAAGCCGGCATTTCAATAATGCAGATAAAAAATATCGAGATTGGCAGAAACGGGACCACAAAGGAAGTGGCAGCAGCAATAGCCCTGGTTTTGGAAGTCCGATTAGAGGAGATATACATAGAGGACTTTCGCAACACGACAATTTTAACTCTTTCAAATTCAAAGGGCGGGGTCGGAAAGACAAGCTCTGTGCTTGGCCTTGCGCACGCCCTCTCAAGGATAGACGGCAACAAGGTACTCATAGTAGAGGCCGACATGCAAAGGAATCTGAGCTTCGGGCTGGGAATACCGGAAAACACAGGTATGAGTCTGTATGCGGCGCTCATGAGAGAGGACAACTTCGCAGGCTACATACAGCCTACGGGAACTGACAATCTCGACATCATAATAGCCGACTATTCTCTGGCTACTGTAGACTTTGAGCTCTCGAGGAAGCAGTATCAGGAGACGATATTCCAAAGGGGCATGAGCGAGATACTCGAAAAGGGTATGTACGATTACGTTGTTGTAGATACTTCGCCGAATCTTGGGCTTCTCAACTTCAACATACTCAGCATAAGCGACTATGTCATAGTGCCAGTTGAGCTCTCTGCCTACGGCCTGCAGGGGCTTGACACCATATTCAGATATATCAATAAAATAAAGGAAGTCAACCACAAGCTTGAGATACTCGGAGTGCTTAAGACGAAAGTCGACAGGCGGGAGGCCGTCACTGACACAGCGGACCGCGCGCTTGAGTCCGTGTTTGATAATGTGAGAATATTTGACAGTTATATTTCTATAGATACGAATGTAAAGAAGGCGCAATGGAGCAGGGAGCATATAAGCGAATTCGACCCGAGATCCAGGGCGGCAAAGCAGTATATGGCTCTTGCGAAAGAGGTGGTCAAGTATGGCAAGTAAAAACAAGAAGGATTGGGCAAATTCGAGCTTTACGGACGATTTTTTCATAAAAAGGGATGACTCGGGCAAGGATCCCTTTGGCTTCATGAGCGCAAAATCAGGGGCATATGTGCTGCAGCTGGAGCTCGATTTGCTCGATAAGGCACCGCTGGAGTGGAACTTCTACAGGCCACTGGACGAAGACAAGATGGCTGAGCTGGTGGAGTCCATAGAGCAAAAAGGTCTGCTGCACCCTATAGTAGTATGGGAGCAGGAAGCCATGTATCCTGAGCCGGCCCGTTACACAATACTTTCAGGGCATAACAGGGTAGAGGCCTTCAGAAGGCTGCATGAGGCGACAAATGATCCAAAGTATGCTGTTATAATGGCGCATGTAAAAAAGCCGCACGAGATAGACCAGGAGCAGGCCAAGGAGATAGTAATAGACACCAACTGGGTGTCAAGGCAGCTGAGCGCATACGAGAAAAGCCAGTCGATCATAAGAAAATACATGATACTTGGCAGCAAGGAAAAGAAGGCGCACGCCAAAGGCCTAAGAAGGGACATAATAGCCCAGGAGTACAGCATCACGGGAAGGCAGGTAGACAACTACAGAAAGCTTGCCGACCTGATAGAGCCGTTCCAGGAGATGCTGAGGAGTCAGGATTTGGGCGTAAAGGCTGGCGTCAAGCTTACGTATTTTGACGGCGACATGCAGCAGTGGATTTATGACAGCTTCGGGGAAGCTGTTTGTGACAACAAGGTTGTAAACGCAATAAAGGCGGGCATGAGCAGGGAGGAATTTGGCGCGCTGTTTAATCCGGAAGTTGGGGAAGTGAGCGTAGTCAAAATAGAAGTGCCTGCGGAGCTAAGGGAAGAATTTGTCGAGATGGCGCGCAAATGGATTAAGCTAAAGTCAAAGCAGTAGCTTGTTAAAAATTTATAAAAGGTGGAAACCGGTTTCCATGAAAAAAGCGTCGCCAATGCTGTTTTTAAAAAGCAGAGGCGGCGCTTTTGAAGTTTTACTCTAAACGGGAGGTTTCTCCCAAGACAAGTCCCTTGTTTCTTTCAAGCACGTTTCTTATTGACCATTCGTTCTGGAAGAGAACTACCGGGTCGCCTTGCTTAGTTTCGGCCAGCATAGTGTCCATAGCCAGCGTGAAGTTGGCAGGGTCGAATTTGTCCATTTCAATCCAGCGTATATAGCGGTATGGGAGCATGTGCATGTTGATGTCGACGTTGTATTCGTTCTTGAGGCGGTATTCAAGCACCTCGAATTGAAGCACGCCCACAACTCCCACAATCACTTCTTCCATGCCTGCATGGGGACGCCTGTATACTTGTATTGCGCCTTCTTCGGAAAGCTGCATTATTCCCTTGACGAACTGCTTGCGTTTTAGGGAATTTGGCGTTGATACGGTTGCAAAATGCTCCGGAGCAAACTGCGGAATACCTGTGTATTTAAGCTGCGAGTTGTCCTGGCAAAGCGTGTCGCCTATGTTGAATATGCCTGGGTCGTGTATTCCTATTATGTCGCCGGGGTAGGCCGTGTCTACAATGACCCTGTCCTGGGCCACGAACTGCTGTGGCTGGGCAAGCTTTATGCTCTTGTTTTTCTGTACATGGTTTACCGACATGCCCTTTTCGAATTTGCCTGAGCATATCCTGAGGAAGGCAATGCGGTCCCTGTGCGCAGGGTTCATGTTGGCCTGAATCTTGAATATGAAGCCCGAAAAATTAGAGGATTCGGGGTCGATATATCCAAGGTTGCTGCTGCGTGGCTGAGGCGGTCTTGTTATCTCAAGGAACGACTCGAGAAACGGCTCAACGCCAAAGTTTGTAAGGGCGCTTCCAAAGAATACCGGAGTCAGATTGCCGCTCAATATCTCATCCAGGTCATACTCATCCCCTGCAATGTCAAGCAGCTCTATGTCGCTTAGCAGCTGGTCGTAAAGTGCATCGCCCAGCAGGTCCTTGAATTTTCCGTCGAACATATCTCCGGTTGTAGATTTGGCGATTGACTGCCCATGGTTGCCGTCGTTGAAGAGCTCTATTTGATTTTTATGACGGTTGAAAACACCTCTGAAGTTTTTGCCTGAGCCTATAGGCCAGTTCATAGGACATGAACGTATTCCAAGTGCGTTTTCTATGTCTTCAATAAGCTCGAAAGGATTCATCCCTTCTCGGTCCATCTTGTTTATGAATGTGAATATCGGTATTCCCCTCATCTTGCAGACGTGGAAGAGCTTTTTGGTTTGTGCCTCGACTCCCTTTGAGCAGTCGATTACCATGACGGCGCTGTCTGCCGCCATTAGCGTTCTGTATGTGTCCTCGCTGAAATCCTGGTGACCGGGGGTGTCGAGTATGTTTATGCAAAAATCATCATACTCGAACTGGAGAACGCTCGAGGTTACCGAGATTCCCCTTTGCTTTTCAATCTCCATCCAGTCGGATACGGCATGCTTTTGTGAACGCCTCGACTTTACAGAACCGGCAGCGCGTATAGCGCCTCCGTAAAGCAGAAATTTTTCGGTAAGCGTAGTTTTACCTGCATCAGGGTGAGATATGATCGCAAAAGTCCTTCTTCTGCGAACCTCTTCTATGAAAGTGAAATTTTTCTCTGGCATATTTATCTTCCTTTTTGTTTGAAATATATTAAAAATCATTATAGTTAGCGCAGTATAAAAGTGTAACCTTAATGAGAATATACTTTTATCGTTTATATGTCAACAGAAAAAGCAAAGGGCATGCAAAAGACAGCCAAATGAACCTCCCCCACTTAACTCCTAACGGAGCTTGAAGCTGGGGGTTTCTTGCCATCGAAAAAACTTTCTCCCACGCGGACACGCAGGTTTGCTGCGTGCCCTCACAGCATCGCTGCGGGGGCAGATTGGGGATTCTAAGCAAGCAACATCCTTTCGGATGGGGCGGAACAGCCCGTCTACTAACTTCAAGCACAGGATGCCCTATGCTATCCGTAGATACGTTGTGTTCTCAATGTCGGCTACATACGTTATCCACCCGCTGTTAATGTGCTTGGAGAGGATGTTCCTTGCCCCGTGTATGTCACGGTGGCAGCTGTAGCTGCATTTGCACTTGTAGATTCTGCCAGAGGTCTTCTTCCTCTTGCCGCAGACAGGACATGTCTGTGTTGTGTAGCTCTCGTCAATCTTGGACATGGCTACGCCTAAGGCTTTGAGCTTGTACTCCATGTATTTTTGGAGTCTGTCGAACGCCCAGTTTGAGAGCTTTTGGGATTCTTTTTTCCTGAGCTTGCCCTTTGCATTACGCTGGACGCCTTCGACTTTGCCCACGGCGACTTCTCCCACAGCATTGGCTAAGCACCAATCGGCAAACTTCCTGCTGGACTTGTGCAATGCGTCCTTTAGCTGTTTTTCGGACTTGGACAAGATGTACTGCTTAGCCTTGTTATAGCGTCTCCACTGGCGCGAACCCTTCTTGCACCTGCTCATGAGCCTTTGAAGCTCTGCGAGTTTCTTGTTTCTGAGCCTGTGTATACTTCGAAGCTTTCTGCCTGTTACGATTAGGCTCTCGCCGTTTTCGCAGAATGCGGCGATGGAGTGAATCTCGCCAAGGTCAACGGCAACCCTGCTTGTTCCTGAAGCTTTGGCTTCAGCGGCGTAGTCGTCATAGCTCATGGAAACCATGAGCCCTCTGTCGTAGACAAGCTCGATTTCCTTGATGTCCCCCTTGGGAACATCCTTGCACCAGATGGTTATGGGCTTTTGCCTTTTGCCATCGAATGTGCCCATGGAAAGCTCTATTTTACCGTTTAGGAAAACCTTGAAAGCCTTGTCAACCCATTTGGTGTTGTAGTTTTTCTTGGTCTTGTAGGGATACTTGGCCTTGTAGCCCTTGAGCCTAGCGGCTCTGGCTGAATCCCTGGCGAATAGGTACTTGTGGCAAACGGCTTGCACCGACTGACTATGAAGCAAGAATCTGCCCTTCATTTCGGCTTGAAGCTGAGACTTGCCTATCCACTTTCCCTCGTTTGCAAGGGAGTAGTCCTTCGCAGACAAAAGGCAGGCGTTCCAGATTTCAGCCGAAAGCCTGTTGCACGCAAATAATCTGTCGGTGTCGGTTTTTGTGGCATAAAAATTGGTCTTGTGGCATCTAATCATTGGGATTGCTCCTTTCACAAACAATAAAGGAACGTGTGTTTGTCAATTTGATTATACCCGATTACTTGCTCAAAACCCATGATTTTCAAGAAAAAGACATAAATAATCAGCAATTCATCCCACCGCCTATGCTACGCTTAGAGGCGGGAGAATTCTTGCTGAAAAATCTGTTAAATTGCAGTCAGTTTAATTTTCCTGGAATATCGCATTATGCATTTATATGCTATAATGATAAAGCTGTAATGCTAACAAAACTTAAAAAACAATTATAAAGAAAGAGATGACTAAATGACAACAATCAATTTTAAGGATTACAATATAGGCGGCGAACTGCTAAAAGCAATAGAGCTGCTTAATTTCAAGAGCCCTACTAAGGTTCAGCAAGAGGTTATACCAGCCGCACTGGAGGGACGTGACATAACGGTCAAGTCACAGACTGGCAGCGGGAAGACGGCCGCATTCGCCATTCCAATATGCCAAATGGTGGAGTGGGAGGAGAACAAGCCGCAGGCGCTTGTGATTACTCCTACAAGGGAGCTTGCAATACAGGTACAGGATGATTTCTTCAACATAGGCAGATTCAAAAGGCTCAAGGTGGCATCAATATACGGAAAGTCTCCATACAGAAGGCAGGAGCGGGAACTAAGGCAAAAAACACACGTGGTTGTAGGGACGCCGGGCCGAATTATTGACCATATAGAAAGAGGAACGCTCGACACATCATGCATCAAATATCTCGTGCTTGACGAAGCGGATGAGATGCTGAGCATGGGCTTCATAGAGCAGATAGAAGCTGTAATAGGCAGTCTGCCTAAAGAGAGGATGACAATGCTTTTCTCGGCAACTATGCCTGCGGACATACACTCGCTCTGCAGCAGATACATGGAAGATCCAATCAGCATTGAGATAGAATCCAAAGGCCTTACGGCCGACAAGATAGAGCAGGAACGATACAGCGTGAACGAAGCTGACAAACTCGAACTGCTAAGAGACCTTACTATAGTTGAAAATCCGGACAGCTGCATTATATTTTGCAATACAAAGCAGAAGGTGGACGAGGTACATCGAGGGCTTTCAAGGCTTGATTATCCTTGCGATAAGATACACGGCGGAATGGAGCAGGAGGACAGGCTCAGTGTAATGGATGATTTCAAGCAGGGCGGCTTCAGATATCTCGTTGCCACAGATGTCGCAGCCAGAGGTATAGACATCGACAACATTACGCATGTAATCAACTACGACATACCTCAGGACAAGGAAGGCTATGTCCACAGGATAGGAAGAACGGGCAGGGCGAGCAGCTCCGGAAAGGCAATGACTTTCGTGACCCGCTACGAAGACAAGTTTTTAAATGAAATCCACAGCTATATAGGCAGAGAGATAGCTTTGAAGGAGAGGCCAGAGAATGCAGCCGTGGACAGCTCCAGGCATGAGTTTGAAAAGAAAGCAAGCGCGAGCCCTGAAATAAAGGAGACGAAAGGCGCGCAGCTGAGCAAAGAAATTATGAAGCTTCATGTAAATGCAGGCAAGAAAACGAAGATGAGGCCTGTAGACATTGTAGGCACGCTTTGCAACATAGAAGGCATGAGCGCGGCGGACATAGGTATAATAAGCATACTTGACGTCTCTACTTTTGTGGAGATACTAAACAACAAGGGCGAAATGGTGCTTGAAAAGCTCCAGAAGACACCTATAAAGGGCAGGCTGCGCAACGTTAGTAGAGCTTGTAGATAGCAGTGTAAATTGTTATAATTCTACTGTGACAGATTCGGACAAATTTTTTTAGAATAGAGGATAACAAAAATGATTCAAATAGAAAAACTTTCCTATGGTTTCCCTGCAAAAGATTTATATAAAGAGGTTTCGTTTACATTGGAAATGGGGCAGCACGCTGCTTTTATTGGAAGCAATGGCGCTGGAAAATCAACTCTTGTTGATATGATTATTCATCCGGATAAGTATTGGTACGATGGAAAGATAATCAAAGATGAAAGTTGCCGTATTGGTTATGCCAGGCAGTTTGCTGTGAGAGATAAAGAGCAGGAATGCACTGTTTTTGAATATCTAAGTGAGAAATTCGTGGAAAATCAAAAAGCGACACTTGCAGTGTGTGATGAAATGGCAGTGGCTGAGGATGTGGAGCCCTTATTTGAGCAATATCAGGCTCTTTCAGACGCCTTTGAGGCCATGGACGGAGACAATTATGAAAACAATATCCATAAACAGCTATATGTAGCCGGTATGCGTGAATTAGAAGAAACAAAGCTATCGCAACTTAGTGGTGGAGAGTATAAATTACTTCAGATTATGAGAGAAATGTTATTATCTCAAAATCTTCTTGTTTTGGACGAACCGGATGTATTTCTTGATTTTGGCAACTTAAATGGACTTTGTCAGTTGATTAATGGTTATAAGGGCACATTATTGGTTATTACACATAACAGATATTTATTGAATCATTGTTTTGACAAGATTTTACATTTGGAAAACGGTGATATTCAGGAATATGAGGGCAACTATGCAGAATATCGTTGTTCCCAGCTAAAGGAAAAATTAAAACTTAAACTGCAGAGTATTGAAGAACAGGAAGAAATTGAGCGTACCGAGAAAATGGTTGATAGTCTGCGCACAAGAGCTACGCTGGTTGCTAATCCTGTTATTGGAAGCGCCGTAAATGCAAAGCAAACACAACTTGACCGTTTACTTGCAAGACAAATTAAGGCACCTTTTATTGAACTTCGTGAGCCAAAGATTGAATTGCAGGCAATAGAAGTTGAAACAGGGAATACTGTTTTAAGCATTACAGATTATAATGTTTCATTTGATGAAAGTTTATTGGAAAATATCAATTTTGAATTACTATCTGGCGAAAAAGTAGCCATCGTTGGTGCAAATGGTACAGGAAAAACTACTTTAATGCGCGATATCTTAAAGAATAACCATCCTTCCATCCATATCGATGAGAATACAAGCTATGCATGTTTATCTCAGCTTAAGGACGAGAATATAGATGAAACAAAAACGGTATACGAGCTTATGGAAAACTTGGGTTTTGAGACAAGTGAAAGTATCCGTGAGTATCTCGGGAAATATTGTTTGGAAGGTGATGCCTTAAAGCAGAAGGTAGGCCAGTTATCAGGCGGAGAAAAGAATTTGCTCCAAATTGCGATGATTGCAAATACAAATGCAGAACTTCTTATTCTTGATGAACCGACTAGCCATTTGGATATTTACGCACAAATGGCTCTGGAAAAAGCCATTTCCGAATATAAAGGGGCCGTACTCATGGTAAGCCATGATTTCTATCTTGTAGCTAATTGTGCGGATTATGTTTTACTTGTAGAAGACAATACTATTAGACGTATGCGTACACGTTCTTTCCGTAAAATGGTGTATGATAAGTATTTCAATCAGAAGTATTTAGAAATAGACAAGAAAAAACAAGAATTAGAAGCCAATATTACATTAGCCTTTAAAAAAAATGAGCTGAAAACCGTAGAAAAACTTTGCAATCAGTTAGAAGTACTTAGCGCTAAGTAGTGAGTAGTATGGAGGGAAAAATGACTGAATTATTAGCTCCAGCAGGAAGCATGGAAGCTTTAAAAGCGGCAATTTCCAATGGGTGTGATGCCATATACTTAGGAACTCAAAAATTTGGCGCACGTGCATACTCATCTAATTTTGATTTAGAATCGTTAAAAGAGGCTGTTACGTATGCGCACCTGAGGAATGTCAAAATCTATGTTACAATGAATACCATCGTTTTCGAAAACGAAGTTGAAGAGATGAAAGAGCAGGTGGACGAATTAAATGAAATCGGTGTCGATGGAATTATCGTCCAGGATCTGGCTGCTTTCGATTATATAGTTAATAACTTTCTTGATATGGAAGCACATTGTTCAACTCAAATGGGAATAGACGATTTAGACGGAACTTTATTATTTAAAGAACTTGGTGCTAAAAGAGTCGTTCTGTCCCGTGAGGTTGAGATTGAAAAAGTAAAAGAGATAAAAAGAATAGCTAAAATACCTTTAGAAATTTTTGTTCACGGCGCTCTATGTGTATCTTATTCTGGAAACTGTCTGATGTCTGGATTAATCGGCTATCGAAGCGGAAATCGCGGAAGATGTGTTGGTTCATGCCGTAAGGAGTATGAACTAATTGATAAGACAACAGATACATCTTTAGGGAAAAACTATATTCTATCTACTAAGGACTTAAACACAATCGATTATATCAATGATTTAAAAGAAATTGATTCTTTAAAAATAGAAGGTCGAATGAAAGAGCCTGCGTATGTTGCTAATGCTGTATCAAAATATCGCAGGGCCTTAGATAACAAAATAACCGAAGAAGATAAAGAAAATCTGAGCAAAACATTCAATAGAACCTTTACTAAGGGATATGTGTTTCACGAAGATATAAAAGATATTACAAACACCTTAAGACCTAATAATGCTGGTTATGAAATTGGTAGAATCAGCAAGATTGTTAAAGACATGTATGAAATAACTCTTACACGTCCTTTAAATCAAAACGATATAATCAGAATAAGTCATAACAATGAAGATGTTGTTTTAACTGTTGTAAAACTGTACGATAAAGCTGGCAATTTAATCAACAAAGCAGATGATGTCTGCTATATCAAAATCAAAGAAAAGATATCTAAGGGTGATTTAGTATATATAACGAAGGATAATTTCTATTACAAAGAGTTAGAGTCATCACTGGAAAAAGAATTTAAACGCTTTAACCTAGATATTAGAGTGTATGCATATCCAGATTCAAAGCTTATCATAGATGCGGAAGGCTTAGGCTTTAATTATTTATATGAAAGCGAGGAAATACTAGGCGAAGCAATTAATAATCCAACTACAAAAGAACAGGTAATAAAGCAATTTTCAAGATTAAATGATACTATATTCGAACTTAATCATGTAGATTTTAAGGAATGCAATGCATTTATTCCAGCCAAACTGCTAAATGCAGCAAGAAGAGATATTGTACAGGGCTTATATGACTTAAAGCTTAACAGCCAAAAGAAAAGAATCAAAGCTGTGAATGCAAAAGAAAAAATAAGCTTTGCCCCCAAAACACCATATCTTACGGTCTCTGTAACTACTAAGGAACAGTATGATGCTTGCATGAGCTGTGGAATTAAGGAAATCTATTTTGAAAACGTGGTTAGAAGAAACCAGAACGATTATAAGGAAAAAGAAGGGCAGCTGTTAATCGGAGGATATGGCGGAATTTACCACTACAGAAAAACTAATCCTTTTGTTACGGACTATTCTCTAAATGTTGTTAATTCTACTAGCTGCTATGAATTATATAGATTAGGCGCGAAACGAGTAACTTTATCTTATGAATTGAATAAGAGACAAATTGAAGATTTAATTAATGCCTATTATGAAGAAAATGACGGCTATCCTGCACTGGAAATGATTGTGTATGGCAAGGCTCCTTTGATGTTTACAAAATATTGTCCGCTGAAAAAAATGAATCAGTGCGGTATTTGCAAAACGAGGAGCCATGAGTTAAAAGATGAGCACGGAACCTTCCCTATCATTTCTCATGATGATTGTACAACGACTATCCTTAATGGGAAGACGCTTAATCTTTTAGATGAGGTGCAAAGCATAAAAGGAATCGAGGCATTCAGATTAAACTTCACAGTTGAATCAAAAGATCAGGTTGTGAAAACCATTAACGAGGCCTTAAGCAAATTAAATGGCTCAATGAATAAAGCTGTCTTTAATAAGGAAACAGACACAAGAGGACATTTTAATAAAGAGATTTTGTAGGGAAATCCCAGTTCAAATCTGGGTGTCGCCTCCAAGAATTAAATCCCCAAACCCATTGAAATCAATGGATTTGGGGATTTTTTTATAGCAGTTTCCAATGGAATGGCTACTGTCTTGCATTTTCAAGAGCATTTTTCACGGCATCTTTAATTCCAATTGAAGAATAGGTAGCTCCACTCACAACGTCTATATCAGTGCTCTGGGACTGTATTATCCTCTCAGGTATTTCTGAATTGGCTCTGTCAAACCACGGTTTATCATCACGGGTCTGTGTAACTTCAATAGATGTGATCATCTGATCTTTTACTGTCACTTGAGCCACAGTGCTGCCTTTGAAGCCGTACCCTTCTCCAGTATAGGTGCCGTCAGCGATTCCCTGCGCATCGGAAAAAGTGTCGCCGCTGCCTTGAGCTGAACTGGACTCGCTTGAACTTGGAGCAGTGACTTCCTCTGAGACATCTTCTTTCCCGCCGAAAAACTTGTAAGCGGCAAAAGACCCAAACAGCACAAGTGCTGACAATGCAATTGCCATATATTTTCTCTTTTCATTTTTATCGGTGTTCATCTTTCCAAATGATAGAGCCCCTTTGACAGGACAGGCTGAAATGCACTGGAAGCAGTTTATGCACTGGGGTGATCGCAG
The DNA here is from genome assembly GCF_000597865.1 of Peptoclostridium acidaminophilum DSM 3953. GTDB lineage: Bacteria > Bacillota > Clostridia > Peptostreptococcales > Peptostreptococcaceae > Peptoclostridium_A > Peptoclostridium_A acidaminophilum. The sequence continues at coordinate 2,184,899 of NZ_CP007452.1, read as the reverse complement.
ATTTGTTGCTTTTGAAACTCTTATGTTCATTGGACATGCCTTATCGCACTTTTGGCAATTCACACATAAGGACTGGTCCCTTTTTATAGTGAATATTCTAAGGCTCCCCATCAGGCCATATCTGGCACCTTCAGAACAAAGGTAGTTGCAAAAAGGCCTTTCGAAAAGCAGTGAAACTATTAGAAAAAACGCCATGACTGATATTGCTGCAAATCCGGCAATGTTTCCAACTAGCATATTCGAGAAATTAGCACGTGGGTCAAAAGTCATCAAGCTAAATACAAAGTCGGAACCAATTAAGAGTACAATGGCAAGCAGAACATATCTGCTAAAAACAAGAATGATTTGAAGTGATGATGGCATTTTTCTCTTCTTAATTCCCAAAAGGCTTCCGAACTTGCTGAAAAGATCCTGCATGAAGCCATACGGACATATCCAGCCGCAGTAAAAGGCTCCGGAAAACACTGTTAGAGCTGCAATGGCAATCATGGCGATTTTGAAGTTTATGAAGAATGAGGTGACAGTCAGAATAAGGCATATGCCCTGGACTGTAAAACGTAATTTTTGAATTTTTTTCAATGGAAAACTCCTTTCATAATATATACAGTGGCTGCTAAATTCATTTTTATTAAACGCTTGCAGGAAATTTAAACATTAAAAATAACTGAAACTTATACTTGATTATAATTTATAATTTATCACAAAATTGTTTTGAAAATGTGTTCAAACTGTGAAAAAAACATTCAAAAAAATGAGCATGAAGAATTTGATAAGAGAATTGTTAGTGTATCGAGAGCATAAAAACACGGCTTGGAATCTTTAAATTAGGGGATTGAAGCCATTTTGGGTATATAAATCACGAGGTGGTAGCAGTGAAAAGCCATGTGACTATAAGATTCTACGGAGAACTGAACGACTTTCTGGATGCGGAAGACAGGCAATGCGACATAGACAGCTATTTTTACGGGATACGGTCTGTAAAAGATCTCATAGAGAGCTTCAGCGTGCCGCATGTGGAAGTCGACCTCATTCTTGTAAACGGCGACTCGGCCGGATTCGAGCGTATTGTCGGCGACCGCGACCGGGTGAGCGTGTACCCAAGATTTTGCAATATTGAAATAGATGGAATCAAGAAGATACATAGGAGCGAGCAGGGAGGAAGCAGATTCGTGCTCGATGTGCATCTTGGGACGCTTGCGCGCTATCTTAGGCTCCTTGGATTTGATGCGGACTACGACTCTCTACGTGATGATCCTGAGATTGCCCGTATTGCGCATGAAGAGGACAGGATACTCCTTACAAGGGACAGAAGGCTGCTTATGAGAAATAGCGTCGAAAGGGGACGTATAATAAGGAACAAGTATCCGCTGCTGCAGGTCGCTGAGGTGCTCGAACATTTTGGACTTTGCAGCGATATAAAGCCCTTTACTCGCTGCATACAGTGCAACGGAATCATAGAGCCTATAACGTTGGATTCGCAGGAATACAAGGATATTGAAGGCCAAATCCCGCCTGGCGTAAAGTCATGGTGCAAGGAGTACCAGCGCTGCAGGGGTTGCGGGAAGATATACTGGAGAGGAAGCCACTATGACAACATGGCACGGCTCGTGGACATAATTATAGAGAGGTGCTCAAAAAGCCGCGGAATCTGAAAAGATTTTTGCGGCTTTTGCTATTATATTCCCAAAAGCGTAACTCAAGTTACAACCATAAGGCCAGTATGATAATATAATTAACTCACAAGTTGAAAGTGAAATTTTAAAAATATAATTAATGAAAGCGGAGGTATATATATTATGGGTATGTTTTGTTATCAGTGCCAGGAAGCTGCTGGCTGCAAAGGTTGTACATCAAGAGGAGTATGCGGAAAGACTGAGGATGTGGCTAAGGCTCAGGACCTGCTTGTATATGTGGCCAAGGGAGTGTCGGTATACAGCGACATGGCAAGGAAAGCGGGCATAATAGACAAGGCGGCTGACAAGTATGTTATGAACAGCCTGTTCGCTACTATAACAAATGCGAATTTCGACAGAGAAGGCATAATAAACAGAGTAAGGGAAGGACTTGCGCTTAAGGAGTCTCTAAGAAGCAAGCTTGAGGCGGCAGGCAAGCTTCCATCAGCTAGCGCCGAGGGCCTTTTCGACAAGCTCAAAAGACTTATCGGAATGGAGTCGCAGGGCGTTTCGCTTCCTGACGCGGCGGTATGGTTCGCTTCAAGCGTGACTGATTTCGACAGCAAGGCTGAAAAGGTGGGCGTTCTCGCAACTGAAAACGAAGACATAAGATCGCTAAGAGAGCTGCTTGTATACGGAATAAAGGGAATGGCTGCCTACATGCACCATGCGATGAACCTGGGATACGACAGCGACGATATTCACGGCTTCATGCACAAGGCTCTTGCGGCTACGCTTGACGATACGCTTTCTGCAGACGACCTTGTAGGTATAATCATGGAGGCTGGAAAATTCGGCGTGGATGCAATGGCGCTGCTTGATTCTGCCAACACGTCAACATACGGAAACCCTGAAATAACAAAGGTAAACATAGGCACAAGAAACAATCCTGGAATACTAGTGAGCGGACACGACCTCAAGGATTTCGAGGAGCTGCTCAAGCAGACAGCAGGCACAGGCGTGGACGTATATACCCACAGTGAAATGCTTCCTGCCAACTATTATCCTGCATTCAAGAAATACGACCACTTTGTAGGAAACTATGGAAATGCATGGTGGAAGCAGGACAGCGAATTTGAAAGCTTCAACGGTCCTATACTTATGACTACAAACTGCATAGTGCCTCCTAAGGATTCATACAAGGGCAGGCTATACACTACAGGCGTTACAGGATTCAGCGGCGTAAAACACATTGAAGACGGCAAGAATGGCCAGCCTAAGGACTTCTCAGCCTTGATAGAGCAAGCGAAGAAATGCGCTGCGCCTGTTGAAATAGAAAAGGGAGAGATAATAGGCGGATTCGCTCACAATCAGGTAATGGCTCTTGCAGACAAGGTGGTTGACGCGGTAAAATCAGGCGCAATAAAGAGATTCTTTGTAATGGCGGGCTGTGACGGAAGAGCTAAGAGCAGAAACTACTATACGGAATTTGCGGAGAAGCTTCCAAAGGACGCAGTGATACTAACAGCAGGCTGCGCCAAGTACAAGTACAACAAGCTTAATCTGGGAGACATAGGCGGAATACCAAGAGTTCTGGATGCAGGGCAGTGCAACGACTCTTATTCGCTGGCAGTAATAGCGCTTAAACTAAAAGAGGCGTTCGGACTTGAGGATATCAACGAACTTCCTATATCATACAACATAGCTTGGTACGAGCAGAAGGCCGTTATAGTTCTGCTGGCACTGCTTCACCTTGGAGTGAAAAACATTCACCTTGGACCTACACTTCCTGCGTTCCTGTCGCCGAACGTAGCCAACATACTTGTGGAGACATTCGGAATAGGCGGAATAGGCAGCGTGGACGAAGACATAAAGATGTTCATGGGAGAGTAACACGATACTAACTATAAATTTAAAAGATTACAGACCACAAAACCCCCGGCATTATTACGCCGGGGGTTTTGCCATACTTAAAAATTATAACCTAATATCCATGTTGCTAAAGCCTTTTAAGGGCACGCCCTGCAAATGTAGCATCGCGCTGTCGGCATTCGCTACAGCTCAGGCTCCTCTATAAGCTTGCCCTGCACATATCTGTGGAGTATATGCCTGTCGTCTCCGACATATATGAATCTCTCAAGCCTTTGCTCGATAGTGTAGCCAAGGGTGCTCAGCTCCGAGTCGTCTATCACGAGGGCGTCGAAATCATAGCCCTTCTCGAAGCTGCCCACATTGCCAAAGAAGCTTCCTCCGCCCTTTGTGGCCATGTAGAAGGTCTCGGAATTAGAAAGGAATGATATCTGCTTTCCTGACTCCGCCCATAGCAGCTTTGAAATCTGTATGGCATAGACCATCGTCTTGAATATCGAGCATGTGTGGCCGCCGCTTATGTCTGAGCCAAGTGCCACGCGTATTCCTTCATCGAGGAATGTCCTGACAGGCATCATTCCACTGCCTACGTTCATGTTGGAGGTAGGGCAATGGACTGCAATGACGCCTCTTGAGCGCATTAGCTCTCTCTCCTGCTCGTCTGAATAGACACAGTGGGCCATGAGCGTAGGAGTCTGTCCGAAAAGCTTGTATTTGTCGTAGACATCTCCGTAACAGCTTGAATCCGGATGGAGCTCCTTGACCCATTCTATTTCGCCCTTGTTTTCAGAAAGGTGGGACTGCACGGGGGCGAAGTATTCGACTGCCAGCTCGCCAAGGCCTTCAAGAAGCCTGGCGCTGCAGCTTGGCACAAAGCGGGGCGTTATTATAGGTCTAACAAGACTGTCTTTGCCGGCACTGGCTTCGAGCAGTTCCCGGGTGTCTGCGAGCGAACCTTCGGCAGATTCGCGTATGGAATCAGGGCAGTTGCGGTCCATATTGACCTTGCCCACATAAGCGCCGAGCCCTGATTTCTCAAAGAGCTCCATAAGCTGCAGAGCTGCGCTCTTGTGGACCGTCGAATATACGGCAATCCTTGTGGTGCCCTGTTTCCATATCTCCCTTATGAACGCGGAGTAGACGCTGCGGGCGTACTCCTTATCCTTGAACCTGGACTCTTCGGGGAAGGTGTAGTTTTCAAGCCAGGGAAGCAGCTCCCTGTCCATTGCCATGCCAAGATTTCGAAACTGTGGGGCATGACAGTGCAGGTCGTTCATACCGGGTATTATGAGCTTGTCGCCGTAGTCGGTTATTTCAATTCCCGAGTAAATATCGGGAAGCGATTCGTATACGCCCTCAACCTTGCCATCGCGCATTACAAGGAATCCCTGCTCCGTTATATTGAAGCCCTCAGGCACAGAGGTGAATATTATATTTCCCTTTATTATTTTTATAGAATTTGAGTTATTCATCTGGATTCTCCTTGTGACTCAAGCTTCAGAGTATAATACGACTAGACAGGCTATGAGCCCGAGTCTCTCATGCATATTCATATAGATAATATACCACAGAATAGTTATAAAGCTCAGCTTTGTTAAAAAATAAGAAAAATTGCAGTGAAAAATAAAATGATATGGTATGATTTTATATGACGATACAATATTGTAAAAGAGCCAGCAAAGATAGTAACAGATTACATATGCGCGAATGAATACACAGAAAAAGAGTGTGATTTGAGCACGAAGGAAGGGCTTGCAATGGATATAGATTCGAAATACATAGAGGAGCTTCAGGAGCAAAAGGCCATGACATGGCTTCTGGGTGAAGTCATAAAGATATCCTCAAATATTGACTCGTTCATAGGGCTCATGGAGGTTACAACAGACATGCTAATGGGTGTCATGGGTCTTGACACATGCACAATCTGGATGAAAAGCGACAACGGCTTTAAATCATACTCAAGGGGCATACAAAATGAGAACAGATTTTTATCGGAGGAATCGAGTGATTTCCCAACGCACATAATCCATGTCAAGGACACCTGCGTATTCGATACAAAAGATGAGCAGCACTGGTTCATACAGGGTAAAAGCACAAAGTCGGTGCTCCTGTCGCCGCTTAATGATTTCAAGAACAAGGAAAGAGTAGGGATTATAATTGCAGAGCATAGTGCTGAAAACTATTTTACAAATTCAAAAATTGACTTTTTCGGCTCACTCTCGATTCAAATATCCATAGCGTCTGAGAATGCAAAGCATTTTGAAGAGGAGAGGAGAAAAGCGCAGGAAGAAGTAAGAGCGAAGAACGAGCAGATAGTTGAAAGCGTCCACTATGCAAGCATGATACAAAACTCCCTGCTGCCTGATATGTCATTTATAAAAAAACATGCGGATGACGCTTTTGCAATATGGAAGCCCAAGGACATAGTGGGGGGCGATTTCTATTGGTTTGCACCCACACGCAAGGGCTTTTGCGCTGTGCTCATGGATTGCACGGGACACGGCGTGGCCGGAGCATTCATGACAATCGCCTTAAACCAGATGATATCAAGAGCTTTCGAGGATTCCGGGCATGGGAGCGCCAGTGAAATACTCAATAAAATAAACGCAATGGTAAAGGACACATTCTACAAATTCAACAAATACGACAACCTTCACGCAGGGCTCGACATGGGACTTTGCATGTTCGACCAGGAGTCCAGGAGACTGACATACTCGGGAGCGCGCATGTCGCTGTTCAGTCACAGCCAGGGAATCACAAGGGAGCTGCGGGGAGCAAACAAAAGCCTTGGATACAGTGAGAGGAAGAAAAAAGAGCAGGAATTCGAGGATGCAGTGATTGATTATTTGCCGGGAGACGCGTTCTACATGACGACAGACGGTTTTTTAGATCAGAACGGATATGAGGACATCCATCCGTTTGGAGCCGAAAGATTCGTCGAAGCGATAGACGCTGTGGCAAAATATGATTTTGAAAAGCAAAGAAGCGAGATGATTAAGCGTTTTTCGGCGCACAAGGGCTGCGAGGTGCAGCGTGACGATGTCACTGTGTTTGCAGTAAAGCCTTTATAGCAATGCTGCAAATGCTAAAAATACAATTAGAGAGGTACGCTCTATGATAAAAGAAAAGATGAATTCAATGGTCAAGGAACTGAGTGAAAGCGGAGTAGTCATAAGCTTTAACGGCTCGTTTACACAGAATATAATCGAAGACATAGGCGAAGCTATAAAAAAATACATAGAAAAGGATATGAGTGGCCAGGAAGACAATGAAAGTGTGAGCTATAACGTGTTTTCAATATATATCGAGCAGTCGCAAAACATAAAAAACTACATTCAAAAGAAAGTAGAACGCGAAAGCGATGCCGAGTTCTTCAAGGCGGCTTTTGAAAGCATAGTCGTAATAGGCAAGGAGGAAAGCGGTTACTACATATGCTCAGGGAATGTACTTAGCAATGAAGACAGGGAGCACCTAAAGGAGAGCATAGATCATATCAATTCGCTCGATAGAGCAGAACTCAAAAAATTCTATAAGGAAAGGCTGAGATCAGGAAGCGTAGACGGCTTTGGGGCAGGTCTGGGACTTATTGAGATGGCAAGACGATCAAGCCGGAAGCTCGAATATATGTTCATAGAAAGAGATGAAAGATACTCTTTTTTCACATTGAAGGCAGTAGTTTCCTAAAGGACGCGCAAAAACGATATGAAGGTGGAGAATATGAGCAAAAACACAAAGGCTCTTTTCAAGGAAGAACTTGAAAAGCTGCAAAAGGCCCAGGCGATATGCAACGACCATAAAAACAATGCAAACGAGCTGATTGACGAATTCCGGGAGCTGGTGGCTGTTTTTGAGCGCAACCTCAAAACAACAATCAAGCTCACAAGCATAAGCGATGGACAGCAGGTGTATTTAAAAGAAGTGCAGGCTGAGCTGGCCAGGGAGATAGAAGAGAGAAAGCGACAGCAGGAGCTGCTTGAATACTACGCATTCACTGACATGATGACTGGAGTGCCCAACAGAATAAACGGATTCATGGCTCTTGACAGGGAGCTCAAGAGACTGCAAAATGAAGATACATATTTTTCGATATGCTTTATAGACATAGACGGCCTCAAGAGCATCAATGACGGCTACGGACATATAGAGGGCGACTTCATAATTAGAACATTTGCAGACGTAATAAAAGAGTCCATAGGTGAAGCCGATGTTATAAGCCGCATAGGTGGAGATGAATTTTTGCTCCTGCTGCCCGAGAAAACCAAATCTGAGTCGGAAGCCGTGATTAAGACGGTATTTGAAAAAATCGAGAGCTTCAACAGTCTTCAAACCAAGCCATACGATATAGGTTTTAGTTATGGGATAATGGAAATCAATAGGGAGCTGGGAATGGACTGTACGGACAAGATTATAAGCGCTGCCGATAGTCTTATGTACAGGAACAAGACCCTCAAGAAGGAAATAGGTTTGTGTGAATAAAAAGATAATCGGAGGAATATATGTTTGATATTTGCATAGAAAAAACAAAGTCATCGCCACAAGTGAGCTATGACAATGAATTGAACGTGCTGAATATAGAAGGAGAGTCATATCCTGAGAATGCATTCAAATTCTATGAGCCGCTGTTTGGCTGGATGGATGAATATTTCAAGGCTGAAGGCAGACGGCTGCAGGTGGACATAGGCCTTGTATACCTCAACACGAGCAGCATAAAGTGCATTATGGATATGATATACAGGCTTGAGCAGGAATCGTGCAAAGGACACAACATAGCAGTCAACTGGTATTACGACAAAAGAAACAGGAACATAAAGGAGTGCGGAATCGAGCTGCAGGAAGACCTGGAATCGGAAATGGCATTCAATATAATTGAGGTGCAGGCGCAAGAATAATTGCGGCTTTTCATTTGCATCTGACGCGTATATACTGACAAAAAGGCTGCTTATGTATGAAAGTTTGAAGAAAACCTTCTATGCATAAGCAGCCTTTTGTTTTAAACCAGATATATAAACAAGCCTATAAAATGGAGCGCACTTCCGGCAAGCACGAAGAAGTGCCATATGGCGTGGCTGTAGGGTATTTTCTTGGCAGAATAGAATATGGTGCCAAGAGTATATACCAGCCCGCCTGCCAGCAGCCACAGGAAGAAGCCCAGCGGAACCGTCTGGAGCATTGGCTTCACGGCTATCACAACAATCCATCCCATGGCTACATACATGGCCACCGACACCATCTTGAGACGATCCAGCTTGTTGTAAGTGCAGATTTTGAAAACAATCCCTAAAATGGCTATCACCCACACGCTTGTAAGTATGCCGATTCGCCAGGCCCCTTCAAGTGCCAGGAGTGCGACTGGAGTGTAGGTTCCGGCTATGAACAGGTATATAGAAGAATGGTCGAACAACCTGAATAGTCGCTTGAGCTTTTCCTTTTGGAAGCTGTGGTAGAGCGTGGACGACAGATAAAGGAGTATGGAGCATAAGCCGTATATACTGAATGCGACTATTGAAACTGCGCTCTTTTGCCATATAGAGTATATTAGAAGTATGGTGAGGGCGACAATACTAAAGAGCACTCCTATTCCGTGCGTGATGCTGTTTGCTATTTCCTCTCTTTTGGAATAATCCATAATATCACCTCATTCATAATTTTTTTCCTTACAATATCAATGATATCAGATATCGCTGGATAATGCAGGCAAATAATAGTTTACTCATCACGATTTTTTTGTGATACAATAGATTAGTTGACCGCATAGCATGCGATAGATGTGCAGGCTTTTTGTACGTTTATTATATTTTGAAAGAGAATAAGGTCGAAATAACATATAAAAGAGGTAGTCAAAATAATGAAATTGGATTTTAAAGCGCTTGGCATAGGGGCCGAGCTTAATGAAGCACTTTTGCAAAACGGAATTACAGAGCCTATGCCTGTTCAGGAACAGGCAATACCGGCGATACTTCAAAGCGACGACGTTATAGCGCAGGCGCAGACAGGAACAGGAAAGACGCTTGCATTTTTGCTGCCAATAATGGAGATGACAGATACGCACAGCCGAGATGTGCAGTCTCTTATAGTTGCGCCAACACGGGAGCTTGCAATACAGATAACAGCAGAGGCAAAAAAGCTGGCGGAGGCCAAAGGGGTAAGCATACTTTCCGTTTACGGAGGGCAGGACGTCGAGCAGCAGCTTAGAAAGCTCAAAAACGGAGTCCACATGGTAATAGCAACTCCGGGAAGATTGCTTGACCACATAAGAAGAAAAAGCATAAACCTTAAAAAGCTCAGGATGCTTGTGCTTGACGAGGCTGACGAGATGCTCAACATGGGATTCCTAAGCGACGTCGAGGCTGTGATACATCAGACGCCAAAGGACAGACAAACCCTCCTTTTCTCGGCCACAATGCCAAAGGACATACGCGCATTGGCTTCGAGGTATATGAATTCTCCGGCTCACATAAAGGTACAGGGAAGCGGAGTGACTTTGGATGGAATAACTCAGCTTGTAATCGAAACTACAGACAGGGGAAAACAGGAGGCGCTTCTGAAGATAATCGAAGAGCATAGGCCCTTCATGTCAATAATATTCTGCCGCACAAAGCACCGCGCAAAGGCGCTCAACGAGCTGCTTAGCAGCAAGGGCTTCAGCTGCGACGAGTTGCACGGAGACATAACGCAGGCCAAGCGCGAGAAGGTAATGAAGGAGTTCAGGAAAACCAGGCTTCAGTTTCTTGTTGCTACGGATGTAGCCGCAAGAGGTCTTGATGTTGAAGGCATGACACATGTGTTCAACTACGACATGCCTTTTGACGCCGAAAACTACATCCACAGGATAGGACGTACCGGCCGTGCGGGACAGACTGGAGTAGCCGTAACATTTGCAACTCCAAGGGACGCTCAGACGCTTGCTCTTATCGAAAATGAGATAAAAATGGTCATCAAAAAGCGCAGAATGACTGACGATAAGGATATGAATTCTAAGAAAAAGGGTTCGGGAGTAAGAGGTGAGGCTTTTGTGAAACGCGAAGGCCATAAGGAAAGACACGGAGAATCCGCGCCAAGGGGCAGCAAAAGAGGCGGACAAGGCGATTCGTCCAGATTTGGCAAGCCAGGGAAAAAAGAGGGCGTCTTCAGCCCAAGAAACTCATCTGGCCAAAATTCCGGCAACTCAAGAGGATCAAGCTATTCAAGGGGAACAAGTGCTTCGAGAGAAGCAGGGCCTTCAAGGGGAGCAAGCGCTTCAAGAGGACAGAGCTCTTCAAGGGGACAAGGCTCTTCAAGAGGCAGACAGGGCAGATAGCAATAAGGCATTCAATTGAATATAGGCGTCTTCAGCAAACAGGCGAAATCTGCCGTCTGCTGAGGGCGCCTTTTTCAATATGTTCGGCAAAATGATTGTTTCCAGCGCATAAGTGGGTATCATATCCCAAAATGGAATGCGAGGAGACACATATGGCAGAAAGACTCAGAAAAATAATAGATGCAGCTTGCGCAAGGGAGAAGGCGCAGCTGGTGCTCAAAAACTGCAAAATAGTGTGCGTTTTCACGGGAGAAATATTCGAAGGCGACATAGCAATAGAAGATGGCGTTATTGCGGGAATAGGAAGCTATGAAGGCATTGACGAGATTGATTTTCAGGGCATGTACGCTGCTCCGGGACTCATAGACAGCCACGTGCACATAGAGTCGTCAATGCTCACGCCTTCGGGGTTTGCGACAGCGGTTGTTCCCTGTGGAACCACAGCTGTCATTGCAGATCCGCACGAGATAGCGAATGTGTGCGGAGCAGAGGGCGTAAGGTATATGCTGGAGGATGGAAAAAATGCGCCGCTCGACATATATATTATGGCGCCATCCTGCGTTCCGGCAACTTCCTTTGAGGATTCAGGGGCGGTTCTTGGAAGCAGGGAGCTTTTAGAAATCGCAGGATATGAGAATATCCTGGGACTCGGCGAGGTCATGGATTTTCCTGCGGTGACATGTGCAGACGAGGAGATGCTAAGAAAGCTCGAGCTCTTCAAGTGCAAGGTAATAGACGGCCATAGCCCTGGACTTTCAGGGAGCGCTCTTAACGCTTATATAGCGGCGGGTGTCAGAACGGACCACGAGTGCTCGAGCGCAGACGAGATGAAAGAGAGGCTCAGGCTGGGAATGTACGTCCACATAAGGGAGGGCTCGGCCGCCAGGAATCTGGGGGTGCTGATAAAGGGCGTGAATCCGGGCAATATATCAAGATGTACCTTCTGCACGGATGACAAGCATCCCCACGAGCTGCTCGGGGAAGGGCACATAGACAGCATAATGAGAAAAGCGGTTGCTACTGGTTTCAACGCCGTGGATGCGATAAGGATGGCGACTATAAATGCTGCGCAGTGCTACGGCCTGAAGAATGCGGGCGCCATAGCCCCCGGCTTCAAGGCAGACATAGTGGCCTTTGCCGATTTGAAGGATTTCAGGGCGCACATGGTTTTCAAGGAGGGCAGGCTGGTGGCAAAGGCTGGCAAGGCGCTCTTTGAAGCCAGGTCAAGCATAGATGAAAGCATAAAGGGCAGAATGAATGTAGCGGACTTTTCAGAAGCTGATATTCAGATAGGGCTGGAGTCGGAGCACGTGAAGGTGATAAGGGTAATTCCAAACAGTCTCATTACGGAAACGGCGGTTAGGGATATCGAGCTGGAGGAAGGCTGTTTCAAATTCACCGGCGAAAGCGGCATACTCAAGCTGGCTGTGCTTGAAAGGCATAAAGGCAGCGGAATGATAGGACTGGGGCTCGTCGAGAATTTCGGTCTCAAAAATGCGGCAATAGGCAGCACGGTAGCTCACGACTCCCACAATCTGATAGTGATAGGCGACAGCGACAAGGACATCATGGCGGCGGCTAAAGAGCTCATACGCTGCGAAGGGGGTATAACAGTATTTTCGGCAGGAAGAGTCCTAAAGACTTTGCCGCTTCCGGTTGCAGGCCTAATGTCAGATCGGGGAATCCATGAAGTTGCAGCTGACCTTGCCGAGATGCTCAGGATTTGCAGGGAGCATGGAGTTGCAGAGGGTATGGATCCGTTCATGACGCTCTCGTTCCTGTCTCTGCCTGTAATACCGGAGTTGAAGCTTACGGCAAGAGGCCTGTTTGATGTGTCCAGGTTCGAATTCACATCAGTTGAAGACTAAGCCGCGAACTCTCGTGACTTTAGTAATTAAAGCTATTATAGTGACAAGCTCAAAAGCCTTTGCTAAGCGGAGGCTTTTCGAGCAGCAAGAATTTTTTAGATGATTAGAAAGGCAGGGATTGATTTGAGAGAAATACTTGAAATTATTTCATCTGTAATAGGCCTTACAGCCATGGCCATAATAATATGGGGAGTAGTAGTTGCAGTGGTAGGATTTTTGAAAAGTGAAATCGCCAGAAATACACCCGAGAACAATTTCAAAACAAGAAAGGAGATACGCCAGAACCTGGGAGGCTATCTGCTGCTGGGCCTTGAGGTGCTAATAGCTGCCGACATCATAGAGACCGTAGCAAATCCTACGACACAGGAAGTCCTCATACTTGCAAGCATAGTGGTAATGAGGACATTCATAAGCTACTTCCTTGATAAGGAAATAAAAGAATTGAAATAATTTTTACTCATAAATATTCACCGCAGATGTATAACTCAGACACACAACCATTGGGGATGCATTGCTGTATGCATATATACATGTTTAAAATGACATTATATTCATAATTCAATTGCGTCAAGTGGCAGGACGTCAATAAATGTAAACATAAGTATGTAAAATTGTTAAAAAATTTGATATCATTAAGCTGAGTGGAATCGTTAAAAAAATAGCTATCCATGACAAGAACAGGGATGAAAATACCTTAAAACGAGGTGAAGCAATGATTCAGGAGACTATGTACATACTAGAAGAAAAGTGTACAGGCTGCAACAAATGTATATCAGTATGCCCTGTACATGAAGCCAACATAGCATATTTCGACGAAAACAATCAAAACAAGGTCAAAGTGAATCAAGAGCAGTGCATTAACTGCGGCTCATGCATGAAGGCATGTACCCATGGCGCAAGAGTGTATGACGATGATATTGAAAGATTCTTCAGCGACCTTAAAGCAGGCAAGCCAATTTCGCTAATAGTAGCACCGGCCATAAGGGTAAACATGCCGGACTACAAGCAAACGTTTGCCTGGCTCAAAGGCCTGGGAGCCAGGGGGATATACGATGTTAGCTTCGGAGCCGACATAACCTCGTACGTACACCTTAAGCTCTATATGGAGAAAAACGTAAAGACGCTTCTGTCGCAGCCATGCCCAGCAATAGTCAATTTCATAGAAAAGCACCACCACGAGCTGCTGGAACAGCTTTCGCCTGTACACAGCCCTATGAGCTGCATGGCTATATACCTTAAAAAATATAGAAGCTGCAGCGACAGGATTGCATTCTTAAGCCCATGCATTGCAAAAATAAATGAAATACGTGACTCCAGAGGCCTCATAGAATACAACGTAACCTTCGGCAAGCTGGCTGAATACATAAAGCGCAACAACATAAACATCGGAAGATATGAAAAGAAGGACTGGCACAACGTCTCGCCTTCGCTGGGCGTTCTCTACTCCATGCAGGGAGGCTTAAGGGAGAACATAGAGGCGGAGGTAGAGGACGCCTGGATAAAGCAGATAGAGGGAATAGGACACGTATATGGCTATCTGAAGGACTACTGCAGAAACATAAAGCTGGGCCGCCCGGTACCTTTGCTTGTAGACGCGTTAAACTGCGAATACGGCTGCAACAAGGGAACTGCAACAGACAATGAGCTTACACTTGACGAGATGGATTATATATTCAAGGAGTTGAAGCGCAGCAAGATGAAGGCTCTTAAAAAGAGCCCGGGACTGTTTGGCAAAGGAAAATTCAAAAATCCACTCTATAACGGCTTTGAAAAGGAGCTTTCGTATCAGGATTTCCTTAGGACATACAGTAAAAAGTCTTTAAGGATATACAGCGAGCCATCAGCTGAAGAGTACAGCAGGGCATACGAACTTATGCTAAAGGACGGTGAAGCCGACAGAAAGATTGACTGCAATGCCTGCGGCTACGGAAAATGCCGCGAGATGGCAAAGGCCGTGCATTACGGATTAAATGTACCTCAAAACTGCATATCCTTCAACAAGAGGGCGGTAGATCTTGAAAAAGAGCTGAACTACAAGCAGGATGAACTCCTGGCGACAATGACAGAAATAGAGCAGCTAAACATTGAAAAGGAGGCCAGCTACAATAGCCTCAAAGAGAATGTTAATTTTATAATTGACTCTATAAACGAGGTTTACAAGGGCAATGAGGACATATCGGAGAATGTTGAGACAATCTCGCTCAAGATAAAGGAGCTGCTCGATTCTGCGAGAATACTCAACTTAGACATGTGCACAATACAGGATAAGATACATGATTTCATACAAAGCTCCATACAGATAGTAAAGCTTGCAGACCAGACCAACATTGTGGCGCTTAATGCCGCGATTGAGGCCGCACGCGCAGGCGAGCAAGGCAGAGGGTTTGCTGTCGTGGCAGACGAGGTAAGAAATCTGGCTGGCAGTTCCAAAGAAATAGCATATCAGACTCAAAGCGAGGAGAATATAATACTCGAGCATATAGAGGCTGTAAACAAGGTTTCACAAGAGCTTGAGAGCAAGACGGACATGATAAACAGCGCAGTGCTCAACATAAGCGCGGCGCTTGAGGAGCTGGCCGCAAAGAACCAGGAGATTGCAAGCACTGCATCTGCCCTAGTCGAAAATACTTAAAAGTTCAAATAAACAGCAAGGCAAAAAAGCGCATGCTTCGATTGAAGAGTATGCGTTTTTTTGCGGCGCAAAATAAAAAGGTACAACTCTCACATCTCGAAAATGCAGGCAAGCCACGTGTGTGACATAGGGTAAATTAGGATATATAACTCTATAATCAGCTAAATTTGGAGGGAAATATGGTAAAGCTTTTAAAATATATAAGGCCCTACTGGAAATCAGCCTTGCTGGCGCCTATGCTCATGCTTGTCGAGGTTGTGGCAGACCTTTTGCAGCCAAGGCTGCTGGCAAGCATAGTAGACAAAGGTATAGCCTCAGGCGACATGGATTTGATACTCAGAACAGGTGCAGTCATGATAGGGATTGCCATTTTGGGATTTCTCGGAGGATTGGGCTGCATAGCGGCCTCAAGCCATGCGAGTCTGAACTTTGGAACCGACCTGCGCTCAGCGCTCTACAGGAAGATACAAAGCTTTTCATTTGAAAACATAGACAGCTTCCAGACAGCGACGCTCATAACGAGGCTTACAAACGATGTCACACAGATGCAGAACGTAGTAATGATGTCGCTGAGGATACTTGTCAGGGCACCTCTGCTTGCAGTAGGTGGCCTTGTAATGGCAATAGGCATAAATCCGGGACTCGCTCTCATAATGGGAGTGTCAATTCCAGTGCTTATAATGGCGCTGTCGGCCGTAATAAGAAAGGGCTTTCCGCTGTTTGCAAAGCTCCAACAGAAGCTGGACAATGTCAACCTCGTTACGAGAGAGAACCTGGTGGGAGTCAGGGTGGTAAAGGCCTTTGTAAGAGGGGCATTCGAGAGAGCTAGATTTGCAAATGCAAACGAGGAGCTCGTCGATGTGACAGTAAGGGCACTGAGGCTTATGGTGCTGACCATGCCTCTGATGATGCTAATAATGAACCTCAGCATAGCCGCTGTGCTGTGGTTTGGCGGAATACAGGTAAGGGGCGGAGCAATAAAGGTAGGGGAGATAATGGCTTTCATAAACTACATGACCCTTATACTGTTTTCACTGTTAATGGTAACCTTCGTCCTCATGATGTTTTCAAGGGCGAAGGCCTCGTCACTGAGAATAAGCGAAGTGCTCGAAACGAGGGAGGACATAGCTGAGATTGAAGGGGTGAGCAATGAACCGGTATCGGAAGGGGATATAGTTTTTGAAAACGTATCGTTCAGGTATGAAGGAGCCAGCGGCGACATGGTACTAAAGAATATATCCTTCGAAATAAAGTCCGGAGAGACGGTGGCAATACTCGGTTCGACAGGCTCAGGCAAGTCCACGCTTGTGAGCCTGATCCCAAGGCTTTATGACGTGACGGAGGGCAGCGTCACTGTGGACGGCAGAGACGTGCGCAGCATGCGGCTCGCAGCTCTGAGAGGAGGAATAAGCTTCGTACTCCAGGAATCGATATTATTTTCGGGCACCGTGGAGGAAAATATACGCTGGGGCAGGCGGGATGCCAGTATGGATGAGGTGATTGAGGCGGCAAAGGCTGCTCAGGCTCATGATTTCATAATGAATTTTGAAAACGGCTATGATACGGTGCTAGGGCAAAGAGGCGTCAACATATCAGGCGGCCAGAAGCAGCGCATATCCATTGCAAGAGCTCTCCTGAAAAAAGCGCCAATACTCATACTAGATGACAGCACAAGCGCCATCGACATGGGCACGGAATCAAGGATGCAAAACGCGCTAAGAGCCATGCTCAAGGACACCACCACCATAATAATAGCTCAACGAGTGAGCTCGGTTATCGACGCTGACAATATAATACTGCTCGAGGACGGGGCGATAGCGGGTCAGGGTACGCATGCTCAGCTTCTTTCAAGGAGCGAAATATATCAGGATATATGTAAATCTCAGCTTGGCGGGGAGGCGTGCGCAAATGGAGAATAGGCCAACGCAAAGACAGCAGCCAAGATTCGGAGGGGCTCACGGAGCCAGGGTTCCGGGGGAAAAGCCAAGGGACAGAAAGGCCGTCATAAAGAGGCTCTGGCCCTACATGTCAAGGAAAAGGGGCGCATTGGCGGCTTCTGTGCTGCTTGTTGCGCTCAGCTCGGTTATAATGCTTGCCGGACCCCTCCTGATAGGCATGGCAATCGACAAGTACATAATACCGGGAGACTATGGAGGCCTTCTTGTCATAACCTTGCTCATGGCTATGTTCTATATTCTGGGAGCGGCAGCAACATGGCTTCAGAACTATGTAATAATAGGCATGGCTCAGGACGCAGTTCGGAATATAAGACTAGATGTCTTTGACAGGCTTCAGGCGCTGCCTCTGAAATTCTTTGACAGCAGACAGCACGGAGACGTGATGAGCAGGCTGACAAACGATGTTGAAAATATAAGCAGCACACTCAACACGAGCATAACGCAGATAGCATCAAGCGTGCTCATGTTGGCAGGAACAATAGCCATGATGCTTTATCTGAGCCCATTGCTGACATTGCTGACACTGACGATAGTGCCGCTGATGCTTTATACAACCGAGGCCATAGCCAAAGCGACTAAGGAGCGCTTCCTCGAGCAGCAAAGGGCTATAGGGGAGCTCAACGGCTACATAGAGGAGAGCATATCCGGAATAAAGGCAGTGAAAGTGTTCACACGCGAGAGAGAAGGCCTCGAAGCGTTTGAAAAAGGGAACATCAGGCTCAGAGACTGCGCCATACCGGCTCAGATATTCTCGGGCGTAATTCCGCCGCTTATGAACCTTCTGAACAACATGGGATTTGCAATAGTGGCAGGAGCAGGAGGCTACATGGCAGTGAAGGGAACAATAACCGTGGGAGTCATAGCCAGCTTCATAAACTACTCAAGGCAATTTTCAAGGCCTCTCAACGAGCTGGCCAATCAGTTCAACACATTTCAGACAGCAATAGCGGGAGCGGAGCGGGTGTTTGAAATAGCGGACGAGCAGCCAGAGCCCAAGGACGCTCCGGACGCAATAAGGCTCGAGAACGTAAAGGGCGAAGTAATACTCGAGGGAGTGGCTTTTGGATATGAAGAGGGGCAAAGTGTGCTAAAGGATATAAGCATGCACGTGCCGCCGGGGCACTCGGTGGCGCTGGTAGGCCCGACGGGAGCAGGAAAGACGACCATAGTAAACTTGCTCACCCGCTTTTACGATGTCAGCGAGGGCAGAATACTAATAGACGGAATCGACATTAGAAATATAAGTCGCGACAGCCTCAGGTCGTCTCTGGGCATAGTGTTGCAGGACACATATTTGTTTTCAGGTACTGTAATGGACAACATAAGGTATGGAAGGCTTGATGCGACAGATGAGGAGGTCGAGCTGGCAGCAAGACTCTCAAACGCTCACTGCTTCATAAGAAGGCTGCCCCAGCGCTACGACACCATCCTCTCCGAGGACGGAAGCAATCTCAGCCAGGGACAAAAGCAGCTCATAGCCATAGCAAGGGCTGTACTGGCAGATCCGGCAATACTCATACTCGATGAGGCTACAAGCAGCGTGGATACTCGCACGGAGATGCACATACAGGAAGCTATGCTCAAGCTCATGGAAAATAGGACAAGCTTTGTAATAGCCCACAGGCTAAGCACAATAAAAAATGCCGATACAATACTCGTTATAAACGGCGGTGAAATAATAGAAAGCGGCCGCCATGAGGAGCTGTTGAGAAAGGGAGGCTTCTATTACAACCTCTACAACAGCCAGTTCAAGAGAGAATAGTGTACGAAGAGGAAACGTTTCAATTTCGATTTGTGCAGAGTCAGGTGGGACAAGCTTTGCAAATTCCAATTAAAAAAACCGGGTGAGAGAGTGATATTCAAAATATCCTCAGCACCCGGTTTTTAAGTGGATTTTTCTAAAGTAGAATATCTCGGCAGGGGTTACGATATTCATCTGCAGTCCTATTTTTCCGCCTTGAGCAGATCCCTGATTTCGCCAAGCAGGACTTCCTCGTTGCTTGGAGCAGGCGGAGCGGCAGGAGCCTCCTCCTGTTTCTTCTTCATTCTGGAGAGCATTTTAATGAACATGAAAATGGAGAACGCAATTATTATGAAGTCAACAATCGACTGTATGAAGGCCCCGTACCTGAGAGCGAGCTCTGGAATGTCCCCCTGTGCGGCCCTGAATACATACTTCAGATCCGTAAAATTAACACCACCCATTACAAGTCCAAGCAAAGGCATAAGCACATCATTCACAAACGATGCGACAATCTTGCCGAAAGCGCCGCCTATAACAACTGCAACAGCAAGGTCCACTACGTTCCCTTTAAGCGCAAAATCCCTGAATTCCTTGAGCATAACAGCACCTCCTAAAAATATTTAGTTAGAATATTTCTACCCAAAATATAGCGCAGGCAACAAAAGCTAAAAATTGAATAGCTTTGTAATAATCACGCTATAGGTTTCGAATGCAGGAAGTGAGTGTATAAACTCTATAAGACAATAGAAAGGAGGCTGGCGGGAATTTGGATGCCGGGCATATATGCTATGGACAAGGTGGAAGGAAACAAAGGTAAACGAAAATTTATACCGGCGCTTGTAGCAGCTGCAATTTTAGTCATCGCAGCAATTTTTGTTTTGCAGTGGAAGCCTTTAGAGGAGAGCCGGGCCATACAAAAGCCGGAGTTCACTAAGGAGGAAAAGATAATGGCGAAGGAAAACAGGGGTATCCAGCTGCCTGCGCAGAACGATAAAACCGTCAACATACTGCTCCTTGGGATTGACGACAGAGGCATGGATTTCAAAGGAAGAACCGACTCCATAATGGTGGTCACGCTTGACTTCAAAAACAAAACCACCAGGCTTACCTCCATAATGAGAGATTCGTATGTAGACATACTGGGCAAGGGATATTCAAAAATAAACGAGGCCTATTCTTACGGCGGACCTGAGCTCCTGGTGCGCACATTAAAATACAACTTCAACATAGACCTGGAACACTATGCGCTCATAGATTTTTATGGCTTCCAGAAGGTTGTGGACCTGCTGGGTGGCATAAGCGTGGAGGTAAAGCCCTACGAAGTGGACGAGCTCAACAACTACATCAAGCAGGGGCCCCAGAACTATCTGAGCGGACCAGGCATGTATAATCTCAATGGAGATCAGACGCTTGCATACACGAGCATAAGATTTGTTGGCAACGGAGACTACGAGCGGACTGAGCGTCAAAGAAGGGTCATATCACTTATAATAGACAAGGCCAAGAGCTTGGGATTAAAGGATGGAGCCGAAATGGCAAAGCAGATTTACCCTTATTTAAGGAGTGACATAAGCATAGGGGACATGCTTGCATACGGCTATAGCTACTCGAGTCGAGGGCGGAAGGCATGAAAATCGAAAGCCTGAGGCTTCCTGCCAACGGTGACTATGCCACAGGCAAGATAAACAAGCAGTGGGTCATGGTCCCAAGGCCCAAGGAAACATCAGTCAAGTTTCACCAGTTTGCATATCCGGGAATGGACGCCTCGCAGGTGGCTGTTCCTGACAACAGCTCGGCATTCAAAAGGCTGGGCAATAACTAGGACAGGGGGATGGACATGAAAAGACTTATTGTTGCAGTTATAGCCGTCATATCGATTGCAATTGGCACTATGGGGTGCGCGATGAAGCCAGCGGGTGAAAGCGAAAAGACCGTCATGGAAAGCTTTGAAAAGCTTGCAGCGGCGGAGCACGATGAGAAAGCGGTACTTGACTTTGCCAAGGAGAACATAAGCAGCCTCTCGCCGGAAAATGCCTCAAAGGTAATTGCAGAGCTTGAAAAAACTCAAAAGGGGCTTGTCGAGCAAAGGATCGACGAGGCGTTTGAAGGCAGCCTGCAGGAGAGGCTGATAGAGCAGTCGGGCATGGCAGCAAAGATAGACAGCCCTGGACAGGTGCAGGATCAGGATCTCAAAGAGTTTGTGGAAATGACAAGGCAAAGGGGATACACACTTATATCGCTCGAAGGCAATTTCTATCCATATATAGACTACAGCATGTACAAGGAGTATTCAAAATATGTCACAGGCGATTGGAAATCGTATATAGAAATAATGAATGCAGAATACATGGAATTTGCAATGAGGGACGGTGCATTGGCAATATCGATGGAGGAGTTCCTGGGTAGGATACTTACGGCGGAAAAGTTCATGAGAGAATTTCCTGAATCGCCAAAAGTCCCCGATATAAAGAAGTTGTATATGTTTTACATAGCGGCGTACCTCAACTGGGCCGTATTCGAGCCGCCGGGCAACACACTCTCGCAAGAGGCCAGTGAAGGCTACAAGAAGGCCATTGCAATAGAGGACGAGAGCAGATTCCTCGAGCTTTTCAAGCAGTACTATACTGTTCTCGAATCAGAGGGTTTCAAACTGACGCCAAACGTACAAAACGAGATAAACAAGTTAACGCAGACTCTCGAGAGTGAGGGGCCAGCAGGGAATTAGCGACTTAGAGCAACTGGCTATTCGAATACAAAAAGGAATGGGGGCGTTGAATTTGAAAACGGTAAACATAATAGGAGCGGGCGCTAGCGGGCTGTTTGCGGCATATGAGCTGCATAAGCTTCTGGATGATAAGCTGGAAATAAACGTGTTCGAGCAGGGGCACAGCATATACGACAGAAGGTGTCCCATACTTGAGGGCAAGACAAGAAATTGCATAAACTGCAAGCCGTGCGCAATAATGAGCGGCTTTGGAGGAGCGGGCGCATTTTCAGACGGCAAGTACAACATAACAACAGAGTACGGAGGCTGGCTCACAGACTATATAGACGATAAAGACGCGCTTGGCCTCATGGAGTATGTGGACAAGGTGATACTTGAGCTCTCTGAGGAGGAACTGGAGGAGGTCTACGAGCCAAAGAGCGGCTACAAGAAGGAGGCGCTAAAGCATGACCTTCACCTGCTAGAGGGCAGGGTCAGGCACCTTGGCACCGAAAAGAACCTCAGGATACTAAAGAGCATGTATGAGTACCTAAAGTCCAGCGGCGTTAAATTCCATTTCAGGACAAGGATAAAAAATGTCAACGCATATGAGGATTCAAGGCACAGGTTTGAGATTGAAAGCGACGAGGATATATTCAAGAGCGACTACCTGATAATAGCAGTTGGAAGGAGCGGCGCCGAGTGGTTCGCCAGGCAGTGCAGGGAGAACCTGGCACTGCGGCTGATAAACAATCAGGTGGATGTGGGCGTAAGGGTAGAGGTACCAGCCCAGGTGCTAGAGGACATAACCGGAGAGATATATGAGGCCAAGATTAAGTATAGGACAAAGGCTTACGGCGACATAGTAAGGACCTTCTGTATGAACCCCAACGGCTATGTGGTAACAGAGAACACTGACGGAATAATAACTGTAAACGGGCACAGTTTTTCAGACAAGAGCCTCGGCAGTGAGAATACCAACTTCGCCCTGCTTGTGAGCAGCCGCTTCACAGAGCCCTTCGACGATCCTTACGCATACGGCAAGCGGATAGCTTCGTTTTCAAATCTGCTTGGCGGCGGAGTCCTGGTGCAGCGTTTTGGAGACCTAACAGGAGGAAGAAGGACTAACCACCACAGGCTTGCGCAGAGCTTCACAAGGCCGACGCTTGAAGCCACTCCCGGGGATCTTAGTCTTGTGCTGCCAAAGAGACAGCTGGATGATATAATAGAGATGATATTCCAGCTTGACAAGATGTTCCCTGGAATGGCAAACGAGGACACCCTGCTATACGGAGTAGAGGTCAAATTCTACAGCTCGAGGCTCGAGCTCAGCGAAGAATTGGAGACTGATATAGAGGGCATGTACGCTATAGGAGACGGAAGCGGGACTACAAGATCGCTCTCTCAGGCGAGCGCAAGCGGAGTACACGTGGCCAGGGTAATAAGCCTAAAGGAGTGATAGCGTGATATATTTCAACACTGAAAACGACAAGATAGAAAGCATAATAAATTCCCTTCCAAAGGATACAGCCATAGGCGAATTTTCGGGAAGGGACAGCGCCGCTGCCATAATAAAGGCAATGGAAAGAGGCGACATAAACGACGTACTTCCTGTGGCGAGCTTTGCAGGCACGGAATACGGCAACCTGGACGCCATTAGGGAAAACCACGCCCTTTTGGTTGAGCAGATAGACAGGGAATACGGCGGCAGGAAGAGGGTGCACGAGCTCGTCGTCTACAGCAATCCGCAGCTTTGGAGCGCTATAAACGGCAGATTCGCAACTATGCTGATTGAAAAATTCGGCTTTTACAATCCATGCATAGGCTGCCACGCATACTTCCACATACTCAGGATTCCAATGGCCCTGAGGCTTGGAAGGAAGATCATAGCCGGCGAGAGGGAATACCACGACAAGAGGATAAAGGTCAATCAGCTTCCTCAGAGCCTGGATGCATACAAGAGGATAGTTGAGAGTTTCGGTGTGGAGCTTGTGGAGCCGCTAAGGAAGATATACTCAGGCGATGAGATAACGGAGATAATAGGCTGGGACTGGGCGGAAGGCTCAAAGCATCCCGAGTGCGTATACAGCGGCAACTACAATGACGTATCGGGCAAGGCAATATTCGACGAGGCTCAGCTTGACCGCTTCCTTGAAGAGTTCCTGTATCCTGTGTGCACAAAGCTTACAGAGGTGATTATAAAAGACGAGCATGCGGGCAAGAAGGAAATGATAAAAGCTATTGAGGATCTGATATGAAGGCAATAGTACTTCTTCTGGACGGCGTAGGCGATCGTACATTTGCAGAGCTGGGCGGCAAGACGCCGCTTGAATACGCCAGGACTCCAAAGCTCGATCTACTTTGCAAGAGGGCTGAAACCGGGATAATGGTGCCCTGGAGGCAGGGAGTGCCTCTTGGCACTGAAATGGCCCACTTCATACTGTTTGGTTATGACCCGGTAAAATATCCGGGAAGGACGGTAATAGACGCCCAGGGGGAGGGCCTGACCATAGAAAAGGGCAGGGTGTATATGAGGACATCCTGGGCGTGGACTGAAAAGCTAAATGGCGGCTTCATGCTGCGCGATCGGTTCACTCAGGAGCTTTCAAGGGAAGAGGCCATGGAGCTTTCAAGGGCGCTTCCGAAGGAATTCCAGGGCTGCCGCTTCGAGTGGGTGTTTTCATACGACAGTCATGGCTTTCTTGTAATGGAAGGCGAGGACTTAAGCAGCATGATATCCGATGCTGATCCTTTTTACAAGGATCAGCATGTAATGAAGATAGAGCCATTCGAGACAGACGATGAAAAGGCCGTGCGCACAGCCGGCATAATGAACAGGTACCTTCTGGAATGCTCGAGGGTACTCTACGCCCATGAGATAAACACCAGGAGGATGGCAGCTGGAATGCAGCCCGCCAACTTTCTTATGATAAAATGGGCCGCCGAGCATAGCTCTGTGACGCCGTTTCACAGGCAAAATGGCATGAAGGGCGCAGTTCTCGGCCAGAGCAGGCTCATGAGAGGTCTCGCGCAGATGCTGGGCATGGAGTATATACAATACGACACGCTGGAGACTGCCATAGAAACGGCAATAGAAGGCGACTGGGACTTTGTTCACGTGCATACCAAGGCGCCCGACGAGGCGGCGCACACCAAGAACCCCTTCAACAAGGTCAAGGCAATAGAAGGCATTGACGAGAGAATAGGAAGACTTGCCGAAGCTCTCGAGGATACGCTGCTTATTGTGACAGGCGACCACTCGACGCCAAGCGGCGGAGCTCTGATACATTCAGGCGAGCCTGTGCCTATAATGTTCATAGGGGAAGGACTCAGGGTGGATGATGTGGAAAACTTCGGCGAGAGGAGCTGCGCCAAGGGCAGCATAAGGATGAACGGCACAGACCTTATACCGATGATACTCAACATGACGGACAGGGCGAAGCTCTGCCACTTGCGCTCCGGCCCCAGAGACATACTCTATACGCCGCAGCAGGTGAATAAGCTGGAGGCTGAATAGCTGGAGGGTGCAATCCATTGGAAAAAACTATAGAATAATAGCATACGATAAGAATAATCAATTATACGCAAGGTTTCATCTCTGATACAATTTGAATGTAAAGTATGTAAAAAATACGTTAAGAGATGAAAGGGGTATTTCAATGAAAAGAATTTGGAGTCTTATCGTAGCTTCAATGATGATTCTTTCGCTAGCGCTTACAGGATGCTCGCAGCAGCCGGCGGAGGATGCTTCAAAGGATGAGTTCAAGTCGCAGATATTCTTCAAGGGTTCGTCTACGCTTGCACCAGTGGTATCTCAGATAGCCACTGAGTTTATCGATGCCAACGAGACCTGGAACAAGGTTAACGCTGATTTTCCTGAAAAAAGCATAGACCTGTTCGTATCGGCAGGCGGCTCGAGCGCTGGAGTTAAGGCCATAATAGACGGCACAAGCGATTTTGGAATGGTTTCAAGGGAAGTAAAGGACGAGGAAAAAGAGAAGATAGCGGACTACAAGGAGTTCAGGCTTGGACTAGACGTGCTTACAATATCAGTAAACCCTGAGAATCCCATACTTGACGTTAAGAAGAACCTTACTACAGAAGAGGTTATGAAGATATTCTCGGGCGAGTACAAGTATTGGGATGAGGTTGCTCCAGGACTTCCTCACAATGAGATAGTTGTAGTTACAAGAGATATAGGCGGCGGCGCTCACCAGGTTTTCCAGGACAAGGTCATGGGAGATGCTCAGGTTAAGGCGGAAGCTATTCAGGAGCCTTCTATGGGAGCGCTGGTTACTAAGATAATGGAGAACAAGGATGCCATAGGCTATGCTTCATATGGCTTTGTCAATCAGAATGTAGGAAAGATAACGCCTCTTGAGGTTGATGGCATAGCACCTACCGAGGGAAACATAATAAGCGGAGCATACAAGATATCAAGACCGCTTATAGTTATAAAAAGCGGAGAGCTTCTGCCTCAGGAGCAGCTTTTTGTAGACCTTATGCTTTCGGAGGAAGGCATGAAAACTGTAGAAAAGATGGGTTATGTGCCAGCTAAGTAGTAAAATATAATATATGAGTCCAGAACAAAATCCAGAAGGCTTATCTTCTGGATTTTCTTGTCGACTCAGCATGAAAGGGGATTATATGAAAAGTGACAAGGCTTTTGAGCTTATAATAAAAATGTTCACACTGGTTTCTGTTACAATACTGGGATTTATAATTTTTTTTATAGGAGCCGAGAGCATTCCGGCATTCCGGCATTCGGGCGTGGCTGGATTTTTTGCAAATGAAAGGTGGCATCCAATCGGTGCGGAGCCTGTGCTTTCGATACTGCCCATGGTGCTTGCTACTGTATACGTTTCATTTCTCGCGGTTGCAATAGCACTTCCAATAGGTGTTGGTACGGCAGTTTTCCTGTCGTGCATAGCGGGAGAATCGGCCAGGAGGGTGCTAAAGCCCTTCATAGATCTGATGGCAGGACTGCCTTCAGTTGTTTTCGGCTTCATGGGACTTATAGTAGTCGTTGGATATTTCGAGAGGCATTTTTCGATGTCATCAGGCGAGAGCGCGCTCGCAGGCGGAATAGTGCTGGCAATAATGATTTTGCCTTATATAGTATCGACATGTGATACAACAATGGCTGGCATTATGAAGTCGTACAAGATTTCCTCGGACAGTCTGGGCGTTTCGAAATGGCACATGGTAAGGTATCTTGTGCTGCCGGCAGCCAAAAGGAGCGTGCTTGCGGGAGCTGTGCTCGCACTTGCAAGGGGCATGGGGGAGACTATGGCAGTGATGATGGTCATAGGCAATAGTCCGCTGCTTCCAAGGCTTCTTGGGAAATGTGAGACGATTCCTGCACTCATAGCGCTAGAAATGGGCGGAGCACCTGTCGGCAGCCTGCACTATCACGCTCTTTTTGCGGCAGGACTTATACTAATAATAATGAGATTCGCAGTCAGTATGGCGGTGTGGCGCATAAAAAGAGGCGCGGACTTATAACTTTAGGGAGAATCAGGATGGACAAAAAAAGCAAATACACCAGGCTGCTGTTATGGAGTGTGCTCAGCTCGGCGCTTACATTTGCAGTCATTTTCTTCATAATAGGATATATACTTCTAAAAGGAGGCGGAACAGTAAACGCAGAGTTTCTACTGGATTCGCCAAAGGGATTCCCGTTGGGCTCCAGTGGAGGCATATACCCCGCCATAATGGGCAGCCTGGCATTTACGGGAGTGGCTTGCTCCGTAGCATCGCTGCTTGCAATATCAACGGCCATATATCTCAAGTTCTACTGCTCCAGCAGAAGACTCTACAACATAGTCAGTCTTGTTATAGAATCGACTGCGGGGATGCCCTCAATAGTGCTTGGACTCTTTGGATATACGCTCTTTGTACTCAAGATGGGCTTTGGCGTGTCGGTGCTTTCGGGAGGACTTGTCCTTGGTATAATGATTTTCCCATTCATAGAGGTTCGGGTTGAAAAGAGGCTCAGCGAAATTGAGCAGGAGATGCTGCTTTCCTCGTATGCCCTTGGAGTTTCAAGGTACTACACAATAAAAAGGCTTGTGCTGCGCGAGGCGCTCCCGGACATAATAAGCTCTGTGGCCCTTGCAGGGGGATTTGCAATGGGAGCCACAGCACCCATAATCTTGACAGGCGCGGTAATATACGCGAAGGCACCAGAGAGCGTAATGTCCCCGGCCATGGCGCTTTCTTACCATCTCTACGTGCTTGTGGGAGAGGGGGCGCCTACAGAATACGTATACGGCACGTCCACAGTGCTTGTGCTGCTTATACTCGCTATAAACGGAGCGGCAATGCTCTTTGGGATAATGAAAAGAGGGGAATGACATGGATAGAGTAATGCAAATAAAAGGACTTTGCGCAGCATATGCTGACAAGACCGTGCTGAGCAATATAAATGTTGATATATACAGGAACGCAATAACTGCAGTTATAGGTCCATCAGGCTGCGGGAAGACCACATTCATAAAGAGCCTCAACCTGCTTGTCGAGGATGAAAAGGACGGCTCCGTAAAGGGCAGCATACTGCTTGATGGAAGCGATGCAAGGAGCATTCCAAGGGAAAAGCTAAGAAGCAAGCTGGGCATGGTCTTCCAAAATCCCGCACCGTTTCCGCTAAGTATAAAGGACAACATGACTTATGCTCCAAGGTACCACGGAATAAGGGACAAGGAGCGCCTTTGTCAGATAGCAAAGGAAAAGCTGCAGGTAGCGGGCCTCTACGAAGAGGTGTCGCACTGCCTTGATATGCCGGCAAAAAAACTATCGGGAGGACAGCAGCAGAGGCTTTGCATAGCAAGGGCGCTCACGGTGGAGCCTTCGCTTCTCCTGCTGGACGAGCCCTGCTCGGCTCTAGACATCCAGAACACGGCTAAGATAGAAGCCATGTTAAGGGAGCTCTCTAAGGACTACGCCATAGTCATAGTAACGCACAACCTTGCGCAGGCAAGAAGGATTGCAGACTACACCATGTTCATGATGTCGGGAGAACTCATCGAATTTGGAAGGACATCGGAACTATTTTCAAGCCCCGGTGACGAGAGGACAAGGCAGTATATAGAAGGGGTTTTCGGATAAATGAATATGAACTGTTGAACCCTGCTTTTGCAGGGTTTTTTGTCGAATAAAAAGGCGCATAAGATTATTAGTTCGATTAATAATAGAATGCTATACAATAAAATATTCGAATAATAGTCCGAAACATGATTGAAAACCTGTATTATATATCTTGGGATTTGTGATTAGCAAAATTTGCGGACGGGATGTAATCCGGCAAGATTTAAGGAGGCGTATCATGGGGAAAATACTGGTTGAATTCATAAACACATGTGCTTGATGTGACAAATATGGAGCTTTCGTGGAAAGCCTGGCAAAGCAGCATGAGGACAAGTTAGAGCTTGTCATATACAGGGCTGGAAAGGATTTTGGATACATAAAAAAATATGGAATGGTTACAAAGAGCATGATAGTAATAGGCGAGAAGAAGAAAATTCAGAATCTGTCTGAAAAAAGCATAACAGAAGCCATAGAAGAGGCTGTGAAAGGATAGGTAAACATGTTTGAATTTATTGAAAGAATGGTGCTAGCAGGTTTCAACATACTAAACAGCGCATCAGCCTGGCTTGTTTTCAGTTTCATACTAGCTGGGGTTCTTCACGATATAATGTCGCCGGACAAGTTCCAGAGGATGCTGGGGAACAAGAAGCTATCCTCGCTTCTAAAGAGCACAATTTCAGGAATGCTCCTGCCAATATGCAGTTGCGGGGTTATACCTCTTGGAATAAGTCTTTACTACTCGGGGGCGTATCTGGGCCCGGTGCTGGCCTTCATGACAGCAACCCCGATAATCAACCCGATAGCTGTAATACTCTGCTATGGCCTCCTGGGGCCGCAGATAACAATGATATACGTAATAGCGGGCTTCACTGTCCCCATGCTAATAGGCGTGATAGGCAATATGTTTGGAGGCCCTGAGCTTGTAGCTCCCGGAGTCGAGGAGAACATACAGGCAAGGATGCTTGAGCTTGAGGAGGGCATAAGACCTGGTCTTGCTGAGAGAATAAAATCGGGACTTAACTGGGCCATAAACGACCTGGCGCTTTCAGTAAGCAAGTATGTAATACCCGGCATGCTGTTTGCGGGATTTTTGCTTACGGCAGTTCCGCAAGACTACATACACAGCTTTCTTGGGGATCCGAGCATGCTTTCGCTCGGCAGCATAGCTGTTCTTGCTACGATAATGTATGTATGCGCAGTTGGCCATATACCATTCATAGCAGCTCTCATTGCAAGTGGCGCGGCGCCCGGAGTGGGAATCACATTTCTGATGGCAGGCGCTGCCACAAACTTCCCAGAGCTCATAAGCATGTTCAACATCATGGGAAAAAGGACAGCAATAATATACAGTACGGTTATAACGCTGACAGCACTTGTATTTGGATATGCAGCCAATATATTGCTAATGCCGGGCTTTAAGCCTGCCATGAACTTTGACAGGACATCGAATTCAATAAAGGCAGCAAACACGCTGCTCATAGATTTTCCAAAACCCATAGAATATATATGCTCATTCATAATATTTGTGTTCTTCATTCGCGCAGTGATGCCCGGAATAAAGACCACCATGGCGTCAATATCAAAAAAAGCGGCATAGGGAAGGAGCAGAAAAATGATAAGAAAAATTTCATACGTTATGGCAATGATTATTCTAATAGCAGGATTAAGTGGTTGCAGCAGCAACCCAAAGAGTGAAAACAAAAAAGCAGACCTTGGAGTTCCAGCAGACAACGAGCTGCTTGCATATTTTAAGGCTCAGTATCCCGACAGAGAGCCTGTGCAATGCGCATATGAAGACATAACGAGCGATGGCAGCAAGGATTTGATTGTGATATTTGAAAACGAAAAAGATAAAAAGCAAATGTGCGCGGTCATAGCAGAAGAAAATGAAAAGCACCAGCTGACAGAGCCGATTCCGGCGCCAGCGGAAAACCAGAAGATTCAATTCAAGGACATAGACGAAAAGGACGAGCTGGAGTTCATAGTGTCAGGCTCAAAAAATGGAAGCGTAGGCTATGCAATATACAGAATAATAGACAACCGGATGATAAACCTTTTCGGAGAAGGCATGGAAGACTGCTGTGATTAACATGGAAAGTGTGCGCCTGTTAAAGAACACAATCATATTGGCGGCTGTGGCCGTGGCGGTGTTTCTGTTCATGCCAAAGGAGAGCCTCAGTGAGAGCGTCAGAGTAGGCGCATCAACTGAAAGCTCAGGCCTGCTCCTTGACTATATCTCAAACAGCACAGAAGCGGCAGGAAAAGTCGAAAGTCTAGAGCTTGAAGCATATATCATAGGGGACTGCTGAAGCGCTTCTGCTCAATGGGCATTGAGCTCGGATGTAATGGACATTGCATTCCTGTGTCCCGACGCGGCCAGGGAATTTGTAAAAACCAACAAAGAATTCGAAATAATAGGCGATGTAATGCAAAACACAAGCATGTTCGTATTCAAAGACAGGGGCAACCCAGGCAAGATAGGAGTATCACAAAACAGGCCTCACCAGGATGCCATAGTATCTGAGAACTTTGGAGCCAACGCTCAAATGAAAAAGCTCATGGGGACAGCGCTGCCTTACGCTCTTGAAAACGGGCAGGTAGATTCGGTACTTGCCGATTTCACAAGCGGATTTTTCCTGAAGGGACAAAAAGAAAGCGCGGCGACTAAGTCTGACCACACAACATGCGTGCTGGTAGTAAACAAAGAATACAAAAAGAGCGAAGACTTCCGCGAATTCATAAAACTCTACAACAAATGCGCCAGAGAACTTTCAAACACAAACGTCCTGGCAAAGCAGCTTGAAAAATACAAAGACATGGAGCTTTCGCCCGCAGACAGACATACACTCGGAGAACTGCACATTAAATTTTTAAAGCTATCGGATTAGAGTCACATAAAAAAGGGATGCCCTCAGGCATCCCTTAATTTCATATATCCTTATTTCATCTTCTCCGCAACCATATTAACCATGTCAACAACCCTTACAGAATAGCCCCACTCATTGTCATACCATGCGGCAAGCTTAACCATATTGCCGTCCATAACCTTAGTAAGCAGCGAGTCAACTATAGAAGAGTGGTCGTCTCCAACATAGTCCACAGATACAAGCGGTTCGTCGCTAAAGCCCAGTATGCCCTTAAGATAAGTTTCAGAAGCCTCCTTGAGAGCTGCGTTTACCTCTTCAGCAGTAGTGTTCTTTTTAACCTCGCAAACAAGGTCAGTTATAGAGCCTGTAGGCACTGGAACCCTTAGAGAATAACCGTCAAGCTTGCCTTTAAGGTTTGGAAGCACAAGGCCGACAGCCTTCGCAGCGCCGGTAGTAGTAGGTATTATAGACTCGGCAGCAGCTCTTGCCCTTCTAAGGTCCTTGTGGCTCTTGTCAAGTATTCTCTGGTCGTTAGTGTATGCGTGAACAGTAGTCATAAAGCCTTTTACTATTCCGAACTTCTCATCAAGCACCTTCGCAACTGGAGCAAGGCAGTTTGTAGTACAAGAAGCGTTAGATATTATATTGTGGACTGCATTGTCGTACATGTCGCTGTTTACGCCCATAACCATAGTTATGTCTTCTCCGTCCTTAGCAGGCGCAGTAAGTATAACTTTCTTAGCTCCGGCAGCTATGTGTCCCTCGAGCTGGTCTCTTTTTACGAAAACCCCAGTAGACTCCACAACTATGTCGACCCCAAGGTCCTTCCATGGGATGTCCTTAGGCTCTTTAGCCTGGACAACCTTTATCTCTTTGCCGTTTATTATTAGAGCGTTCTCGGAAGTTTTCACATCGTCCTTTGCTCTTCCAAAACAAGAGTCATACTTGTAAAGATGCGCAAGAGTAGCTACGTCAGCCCTGGCGTTTAGAGCAACAACTTCGATATCGCCTGCAAGCTTAGTCTGGGCTATTCTCAGGAAAAGCCTTCCTATCCTTCCAAATCCGTTTATACCAACTTTTATTGCCATAAAAATACCCCCTATATATGTAATTGAGTTACAAAATCAATGTGACATACTTTATATAAAATGTTACATATTATTTATACATTTACCGCGGCAGTTTGTCAAGGTTCGAAGTGCTATAATATTTCCCTATAAATCCGCGGCTAAATATAGATATACCCGAATATGGACGATTTAAGCAGAGCACGTAGTCACTTGAGTTCAGAAGTTTTTGGGAAAACAGCACGCCTTAAAAACAGCGTCCAGCCTGGACGTTATTTAAATAACACCTGGCAATGTGTTTAAAGCGCGTTTTAGGAAGGTATATAATTATTATCGTTTTAAACGGCATATGCCGGCCAAATGATAGGTGAGAGACAAAGGGGGGGCAACATTGGAGAACACAGTTAGAATAACAGAGGACGAAATAAAGGAAATAGCCAATCTGCTGACAGGACTCAGGCTTACAAAGCCGAGCGCTTTTATGTTCAACGACATAAGGACTATAAACAGCTTTTACATAAAAGCTACAGGCAGAGATCTTTTTACAGAGGACAATATATCAAATCTCGAGAGAGCTTTGGAATATAAACATATATAGCATATAACTCATTAAAGCATGGCCCGGCGCAGCGTCTCGTTGAAAGATGAAGCCCCGGGCCTTTTGATTTTTTTGAATGCCATTAGAAAGCTATTCTATTACTATTACGGAGGCCTGACCAACCTTCACCCAGTCATACAGGAACTTCGCGTGTGAGGTGTAGTTCCTGACGCATTTGTGGGATCTTGGAACGGTACCCAGAGTGTAGAGGGTCTCCTTCTGCCCCGGATCTATGAGCTGGCCGTTTTTCTTTATATAGTCCACCGGCACGCCGTGCACATAGGCTCCGCCCGAGAAACGGACGGCATAAGGAGCATAGCCCGCAATTTCCTTTGTGATATCGTCAAGGTAGAGGAATTTTGACCTTCTTTCAATCGCCATGAAATATCCAAGCGGAGTTTCAAAGCGGTACTTGTCCTGCGCACCTGTAGTTGCGAACGTATAGGAAATCATCTGCCATGAGCTGCCTGTCCATTCGAATACGGCCTCGTTCTGGTTTTTCCTGTCGACAACTATAACCTGGCCCAGCGAGGAAGGCGCGTTTTTCGTATAGAGGTACTTCTTGGGAACAAAGTAGCTGCCTGGACGTTCAAGGGACTCAACCTTGTAGTATGAATCCTGTTCGCCGATTATCCTAAGGAGCTTGCCGTCGTCAAAGTAAATGAGCTCAGACTTGTTGCCCAGGCTTGCGTATGCGGGAGCACTCTGGTCACGCAGAGTGCCGTATTTGTCGCTTGTGGTGCCTTTGTACAGGGGAGGAAGTCCGTTTCTGTTCTTGTAGTTGTTCACATACCCCATTTTCCCGCTGGATATCTGAGCTCGCAGGTTTTCAAGGGAGGATGCCATCTTGCCGAACTGGAAGCTTCTTTTCTCGACAAGCGACGAGAACATGTAGCCAGACCTTATTGTCCCATTTTGATACCAATACACCTTGTACCACTTGCTTGAGTTGTATTTGGCGAGAAACTCTCCCTTCACAGCCTCTGTTACATTCACCTTTTCAAAATACCCGGCTGTCTTTACTATTTTAGAGCCCGTTGTCGGAGCCTCCCGAATATTGACCGAGCCCTTTGAAAGCAGCAAGTAGTCGTATGCAGGCAGATACTTTTCATACTTGAGGTTCAGGGCTATTGAAACTGGAAGCGATGTATTGTATGTTTCGATGACATTGCTTGCGGGGGCCGCGGCTGCAGGCTCTGAGGAAGGCTGCGGCTGAACCTCCTGCTGTGGAGGCGCCTCTTCCTGGGGCACAAGTGTGTCAGTTTCGCCCTGCGTGGCAAGCTTTTCGTCCTCGGAAATGTCCTGCGCGTTTATGTTTTCTTCAAGAGGGTATTTGCCGACATCGGCATTGTCCATGACGCCTTGTGCCATTAGCGAATTGAGCTGCGCAGCTGTAGCTGAAGCAGTTATAGATGCAACGTCGGGATTGGCCGAAATGGGCGCCGTGCTCATTAGTGAAACAATCACCGTCTTGATTAGCAGTTCTTTCATCTGGATCACCATCCTGGATTTTTTATATGAAAAAGTGAAGGTATGGTAGTACATATATTTATATACCCCGATGATGTATGCGTTAATAAAGTGATTTTAAATCAAGCAAATTAATGCGCGGGAGTGCTTGGAGAAGTCATACCCGCGGCAAAACGGGCATATGCCAGAATAACTCTTGATATTCGCGGATGAGGTTTACAGGAAATATTTGAGGGTATACAAAAAATATGCATACTATGTTGTGTCAAATGCACCTGGATGCCTTGAGGGATTTCAGGAAATCAAGATGGAAATTCTGTATAGACGTATAAATAAATTTTGACTGACGGAGGGATTTTTAATGAAGAAGATACTATTGCCGGTGGACGGCTCGGACTTTTGCCTAAAGGCTTATGACATTGCCAAAAGCTTTGCGGAAAAGTTCGATGCGGAAATAATAGTGCTAAACGTTGCGGACATAGAGCCGGGATTTACACAGACTTTCATAACACAAAACTTCGATACTATGGATGAATATCTAAAGGCAAGAGCAGAAAAGATAATTGAAGGCGCAAAATCAAGATTCGAAGGAAGCGACATAAAGGTTACATTCAACATAGCAACAGGCGACCCGGCTACAGAGATAATCGACATGGCTGAAGGAGAAGGCTGCGACATGATAATAATATGCACTCACGGAATGTCTTCTGCCAAGAGGTTCCTCATAGGCTCGGTGGCAAGCAAGGTTGTGCACCACGCCACAGTGCCTGTTTTTGTAATAAGGTGAGCCGGCAGCAATGATTAATTAATGCAAATTATAAATTGGCGATATAAAAGAAGGCTTTAAGAGGCGCGCAATGACAAAACAATAACAAAAATCAAAACTCTGAATAACATGAATATTTTTGGGAATATACTATGGCAAGCAGGGATAATCACAAAGCATATATAAAGGGGGAAGCGTTATGGCTGAAAAAGTAAATATAACGATTCAGGCAGGTTTGGATGAGGTTGCAAATTATCTTAGAGAGAACGGCTATGATGTTTGCGTTATGGGTAACTGCAAGGGCAGCGCAGACATCTCCATAGTAGACGTACCCGACTCAGACTGGGAAGAGATGGGCTCGGCCGAATGTAGGATTGACGGAGAAAATGAAATGCTCGTAATAAATGCTGCCAAGTATACGAAGGAAGAGATACTGAATCTAGTTAAGAACAACATGTGCAAAAAGCCAGCCAACTGGTTTGAAGGTTAAGCATTAAATTTGAATCTGGAATCTAAAAGGAGCGCCATGGGGCGCTCCTTTTTACTTGCATTAAAATTTCTTCAGACAGGATTCGACCCGGTTAATATCTTTTTATCTGGGGATAAGGCCTATTTTCTTTTGCATCTTCCTTAGCATCTTTGAAGCCGTATAGTTGGCTTTTTCAGCGCCAAGTTTGTATATTCTTTCGAGCTCCGACTTGTCTGAAAGAAGCTGGCGCACCTTTTCCTGTATCGGAGCGAGCTCGGCAACAACAAGCTCTGCAACGTCCGACTTGAGCTGTGCATAGCCGCAGCCGCTGTATCTCGCCACTATAGTCTCAGGCGAGTCTCCGCTGATAGCGCTGGCTATGTTTATCAGGTTCTTGATTCCCGGCTGCTCGTCGTTGTATGCGATTACTCCGACGGTATCCGTTACAGCCCTTGATATTTTCTTTCTTATGTCATCAGGCGTATCCAGTATCATTATGAACGAGTTCTTGTTCTCGTCGGACTTGGACATCTTCTTGAGGGGTTCCTGTAGGCTCATTATCTTTGCGCCTTCCTTGGGGATGTAGCCTTCTGGTATCTTGAAAGTAGGGCTGTATGAGTTGTTGAATCTCTCCGCCAGGTCTCTTGAGAACTCAAGGTGCTGCATCTGGTCCTTGCCAACGGGAACGAGGTCGGCGTTATAAAGGAGTATGTCTGCGGCCATTAGCACGGGATATGTGAAGAGGCCTACTGGAATGCTCTCGCCTGCCTTCTGGCTCTTGTCCTTGAACTGGGTCATTCTCGAAAGCTCACCCATGTAAGTATAGCAGTTGAGCAGCCACTGAGCCTCGCTGTGTGCTGGCACGTGCGACTGTATGAACAGCGTTGTCTTGTCCGGATCAAGGCCTGAGGCCATATATATTGCAAGCACCTCGAGAGTCTTCTCCCGAAGATTTTTGGGTTCTTGTCTTACTGTTATAGCGTGCAGGTCGACAACGCAAAAATACGAGTCATATTCATCCTGAAGCTTGACCCAGTTTTTGATAGCTCCCAGATAATTGCCAAGAGTCAGCCCGCCGGAAGGCTGTATGCCGCTGAATATTACTTTTCTATCTTCCATATATATCTCCTCCAATAGTCTAGTCATACTAATATGATAAGTTTTTTTTCGCTGCTAAGCAATACAATAAATCTGTATGCTGAATTCGGACAATTAATATCGATAAATCAGCGCTAATCCGGACGAAAAAACCTGTTGATTTTTCATTTTCAAGTGAGTATAATTATAAAAGTGTTCGTTTAGTAGACATAAACAAAATGTTTAGTATTTCAGACTTGGATGTCAATGGGAATCTGAGCGGGATCATGCCTTGGAGCGATTTGAGGCTGGTTTTTCCAGATTTTTTTGATTGACATATATAGAGAGAAAGGCGGGGAGTCCCATAAAAAAAGATCAACACAGCATGCCTCTTTTTGAGGCGCTTAAAAAATACCATGAAAAAAAAGTTACGCCATTTGATGTGCCAGGGCACAAGCATGGCAAGGGTCTCCCCGAGCTGGCTGATTTTATTGGAGAAAAGGTCCTTCAGGTGGATGTCAACTCAATGAAGCCGCTGGATTTTTTAAATGACCCATCTAGCGTAATAAAGGAAGCTCAGGAGCTGGCCGCACAGGCATTTTCGGCTGACCACTGCTTTTTTCTTGTAAACGGAACGACAAGCGCGGTACAGGCCATGATAATGAGCACATGCAATCCTGGCGAAAAGGTCATACTTCCAAGGAACGCCCACAAGTCGGCGATAAACGGCCTGATACTAAGCGGAGCGCAGCCTGTGTACATACAGCCACAAATCAATCCGCAGCTTGGGATTGCAATGGGAGTGACTGTTGAAAGTGTTGAGCTGGCAATCGCGGAGAATCCGGATGCAAAAGCCGTTTTCATAATAAATCCGACATATTACGGCTATACGGGCAACATAAGGGAGATAGTAAAGCTCGCGCACAGGCACGGCATGGCAGTGCTGGTAGACGAAGCTCATGGAGCCCACTTTGGCTTTAGCGACGGCCTGCCTCAGGACGCCATGAGCGCGGGAGCCGATATGAGCTCTGTCAGCCTTCACAAGACCGGCGGCTCGCTTACACAAAGCTCCCTGCTGCTAATGAGAGAGGGCCTTATAGATCCGGGAAAGGTAAGGGCGATTATAAACCTCACGCAGACAACAAGTGCGTCATATCTCCTAATGAGCAGCCTGGACGTTGCCAGAAAGAGCCTCGCCACAAACGGAAGCGAGAATCTGCAGGAGATACTTGGAATATCAAGCTGGGCAAGAGAGAGTATAAACGCGATAGACGGCCTGTACGCCTTTGGCAAGGAGCTCCTTGACGGCAAGGGCGTCTACAATTTCGATGAAACCAAGTTGGGAATCAATGTTACAGGAATAGGCATGACGGGGTTTGAGGCGTATGACATACTAAGGGACGAATACAACATACAAATGGAGCTTGGCGATGCAACCAACATACTGGCCATAATAAGCCTGGGGGATGCAATGGATTCGGTCTCCAAGCTGGTAGGCGCATTAAGGGACATGGCAGTAAGGTTTGGCAAGGAGAAGATAAAGATAAAGACGCCACCTCTTAAAAATCCCGAGGTAATAGTCTCGCCAAGGAATGCGTTCTATGGCATGAAAAGGACTGTGAAGCTTTCCGAGGCAAAGGGAATGATATGCGCTGAGTCAGTAATGGCGTACCCCCCTGGAATACCTATAGTTGCAATGGGCGAGAAGATAAACGAGGAAATGATTGAATATATAGGCTTTATAAAGGGCCAGAAAACTACGCTTTCAGGAACAAAGGACCCGAATGTGGAATACATAGAGGTACTTGGATACTAGGCAGAGAGTATGAAAAGGAGATGCTTGCATATGAACAAGAACATACACACGTTTTTAGGATTTGAAAGCCCGTATGACGAGGCTGACATAGTTGTTTTTGGAAGCCCATATGACGGAACGACATCTTTCAGGCCGGGCACGAGGTTCGCTCCTGCGACAATGAGGCAGGAGTCTTACGGCCTTGAGACATACAGCCCATACCTTGATATGGACATAATTGAGGATGCGGCCATATTTGACGGGGGAGACCTGGACCTTCCTTTTGGAAATACAGAAAGAGTCCTCGACATGATACACGAATATGCAAGCAGAGTCGTACACGACGAGAAGGTGCCTGTAATGATAGGCGGAGAGCACCTTGTAAGCTACCCTGCAGTCAAGGCGGTATTCGAAAAATATCCCGACCTTCACATAATACACTTTGACGCGCACACAGATTTGCGTGAAGACTACATGGGCGAGAAGCTATCGCACGCTACTGTAATTAGAAGAGCGTGGGAGCTTGTGGGCGACGGCAGGATACACCAGTTCGGCATAAGGTCGGGCGAAAAGGTAGAATTCGAATGGGCCAAAGCTCACACCAGCCTTACGAAGTTTGACTGCGCGGGGCTTGAAGACGCAGTTGAAAGCCTAAAGGGAAAGCCGGTGTATGTGACTATAGATCTTGACATTCTCGACCCTTCAATCTTTCCGGGAACAGGCACAATAGAGCCCGGCGGAATCACATTCAAGGAGATGATGTCTGCGATAGACACGCTCAAAGGCCTCAACATAGTAGGTGCTGACGTAGTAGAGCTTTCTCCGCACTACGACCAGAGCGGAACCTCGACTGCAGTTGCCTGCAAGGTTCTAAGGGAGCTGCTCCTGGCAATCGCATATAAATAGCATACTAACAGAATTATAGGATAAAATAAATCAGATATTCTGTGAGGGGATATATATGGATATAGGGAAAAAAATCAAAGAACTGCGCATGGCCAAGTCCCTTACGCAGGAGGAGCTCGCGAGCAGGTGCGACCTTTCGAAGGGTTTCATATCGCAGGTGGAGAGGGATCTTACATCGCCTTCGATATCTACGCTTGTTGACATACTCGAGAGCCTGGGGACGAATCTGAAGGATTTTTTCAACGAATACGAGGATGAGAAGATTGTATTCACAAGTGATGATGCATTTGAAACGGCTGACGAGGAGCTGGGCTACATACTTGAATGGATAGTGCCCAATGCCCAAAAGAATGACATGGAGCCCATACTGCTCACGCTGGAGCCTGGGGGAAGGTACAAGGAGGAAGAGCCCCACGAAGGCGAGGAGTTCGGCTACGTGCTCAGCGGCAACGTCGAGGTGCACCTTGGCAGCAGAAAGCACAAGGCCAAGAAGGGAGAGTGCTTCTACTACAAGGCCAAGGCCAGCCACTTCATATCGAATCCGGGGAAAGTCCAGGCCAAGGTTATATGGATAAGCACTCCGCCGTATTTTTAATTTTTAGAAGGAATTTAACGGTCACTCACCGTCTTGTGGGGATGACGAGTATACAAAGAGAGCCAGAAAACATATGAAAAAAAGAGCTGTAGGCGGAGAATGGCAAGCAATTGCAATTTCCAGCCTCTAGCTCTTTTTTTTTGTCAGCTTTGCATATCTTGTATTATGAAATTGCTTCCGGATAGCTTTTTGACCTGTTGTTTTATCTCGCCCATTTGCATTGCGAGCGTCTCGGGATCCCTAAATTTTAAGGGGTCTCCGC
Source organism: Peptoclostridium acidaminophilum DSM 3953 (assembly GCF_000597865.1). Lineage (GTDB taxonomy): Bacteria > Bacillota > Clostridia > Peptostreptococcales > Peptostreptococcaceae > Peptoclostridium_A > Peptoclostridium_A acidaminophilum. The sequence continues at coordinate 2,144,256 of NZ_CP007452.1, read as the reverse complement.
AGAAGCCGGCAATTGAAATAGACGTCAAGTCGAATTGCATATTTTTACCGTATCTGTCTGATGTTTCTATATATCCATTTTTTATATCATGCTCGTTGAAGAAGGCGAGCACGTCCTTGTCGAAATTGGAGATTATATCCTGGCATACTGACTCCGCATTCTCAAGGGTGCATTCGATTGTATATATGAAGTCGTCGCCGCCTATGTGTCCGACAAAGCTGTTGAAGGGAAACTTTGACTTGACGATATTTTCGATAAGCGTGGCCGTCAGTTTTATTATCTTGTCGCCGTTTTCAAAGCCGTACACATCGTTATATATCTTGAAATTGTCAAGATCTGCATAGAAAATGCAGCAAGCTCGGCCACGGGATATAAGGTCGTTCAGCACCCGACTTATGATCACATTGCCGGGAAGCTGGGTGAGAGGGTTGAGCTCCCTGGCATAGTTTTTCTCCATGGCGGTAGTATGCAGGAGCAGCTTTTTGATTGAAACTATCCCACAGTAATCGAATCCCTTTGTGACTATTATGCAGTCGTACGTCTTGGCGTCGTCCCTTTGCATGGCCGTTTCTGCGACCGTGTTTATGGGAGTAAAGTAGTCAACTATGAGCGGCGATGAATCCATTATGAGAGAAACCGGTCTTTTGGAAAACACGGAAACGCCGTACTGCCTTGCAAAGGCAGAGTTGAGGTTGGATTTCATAATGAGTCCGCGAGGAATCCCGTTGCGAGCAAGGCAAACGCCATCGAAGCCCTTGCTATCCAAAAAATCTTTGACGTCGCTGCACGAAATTTGCATGTCCAGGGAGGAACGCTCCTCGGCGAGGGAGCCTATGTAGTGGTAGTTGCTGTCATAGTCAAAAACGTTATTGGAGAGCGAATTGTACTGGGCAATCTTATTTTTTATGGTCTCAGGTATCTCCAAAAATGTGCTGGCCGGCCGTTGGAGATAATAGCCCTGTCCGGCATATACACCCAGACGTATGAGAGTTTGCAGCTCGCCCTCCGTTTCTATGCCCTCAGCTATGACTTTTATGTTGGTTGAAAGGCAAAGGTTGACTACGTTTTTAATGAGCGCCTGCTTGAACGTGTCGCTGTCTATATCGCGTATTAGCTCCATGTCTATTTTTATGTAGTGGGGCTTTGTGTTTGTAATGGTCCTAAGTCCTGAATAGCCGGCGCCCGTATCGTCTATTGCTATTTTGTAACCCTGCTCCGTGTAGTTGCTGAGTATCTGCGAAAAGGTCTCGTAGTCGCCTATGGCTGTTCTTTCGGTTATCTCAAATATTATTGAGTCGGGGGATATGTTGTGGGTTTTAAGGAATTCCTTGGTGAAGCCCTTTTGGAATTTTTCATCCCTTATTATGTTGGGGTCGATATTTATGAAAAGAAACCTTCCGTTATCCAGCTTTCCGGCTCTTTCAATGGCCTTTTGCCTGCATATGAGCTCGAGCTCCCATGTCATCCCAAGTTCATCAGCCGCCTTGAAAAGTGCAAGGGGTGAAGCCAGCATAGAGTCCGAAGGGCCGCGGCTCAAGGCTTCGTAACCCAGTATTGCGCCTTCGCGAAGAGAGACTATGGGCTGGAAGACTGTATGAATCTCCGACTGCGAGAGTATTCTGTTTAATTCAGCTGCTTTATTCAAAATTCTGCACCTCTGTTCAAATTGTTTTGATGGATAAAAGCTGCTAGCACTGGCTATTGTGGGTATATAAATAGTTATAAACAGCTACATGTTTGTCCATGAATAGTATATATCCTTGCAGAAGTTGTTTCAGTATCAAGGACGTTAAAAATGTTAACAGTAGGTTAAGCTGAGTAATCTGAATTTTTAGCGATTCCAAAGGATTTCAAGACTACATTGAATGGAGATGGTTACGATCAGAATAGGATATGCCTGCATAAATCTTTCAATAGACGCAGTTACAAGCAAGGGGTGCCTCCTGAGAAATGCTACGCCGCAGAGGCTGCGGGAGCTCATAGGCATGAATCTTGCAGGGCTGCGTAAAATACTCGAATACAATGCGAAGAAAGGCATAAGGCTCTTTAGGATAAGCTCAGACCTCATACCCTTCGGCTCGCACGAGGTCAACAATCTGGAGTGGCATCGAGAGTTTGAAGAGGAGCTCGATATCATAGCCCGGATAATAGAGCGCGAGGGAATGAGGGTGTCGATGCATCCAGGGCAGTATACTGTGCTCAATTCCAACAGGGAGGAAGTGGTAAGGAGCGCCGTAAGGGAGCTGGAATACCACGCCAGGGTGCTCGATTCCATAACCTCAACTCACGAGCATAAGATGGTGCTCCACATAGGGGGAGTTTACGGCGACAAGAAGGCCGCAGCCGGAAGATTCGTCGAGAACTACGGGGGGCTTCCGGACTCGGTCAAACGAAGGCTTGTAATAGAAAACGACGAGAAAAACTATAACTCATGCGAGGTCCTCAAGATAAGCTATGCGACGGGAGCGCCGGTCATATTCGACAACCTGCACAACGCTATTAATCCCTGCGGGGAAGGCGAGGCGACTCTTGTGAGAGAGTGTGCGAAGACATGGAAGAGCATAGACGGGCTGCCAAAGCTTCACTATTCGCAGCAGGACCGCGGCAAAAGGAGCGGAGCGCATTCGCAGACGATTGAGAGCGCGCCTTTTTTCAAATTCATAGAGGGCATGGGGGGCCTGGACGCCGATATAATGCTCGAGGTAAAGGACAAGAACATATCTGCCGAAAGGATGATGGCTCTGCTTGGCGGCTCAAGGGCGGAGCTGCAAAGGGAGTGGGCGCGTTATAAATACGCGGTAATGGAAAAATCATATGCAGCCTACAAGGAGATAGGTGTAGCCGTAGCTAAAGGCGAAACGGGAGCTGCCGAGATTTTCGGAATGGTAAACAGCGCGCTCGATGTGGAGCCTTCAGCAGGGGAGGCGGCCTGCGCCGCAGAGCACGTATGGGGCTACTTCAAAAAACAGGCCGGAACCGACGAGAAGGAAGCTTTCAAAAGCTTGATCGAAGGCTTCAGAGGCGGTGAAATCAGCCTGAAGGAGGTTAAGATATTCCTCTCGGAGCTTCGCGGCAAATATCCGGCGCCATATCTTAGCGACTCATATTACTTCAACACCTAAAACAAAATTACAAGGGGACAGTTCTTTTGGCTTGCATCATATGAATCCAAAGAAATAATTGGCCTTTAAATTTCGTTTTGTGATTTCCGATTGGCTCATGCACTCTGAAATCTGGAATTTTGAGAACTCGCTATGCTCAGACACTCAAAACTCCTGCGATTTCATTCATGCATTTCGCCAGGAAATCATTCAAAACTCATTAAATCAGGCCTGCTTTATTCCATTTGGATTCACAACAACATCCCTGTTCCCAGACTTTGATGCCTGCTATTTTATGAAGGGAGATGAGACAAATATGAGCCAAGTATTGGATTCTAGGAGAAAAACAAAGATATACTTTGCAGTGGGCATACTGCTGGCGGTGGTAGCAGCGATTTTTTTGTTCTCTCGCCCTGCAAAGGTTGACTATATAGATGTCAGTGCAAAGGACTACGCTAGGACTCTGCTCTGCACGGGAAGGGTGGCGCTTGAGGAATCGGCGGAGATAAGGGCGAAGGTGCCGGGGACAATAACGGATATCAAAAAAAGCGAAGGCGACAGCGTATCGCAGGGAGATGTGCTTGCAGTGCTCGACTCAAGCGAGAGGCGGCTGGAGCTTTCGAAGGCGCTCTCAGACCTTGCATCGGCCAGAGCCGGCTATGAAAACCTCATAAGCAGAGACTATCCTTTGGCTGCAAAGGACTACGAGCAGGCAAGTCTTGAGTATTCGGCTGCATATGATGCACATGAGAGAGTCAAATCGCTATATGAGATGGGTGGTATTTCAAAGCAGGAGCTGGACAATTCCAAGAGCAGACTGGATATACTGGCAGCCGAGCTTGAAAAGGCGACAATAAGGCTGGAGGCCCTTTCGGATGGCGGAAGCCTGAGGAAGGAGAAGCTTTCACAGGTGGAGAAGAGCGCATCTTACATTGAGCAGCTAAGAAGGCAGATAGCGGAGCATACGCTTTATTCCCCGATTAGTGGGATAATGATTTACAGGCAGGCGGAGCGGGGAGAGTTTGTACAGGCGGGGCAATTGCTCTTCCATATCGGCAACCCTCGGAGCAGATATGTGGGAATAATGGTTGACGAACAGGACCTGGCGCTTTTGAAGGTAGGTCAGGAGGCTGTAATATCGCCAAAGGCATATCCGGAAAAGAGAATAGGCGGCAGGCTGGATTATATAAGCCCTTCTGTCGAGGGAGAAACCGGCACGGTGAAAATAAGGATCAAGCCTCTTGAAGACGATGAAGTGCTCGTAAAGGATCTCACTGTTGATGCGGACATAAAAATCGGAGAGTACAAGGCTGCCATAGCGCTCCCAAGCGAATACGTAATATCAGACGACGGCAGGAGCTATGTATTCGCATATAGATCCGGCAAGGCTGTAAAGACTGAGATACAGGCGAGCATTAACCCGTCGCTGGGCAAGCTGATAGTTGAAAAAGGTATCTCCCAGGGAGACAAGGTACTAAGACCAGAAGGACTCAGAGACGGGCAAAGAGTAAGCCTGGGCGGGCAGGTGAATTAGCATGCTTGAGTTGAAAATAGGAATGAGATTCCTCAAGGAAGGAAGAATGCAGACTCTCCTCATACTCCTTGGGATATCAGCGGGCGTGGCAGTTCAGGTTTTTCTTGGCTCGCTCATAACAAGTCTGCAGGAGGATCTTATAAACAGGACTATAGGCACCAGCCCCCACATAACAATAGCGGGAGCCAAGCACAATCAGTCGTCTCTTCGCAATGAGAGCTCGGTAGCGACAAGTGGCAACATACCAGTCGAAAGAGAAAGACTGAGAAACTACCAGCAGATAACAGAACTTTTAGACAAGAATGAAAGCATTACAGCAGTGTCTCCTGTGGTGTCGGGAAGTGGTTTTGCAATGAAATCCGGGGACAGCACGCCTGTTACAATTAAAGGCGTGTCAATAGAAAGGGCCGACAGGATATATGACATTAGCGAGAGGCTTGCAGGCGGCAGGTTTGATGTAAGCGGCAGCAGCGTACTTATAGGCACAGCCCTTGCTAAGAAATACGGAATTGAGCCTGGAGCAAGTATTATGCTCAGGCTTCCAAGCGGCGTCAGCTCGGATTTTACTGTATCAGGTATTTTCGACCTGGAGAGCGAGGCGGTCAACGAAGGATTGGTCTTCATGGATATAAAGAGAGCCCAGAGCCTCTTTGGCTCCCTTAACTATGTGACACAGATAGAGCTCCAGGTGGAGGATGTGTTTGCGGCCGATTCAATAGACAAAAATATAGCGGTCTCGCTGCCGGATGCGGGAGTGAATAACTGGAAGGACGAGAACGCATCGCTGCTTACGGCATTGAGGAGCCAGAGCTCATCTTCATACACGATACAGGCTTTTGTAATTGCGGCAGTGGCCCTGGGCATATCAAGCGTGCTTGCGGTGTCGGTCGTTCAAAAGTCAAAGGAGATAGGCATACTAAAGGCCATGGGCATGAGGCCAAGGAGCATAGCTCGTGTATTCCTGCTTCAGGGAGCTATACTTGGAACAGCGGGTTCGGCAATAGGCATAGTCTTGGGTATTATTCTCATAGAGGGTTTCATACTCGGAACCTCACTTCAAAGCGGACAGCCAACCTTTGATATAAGAATAAGACCCCTGGCGATCATTGGCATAGCGGCAATAGCGCTAATTACAGGCACGCTTTCTGCCCTCATACCCGCAAGGCGCTCAGCGGGACTTGATCCGATAGAGGTGATAAGAAATGGATAGACAGGCAGAAGGCGACATGATGCTAAAGGCAAGCAAAATAACAAAGGTCTACGGCAAGACAGTTAAGAACCAGGTCCTGTTTGACATAGACCTTGAGATAAAAAAGGGCGAGTTCATGTCCATAATCGGGCCGTCAGGTTCGGGCAAGAGCACCCTCCTGAACATAATAGGAGCACTCGACCGCCCCACGACGGGAGAGCTTTTCATAGATGGAAAAGACACTACGCGCATGGACGACATAGAGCTCTCGGATTTCAGGAACAGGAGCCTTGGTTTCATATTCCAGTTCCACTACCTGTTGCCTGCGTTCACGGCGTTGGAAAACGTGCTCATGCCCTCGTGGATAATGAGCAGGAGTCCGTCCCCAAGGTTGCAGGAGCGGGCGAAGGAGCTCCTTTCAATGGTGGGACTTTCCGAAAAGATGAACAGCAAGCCTTCAGAGCTTTCGGGAGGCCAGCAGCAGAGGGTGGCAATAGCGCGCTCGCTGATAAACACTCCCCCGATAGTGCTCGCCGACGAGCCCACGGGTAACCTGGACACCGAATCGACAAGCCAGGTTTACGAGCTTCTCAGGAACATAAACAAGGAGCTCAATACGACGTTCATAGTCGTAACCCATGACAGGAGAATAGCCTCAAAATCAGACAGGATAGTAGAAATAGTAGACGGTCGGGTACAAAAGGACTACCCCACAGATGCCATAAACGACGAGGGCTTCTGGCAGGAGGTGTATCCGATATACTGCAAGTACTGCAAGAAATACGAGGAAAAATGCAGATGACAATCAAAAGCGCATTGCCCTTAGCGTTTAACTGAGGGAAATGCGCTTTATGTCGGTTATAGTGTCTCCAAGCTTTACAACACTCCAGGTTGAAGAAAGCCTCAAAGCCTCCATGTTCTTGAATATCATGTATGGGCGAGGTCTTCCGCACGAGCTGGTGGAATCAGGCGTAACCCAGATGTCAGGGCTGTACCCTTTTGCCATTGCAACTTCGGCCACAAGAGCCATCATGCTGTCGGTATAGCCGGTGGTAGACCCTATTTTGAGTCCTTTGAGTCTGAGCATCCGGACGGTTTCTACAACCCCCGGCAACGGACTTGCGTACTCGGCAATAGATTCCATAAGCAGAGGCTCGAATCTGGAGTAGAGCTGATCAACGTCGGGTTCATCTTCTACTCTATGCATTTTTAACGAATGGGGCGGAATTCCCCACTCTCAAGGCCACCTTGCTCACGATAGTGAGAGCGTAGGGTGGGGATGGATAGCCCTGCCGTAAGGCAAAAATAGTTTATGAAACAGAATCTGTGGTATACAATGAATACGAGGTGATGCCAATGATTCTTGATACAAACAATCATTCAGTATTCAAATTGAGTTACCACTTGATATTAGTTGTAAAATATCGTCGTAAGGTAATAGATTGTGCTATTTCCAACAGACTGAGAGAAATTTTCGAATATATATCTCCAAAGTACGGAATCACTATTGAAGAATGGAATCACGACAAAGATCATGTCCATGTCTTGTTTAGAGGCTGTCCAAACTCAGAAATATCAAAGTTTATAAATGCGTATAAGAGTGCAAGCAGTCGGCTGATTAAGAAAGAGTTTCCAACTATCAAGCAATATTTGTGGAAAGAATACTTTTGGAGCAAGAGTTACTGCCTGCTAACTACAGGTGGTGCGCCCATTGATATTGTCAGACAGTACATCGAAAGCCAAGGTCAGAAAGCGAGGTGAACCGCTATGCTAAGAGCTTACAAGTATCGAATCTATCCAAATGCAGAGCAAAGAGAATACTTCGCCAAGTGCTTCGGCTGTGTCAGATTCGTCTACAACAGAATGCTTGCAGACAGAATCGAGTATTACAAGCAAACTGGCAAGAGCTTAAACAACACTCCTGCCGAGTACAAGAAGGAGTTTGAGTGGCTCAAAGAAGTAGACAGCTTAGCTCTTGCAAATGCTCAACTCAATCTAAACAAGGCGTACAAGAACTTCTTTCGAGATAAGTCCGTGGGTTTTCCGAGATTCAAGTCGAAGAAGTCCAATAGGCACGCCTACACGACCAACAATCAAAAGGGCACAGTCACCATTGAAGATGGCTACATTAAGTTACCAAAGCTCAAATCCAAAGTCAGAGTCAAACAGCACAGAGATTTCGATGGATTGATCAAGTCGTGTACCGTTTCCAAAACCTCATCAGGCAAACATTTCATATCTGTGTTAGTTGACACTGAGCTTGCGCCATTGCCGAAAGCAGAAAATAAAGTCGGCATTGACGTAGGCCTAAAGGATTTTGCCATCTGTTCAAACGGTAAAGTGTTCCCGAATCCTAAATGGCTTAGAAATTCGGAAAAAAGGCTTGCCAAACTGCAAAAAAATTTATCGCGCAAAGCCAAGGGCAGCAGCAACAGAGCCAAAGCAAGGCTCAAAGTAGCCAAGCTGCATGAGAAGATTGCCAATCAGCGCAAAGACTTTCTTCATAAGGCTAGTTCTAAAATCGTCAGCGAAAACCAAGCAATAGCGATTGAAGACCTCAAAGTGAAGAATATGCTGAAGAATCATTGTCTCGCAAAAGCCATATCCGAAGTGTCGTGGAGCATGTTTAGGACAATGCTTGAATACAAGTCTAAGTGGAATGGCAGAGATTTGGTTATCGCACCATCGAATTATGCCAGTTCTCAATTATGTTCAGACTGCGGATATAAAAATCCAGAAGTCAAAAATCTTGGACTAAGAAAGTGGACTTGCCCTGAGTGTAGAGCAGTACACGAGCGTGATATAAACGCGGCAAAAAATTTGCTGAAACTAATATAATAGTTTTGGTATTTTCGAGGTCGGGACGACCTTAGGAGCTTGGGTAAACTTGGAGCGGTAGCTCTATTGACCAAGAAGCTCCCACTTCTAAAGTGGGGGTAGTTCACGCCCCCTCATGTAGTCTTCAATTATATTGCACAGTTCAAGCGTGTTTTCCTCGTAGATTTCTCCAATGTTGCCTATCCGGAAGGTGTCTTTGTCGGTAAGCTTGCCGGGATACATTATATAGCCGCGATCCTTGACATGGCTATAGAAGCATTCAAAGTCAAAGTCTTCGTCAGGGAAAAGGAATGTTGTTATTATAGGTGATTGGAGCTCACTGGCGATGTAAGACTCTATTCCAGCTTCACTTAGCCGACTTCTCAAAAGTACGTTGTTTTTGTGGTAGCGCACATGTCTTGCTGAAACGCCGCCTTCAGCCTCGAGCTCATCGAGAGCCTTTGCAAATGCAGCCACGACATGCGTGGGGGAAGTGTACCTCCATTTCCCGCTCTTATCCATCGCCCTCCACTGGTCGTAAAGGTCAAGTGCAAGGCTACTTGAGTGGCCCTTGCACATTGAGAGCTTGTCTTTTCTGGCTATGACAAAGCTGAATCCGGGAACACCTTGAATGCATTTGTTGGCGCTGCTTATTAGAAAATCTATGCCAAGGCTTTGCATATCTATTGGAATGCCGCCGAAACTGCTCATCGCATCGACAATAAGTGTCTTGCCGAACTCGAGTGATATCCTGGCAACTTCCTCAAGGGGATTGAGTATTCCGGTAGTCGTTTCGCAGTGAACCATCACAATATGTGTTATTGTGTAGTCGTTTTCAAGAATATTTCGTATGCGGCCTATATCGTGAATCGAGTCACATTTGGTGGCATAGACAGTGTGGTGTATGCCGAGACGATCAGCCATGGCCGCAATCCTTTCGCCGTAGGCTCCGTTGATTAGAAGGAGACATTTGTCGCAAGTTGAAATCGCCGTACACAGAGTAGCTTCTACTCCGAAGCTCCCGCTGCCTTGCATAAGCACTGTAGTGTAGCGCTCAGAAGGCGCACTGGCTATTTCAAGCAGCTGGTTTCTTATCTTTTGGGTTATCATCTTGTATTCATCGTCCCAGGTACAGCGGTCGATTAGCATTTCTTCTTTTACAGATTTGGTGGTTGTTAGAGGTCCTGGAGTCAAAAGCTTGTATGTTTTCATGCATAATCTCCTTTTGTCAGATTAGTGTAAAATCGCAAATCACAGTTACATCATGAAAATCGCTGCCTCGCGATGACATTTCAAGGGTCTATCTACCCTTGCACCCTATGTTTATGTACCTTTGCTTTTGTAGCCTCTTCTCGCCTATCCTTTCGAGGTCACGCCTGTAATCGCTGTCGGTGGTCAGCCGCATGGCCGCCTTTATCAGATATGAGGATTTGGGCACTTTTCTTCTCTTTATCAGATCGATGCACGTAACAGCACCCTTATAACTCTCAAAATGGCTGTGGTTCTCGTAGCCTCCGCTTGCGTTCACAACTACATAGTCACGTCCCGTCTGAAGCACCTTGAAATTGTCAATGCTTGACATCACTCTGCACATGCAAAGCACCTCCCATATATAATAGCTATCAGAGAAAAAATGGCTGTAATAATCTTGAATTGTACTGTTGAAACATATAGAAAGTAAAAAAAGGAACCGGAGACAATCTAAGCGATCTCCTGTTCCTTTTTTATGAGGTTGTCTGCATATTTTCCGATTTCATAGCCTATATGGTTCCAGTCATAAACGCGCACTACGCCCTCGGGCAGCGGTCCACGGTTGTATTCGCAGTCTATAAGCAGTACATAGAAGCCGGCGGCTGAAAGCTCCAGGGCGTTTTCATACCTGTCCTCTATGAATATGTCGCAGAGTAGCTCCCTTGCCTTGTCGACCTTGTAGTGTGAGCCGAGCAGGTGAACTTCGCCCAGGTGGACATCATTCTCCATAAGCCACATGTGAGTTAGGCTGTCCAGCTTTTTATGCCTGGCGCTGACATAGTCAAGCCTGCAGTACGAGGCAATGTCCTGGAGTACCTGCGCTGCATATTCTCTTATGCGTGCGCCCGAGTGTATATCAAAGCACACGTCGTTGTAAAAATCAACATAATCCTCGCGGGGAATGCCAAGCACTTTGTGGATTTCATAGCATGTAACTTCTGAAGGCTTCATGTCCACGCCGAAGTGTCGGTTGGCCCTCTCGAGCCAGTAGTAGGGCTCCGTAACGGTTCCGTCGATGTCTATGCATATGTTGAGTTCCATAGTATCACTCCTTATAAAAGTTTGTCCCTCATACTTATTTTACCCTGCGGTCTATGAAACGACGGTTAAAAGCGGGTTAAGCAGCATTAACTTTAGGTAAACCCGCTTGAAGGCAAAGTTTTTTTGGGTTAATCTCATGTTGAGGGGAAACACAGGCAAGAGAGAATAGTGTATATATATGATTCGACGGGGGTGTTATTATGAAGTTTCTCATAAGCATAAACAGCATTGGGTTCAACGTTCCGCCGGAGCTCCTTGTACAGGTTATAAAACATATAGACACCGGCAACGCAGTAGAAGGCATAGAGCTAAATGCCAACGTGTTTGACGGGGTGGAGAGGGAGTACCTCATGCGAATGGCGCATGCGACTACAGCAAACGGACTGCTGCTTCAAATACACGCCCCCGGACCAGAAACCCACTGCGCAAGCGACGAAAAAATAGACAGACTGCTCGAAACATACGACAAGGTCGCCAGGATAACAGGCCAGCCAGCGCGCGTGGTTTTCCATCCGGTGAGCTCAGCGAATTGCGAGCTTGCCATGGAACTTACTCAAAACTACATTGAAACCATCCTCCTAAAAATAGACAACAAGGGTCTATTGATTGTTCCAAGCCTTGAAAATCTCAACGACACCAGCCATCTCGCAAGGCTTGGAACAAAACAAATAGACAGCCTGCTCGCAAATACAGGCATGGGCTTTTGCTGGGATGTCGGACACGATGTAATCAGCGGAAACGATTCATACAGACTTCCTAAGGGTCTCGAAAAGAGCCTTGAGAACGTCCATATTCATGACGTAAGCGACACCGACCACTGCCCTTTTTATCATTTCAACACGGATTTTGTAAAAACCCTGAGATATTTAGAACATATTGGGTATAAAGAAAGTGTAGTCCTCGAGATAAATATAAATAAGCTAAACGCCAGCTCGACTTTTCAAAGATACCATGAATACATCGGCAATCTCATGATGATAAGGAGCTACAGGCAGCAGTGGCTGGTCGAGGACATAAGCAGCACCAGGGGCTATAAGGGGCAGGAGGTAGTATAATGGGGAATTCGATAATTGAGCTTATAGAGAGGCTAAAGGGTGAGAGGGAAACAGAAAATACATATGAGAGCATGAGGAACAAAATAGACAAACAGATAACAGAGTACACGAACCTCATAAAAGAAAAAAAGCCTGTTTAGGCTTTTTTTGTTTTGCGGCTCATAATTAAAATGAAGATAACTGGAGGCGGTTGCGTTGAAGATAATACTTGTAAGGCATGCAAAAGCCCAGGAGCGGGGAAGCACAGAGGACGATTCGAAAAGAAATCTTGTCGAGAAGGGCTACAATCAGGCGGAAAAGGCTGCAAGGCAGCTAAAGCACATTATAGAACATTGCGGCAACACATATATATGGTCAAGCCCGCTTGCAAGAGCCTGGCAGACGGCTCTCGTGCTTGAAGAGGAGCTGAGCATAAGATATGTCCAGCAGATGGATTTCATAGCAGAGGGCACGGCGCAGGACCTGATAAGGAACATAAAGGCGGTTGGGAGCACTGACTGCCTCATCATAGTCGGGCATGAGCCGTATCTTGGCGAGTGGGTGAGCGAAATAACAGGTGAGAGCGTAGAGTTCAAAAAATGCCAGATTGCAGTTTTGGAATTCAAGGAAGGCTCGTATTTAAAAGGCTCGTTCAAGTTGCTCGAGAGGGAGTAGCTTGATATTGCCAATGGACATTGGCTGATATTATGGCTATAATCGACTTAAGGCTTTTATTTTACAAAAGCGGGAAAGGAGAAATTAAAATGACAGATGCGGAACTAATAAAGGTGCAGGACGAAGAAGGAAATGACATAGAGCTTGAGCTTATAGAGACAATAGAACTTGACGGAAATGAGTATGTAATACTTGCGCCAGCGGGCCAGGAGGAAGACGCCTACGTATACAAGGTTGTAGATTCACCCGAGGGCAAAAAATACGTGGCGATAGAGGACGAAGACGAATTCGAAAGAGTTGCCGAAGAATACGAATCATATTTCGACGAGGAATAAAGGAGGACTCATGGAGCCATTCAGAATTATAGTCATGGAGAAGGACCTTGAGTCCGGAATGCTAACAAGCGAGATAACAAGCTACAAGGTGGACAAGGGCGGAGAGCTTATAGGAGCAGTACATGCCGAGAAAACTGATGACGGGTATGTCATAGACATAAAGTTCACGACAGACAGAGATCTTGATGACTGGGAGTATTCAGCGGTTTTCGACTACTATGACATCGAAGCTCTGGGCGATGGCATGATAAGCGCAGAGGAAGACACCTCGTTTTTCAATCCCGTATGGGAAGTCAGGATCAAAATGGACGATGACGACGAGAAGATGGAGGCCATAATACAAAATCTCACAGAGCGCCACATGGCCGAGCTTGAGAGCGTATACCAAGAAATAAAGGACAAGAGGGAAGACTACAGGGAGTTCGACGAAACCCCTCACATTCTCGACTAATATTGCAAAACAAAAAAAGACGCTAATCTGCAAACCGCAGACTGCGTCTTTTTTGACTTAGTCGTCCTCTCTGAGGATGTTGATATTCTTGCCGTCCATTATCCTGTTCATGTTTCTGACGGCGCACATTTTGCCGCACATTGTGCACGAATCCTCATGGGCAGGCTTGGACTCCGCCCTGTAGCGCCTTGCCTTTTCAGGGTCGAGTGAGAGGTCGAACATCTTCTCCCAGTCGAGCTCGGCTCTTGCCTTGCTCATGCTGTTATCCCACTCCCTTGCCCCAGGAACGCCCTTGGCAATGTCGGCAGCGTGAGCGGCTATCCTGGAGGCTATTATGCCTTCCTTCATATCGTCCAGGTTGGGCAGCCGCAGGTGCTCGGCAGGAGTTACGTAGCAAAGGAAGTCGGCGCCGTTTGCAGCCGCGATTGCACCGCCGATTGCGCTGGTTATGTGGTCGTATCCCGGAGCTATGTCTGTAACTATAGGTCCGAGGACGTAGAATGGAGCGCCGTGGCAGAGCTTCTTTTGAAGCTGCATATTGGCGGCAACCTCGTTGAGGCTCATGTGGCCGGGGCCTTCAACTATTACCTGAACGTCCTTTTCCCAAGCTCTCTTTGTAAGCTCTCCAAGAACTATGAGCTCCTTTATCTGGCTCGCATCCGTCGAGTCGGCGATGCTTCCGGGCCTGTATGCGTCGCCGAGGCTTATAGTTACGTCGTATTTTCTGCATATATCAAGCAGCTCGTCGTAGTATTCGTAGAAAGGATTCTCGTTGCCTGTAAGCTCCATCCACGCGTAGAGCAGCGAGCCACCCCTTGAAACTATGTTGGTAAGCCTGCTGTTTCTTTTGAATATGCCGGCAGTCTCTCTGTTTATTCCGGCGTGTATTGTCATGAAGTCGACGCCGTCTACTGCGTGCTTTTCAACGACCTTCAGAAATTCTTCGGGCGATATTTCCGAAAGCTCCTTGTCATAAAAGCCTACGGCGTCATACATTGGAACTGTTCCTATCATGGCTGAAGACATCTCCACCAGCCTTCTTCTGAATTCCTCTGTCTTTCCAAAAGAGCTAAGGTCCATTATGGCCTCGGCCTTCATTTCTATTGCTTTCCTCACCTTGTCAAGCTCAGTGTCAACGCATCTGCAGTCCTTCGATATCCCGAGGTTTACGTTTATCTTTGTTCTAAGGCCTTCTCCCACGCCCTCGGCGTCAAGCGACTTGTGGTTCTTGTTTGCGGGTATAGCAATCCTTCCCTTTGCAACAAGGTCCATAAGCACTGCTGCCTCCATGTTCTCTTTTCTGGCTACTGTCTCCATCTCTTTTGTGAGAATGCCCTTTTTGGCAGCATCCATCTGAGTAGTATAAGTCATTTGAATTCTCCTTTGAATTTTGAATTTTATTATATATTCTTTGATTTTTTAACTATGTCAAGCAGCCTCTTTGATGAATCAAGCGGACTGGGGCTTGCAACTATGGCAGAAACCACTGAAATGCCGTCTATGCCGGCCGACATTGGTATGTGGGCATTGATCTCGTTTATTCCCCCGATTGCGACAACCGGAATGTCCACGGAGTCTTTTATGCGTCTAAGCTCGTCGATGCCTACGCTGTCTGCATCGCTCTTTGTGCCGGTAGGGAAAACGGCGCCCACGCCCAGATAGTCGGCTCCTTCTTCGAGAGCGAGAAGGGCATCATCAACACAAGATGCTGAAACTCCTATAATCTTCTCGCTGCCAAGTATACTTCTTGCCACATCAAGGGGCATGTCGCTCTGGCCTATGTGAAGGCCGTCGGCGTCGACTGCAAGCGCTATGTCTGCGCGGTCATTTATTATAAAAGGCACGCCATAGCTGCGGGTCAGCTTTCTCAGCTCGAGAGCTATGCTGTAGAACTCTGCGGAGGAGGCGTCCTTTTCGCGGAGCTGCACAACGCTCACGCCTCCCCTTATGGCGGCTTCGATGCATTCAATGAACTCTCCGCGGCAAAGAGTTCTGTCTGTTACAAGATACAGGCTGTAGTCTAATTTATTTTTCACAGGATATGTCACCCATCTCTCTAAGCCTTTGGGGAGTGAGGTTTGACACGGAGTCAAACAGTCTTATCCTGAAGGTGCCGGTGCCTTCCTCTTCCTTAAGCATGCTTTTGGCAACCTCGCCGGATATGCCCATGCTCATTATGCCGGCTGCAGCGCCTATGAAAGGATCTCTGATGGAGCCGCAGAATGCGCCTATTAGAGAGGTGCACATGCAGCCAGTGCCTGTAACCCTTGAGAGCATAGGCGTTCCGTTTTTGATGAATACGGCCTTTTCGCCTGAAACTATTATGTCGACAGCGCCCGTTACTGCTACGGTGCAGGAAAGGCTTTTTGAAAGCTTAATTGCTGAGCCCAGGGCCTCCATGCCGGACTCGCTTGAGTCGACACCTTTAATTCCTGCGCATTCGCCGGCGAGTAGCATTATCTCCGAGGCGTTGCCCCTTACTACGGCGAACCTGGCGTTTTCAATCAGCTTCCTTGCCGACTCAGTGCGCAGCGCGGTTGCTCCAACGCCAACAGGATCGAGCACTACAGGGATTGAAAGCTCATTTGCTGCCTTGGCCGCATGTATCATGGATTCTATGCTCCTCTTGTCGAGTGTGCCTATGTTTAGTACGAGCGCATCAGCGCAGGCTGCCATCTCGGCAGATTCGTCAATCGACGGGGCCATTACTGGTGAACCGCCTATGGCAAGAGTTATGTTGGCGCAGTCGTTTACTGTCACGTCGTTAGTTATGTGGTGGACTAGCGGCTTTTTCTCGTGCAGTGCAGAGAGTGCGGCTGATATCTGCTCGAGAAGATATTCACTGCACTGGTTTTTAAGGCTGTTTGACATGTTTAATCATCTCCTTTTTTAGATATGCATGCATATGATTTACGGGGCCGCAGCCCTTTCCAATGTCGAGTGAATGCTCTATTGCAAGCGTTATATATTCCTTGGCCCTTTTGACGGATTCTTCGAGAGAATATCCAAGGGCCAGGTTGGCGGCTATGGCTGAGGAAAGCGTGCAGCCCGTACCGTGTGTGTTCTTGGTGTCTATGCGTCTTGAAGCGAAATGGCGAAAGGTTTTGCCGTCATAGAGCACGTCCACGGCGTCGGCTGCGCTGTGCCCGCCCTTTACAAGTACGTTGCAGCGGCAGCTTTCGAAAAGTTTGCGTGCTGCTTCCTCCATGTCCGCTATGTCTTTTATATGGAGTCCAGTCAGGCAATTGGCCTCTGGAATGTTGGGAGTTATTAGAAAAGCCAGAGGGAACATGAGCTTTATAAGCGATTCCTTGGCGTCGGCGCTGAGCAGGTCATGGCCGCTCGTTGATACCATTACAGGATCAAGCACGATATTGCCGGGCCTGTGCTTTCTGAGGGAATGGCTTACAGCCTCTATTGTCTGCGGTCTTGAGAGCATTCCTATCTTTACGGCATCCGAACCTATATCCTCGAGAACTGCTTCTATCTGGGCCTTTATGATGTCCGGGCTGATGTCCTCTATGGCGCGCACGCCCTGAGTATTCTGGGCTGTTATGGCCGTAATCGCGCTCGCGCCGAAAACGCCGTGGGCGCAGAAAGTCTTCAGGTCAGCCTGTATTCCGGCGCAGCCCCCGGAATCAGAGCCGGCTATTGTAAGAACCTTTTTCAAAACGCCACCTCCTTAATTTGGGAAATAAAAAAGAGCATACACCCCAGTATAAGGATATATGCTCTTCACGGCAAAATTAATGTCGCTCAAACTTCCCTACGCTGGCATTATCCAGATCAGGTTAAAGGGTTAAAGAAATACATCTTTATCTCAGCCGGTCGCTCCGGCACCCCTAGTCAGAAAAAACTTGTTATTTTTTTGTTTTACAGTTTGATACTAACATACGCCGCATCTAAAATCAAACAATATTTTCACGAAATTTCCACTGGACGTTCACAAGAATGTCACACAAGCAGGGCATAATAGTAAATGTAACAAGGAAAACAACATAAACAATATGAATTTAAAAGGAGTGAATATCATGAAACTATTCAGCAAAAGAACAGCGTTACTTACAACTACTGCAGTAGCAGTGCTTTCACTGGGAGCAGTCGCATTTGCGGATTCAATAATGACGCCGGCGCAGATATATTCCGAAGTGACAGGAAAGACAGTAGAGCAGGCTTACACCGACAGACAGACATCCGGAGAAAGCTACGGAAAGCTTGCGCAGGATGCCGGCAAGTATGAGGAGTTCAAAAGCCAGATGATGGAAAGTAAGAAAGCAGTGCTTGAGGAAAGGGTAAGCAGCGGACAGATGACACAGGAGCAGGCTGACGCCTTAATGGAAAGAATGGAAAACTGCGAAGGCGATAGCCAGGGATTGGGCAGAGCAGCCGGAGCAGGCTTTGGACGCGGTTCAATGCAGGGAAAAGGTAATGGCGAAAGACTTAAAGACGGTAGTGGACAAGGCCTCAGAAACGGCAGTGGCTTTGGACAGGGAAACGGTAATGGACAGGGAATAAATCAGGCAAAATAACATAGCATTTTAGCACACTGAAACAGCCTTCGGCGCATAGCCGGAGGTTTTTTCGCATTAAGATGGCGGCCGAATTCAAAGGAATAATTGGCCTTTAAATTTGAAATCATTCAAAACTCATTAAATCAGGCCTGCTTTACTCCGTTTGGATTCGCGTCATGTAGCTGCCGAGACAGAATGACTGTTACCTTGTTGCAGTACAAGTGTATATTGGGTATCATAAAATCAGATAAACGATATTGAGACGGGGGTGCTCATGTGAAACGCAAAAAAGTTCTCATAGTAGAAGACGAGGAAAGAATGAGAATACTAATAGGAGACTATCTCAAAAGCGAAGGCTTTGAGGTTATTGAGGCTGCGGACGGAGCTGAGGGCATAGAGAAATTCAGTGCGCAAAAGCCGGACATAGTCGTGCTTGACATAATGCTGCCGGAGATTGACGGCTGGACCGTATGCAGGAAGATAAGGGAGGAATCAGACGCGCCGATAGTCATGCTGACGGCAAGGTCGGAAGAGTCCGACGAGCTCTTTGGCTTTGAACTCGGAGCCGACGAATACATCACTAAGCCCTTCAGCCCTAAGATACTTGTTGCCCGCATAAAGGCCCTCATGAGCAGAGCCATAGAAGATGAAAATCAAGTAATGGAGGTCGGGTGCATAAGCATAGACGCCGCCGGGCATACGGCGAGTATAGAAGGCAAACGAGTGGACCTTACTCCAAAGGAGTACGAGCTGCTGCTTTACATGCTCAAAAACAGGGAAATTGCACTCTCTAGAGAGCAGATACTAGATGCCGTGTGGGGTTTCGACTACTACGGCGACTACAGGACTGTAGATACGCACATAAAAAGGCTCAGGACAAAGCTTGAGAACTGCGGAGACTACATCCAGACGGTCAGGGGGCTTGGATACAAGTTCGGGGTGAAGTCATGAAAAAATCCATAAGAGTCAGACTTTTTTTATATACAATAGGCCTTGTAATGTCTATACTTGCGCTGCTCTTTATAATGAACTCATTCTACTTTGAAAAATATTACATCGGTCTCAAGAAAAGTCAGCTCAGCGGCACTGCAACAGAGATAGAAAGCATGCTTGAAAGCAACTATTCTTCAGACGAAATATATTCGCGCTTTGAGGAGATAGAAGGCGAAACCGGCATAAAGATAGCCTTGTTTTCTCCCGAAATGGACAATCTCTACTCCTCGTTTACACGGGGGCGAATGTCTGGTTCGCCGTGGAACATCGTAAACACTCAGATAATAGAGATGCTCCAGGATAAGGACGTCATATTCGGAGAATACGAGCATCCCATGACCGGCACAGCGTTCCTGACATATGCAAAAAAGCTTGAGGGAGGGAATGTGGCTCTGCTTCAAATACCAATGGCGGCAGTGCAGGAGAGCATAAGCGCCAACCAGACATTTCACATATATGCCGCGATACTAACGCTTCTCATAGGCCTTGTTGGGGCGCTTCTATTTTCAAAGGGCTTTGTACGGCCGATACTAGACATAGCGGAAATAGCAAAGCGGGTTGAAAAGCTTGATTTCAGCAAAAAATATGAGGGAGGCCGCCAGGACGAGATCGGGCACCTTGGAAAGAGCATAAACAGCATGTCGGGCCGCCTAGAAGGCGTCATATCGAGTCTCAATATCGCCAACGAGCAGCTAAAGACAGAAATAGAAAAAGAAAAACGCATAGACATCATGAGGAAAGACTTCATAGCGGCAGTCTCACACGAGCTGAAAACACCTGTAGCACTAATACAAGGCTACAGCGAGGGCCTGCGCGACAACATAGCTGACGAAAGCAGAAAGACCTTCTACTGTGACGTTATAGAAGACGAAGCCAGGAGGATGGGAGCGCTTGTAAACGAGCTCCTCGAGCTTTCAAGGCTCGAATCCGGAAGCATGAAGCTGCAGCTTTTGGATTTCAGCATGAAAGAACTTGTAAATGCAGTGGCAGCCAAATATTCTCTGGCCGCGGAAGAGCGCGGCATAGCCCTTGATATCCAGAAAACCGGCGCCGAAACCAGCGTATATGCCGACCGCGAAAAAATAGAGCGCGCGATTGTCAATTATCTCGACAATGCATTCAAAAACGTAGACACTGGCGGCGAAATAAGCGTGAGGCTTATACAAAGCGAAGCCTCAGTACGGCTTGAAGTGGAGAACAGCGGAAGCAGGATACCGGAAAAAGAACTAGAACTGATATGGCACCAGTTCTACAAGCTCGACAAATCAAGAAGCAGGAGCCTTGGAGGCAGCGGGCTTGGCCTTTCAATCGTTAAGGAGATAGTGTCGCTCCACAACGGAAACTGCGGAGCATATAACACCGAAAATGGAGTGGTTTTTTGGCTGGAAATCCCGGATGTTCACCGGATTACCAACACATAAAACACAAGGAGATGAGCACATGTCAAAAATACTAAGAGGTCTCGAGCCGGCGAGCGTATTCAAATACTTCGCGGCCATAAGCGAAATACCAAGAGGCTCAGGAGACGAAGAAAGACTCAGCAACTATATAAAGCAATTTGCAAATGAGCTTGGCCTGCAGGTGCATCAGGACCAGGACTTCAACCTCATAATAAAAAAAACGGCCAGCCCAGGCTATGAAAATGCGCCCACAGTAATACTCCAAGGACACATGGACATGGTCTGCGAAAAAAGAGAAGACGTAGAGCACGACTTTACAAAGGACCCTATAAAGCTCATAGTCGACGGAGACTTCATAAAGGCCGATGGGACTACGCTCGGAGCAGACAACGGCATAGCGGTGGCATACATAATGGCGGTGCTTGCCGACAAGGAGTTGAAGCACCCTCCGATAGAGGGCCTAATAACCACAGGAGAAGAGGTAGGCATGTGCGGCGCTGCAAAGCTCGACGGCTCACTTCTTTCAGGCAAAATACTAATAAACATGGACGTCGAAAACGAAGGCGAGATTTTTACAAGCTGCGCAGGTGGAGTAAGGGCAAGGATTATGGTGGACATCAAACGGGAAAAAGCGATGGAAGGCATGGTGGCCTGTGAAATAAAGCTCAGCGGACTAAAGGGCGGCCACTCAGGTATGGAGATAGACAAAAAAAGAGGCAACGCCAACAAGCTCCTGGGCAGGGTGCTCTACGACATTTCAAAAAATGCGGGAGCCCAGCTCTCAAGCATAGATGGCGGAGCCAAGATGAATGCCATACCAAGGGATGCAAGGGCCATCGTGCTAGTTGAAAAATCAAAGCTGCAGGAGCTGAACTCGGCAATTAACAGCTGGGAGAATGTATTCCAAAAGGAGCTTTCAGCGGCAGACCCTAATGTGAAGCTTGAAATGCGTAAGCTCGAGGGCGAATTCGACATAATAAGCCCAAGAGACGCTGAAAGGGTAATTTCGATGCTTGTCATGATACCAAACGGCATAATGACAATGAGCCAGGAGATAGAGGGGCTTGTGGAGAGCTCGTCCAACATAGGAATAATAACCACGGGAGAGAACAGTGTCGAATTCGACAGCGCTGTAAGGAGCAATATAAAAAGCCAGAAGCTCAGCATTGTCGCTCAGATGGAATGCATGTGCAAAGCCCTTGGGGCAAGGCTTGAGCTCGAGGCTGACTACCCCGAGTGGGAGTACAGCAAGGACTCGCACATAAGGGACATATTTACAAGCGTATACGAAAAAAAATATGAAAAAAAACCGCTTATTACTGCTGTACACTGCGGACTCGAATGTGGTATATTTAAGGAAGTGATCGGGGATATTGATATAGTGGCTTTCGGACCGGACGTGTACGACGTTCATACTCCTGATGAGCACATGAGCATATCGTCGATCAAGAGAACATGGGAATACCTGCTTGACGTTTTAGAGAGCATTAAGTAGAATCGCCATACGGAGGAGATAAATATGGAAAAGAAACTAGAAGGCTGCGGCTGTGGCTGCGGATGCGACTCATCAGAAACAGAAGTTAAAGAGAGCTGCTGCTGCAACGAATTTGACGAGTGCGGCGCTGAAGAATCAGAAGGCTGTGGCTGCGGATGCGGCGGCGAAGATGACGAAGAGTATGAAACTCTTGACATCACGCTTGACGATGGAAAAGTGCTTAGCTGCATAGTACTTGGAGTATTCGACGTTGAAGAAATTGAAGGCAAAGAATATATAGCGCTGCTTCCAGAGGAGCACGAAGACGTATTCCTTTATGAATTTGCAGAAGACGAAGAAGGCGTTGAGCTTTCAAACATAGAAGACGATGCGGAATTTGAAAAGGTATCTCAAAAATTCTCAGAGCTCTTCCAAGACTAATATTAAAAAAATCAAGAGTAAAATGAAAAATCCCGCCGGCAGCTCACATAAAGAGCCGCCGGCGGGATTTTTCATAGCTTTTAATAAAAAAGCCCGGGGAGCGGCCTTTATTTCGGCCTCGATCCCCGAGCTTTTTTTGCTTTGACTTTATACTTTACTTGTCTCTAACTTGATCTCCTGATTTTTCCTTGAGAGCAGCGTGTGCAGCAGCTATTCTTGCAACAGGAACCCTGAATGGTGAGCAAGAAACATAGTCAAGTCCTATTCTGTGGCAGAATTCCACTGAAGAAGGCTCTCCGCCGTGCTCTCCGCATATTCCAAGGTGGATATCAGGATTAGTGCTTCTTCCGAGCTCGCAGCCCATCTTGACAAGCTTGCCTATTCCCGCCTGATCAAGCACTTGGAACGGATCCTTCTCAAGTATGCCCTTCTCTTCGTATTCGCCAAGGAACTTGTTGGCATCGTCTCTCGAGAAGCCAAAGCCCATCTGAGTAAGGTCGTTAGTTCCAAAGCTGAAGAACTGAGCCTCTTTTGCTATCTCGTCTGCAGTTATAGCAGCTCTTGGAATCTCTATCATTGTTCCAACAAGGTAATTTAGCTTAACGTCTGATTTTGCTATTATGTCGTCTGCAACCTCAGTCACGATAGACTTGACATAAGCAAGCTCTTTAACTGAGCCTATAAGCGGTATCATTATCTCAGGCTTAACATCGATGCCTTCCTTCTTGACAGCTATAGCGCCTTCTATTATAGCCTGAGCCTGCATAGCGTATATCTCAGGATAAGTTACTGCAAGACGGCAGCCCCTGTGTCCAAGCATAGGGTTGAATTCCTGAAGATCATCAACTCTTGCCTTCAGATCATCTACCGGGATGCTCATAGTTCTGGCAAGCTCTATTATGTCTTTTTCCTCTCTTGGAAGGAACTCGTGAAGAGGTGGATCGAGCAGTCTTATAGTTACAGATCTTTCGCCCATAGCCCTGAATATTCCCATGAAGTCTTCCCTTTGCATAGGAAGCAGCTTTGCAAGCGCAGTCATTCTGGCTTCAAGCGACTGGGCAATTATCATCTCTCTTACAGCTGGAATTCTCTCGGCTTCGAAGAACATGTGCTCAGTTCTGCAAAGGCCTATGCCCTCAGCTCCGAAATCAACAGCTATCCTGGCATCCTTAGGCGTGTCGGCGTTAGTTCTCACCTTAAGCTTTCTCATTCCGTCAACCCATGTCATGAGAGTCTCGAATTTTCCTGAAAGCTTAGGCTCAACCCTGTCAACAGCGCCAAGGTAAACCGAACCTGTGCTTCCGTCAAGAGATATGTAATCTCCCTCTTTTACAGTCAAATCTCCAACCTTGAAGAATCCTGCACGCTCGTCTATTCTAAGAGTTCCACAGCCTGCAACGCAGCATTTGCCCATTCCTCTTGCAACAACCGCAGCGTGAGAAGTCATTCCGCCTCTTGCAGTAAGTATACCTTCTGCGGCAACCATTCCCTCTATGTCCTCAGGAGAAGTCTCAAGTCTTACAAGAAGAGTCTTTTCTCCCTTTGAGCTTGCAGCTACGCAGTCCTCAGCATTGAAGTAAACTTTTCCTGCAGCAGCTCCTGGAGATGCTGGAAGTCCTTTTGCAAGAAGGTGTGCAGCTTTAAGCGCCTTGTCTTCGAATTTAGGGTGAAGCAGCTCGTTAACTCTTTCAGGCTCTATTCTAAGAACAGCCTCCTCCTTAGATATACGGCCTTCTTCAACCATGTCGACAGCTACGTTTATAGCCGCCTGAGAAGTTCTCTTTCCGTTTCTTGTCTGAAGTATATAAAGCTTTTCGTCTTCCACTGTGAACTCTATGTCCTGCATATCCTTGTAGTGGTTTTCAAGAAGCTGTGTTATTCTTATGAATTCATCGTATACAGCAGGCATATCGTCCTTTAGAGTATCTATAGACTGAGGAGTTCTTATGCCGGCAACAACGTCTTCTCCCTGAGCGTTTATAAGGTATTCTCCAAAGAGCTTGTTTTCTCCTGTGGAAGGGTTTCTTGTGAAAGCAACACCAGTACCCGACTTGTCGCCTGTGTTTCCAAATACCATCGACTGCACGTTAACCGCAGTTCCCAGGTCGTGAGGGATGTCGTTAAGTCTTCTGTATGTTATAGCTCTTGGATTGTTCCATGAGTTGAATACCGCTCTAACGGCCATAAGAAGCTGCTCAAAAGGATCAGAAGGGAAGTCCTTTCCAATCTCAAGCTTGTATACAGTTTTGAACTCTGCAACTATACCCTTTAGGTCTTCAGCAGTAAGCTCAGTGTCGTAGTGGTATCCTTTTTGCTCCTTTGTACGCTCAAGTATAGCCTCGAACTTGTATTTAGGCACGTCCATTGCAACGTCAGCAAACATCTGTATGAATCTTCTGTAGCTGTCGTATGCAAGCCTTGGGTTGTTCATAGCCTTTGCTATGCCTTCGACAGACTCGTCGTTAAGACCAAGGTTAAGTATAGTGTCCATCATTCCAGGCATAGAAAAAACTGCGCCGGAACGAACAGAAACAAGAAGCGGATTAGTCGCGTCGCCAAGTTTTTTGCCCATAGTCTGCTCAAGCTCTGCAAGCTTTGATTTTATCTCGTCAAGAAGATCGCTCCAAAGCTCCTTGTTTTGCTTATAATAATCAGTACAAGCCTGAGTTGTGATTGTGAACCCCGGAGGCACTGGCAGTCCGATTATGCTCATCTCAGCAAGGTTGGCACCCTTACCACCAAGAAGGCTTTTCATTTCTTTTGTACCCTCAGAAAAACTGTAAACGTATTTAGTCATTTTCGCACTCCTTTTTAATCATAATAAATATTTTTAAATGATATTTTTTATAACTATTATTTCTTTACAAGTGAAACTATAATATGTGCTAGCTCTTCGAGTGACCTGTAGGTTACATCAATGACGGGACAGCCGAGGCATTCCATGACCTTGCGTGCGTATTCGAGCTCAAGCCTTATCCTTTCGATGGAGCTGTAGTTGCCTGATGGAAGGCCCATATATCTGAGCCGTTCATCCCGCACTGCAGCAAGATTTTCGGGAGCGTGGGCAAGGCCCACTATGCGGCCCGGCTTAACCGAAAACAGCTCGGCTGGCACAGGAAGCTCTGGTGCGAGCGGCACGCTGGCCGACTTTATACCCATGCTGCCTAGTATTATTCCAAGCGGAGTCTTGCATGTCCTTGAGATTCCAACAAGGACAACGTCTGCCTGATGCATGCCTCTTGGGTCCTTGCCATCGTCATACTTTATGGCAAAATCCAGAGCGTTTATGCGTTGCGTAATTCCCTCCATCATCTTCTTTCTGAAGTGACCGGGCTTTCTAAGCGGTTTTAGATGTGATGCCATTGAAATAGAGCATACAGCATTGTTTATCATGTCTATGTGGTATATGTTTTTCGCTGTGCAAAATTCTTTTAAAGCGGCTATGAGCGATAAATCCAAAAGCGTATAGGCTATTACAGGATTTTCAGACTCGGCCTGAAAGAGTATGTCCATAAGAAGCTGTGCGTCTCTTACATAGGGAAATTTCTTCACTTCAAATTGAATGCCGTCAAACTGACAAAGGCCAGCGCCAGTAAGCTTTTCAGCTGTTTCACCTATGGAGTCAGAGATTATGTATATGCAAAGCTTTTCCATTTAGAACACCTCCTCTCAACAAAACACACAAGTAATATTTACCCTGTGGCACAGGTTTTAAGCAAAAAAATGCTAAAACCCGATTTGAGATGTACGCAATGGATATATGGGTATACATATTTTGTGCTGAAAAACAAATTTTTCACACAATATAGAGCATTATATACACAAATAGTATGACATAATTATTTTACAAGAAATAATAGTGATATACAATATGTTTTTGAAATACAACAGGATTAAAATAAAAACAGTTTGGGAGGGGAAAATGCGTATAGGCATAGACGTTGGAGCCACGGGAATAGCGGGAGGAATAGTGGGTTCCGAGGGTTCTGTAATGAGAGAGCTTGTGATCGCCACAAGACCCGAGCGTGGCTACGAGCGGATTGTTATGGATATTGCATACATAATAAACACATTAAAGCCGCGCTTGCAGGAAAATGGCGTAAAAATCGAAAATGTCGGCGTCGGGATACCGGGCATAGCCGATGAAAAAGGAGATGTCATATACTGCGTCAACCTGGGCTGGAAAGGCATGCCTCTCGGGCGCGACCTTAAAAAGCTGACAGGTCTTGAGGTATTCATAGAAAACGACGCAAATGCGGCGGCGCTTGCCGAGCATGCATACGGCAGCATGAAGGGCGCTGACTGCGGCGTGATGCTCACGCTCGGTTCCGGGGTCGGAGGAGGAATTGTAATAGGAGGCAGGCTCCACAGGGGCTTTAGCGGCGCCGGAGGCGAAATAGGCCACATGGCGGTGGGAGAGAATTTCTACAACTGCACCTGCGGCAGGAACGGTTGCCTTGAGACGTTCGCATCGGCAAGGGCGCTCGAGCGGTATTTCATGAAGCTTGTCGAGTATGCCGACGAGGAAAGCTCTGCGCTGCAGGCGGTGGGGGAAGCGGGAGTTGTAGACGCCAGGACAATATTCGAATTTGCAAAGAGAGGAGACCTGCTCTCGCTAATGGCGGTCTCGAGGCTTTCGAGATATCTGGCAAAGGGCATAGTCAATATAATCAACATGCTGGACCCGGAGGTAATAGTCCTTGGAGGGGGAGTCTCCAAGGCGGGAGATTTCCTGCTGGATATGACAAGAGAGCAGGTTGAAAGAGAGGTGCTCTACAAGGGGGTAAGGCATGCAGAAATCAAGCTTGCCGAGTTTGGTGACAAGGCGGGGATAGTCGGGGCGTCCCTGATTCCAACGTATAATGCGAATCCAAAGGAATAATACAATCCGTTAAAAGAACCAGCAGCCAGCCCAAAATTTTGCGGCCATGTCATTGAATCATACCTGTCTTCGCTTATATATGATTCTGGTAACCAGAGTTACCGCCAATATCGTCAAAATGGATATAATTTTGATTAAGAGGCTCATCACATGGAGATATATATACATAGAGCAGCAGTTTCAATGCACTAAAAATAATACCTTTAAGCGGTATGATGAGCTGCAACTACATTTTGAGCTTGGGCACATGGTGGTTCATGTGACTCAAGTGGGAAAGTAAAACCGTCCCCATAAATTGAGGGGATTTTGAATTGAAATTGAATTGCAAATTAAAAGGAGGTCGGATTAATGAGTATGTTTTGCTATCAATGTCAGGAAACAGCTATGAACAAGGGATGTTCGATGAAGGTTGGGGTATGCGGAAAGACAGAGGAAGTGGCCAATTTACAAGACCTACTAATATATGCGCTAAAGGGGATATCTCTTTACAGCCTTAAGCTAAGAGAAAAGGGCGGTGTACCTGAAGAGGACGAAAAGAGATTCATGTTTGAAAGCCTTTTTGCAACAATAACAAATGCAAACTTTGACAAGGATGTATTTGTTAAAAGAATAACTAGAGCTTTTGAAATAAGAGACGCAATAAAGGCGAGAGCTGCAGCGGCAGGAGCAGACCTTTCGGGAGTTACTCATGACTGTGCCATCTGGAACGGTACTCCGGCGGAATACGATGCAAAAGCTGAGACTGTAGGTGTTCTTGCAACTGAAAACGAGGACGTAAGATCGCTAAGAGAGCTCACAATATACGGCCTAAAGGGAGTGGCTGCATATGGAAGCCACGCTTACCACCTTGGATACAAGGATGATGAAATTTTTGCTTTCGCTGAAAAGGCGCTTGCGGCTACACTTGACGATGGCATGAGTGCTGATCAGCTGGTTGCTCTTGTAATGGAAACAGGCAAGTTTGGAGTAGATGTAATGGCGCTTTTGGACAAGGCCAATACAGAAACATACGGAAACCCTGAAATAACATCGGTAAAAATTGGAGCCGGAACCAACCCGGGAATACTAATAAGCGGACACGACCTCAGGGACATGGAGGCTCTGCTCAAGCAGACTGAGGGAACAGGAGTCGATGTATATACTCACAGTGAAATGCTTCCTGCAAACTACTATCCTGCATTCAAGAAATACAGCCATTTCTACGGAAACTACGGAAACGCATGGTGGAAGCAAAAAGAAGAGTTTGAGTCATTCAACGGACCAGTGCTGTTTACTACTAACTGCATAGTTCCTCCAAAGGCTGACGCCACCTACAGGGATAGAGTCTTCACAACAGGAGCCTGCGGCTTCCCTGGTTTCAAGCATATAGAAGAAGCGGCAGACGGCAGCAAGGACTTTAGCGAAATAATAGAGCTTGCGAAAAAATGCGCTGCGCCTGTAGAAATAGAATCAGGCGAGATAGTTGGAGGCTTTGCACACAACCAGGTCATAGCACTTGCCGACAAGGTAATAGACGCTGTCAAGTCAGGCGCCATAAAGAAATTCTTCGTA
The DNA here is from genome assembly GCF_000597865.1 of Peptoclostridium acidaminophilum DSM 3953. Lineage (GTDB taxonomy): Bacteria > Bacillota > Clostridia > Peptostreptococcales > Peptostreptococcaceae > Peptoclostridium_A > Peptoclostridium_A acidaminophilum. The sequence continues at coordinate 2,115,576 of NZ_CP007452.1, read as the reverse complement.
ATGGCGGGCTGTGACGGAAGAATGAAGAACAGAGAGTACTACACTGAATTTGCAAAGGCGCTTCCGAATGATACAGTAATCCTGACAGCAGGCTGCGCGAAATACAGATACAACAAGCTTCCTCTGGGAGACATAGGCGGAATACCAAGAGTTCTAGACGCTGGACAGTGCAACGACTCTTACTCGCTTGTAAAAATAGCCCTCGCGCTAAAGGATGCATTCGGCCTTGAAGATGTAAACGAGCTTCCAATAGCATACAACATAGCTTGGTATGAGCAAAAAGCAGTAATAGTTCTGCTTGCGCTTCTCTACCTGGGCGTTAAGAACATACACCTTGGACCTACACTTCCTGCATTCCTGTCTCCAAACGTGGCAAAAGTGCTTGTTGAGACATTCGGAATAGCCGGAATAGGCACAGTAGAAGACGACATAAAGCTTTTCATGGGAATGTAATCAAGCGCTTTGAGACAAAATTTAATAGGCATATCATGTATTGTCAACTTGAAAACCCGCATATCATTGCGGGTTTTTTGTGTGGTTTTTTACTCCGGACGTTTTTGGTTACTTAAAGGCCGTTTATTAATTGGATTCACCTACACCTTTCTTTCGTGCAGTCCATAGTGTAAAACTCGGTTTTTTCGGGTATACTATCTACTGAGGATAAAGTGAAAATAAAGCACTAAAAAGAAAAAGGGAAGTGAATTGAAGTTGAAAACTGATTTTTTTGTGGAGCACAGCGGAAAGCAAATATCAAAAAAGGACATGGTAAGACTCGTAAAAGACGAATGGCTGCAGCAGGGCAGACTAGTAAAGGAAATAAAGGATCTGCAGATGTACTTCAACGTCGACGAATCAAAATGCTACTGGGTCATAAACAACGAAGACAAAGGCTGCATAAAATTGTAGACCTCAACGAAAAAAACACCTTTTCGAGTCAAATAACGGCTCAAAGAGGTGTTTTTTATTACTGGGTTGTTAGTCAAGCTTGTCAAATTCCAACAGGACACCTGACATAGTCTTTATTCTCGGAGTTATTATATCCATTGTATTAAGTATTATAGATCCCACAATGATTCCATCCCTTATGCCAAAGAGCATATAACAGAGTATGTATGTTGATGCAAATAGTATTGGATTAAGCTGTCTGATTGAAAGTCTTACAATGTCGAGAACAATGCAGGCCAGACCTCCTGCGATGAATACACTTGCCGAGCCAGAGAAAAAGCCAACAATTGCCCACAAAACGGCTGCAATTTGTAAAAGCATAAAAAATCCCCCTTAACCATCATCGGTGAAGAACTGATAGATACAGTTATCTGTATCTATATTATATTACATATATACCTTCACCGAGGAAAAAAAATCACGATTGCAGATAAAAATAAGCTTTTTTATGTTTGCAGAGGGCTTAATTGGTATATATACAATAATAAGATACAAGTCATACTTAGACACGGTTGATATGTGTGCTGCCGAGTGCTCGCGAGTATTGACAATGTATGAACGAGTGGCAATCAAAGAAAATAAATCACATATCAAATTCCGATTGAATATCGCTATATACAAAATACTATTTGATTTTTCGTTTTATTTTTAGACCTGTGGGTATATTTGATTTGGCGGCTTTTCAGTCACAATAAAAAACAAAGGGGTGCATAGGGTGAAGCTTTTAAAAGTCAGAAAAGAAAGTGAAGACAGAATCAAAAAATTTATCAACACTCTTAAGGGGTATCACATGACATTGGAGACAAAGATATCAGAACAGCATGTGTATATGAGGGTGTATGAGTATGACGTCAACCGCATTATGAAGGTCGCCAGCAATCACAGAGTCAAGGTGCTCGAGGTCTAAAAATTGTCCGGGGAAGAGAGAGTCTTCCTCTTTTTTTATTTTTTGATATAAAAACCCTGCATTAAGTAAAACATGCAGGGTGGCTAATTATACAGCGTGCAGCGTGGTTGCATTTATAACATTTTCTCCGGGGAGAATTTCATGCTCCGACTCGAAAACTCGTATTATTATCGTCTCGTAAGAATCCCAGTAGACGGTGACTAGGCTTTTTTCAACGGCTATCCTCATTCGATTTTCTTTAAATATCATGCTGAAGGAATAGCCGTCCCATCCCCTCGGCACGTGCGGACTCATAGAAAGTTTTCCATGTTCGATTCGTATCCCGGCAAACCCAAGGCAGATGCAAAGATATGCACCGGCCATGCTTGTAATGTGGAGGCCGTCGGCAGTGTCCCTGTTGCGGTTTTCCAAATCAAGAGTAACAGAATGTTCAAAAAGCGAGAGCGCCTTTTCAAAATCACACACTCTGGATGCGACTATTGAGTGCGCCAATGCTGAAAGCGAGGACTCGTGGACGGTTTTTGGCTCATAGAAATCAAAATTCCGCTTCATGGTCTCCCGTGAAAAATTCTCGGGCAGCATGTAGAAGGCCTGGAGCACGTCGGCCTGCTTGATGAAGCACGACCTTAGAATCCGATCCCACGACCAGCTGCGTGATATGGGAAGCTCGGCGGATGGTATTGCTGAGGCCTCCTCAAGCACCTTGTCCCTGTACCCGTCCTGCTGCTCGAATACGCCCAGTTCCTCCCAAAAGGGCAGGTACATGTTCGAGGATATCCTAAGCCAGGTGTCAATTTCGCCGCCGCTCATGCCAAGACGCGAAAGCGCTGATTCATAGCGCTGAGCATCCTGTTTTTCAAGTAGAGCGAGTGACCTTGCGGCATACTCCATGTTCCAGCTAGCCATATAGTTTGTATACCAGTTGTTGCTGACGTTGTTTTCGTACTCGTTTGGCCCTGTCACTCCGAGTATGACGTACTTTTTGCGGAAACTGCTCCAGCTTGCCCGTGAAGCCCAGAATCTGGCTGTTTCCACAAGCACGTCTATTCCGATTTTTGCTATGTATTCAAAATCGCCGATATGTTTTTCATAAAGGTATATGGCATGCGCCATGGCCGCGTTTCTGTGTATCTCCTCGAAAGTGATCTCCCATTCGTTGTGGCATTCGTCGCCATCGACTGTGACCATGGGGTAGAGCGCCCCCTGAAGGCCCAGCTTCCGGGCGTTGCCTCTTGCCTTGTCAAGCTGATTGTGTCTGTATTTGAGAAGGGTCTTCGAAGAGCGCCCAAAGGACATAAGATAAAACGGGAAGCAGAAAGCCTCCGTATCCCAGTATGTGCCGCCGCCATATTTTTCGCCGGTGAAACCCTTTGGCCCTATGTTCAGCCTTGAGTCGTGGCCTGTGTAGGTCTGGAGCATATTGAATATGCAGTAGCGCGCTGCGCTTTGCAGCCTCTTGTCGCCTTTTATTTCAACGTCGCACATAGCCCAGAGTGACGCCCACGCATCCCTGTGAAGTCTATACATAGATTCAAAGCCTTCAGCCCTCAAGGAGCTGGCCTTTTCAAGCGACAGATCCGCAAGAGTTTCAAACGGGTGGTCGCGGGTTGTAACCGAGCAAAAGAATTTCACTATGCGAAGAGTAGAGCCCTTGGGGCAAAGCAGCGAAATGGGTATGGAAACCGTTCCGGACGTTTGCTCCGCGCCGTGAGAGCTAAAATCCGAAGGAGGTATTTCCTCGCCTTCAAGATATGCCTTGCACGCCATTGCCACGCAGTTGCCAAAGCCGCTTTTTCGCGTCATCGAGCATATATGGCCGTCGCTTGCTCCTGTTTGGCAGGAAATAGTCGTCCAGAAGGACTCTCCCCAGTTGGAATCCTCGTTTCTCACATTCGAACTCAGGAAAGGGGACATAGTAATGACGGAGTCGTCGTCAAGAGGCGTAGCCTCGCAGACTACGCAGCCGCATTCCTTGTCATGCATGCTCAGAAAGCGAAAAGTCCTGATATGGAGGCGTTTGCCCTTCTTATACTCAAGCACCACATTTCTTTCGAGTGAGCCCTCCTTCATGTCAAGGGCGCGCTCAAAGGAGAGCGGCCGCTGAATATTCATGTCTATGTCTATTCCGTCAGCATTCAAGCCTATGCCTATAAAATCGGGAGAATTGATTATCCGCGCGTAATATTCCGGGTAGCCGTTTTTCCACCAGCCTACCTTGGTGGAATCCGGGTAGTATACGCCTGCAAGATATGTTCCCTTGAGGCTATCGCCCGAGAACGACTCCTCGAAATTCCCGCGTATCCCCATGTGGCAGTTGCCAAGACTCATAATGCTTTCATATATCCTGTTGTTTTCAAAATCAGGCTCTGACTGGACAATACGCCAGGGCTCTAGTTGGAGCGCCTTCATCGCATTACCTCCAAAAATGAAATATTCCAAAAATTTAGCATTCTTACTGAATAATACCCCAAAAAGGGTATTATAACAAACAGATAAGCGAATCCAAGGAATATATGGCCGGTTTTCATCGGATTTAATCACAATAATTGGGAGGCGCCAAAGATGCTAAGAGCCTGCATATTCGACCTGGACGGCGTCATAGTAGACACATCCAGATATCACTTTCTCGCATGGAAAAGGCTCATGGAGAGCCTTGGCAGCGACCTTTCAGAGGAAGAGAACAACTGCCTGAGGGGAGTTTCGAGGATTGAATCGCTCAGGCTCTTGCTCCGCATGAAGGGCATGAGTGTCACAAAGGAACAATTCGAAAGCCTTATCGAGCTCAAAAACACCTGGTACAGGGAGTATATAGCAGGCCTGAGCGAGAAGGACATACTCGAAGGCGCGCTGGAGCTCCTGCGCGAGCTGAGAAATAAAGGACTCAAGCTTGGGCTTGCATCCTCAAGCAAGAACGCCAGGGAGGTAATAGACAGGCTGGGCATAGGGATGTATTTTGACGCCATAGTCGACGGCAGCATGATAAGCAGGGCTAAGCCCGATCCCCAGATATTCCTGCTGTGCGCCGGGCTGCTCTGCGAGTCCCCGAGCGAGTGCGCCGTATTTGAAGACGCGGCTTCGGGAATAGAGGCTGCCAGGAGCGCCGGCATGGTAAGCGTCGGAGTAGAGGCCGAAAACAGCCTGGAAAGAGCCGACATGCGGGTGAGGAGCCTGCTGGAAGCTGATATTGACAAACTTTCAGAATGCGTCAACTTGCGTTAACAACAATCAATAAGCTTGTGGTATACTTGTTTTAGCATATATCTGGAGGAGAAATCAGCATGAAAAGACACCTCAAATTCAAGACAATAAGCCTTCCAAAGCTTGACGGACTTTCGCCGTCGCTAGAGAGCACGGCGCTGAAGGTTGCCGAGGAGCAGGGCGAGCTGGCACGCGCCATAGGTAAATTCAGGGGCATCAGCGGCGAGAAGGTCAGCATGACACAAAAGGAAGTGCTCGACGAGATAGCAAAGGAGCTGCTCGATGTGGCTCAGACAACAATATCCATGTGCTTCGTGCTCGAGGAGGAGTACGGCGTGGACATAGACCAGAAGGTCGAGGAGCACATACAAAAGCTCATAGACAAGGGATATATCAAGTCGCGCGACAAATAGGGCAAGCAAACAATAAAACAAACGGGAGATGCAAATGGGAAAATATGAAATCATAGCCACGGCCGCATTCGGTCTCGAATCGGTAGTGGCCGACGAGATAAAAGCGCTAGGGTACGACAAAGTAACAGTAGAAAATGGCAAGGTCACCTTCACAGGAGACGAGGCGGCAATCTGCAAATGCAACCTCTGGCTCAGATGTGCAGACAGGGTGTACCTCAAGATGGGCAGCTTCAGGGCTACAACCTTCGAGCAGCTCTTCCAGCAGACTAAGGCGCTTCCCTGGTCGGACATAATACCAGAGGACGCCGAGTTTCCGGTGGCTGACGCCAAGTCAGTGAATTCGAAGCTCTTCAGCCTGTCAGACATACAGGCCATAACAAAGAAGGCGACCGTCGAGAGCCTCAAGCAGACCTACAACAAGGAATGGTTTGCCGAGACGGGAGCCAAGTATCCAATACACGTGTCAATACTCAAAGACGTCGTTACCGTGTCGATAGACACAAGCGGCGCGGGACTCCACAAGAGAGGCTACAGGGAAGGCTTTGGCGAGGCTCCAATAAAAGAGACGCTCGCTGCCGGACTTATAATAATAAGCAAGTGGAAGAGCGACATAGCCCTTATAGACCCTTTCTGCGGCTCCGGCACAATACCGATAGAGGCCGCCATGATAGGGGCGAACATAGCGCCCGGTCTTTCAAGAAGCTTCGCATCTGAAAAATGGGACATGATTCCGGACGGCATGTGGAAGAAGTTAAAAAAGGAAGCCTACGAAGCCATAGACCATGACGCACAGATGAGCATAGAAGGCTACGACATAGACGGCAGGCTCGTAAAAAGCGCCATGCAAAACGCGGAAAACGCAGGAGTGGACGAGCATATACACTTCCAATCGAGGCCAATGCAGGAGCTGAGCTCCTCCAAGAAGTACGGCAAGATAATATGCAACCCGCCTTACGGAGAAAGAATGAGCGAGAGGGAGAGCGTTCTGAGGCTCTATGAGGAAATGGGCAAGGCATTTGGAAAACTTGACACGTGGTCATACTACGTGATAACTTCGAGCGAGGATTTCGAAAGGAGCTTCGGCAAGAAGGCGAGCAAGAACAGGAAGCTCTATAACGGAAGAATAAAATGCTACTACTACCAGTATTTCGGGCCCAGGCCTCCAAGAAAGAAAAGCATTGAAACGGAAAGCAACGCTGAAAGCGCAGAATAGAATACCATATTTAACAAAAGAAATCCAGGGAAGCCCATTAATCGGCCGTCCCTGGATTTTATGATTTAAACAATAAAGTCACAATAAAGTTAATGCTCATAAGAGGTGATGAGTTCGTCAAGCTTGCAGCCCAGAATGCTGGCAAGCACAACTACCTTTTGGAAGCTCGGGTTTTTCTTGTCTCCTCTTTCCAGCTCCTCGAGATACGATTTGGAAATGCAAGTTCCGTACTTTTGATCCTGCGTCAGAACCTCTATATCCTTTGCGGTGTAACCGAGACTAAGTCTGAATTCCCTTATCTTATTCCCATTAAGCATTCGCAAGCCCCCTTTTACAGTGTCATCTACAGTGTAATGTTACGAGCTAAAAGTATTATCCCTAAAGTATGATCCCTAAAACCATTATACTACCTTGAAGCGCCAAATTCCACAACTTTGCACGAAGTTAACATAATTAACAAGAAGTCCATGCAGCAGCGCCTGAATCCTGCTTTGGACAAGAGGCTACTCCTGTGGCACCTGAGCTTCAGCTCCTGCGGGCATGAAGCCGCTCATCTCGCTCCAGTCAACCGAATTTTCAGATGTGATGTCAGGAATGTCGAGCTTCGCCTTCTTTCCTATGTCCCAAAGGTTCGAATCAATATCTAATGTCATGTCAACATACCTTGAAGTCTGCGGATCGTCAACGCGCATCTTGAGTTTCATTTTCGAGCTCCTTATGTTGTAGTCCTTGTCTATAACGTAATCTACGCTCAATCCGTCGAATTGAACAACCTTGTAGAGCTGGCCAACGCCGGTTTCAATCTCGTCCTGGAACTCCTTGAGCTTTTTGTCGGCCTCCGCTTCGCTGTATACCTCGCCCTGCATTTGCATTTGAATCCGAATGCTCTCCTTCATGTTCTCCTTGAACGAGTCGTTTTCAAGTATCAGGAATGCCGCCTTTTTCACAAAATCCTTGAGCTCGCTGTCGCTCATAGAAAAGCTTATGCGCTTGCCCCTGAAGCTTCCCTGAGGCGACTCGGTTGACACGTTGTTTTCGACAGTTATTGCATCCTCGCCTGCAATTTCGAGCATTAGCGTTGAAAGCTGCAAGCTGAGCTGCTTCATGTCATCAATGTCTTTTTTGTTGTAGCCCTGCGAATCAAAAACCACATATTTGTCCATTGCGGGGAGCTTCATTATCGACTTCCCATCCCGCATAAAAACCTTGCCCTCGTAAGTTATGCCGTCGGAATGTATTGAAAAATCCCCGGCAGATTCGGCTCCTGCAGATAAAAAAGCAGTGTCACTCTTTAAAACCACATCTCGCATAAGCGATAGGGCCTGCATCTCCTGCTCGGAAGCCCCGCTAAGATCCATATGCAAATTTGCGGTAAAGCTCTGCCTCGCACTTTCAATCTTAACCGTCTTCTCGAATGACTTCTTGAGAATATCCGCAGGTGGCTCAGCCTTGCACCCCCCAAGCGCCATGACAACAATCAAACACAATCCCATAATTGATGTATATTTATTCTTCATTTCGCGTTCCTCCTCCCCACATAGCTGAACACCAAGGTGGTTCTACTGTTCTGACTGTGGCATGTGAATCCAAATGGAAATCACAAAATGAAATTTAAAGGCCGTTTATTCCATTGGATTCATTTATTCAGTTGGATTTCACTTGATTTCCCTATGAATATTTGATACCCAGAAAACGGGGTATAAAAAAAAGAATTAACTACAAACAGGGGGTGACTCCGGAGCGGCCGGTCAAGGGCGCATTCGGGAACTATGTTCGAGAAGATAGACCTTTCAAAACAAATCGAAAAGAAAGAATACAACAAGATAATGAAAGACATAGAAATACGCCTGGGCCAGCTTCAGCGCGAGGCCAAGGACAAGGGCGTGCCTGTAATAGTAGTATTCGAGGGCTGGGACGCCTCGGGCAAGGGGCGGATAATAAACGAGCTCATACTCCCCCTGAACCCCAGATATTTCAGCGTTTTCACAATGCATGAGGAAAACGAAGAGGAAATGAGAAGGCCGTTCCTGTGGAGATTCTGGACAAAGACGCCTGAAAAAGGCGACATGGCAGTGTTCGACCGGAGCTGGTACAGGAGGATCATGGACGATGCAGCCGAGGGAATCGTAAAGGGCGAGGCCCTTGAAACCTCATACGGAGAGATAAACTCCTTCGAGCGCGTACTTTATGAAGACGGCTTCATAATACTCAAGTTCTTCCTCCACATAAGCCGTGAAGAGCAAAAAAAGAGACAGGAGAGGATGGGGAAGAATCCCGCCACAGCGTGGAGGATAAGGGAATCCGACAAGAGACAGAACAAAAAATATGAAGCCTACATGCAGGCCATGCAAAGAGCCATAGAGGAGACGGACACCGAGCGCTCGCCGTGGACCATAGTAGAGTGCGAGGACTACAGGTTCGGGATAATAAAGACGCTAATGAGCTTCATAGAGGGCATGGAAACCGGGCTTGCAAGGATAGACAGGCAAAGGGAGATAGTCGCGAACGCCCAGATAATAAGGAATATGAGAAGCCAGGAACCCCATGAAACCGCGGGAAACGGCTCGAGCCTCAAGCTGAACGGCATCAAATCCTCGGTGATAGACAAGGTGGACCTTTCGCTCTCAATGGACAAGCAGGAGTATGAAAAGCGTATAGCAAAGCTGCAGTGCAAGATGAGGCTGCTGGGCAACGAACTCTACAGGGCTAAGATTCCGGTAGTCATAGTATACGAGGGCTGGGACGCGGCAGGAAAGGGCGGCAACATAAAGCGCCTGGCAGCATCGCTCGACCCGCGGGGATACGACGTCGTGCCCATAAGCTCACCAAACGACACCGAAAAAAACCATCACTACCTGTGGCGGTTCTGGAAGGAGATGCCCAAGACCGGACACATAGCCATATTCGACCGGAGCTGGTACGGAAGGGTTCTAGTCGAGCGAGTTGAAGGCTACTGCAGCGAGGCGGAGTGGAAGCGCGCCTACAGGGAGATAAACGACATGGAAGAGCACATAGTCAACTTTGGCACGGTGTTCCTCAAATACTGGATACACATAGACAGGGAGGAGCAGCTCAAGCGTTTCAACCAGAGGGCGGCAGACCCCAACAAGACGTGGAAGATATCCGACGAGGACTGGCGCAACAGATACAACTGGGACAGCTACAAGGACGCCGTCGACGAGATGCTCTTTAGGACAAGCACCACCTTCGCCCCGTGGACCATAGTCGAGTCCAACTGCAAAAGATACGCCAGAGTGAAGGTTCTAGAGCATACAATAGATGAAATAGAAAAGGCTCTTCAAAAGAGATAAAAGGGGTTTTCGCATTATGACTCTGAGCAGGATAAAGCAGCGTGCAAATATCCTGCCGGAGTCATTTTGTGGTATAATAATTTTCTATGCGCAAAATCGTAAATGTCTATAAGATTGAAAATTTATGTGAAAATTGATATAATATTTTACATATGTCTAATTAGCACCAGATACTAAAATCAAGTCATGATTTCTAGAGCGTTGAGATCATGCGAATTCGGAGGTAACAATTTTGGATATTAAAGATATAAAAGAGCTAATACACGCGCTGGATGCCAGCGGAGTACAAAAATTCGAAATGGAAGAAGGCAACTTCAAGATAAAGATAAGCAAGACTGCAGAAGCAGCGCCGGCAGTAGTCTACAACGCCCCTGAGGCGCCAAGGGCTGCCGCGGCAGCGCCAGTGGCAGTATCTCCGGCTCCTGCAGCCATAGTAGAGGCGGCTCCGGCTGAAGACCTCTACATAGTCAAATCGCCTATAGTTGGAACCTTCTATGGATCTTCAAGCCCGGGAACTCCGGCGTTCGTAAAGGTCGGAGACAAGGTTGCCAAGGGCGACACGCTTTGCATAATAGAAGCCATGAAGATAATGAACGAGATAGAAAGCGAAGAAGCAGGCGAAATAGTCGAGATACTAGTTGTAAACGAGGACATTGTTGAATACGGTCAGCCTCTTATGAAAATCAGGAGGTAGAAATTATGATTAGCAAGGTACTCGTTGCAAATAGGGGTGAAATAGCAGTAAGGATAATAAGGGCGTGCAAGGAGATGGGCATAAAGACTGTGGCCGTCTACTCCGAAATGGACAGGGACTCTCTGCATGTGCATATAGCCGACGAATCGGTATGTATAGGCCCGGCAATATCGACTAAGAGCTATCTGAACATGGACAGCATAATAAGCGCGGCGCTCGTTATGGGCGCCGACGCAATACACCCGGGCTATGGCTTCCTCTCGGAGAACACCACTTTCGTCAAAAGGTGCAGGGATGAGGACATAATATTCATAGGCCCTACAGAGGATCACATAATAAAAATGGGCGACAAGGCCCAGGCCAGAAAGACAATGATAGAGGCCGGAGTTCCCGTAGTTCCGGGAATGGAGGGCAGCATCACAGACGCCAAAGAGGCGCTTGTCGAGGCCGAGAAGATAGGCTTCCCTGTCATGATCAAGGCAGTCAGCGGAGGCGGCGGAAGAGGAATGAGAGTCGCCAGAAACAGGGACGAATTCATAAAGGGCTTTAGCGTTGCACAGTCGGAATCGGCTGTGGCCTTCGGGGACAACTCAATGTACGTGGAAAAGCTCATAGAAAACCCAAGGCACGTAGAGGTTCAGATTATTGCGGATTCGCACGGCAACGTGGTGCACCTTGGCGAGAGGGACTGCTCGCTCCAAAGAAGGAACCAGAAGGTGCTCGAGGAGGCTCCAAGCGCGCTTATCGACGATCAGATAAGAAAGCAGATGGGAGACGCGGCCGTAAAGGGAGCCAAAGCCGTAGGCTATGTCAACGCCGGCACGGTTGAGTTCCTCGTGGACAAGGACAAGAACTTCTATTTCATAGAGATGAACACGAGGATACAGGTTGAGCATCCCGTCACGGAGATGGTCACAGGCGTGGACATAGTAAGAGAGCAGATAATGATAGCATCAGGTGAAAAGCTGTCATTTACGCAGGAGGACATAAAAATAAACGGCCACGCAATAGAGTGCAGGATCAACGCCGAGGACGTAAGCCACGGCTTCAGGCCTTGTCCGGGGACTGTGAATGACTTTTACTTCCCGGGAGGCTATGGCGTTCGTGTAGACTCGCACATATACAGCGGCTACAAGATACCACCGACATACGACTCCATGATAGGCAAGCTTATAGTATGGGGCAGGAACAGGCATGAAGCCATAAACAGGATGAAAAGGGTGCTCGATGAGACGATAGTAATGGGCATCGAGACAAACATAGACTTCCAGAGAGAAATACTCAGCGACGAGTTTTTCGTGGAAAACAAGTTCGACACAGGCTTCATAGACAGAAAAATGTTTGGCGCAGGCCATAAATAAGATACAAGCGAGGTGAATGGAATTGCTTAAGGACCTCTTTACAAAGAAAAGTCAAAAGAGCCATCATGAAAAAGGCTACGCTGTAATAAATGTGCCAAAGGAGCAGCCATCGGGCCAGCCGCAGGAAGCTCCAAAGGCGCAGCCTGAGATGCAAAAGCCTCAGGCTGTGCTCGACGAGAATCACACAGCGTGCCCCTCTTGCTCGGCGGTAATCGCAAAGCAGGCGCTCTCTGACAATCTGGGCGTATGTCCGGAGTGCTCGCATCACACGAGACTGGGCGCAAGAAGAAGAATAGAAATAACAGCAGACAAGGGCAGCTTCAAGGAGTACGACACGGGCATAAAGACTGTCAACGCCCTTGATTTTGCAAGCTACGACGACAAGCTAAGAGAAGCGAAGGAAAAATCGGGACTCGACGAGGCCGTAGTGACTGGAGAATGCTCGGTGAATGGCCAAAAGTGCGTAATATGCGCAATGGATTCGCTTTTCATGATGGGCAGCATGGGTTCGGTCGTGGGAGAAAAGATTTCAAGAGCCGTGGAAAAGGCCATTGAAAAAAGACTTCCGGTAGTAATATTCTCCACATCGGGAGGCGCCAGGATGCAGGAGGGTATGCTTTCGCTGATGCAAATGGCAAAGACCTCAGCGGCGCTTGGAAAGCTCGACGATGCGGGGCTGCTGTATATATCTGTGCTCACAGACCCGACAACGGGAGGCGTCACGGCATCCTTTGCAATGCTCGGAGACATAATAGTGGCCGAGCCTAAGGCCCTTATAGGCTTTGCAGGCCCAAGGGTAATAGAGCAGACAATAAGACAAAAGCTTCCTGAGGGCTTCCAAAGGGCGGAATTCCTCCAGGACAAGGGTTTTGTAGACACAATAGTTCCAAGGGGCGACATGAAAGACTTCATAGGCAAGCTGCTTGCAATACATTCAACTGGAGGTGGGCTCGATGACAAGTAGAAATGAATTCGACGGACCAGTACTCCAGCTGGAGGAGAAGATAAAGGAGCTTAAAACGCTAGTCGAGGAGACTGGAGTAGACCTGTCGGGCGAGATAGAAATGCTCTCGAAAAAGGCGGCATCAATGAAGGACGACATATACAAGCACCTTCAGCCGTCGCAGAAGCTCAAGCTTGCAAGGCATCCGGAAAGGCCGACGACGCTTGACTACATCGAGAGGATAACAAGCGAGTTTATAGAGCTCCACGGCGACAAGCTCTATGCCGACGACCGCGCAATAGTGGGCGGGCTGGGCATGATAGACGGGACTCCTGTGACAATAATAGGCCACCAAAAGGGCAAGGACACAAAGGACAATATAATGCGCAACTTCGGAATGCCTCATCCGGAAGGCTACAGAAAGGCTCTAAGGCTAATGAAGCAGGCGGAGAAATTCAAAAGGCCTATAGTGACGCTTATAAACACCCCGGGCGCTTTTTGCGGACTTGGAGCCGAGGAGAGGGGCCAGGGAGAGGCAATAGCCAGAAACCTGCTTGAAATGAGCAGGCTGAAAACCCCTGTGATAGCCATAATAATAGGCGAAGGCGGAAGCGGCGGAGCCCTTGCGCTTGGCGTTGGCAACTGCATAGCGATGCTCGAGCACTCGGTGTACTCTGTAATATCGCCGGAAGGCCTCTCGAGCATACTCTGGAAGGACGCCTCAAAGGCATCCGAAGCCGCGAGCATGATGAAACTTACAGCTCAGGACCTTATAGGCCTTGGCATAATAGACGACATAATAGAAGAGCCCTTGGGCGGAGCTCACAAGGACGTCGATCTGGCAGCCTCGAGTATAAAGGCATACATAAGAGCCTGCCTTGAAAAGCTTTCAAAAATGCCGGGCGAAGAGCTGGCGGAAGCGAGATATGAAAAGATAAGAAAAATGGGCAAGTGGATGTAGCGTGCCAGGCCCCACGAAATCATGAATATGTAGAAATTTTAAGAGAGCTGGTCTTCGGAGAGGCTACTGAAGAACTTGCGGTTTTAATGAACCTTAAGGTCATAGTAAAAAAAGACGATTTCTCAACACCAGTAAATGGGTATGAGAGTCGTCTTTTTCTCTGTATATGACCGATCGTTGTTGTTTTTTCACTTCATTAACTTTAATATTCTTTTTATATTTACAGTGAATATCGCCATTGCACCTTGTAACTCCATGCCGACAAGACCCGAGGATGTCGCCACATCATACCCGTGTCTGTGTTTCAGTTCGCTGTTCTTTGCCTCAATTTTGTAACGTTCCTTGGCCTTCGTCTTAAAGTACTCAGTCTCCTGGAAAGCCATCTGTTCAGTATGTTCGTCGGACTTTATGCTCACCGAATAGGATTTACTTTTTGCCCCTTCCTTGTAGCAACCTTGACGGCGTAAGCATCTCTTGCACTTTTCCACATCAAAGTAGTATGTATCCGTCTGGTTTGTGCCGATGCCTTTCTTGCCTTGACGGGCCTTTCGGATTGCCATGTGGCCAGCTTTGCAGACATACATTCCTGCATCCTTATTGAACTGGAATTCATCTTCATGCTTACGGTAGCCTTGTGTAACAGACGGGTTAAGCTTAGCCACTAGTTCAACCGTGTTCTCTTTGGCGTAAGTGATGTTATCTTTTTCGGAGTATGCCGCATCTCCGATGACTGTATTCACTTCCATGCCTGCTTGCTTGCTCTTCTCGATTAAGGTCTGCAATTGTTTGCCATCATTCTTCTCACCAGTTGTTACAACGGCTGCCGTAATAATTCTTTCCTCGGTCATAGCAATATGGGTTTTGTAGCCAAAGAACGAAGAGTCCGCACTCTTATGACCGATCATTGCATCTTGGTCTTCCGAGATTCGAAGTTGTTCAAGGTCATCTGCAACGGTTTCTTTCAGTAGATTGAGCGGTTCTTTTATCTTAGGCAGCTCACAAACGCCGCCTTCTGCCTCGACTACCTCGATAAGCTTTTTACAATAGGCGAGTTCGTCCTCTAACATATTGCTTGTATTTTTCGCAGGAAACTTGGCTTTTACAGATTCATCAACCTTGTAGATAGCCTTTCTGAGTTTTCGAGAACGGTCCTGTAAAATTTCACGTGGAGACTTCTGGTTATAACGAGCTTTCGTATGCGTCGCATCTACGATGATGGATTTACTCTGGATAATGCCTTTTTCGATGGCGAGTTCAACCGTCTTGTTAATCAGCAAATCGAGTAAATTCATATCCTTTAACCGAAGTTTTCGGAACTTGGTTAGTGAACTAGAATCTATCACCTGCTCTTCCGGTGCCATATCCAGAAAGTACTTAAACGACATATCATATTTCGATCTCTCGACGATGTCGGCGTCGGACAATTCAAAGATTGCTTTTAGCAGCAGGTATTTAAACATGCGAATAGGGTCAATCGCATTTCTCCCATTGTCCAGGCAGTAATTCTGTTTGAGTTCTTCATATATAAAAGAAAAATCAACAAGCTCATTGATTTGCCGCAACATATTATCCTTGGGGATCACTAGATTGTAAAGCTCCAGATATGGACTTATGACCAATGTTTGCTGTAGCTGAATCAATTAGCACACCTTCTCTCATGTTATACTTCAATTATACAAGAAAAAAGGTACAACCTCCTCAATAATATTGAGAAAGTGTACCTTCTTATTTTATATGGACTTTTTCAGTGGCCTCGTCTTCGGACAGCTCTCTTTTTTTTATTCCCTGAACCCGGAACGAAAAGTTTTTTGAATTTTTCTGAAATTTTTGCGTTTTAAATATATACATAGATGGTATATAATAAAGTATAATAAAAAAACATACTTCGAGGGGGATGACACATTATGAACTGGATGACATTTATAGATGGTTTAAAAACAAAAGCAAAGGACATGTTGAAAGCAAAAAAAATTGACATTAAAGCCGGCGCGAAATCAGGCAAAGACGTTAAAACAAAAGACATGGGCAAGGTCATATACGTTGATTTCACAGCCCCAAGAAAAGCGGCTTACACACAAGAAAAACTCAAAAAGCCTGTGTAGATAATGCTGCTGCGCATGGCAACTTCATATATCAATAAGAATTAGAATCCCCGCCGGATATTCAGGAAGGGGATTTTTTGATTTCTGTCTGCATATCGAGTTTTACAAAGTCAAAAAACAAAAAGGCCGACATTGAATTTTTTCAACATCGGCCTTTTAAAGTGAACTTTCATCTAAGTTAGTCATATTATGGTGGAATCGTCTCCCTTCATATTCGTATTAGGAGAATTATGGTTTATCTCCGGAATTTCGGTTTGATTATTAAACTCTATGGTGGAATCGTCTCCTTTCATATTGTATTAGGAGAATTATGGTTTATCTCCAGATTATACTGTGTGAGTTCTGTCTGTTTTGGTGGTATCGACTCCCTTCGTTATGTATTTGGAGAATTATTTTTTATCTCCGCGAGTGTCTGTTGTCTTGCCTGAATTCTGTGGTGGAATCAGATCCTTTGTTATTTATTATTATGTATTAAATTTATACCTCTAAAATCACAATCTAAACACTAATCCCCAAAAAGCCTCTCCAACTATTTCTATGACTTCATTTTTTGCTTTGAAACTTCAAAACTGGGTAAGAAATATGTAAACTGAATGATTGCAAACAGTCTGACTATGTACAAAAAACGCAATGCTGCGGCGGTTAGAACGCTTATATA
Organism: Peptoclostridium acidaminophilum DSM 3953; assembly: GCF_000597865.1. Lineage (GTDB taxonomy): Bacteria > Bacillota > Clostridia > Peptostreptococcales > Peptostreptococcaceae > Peptoclostridium_A > Peptoclostridium_A acidaminophilum. The sequence continues at coordinate 2,098,870 of NZ_CP007452.1, read as the reverse complement.
TTAGAAGGAGGAATTTTAATGAAAAGACTCAGCACCAACTTCATGGGAATACACCTGAAAAACCCTATAATAGCGGGGGCAAGCAACCTCTCCGACAATCTCGACAACGTAAAAAGGCTCGAGGAGGCGGGGGTCGCCGCGATAGTATTCAAGTCGCTCTTTGAGGAGCAGATACAGCTTGAAAAGCTCGAGCTCGATGCGGACCTTGAGGAGTACGACGAAAGGCATGCTGAGATGATAACTATGCATCCCCATTTGGAGCATGCAGGCATAGAGGAGCATCTGCTCAAGCTGAGAAAGGCAAAGGAGAGCGTGAGCATTCCTGTAATAGCAAGCCTCAACGCAGTGCATGGAAAGACATGGCTGGAATACGCCAGGAAGCTACAGGACACGGGAGTTGACGGTCTTGAGCTGAACCTGTACTCAATCCCCAAAAGGGTCGACCTTGACGCCGCATTCATAGAAAACGAGCACCTTGAAAAGCTGACGGATATCAAGAAAGCCATAAAAATACCAATGTCCGTGAAAATAAGCCCTTTCTACACAAACATAATGAACGTGGTCCACAGGATGTCAAAGGGTGGAGTTGACGGAGTAGTGCTCTTCAACAGGCTCTATGAGTCGGACATAGATGTAAAGAGCGAGAAGACAAAGCTCGACATGACACTCAGCTCAAGCGACGAGATGAGGCTGCCGCTGAGATACACAGGACTTCTCGAAGGCAAGATAGCAGCCGACATATGCAGCTCGAGGGGTATAGACTCGGGCGACGACGTTATCAAGATGCTGCTTGCAGGCGCCAAATGCGTCCAGGTCGTAAGCTCTGTATACAGGCACGGCTACAGGCATGTGGGCATAATGCTCGAGGACATAGCGAAGTGGATGGACAGCAAGGGCTACGAGAACATAGAGGACTTCAGGGGCAAGCTCTCAAAGAGCAACCTCAAGGACCCTTACGCATACGAGAGGGCGCAATACGTGGATCTTCTAATGAAGCCGTTTGAATCACTAATAAAAGAGCCGATGAGATAGTCGTCGGAGTCATATAGGCTTGCAGGTGAGTCCCGGCAGCGTTCGCCTGCCGGGATTTTTGTTTTACAGCGAGAATTCAATTGAGGCGGTGATGGTTTTGAAAAAATTAACGGCAATCATAACAGCTATAATAATGCTGGCAGCGCAAGGCCCTGCGTACGCGCTGGGCGAGGACACGGCATACCGCTTGTCATCAGAAGGCGCAGGCGTGTGGGGCATAATAGCAAGCTACAGCGCCGACATGGGCATGCCGGCAAACGCGCTTCCGCAGAGCCTTGCGACCAACTCTACATACGAGCAGGCGGAATTCCTGATGGCTTCCAAGGCCCTGGGCAGGGACGTGTCTGCAATCGCAGGCATCATAAAGCGCTCCCAGATGAAAAACGGGAAGCTGGCCGACTTTACGGACGGCACGGGCGAAAAGTCGGTAAGGGCTCACATATGGGGGATAATAGCACTCTACAGCGCATGGGACAACGGCTATGACAAGTCCTCGGCGCTAAGGTGGCTCAAGACCAAGCAAAACTCCGACGGAGGCTTCGGCTACGAGGCCGGCAAGCCCTCGGACATAAAGACAACATCTGAAGCGGTGCTTGCGTTCAAGGCGCTCGGCATAGAGTCCGAGGAGGCGGCGGCCAGGGCGCTTTCATATATAGAAGCCAAGCTGCCCGCCGAAAAAAACGGCGAGAAGCTGGCATGGGCCTTCTTTGCAAAGCACAGCATGGGCAAGGACGACCAGAAGCTCTACGAGAGGCTGCGAAGCTACGAGCTTCCGGACGGCTCGTATTCGCTGAGCTCGAGCAACAAGACCTACAATTACGCCGCAACGTGCGCAGCGCTGCTGGCGCTCAAGGAATATGAGAACGGCTACTCTGTGTTCAAGAAGCTCCACAATGCAGACATGTTCAAGGACCTAAGGCGAACAGACTATGCATACCTTGAGGTGATGGAGCTTGTAAACAGGGGTATAGCCTCGGGATATCCGGATTCGACATTCAGGCCCAGTCTCAAGGTGACAAGAGCCGAGTTCGCAAAATTCCTCGTGTACGCGCTGGGATACGAGAATTCGCCTGCAAGGGAATCCATAACCTTCAAGGATCTTGAAGACCACTGGGCCGAAAAGACCGTATACACGGCCGTGGGCAAGAAGCTCATAAACGGCATAGGCAAGGGCCGGTTCGCTCCAGACCAGAACGTGACGGGAGCGCAGATAGTCGCGATGCTCGTCAGGGCCAAGGGCCTCGAGGGCATAGCCGCCAGATTCGAGGGCGAGAACTGGTATGACGGCTACGTAAGCGCAGCCATAAGAAGGGGCCTCATATACGAGGGCTTCGATCCCGAAACCAGCGCCACAAGGGCGCAGTGCGCGAAGGCCCTAAGCAAGCTCTACTAGCTGCATAGAAGACAAAACAAATACGCAGGAGGAGATTATGGCAGCCAGGATAATGGATATAGCAAAGACCTTCGGACTAGACATACTAAAAAAATTACTACAGCCTCACGGTTACGCTCCTTGTAGTGGCGCTGGCGATGCTCATAATATACTGGGGCTTTAGCCTGTTCTCGGCCAGGGCCAAGGCAGTCAAGCCAGGGACGTACATCGAGGTCTCGCTTCCAAGCGACATATCGGAAAGCCCGTACATGTACGTGCAGGACTGGGAGATACAGAGACAGACAGACTTCTTCTCCGTGCTAGACGCCATAGAATACGCTGCAACAGACAAGAAAGTGGCGGGCCTCATACTCGACATGGATTCGCTGAGCCTTCCGGCGCAGCAAATAGGCGAGCTTAGAGTGAGTGTTGAAAAATTCAAGGAAAGCGGCAAGAAGGTCTACGCCGCAGGGGACGGGGCAGACGCGTCCTCATACAGGGCCGCTCTGCTGGCAGACAAGATAGTAATGACGCCTTCGCAGGCGGCGAGCTTCAGCATACCGGGCTACTACGCGTCTTACCCCTACTACAAGACCTTTTTTGACAAGGCAGGAATAAAGTGCAGCGTGCTGAGCACAGGAGAGTACAAGACCTACGGCGAAACCTACGAGCGCGACGCCATGTCCGAGGGCATGAGGCAGCAGGTGAGCACGCTCCTCGAGAGCAGGTACGCGAGCCTGGTGGAGGACATAGCCTCATCAAGGAACATAGAAAAGGAAAGGGTAGTCCAGATGATAGATTCGGGCGAGCTCTCATTCATAAGTCCCGTTGAGGCCAGGGAAAAGGGCCTCATAGACGAAACTATGCACTATGAAAGATTTCTCCGGACGCTCTCGAAAAAGGACGGCGAAAAGCCGCCTTTAAGGGACATATCGGAATACGCGGCGCTGCCCAATGTAAGCAAGAGCAAGGCGAGCGGCAAGGACAGCATAGCCATCATATTCGCAGAAGGCAGCATATACATGGACGATGTAAACCCGTCTATAATAAGGAAGGAATCAGTTATAACACCTGATGTTATCTGCGGACAACTAGAAAGCGCCACAGACGACGAGGACATAAAGGGCATAGTAATAAGGGTCAACTCGCCCGGCGGCTCGGCGCTGGCGTCCGAGATAATATACGACGCCATAGGAAGGGCGAGGGAGAAAAAGCCCGTGTACGTTTCGATGGGTCCCGTAGCGGCATCCGGAGGCTACTACATATCCTGCCAGGCCGACAGGATATTCGCAGGCAGGGAGACCCTGACCGGCTCTATAGGCGTAGTCAGCGTGATACCGACCTTCGAGGGCATATACGAAAAGCTGGGAGTGAACGTAGAGCGGCTCCAGCGCGGCAAATACTCGGGCACGCTCGACCTTTCAAAGGGTCTCTCAGCGGATGAAGAGGCGCTCCTGCAAAAGAGCATAGAAAATGTATACGCAGAGTTCAAGCAGAGGGTTTCAAGCGGCAGGAACATGGACATGGAAAAACTCGAGGGCTACGCCCAGGGCAGAGTATGGACAGGAGATAAGGCGGTAGAGATAGGCCTTGCAGATGAGGTGGGAAATCTGGGTGATGCAATAGAAGCCATGGCGAAAAAGACAGGGCTTGGAAGCTCTGATGTGACGCTTGTAGAAAGCGGCAAAAAGAGCATGACCATGGCGCGCGTCCTAAGGGACAACATAGCAAGAGCTCAGCTTGAACACCTGCAAATTGCAGGCCCTATCGAGGATATACTGATAGAATGCCAAAAGCTCCTTGAAATCAGGGAGGAGCCGCTGATGCTAATGCCGTATGAACTGGACTAGAAAAGGCCAGGCTAAAAATAAGGCGCAAAAATAAAAACCTCCATATGGAGGTTTTTGTTTTTCACTTAAGTTGCATTTAAGTTGCATTTAAACTGTTCTGAGATTACTTGGAAGTTCTCTTGTTAAGCGCGGCCTGTCTTTCGTTGGAATCCTTCATCCATTTCTTGAGCAGGTCGTCGAAACCGCCACCACCGGCGCTACCAGCGTCGCCACCTCTGGCATGCTGCTGATATTGCTGCTGCACAGGTCTTTGCCTTGGAGGCTCGGATTCAGCAGGCTTGGCATCCTTTATAGAAAGAGAAATCTTCTTTGACTGCTCATCAATTGTAAGTATCTTGACATCCACCTCGTCGCCCACTGTAAGCGCCTCGTTTATATCCTTGAGGAAGCCGTGGGTAATCTGAGATATGTGGACTAGTCCCTGAGTATTGGAATCCAGAGCTACGAAAGCGCCAAACGGTTTAATACCAGTAACTTTTCCTTTTACAATCATTCCGGGTTCGAATTTTGACATTATAACACTCCTATTTATCATATAATTATATATAGTCTATAATACCATAAATACCATAATCCTGATAGAATAAACCAGAAAAGAGGATAAAATTTATCAAAAAAATAAAAAATGGCGCCAAGTCCACACGATAGGGCAGTCGGTAAAATGCATATATATGATTCCATAACTAAATTCTGGGTATCATAAAAAGTATAAGATGCCGCAAGGCATAAAAAAGAAATTCAGGGGGTGCAGTATGGGAATACTAGACAAGATAACTGAAAAGACTAAAGAGGCTGTAAAAAAATCAAGCGAGATGGCGGGCGATATAGTAGAAAAGGGCAAGGACATGGTTGAAAAGACAAAGCTCGAAGCCGAAATCAAAAAGAAAAAGGATGAGATAGGCGACCTTGTATACAAGGCCTACGCCAGCGGTCAGGTTCCTGATGAGAGCGCCATAAGAGCCCTGGTAAACGAAATCAAGAAGATAGAGATACAAATACACGAAATGATGCAGGACTAGATAAACACCCCTCCTCTAGGGAAGCAAGTATAGATAAGGCGGGTTTTTGGGGATAATGCCCTGAAAACCCGTCTTTTTTTGAAGGGAGGAAGAGCGATATGGACTGGCTCTACATAGATTCAACGCTTTTATTTATAGGGGTCGCCCTGCTTTTTGGCCTCGCAGCCGGGGCGCTTGTGTATTTCAAGGCGGCCGGAAGCTTCATGCAGACCATAAAAAGCGGAGACTACGACGGTTTCATAAGCAGGCTCGAGGAGCTCAGAAAGACGGACAAAAAGCATATTAGCCACATAGACTTCAACGCCGCCATGGCGTGCAACAGAAAGGGTGATATTGACTGCTCCATGGAATACCTGGGCAGGATAGACCCAAGCTCGGCCGATCGCAACCTTAAGGCGTCTTACCTTAGCCTCTACAGCGCCAATCTAATGATAAGGGGCGAGCACCTCAGAAGTGCGCTCGAGTATGCCAGCGAGGCGGCAAGGCTCGTGCAGCTGCCGTCGATAGTGCTCCTTAGGGCGCTGCTGGAGCTCCTAAACGGCAGGGAGGAGCAGTCTGAAAGCACACTCCTTGAGTACGAGAGGCTCAAGGGCAAAAAGGCCATAGTTCCCGGCAGGAGCGTGCTCTACACAGACCAGGAATTCGAAGGCATATACACAAGCTATCTGCTGGGCAGGTACTATTACGCCAAAAGCGAGTACCCGCAGGCCAGGATGCATTTTCGCGAGGCGGCCGACTGCGGCTATGACAACTACTATTCAAGCTATTCAAAAGACATGCTAAGACACATATAGGAAATCCACAATAGGCAAACCTAAAGGCCGCATGAATCCATATTTTGGACATGCGGCTTAATTTTGCCCTTGCAGAATTGACGAAAAACTGACAAAATAATATATGCGGGCTGGAGTTTTGCCCGACATACCACAACCACAAAAAGGAGACCTACAAAATGGAAGAAAATAGAGTTTTAGCCAAGGTTGGCGACAGAGAGATTACAGAAAAAGACGTGGACTTCCTGCTTCAGAGCCTTGGACCACAAAAGGGAATGCAGTTCTACTCGCCGGAAGGCAGAAAGCAGCTGCTAGATGAGATAATAAACCAGGAGCTTTTCTACCTTGACGCCCTTGAAAGCGAACTTGACAAGGAAGAGGCTTTTATTGCGGAAATGGAGCAGGTGAAGGTTAACCTTCTCAAGCAGTACGCAATGAGAAACCTGCTACAGGCTATAAGCGTTGATCCTGCAGAGGCTAAGGAATTCTACGAAAACAACAAGGCTTCATTCGTAAGCCAGGAATCTGCAAGGGCAAGCCACATACTAGTTGAGACAGAGGAAGAGGCAAAGAAAGTAGCCGATGAGATAGCCGAAGGACTTGACTTTGCAGAGGCTGCTCAGAAATACTCGAAATGCCCATCAGGCAGCGGCGGGGGAGATCTTGGCATGTTCACAAGAGGCAAGATGGTTCCGGAATTCGAGGACGTTGCATTCGCAATGGAAGTCGGAGCTGTGAGCGAGCCGTTCCAGACTCAGTTCGGATACCACATAATCAAGCTGGGCGAAAAGCACGAGCAGGAAGAAAAGAGCTACGAAGAGGCTAAAGCAGACGTGGCAAGGATAGTTCTCGGCAAGAAGCAGAACGAGGCCTACAACGAAAAGACTAGCCAGATGAGAAGCAAGTACAGCGTGGAAATATTAGGTTAAACGTCGGTCATAATTAAAAATAATGCTTGTAATGTTCGGCTATTAAAGATATAATCAATAAGCCGGCATGAAGCAGGAACATTTCAGCCGAAGGGTAATTCCTTCGGCTGTACTTTATCAGGCAACTTCCTTGAGTTTGGCGATATATGGTGACTAGCAGTGGAGCGCTTATTGGTTAGAGCATACCCCCCGCAACTGCAAGTCATCTTACGCAGATATTACTGCATTATTTGGATTGCAGACAGATTTGGGATTGCACTTGCTTTAAGCTGGACACTCGCGCTATGCGCATATACGAAGGGAACGATTTATAAATGACAAACGGATTCGATAAGTTAGGACTATCAGAAAAGATTCTTAAGGCAGTAAAGGAACTTGGCTACGAGCAGCCGTCTCCAATACAGGAGCAGGCTATACCAATGGTTATGCAGGGCCACGACATAATAGGCCAGGCAAAGACAGGAACAGGAAAGACAATGGCATTTGGAATACCTGCAGTTGAAGCTGTAGACCCAGCCGACAACTCACTTCAGGTAATGGTGCTTTGCCCTACAAGAGAGCTTGCCGTTCAGGTGGCAGGAGAACTCAAGAAGGTATCCAAGCACAAGAAAGGCATAAAGACGCTTGCCATATACGGCGGACAGTCTATAAGCATACAACTTAAGGCCATTGAAAGAGGAGTGCAGATAATAGCCGGAACTCCAGGCAGGGTAATAGACCACATAGAAAGAGGAACCATAAAGCTTGACTCTCTCAAGCTCGTAATACTTGACGAGGCTGACGAGATGCTCAACATGGGCTTTAGGGACGACATAGAAAAGATACTAGCAGGATCGTCTTCAGAAAGACAGACAGTATTCTTCTCGGCCACAATGCCAAAGGAGATAATGAACCTTTCGAAAAGATTCCAGAAAAAAGACAGACAGGTAGTCAAGGTGGAAGGCAGAAACCTTACAGCTGACGCCATAGAGCAGGCATATATAAAGGTCAGATCAGCAGAAAAGACTCAGATGCTATCAAGGCTTCTGGACATACATTCTCCAAGGCTCTCGCTGATATTCATGAACACTAAAAAAGGCGTGGACGAACTTGCTCTTGAGCTTTCGTCAATGGGATACCATGTAGACGCTCTCCACGGCGACATGAGCCAGCAAAAGCGAGACAGCGTAATGAACAAGTTCAGGAACGGCATAATAAGGGTTCTTATCGCGACAGACGTTGCGGCAAGAGGACTTGACGTAGACAACGTTGACGCCGTTTTCAACTACCAGATACCTCAGGACATAGAGTATTACGTCCACAGGATAGGAAGAACAGGAAGAGCTGGCAAGAAGGGAATGTCCTTCAGCTTCGCCTGGGGTGAAGAGGTTTCAAGACTGAGAAGAATTGAAAGCTATACAAAAGCTCCTATAAAAATGATAGCTCCACCGTCGCTTGAGGACGTTGAGAAGATAAGAATACAAAAGACTCTTGAGGAAATACTTGCCAAGGCGAGCGGTTCAGTCAAGAAGTCGTATGTCAAGGCTGCGCAATCACTTATCGAGGGCAGCGCAATGGAGCCTGAAGCTCTGCTTGCAGCTGTAATATCGATGATGTGCAACCCGGTAGAGACAAAAGAAGAGCAGCCTGTGTTCGAGAGCACTTTCGACAACACGGGAGCAAGAGAAGCCGGCATGGTGAGACTTTTCGTCAATGCGGGAAGAAAGCAAAAGCTTAGACCTAAGGACATAATAGGCGCCATAGCCGGAGAATCCGGAATAAAGGGCGAGAATGTCGGCAGGATAGACATATACGAGAAGTTCACGTTTGTAGAGGTTACAAAGGACAGCTGCAGACAGGTTCTTAGCGCAATGAACGGAGCAGAGATAAGAGGCCACGCAGTGGCTATAGAGCCTGCCAACTGCAGGAACTAATATCAAAGCCCCATTACAATAACGCTCATTATGCACACAAAGCCAAGCAGCAGAACGCATGCGTTTTCAAACGAAATATCGGTATTACGGATCCTCCCTACCCAGGGAGGATCTTTTTTTATGAAAAAATGGTATACGCCGTAGCCCGCAGCCAGTATTCCGCCGTATTCGAGCATGTGAATCGGGTCCGACGGCGTAAAGACCGGTATAGGCAGCTCGAACAGCCACGAGGCCAGCTGCCTGTAGTACGCCGCCAGCAGGGCGCAGCTCGACGCGAGCAGGAAAAGCGGCAGGTACTCGGGTCCCAACTTCTTCACAGGAATCCTCAGGTTCCTGTAGTCGGCCGTGAATATCTGCGATATCTTTATGAAGGATGCGGCAGTTCCTATGTTTACAAGTACAAGCACCGCCTTTTCCCAGAATATGTGCTTTACAGAGTCGGCTATTATGTGTTTTCCTATGTAGCCGTTTAGTGAAGGCATGCCGGTAATAGAGAGCATGCCGACTATCATAAAGAGCGAGAGCAGCGGAAACCTAAAGAGCACGCCGCGTATCTGCGTAACGTTTCTGTTTTTGTAGTCGGAGACTATCATTCCGGCGCACAGGAAAAGCAGCGCTTTGAACATGGCGTGGTTTACAAGGTGGAGCATGCCGCCTGAGTAGGCAAAGCCCCTGAAGGGCCCTATACCCATGAACATTATCCCCACCTGCGAGACCGTGTGGAAGGCCAGTATGAGTTTTATGTCCTTCTGGCAGAGAGCGAACGTGACTCCCAGCATAGCTGTCGCAGCGCCCACCGCGGCAAGGAAAAGATCGAGCGAGGCGTAGTGGAACACCTCGTTGAGCCTTATGAACTCGTAGAGCCCGCTTTTTACAAGGAGCCCCGAGAGGAGCGCTGAAACTGCAGAAGGCGCGGCGCTGTGGGCCTTGGGCAGCCAGTTGTATACGGGAAAGAAGGCCGACTTGACTCCGAAGGCCGCGGTGATTAGCACGTATGCGAGCTTCACGCTGAATTCGTCCATGTAGGCCGGGACAGCCTCTTTCATGAGCTGCAGGTTGAGCGTGCCGCACACCTGGTAGAGTATTATGAAGGCGATTAGGTAAAACAGCATCCCGGCGTTGTTGAAGAGCAGGTAGTAAAAGCCTGCGCGCAGCGAGGAGCCGTCGCCCCTGTATGTGATTAGCATTGTAGAGAGGATTGTCACGACCTCTATGAACACGAACAGGTTGAAAAGGTCGTTGCTCATTATGAGCCCCATGAACGTCCCCTCGAGAAAAAGCAGGAAGAAGAGGTAGCTTTTGCTGAGCCTTTCGAAAAATGCGTATATGAGCACGCACCACCACAGGAATATGGCCATGGCGGCAAAGCCCATGGATATGTGGTCGTTTCGCAGCGTTATTCCGGCAAAATCCTCCCAGCCGCCGAGCGTTATGACATGGATGTCCATGTCGAATATGCCCGCGAAATAATGGAAGGCGGCAAGCGAAAGCAGGGTCTGGCAGAGCGCTGAAACCCACTTCGAGCACGCTTCGGGCAGCAGGTATGCGGCTATTGAGAACGCTATTGGAATTACTATTATGTATGCGGGCATGAGATGTAGCGACATAATCATCTATCCTTCCTTTCGAGCAGAGTCCTCCAGTCAAGGCTGCCGTAGGCCCTGAAGAGCTTTATTGAAATCATAAGAGCGAGCGACGTCACGGAGGCGCCTATGACTATTGCCGTTATCATAAGCGCCTGGGGGAGTGGGTCTACCATCTCGGAGGCGCTGCGGGCTCCTATAATTGGCAATGCGGCTCCCTCGAAATAGACGCTCCTCAGGAATACAAGAACTATGGCCGCCTGCGATATGTTCAGGCACACTATTGATTTTATTATGTTTCTGGAAGTGCACATGCCGTAAAACCCGATGAGCACTATTGCGGTTGAGAGCAGAATCTGCATAGAGGCCTCCTTTTTCAATATCAGTCGTCCACCGACTCTTGCTCCACGAACGCTGAAAACAGCGAAGTGAGTCCAAGAGCCACCTTGAAGCCAATAAGCATGTTCATGGCAATGAGGAAAAGCCGTCTCACATTAAGCGGTTCGAGCGGGGGGATGAAGCTTGTGAACGCTTCGCCCTTTGTAAAGACCGAAACAAGGGCCAGGGCGACTATCAGAACGTAGAGCAGCTTCTCGAGGAGCACCAGACTGCCCATCTCGAATATCCTCTCGCCGCGGGCTATGTAGGCCGTTATATACGCACTTGCGAGTATGGCTCCGCCCTGGAAGCCCCCGCCCGGCGAAACGTCCCCGTAGAGTATTACATAGAGCCCGAACATGAGCATGAACGGGAATATAAAGCGCGCAATGTTTACAAGCAGGCTTGAAAGCCTCATCTCTCACCCTCCCTTGCCAGATGGACAACTCCGGCTATAGTAAGCAGCAGCAGGCTCGTTTCGAATATCGAATCAAGCAGGCGGTAGTCAAGGTATACGGCCGCAACGATGTTTCGCGCGCCCGTGTCGGAGTAGCCGTTTTCGAGGTAGAAATCCCTCGAGAGGCTGCTGGCCCCTTCGCCCGCGTCTGTGAGCGCCCTTGAAAAGTAAAAAAGGCAGATTGCAAGCATGTATGCCAATGCTGTTTTTTTAATCATAGTTTTCATCATCTCCAGTAAGCACAAGGCTTATGTCCTCGTGGTCAATGAGCATGTGCGAGAGCCGCTCCATTATAAGGCTCGAGCCCTTGCCCTCCATTATGTACTCGCCGTCTTCCTCGTACACGAATATGTCGGCGCTGCTCCTTGCGAGTATGCGGCAGGCCTTCTCCTCGCCGCTCGGGCAAAGCACGAGTTTGAGGCCGTACTGCCTGCACAGCGCCTTTAGTATGACATAGCCTCTGCCTGGGCGAGATCCGTCCGACCCCGCGCTCAGGAAGCCGTCCTCGAGCCTTGAGAGCACTATGAACTCCCGCTGCTTTGATATTGCCACTATGAATATCATGGGCACGAAGGCGCTTCCTATCGCGGCCTCCGCGAGCGCCACGTCGGGAGCCATGTACACAAGGTAGAGCGTCGCGCAAAGGAGCGAGAATATGGAGTAGAGTATCACTATGTTGAAAAGGTCCGTATGAACGACTATAGCAACGGCTATTAAGGCCACTATGAGAAGCAGCAGAATGTCGAGCATGCTACTCGCCTCCTTTTCCGGACTCAGCCGCACCCGGCTGCTCCTCGATGAGCTTTACGTGGAGCCCCGAATCGAACGCGGAGCGGGCTATTATGTGGCTGCTTATGGGAGTCGTGACTATTATGAAAAGAAGTATGACAAGCAGCTTTGCCGAGAATATCCCCGGGCCCGATCTTAGCATGAGCGCGAGCAGCAGCGTTATCATGGCGGCCGTGTCTATCTTGCTGCCCGTCAGGAGCCTTGCGTAAATGTTGCGGAAGCGGAATATCCCGACGAGGCCGAACACCATGTATAAGCAGCAGAGCGCGAGCATAAGGTTTGATATTATTATCATCATTTCTGGCGTCCCCCCCTCAAGATGAAGCTCGAAAGCAGCGCCACTCCAAGAAAGCCTACTATGACGTACGACATTGATATGTCAAGAAGGCGGGAATCATGAGTGTACACAGAGTATGCAGTCAGCAGCATTACGGTCTTGGCCGATATGAGGTTGAGCGCGAGCAGGCGGTCCCACACGGTGGGCCCGAAGGCCGCCTTTAGGGCGAGCAGGAATATTGCTATAATTATCACGTAAATGGTTGTCATAATCATTTTCGCATCCTCCTTGTCAGCTGCCTTTCAAAACCTTCGATTATATCTGAACGCAGGCTCTCGTAGTCACGATCGCCCTTTATGCAAAGCACCGTGAGCTCGTCGCCTTTGGACGAGAGCGTTATGGTGCCGGGCGTTAAGGTTATGGAGTTGGCGATAAGCGAGACGACGAAGGGGTTCGACGTATGGAGCCTTATCCTAAGGGCCGCCGGCTCCTCATCGTTTCTTATAATGTGGAGCATGTAGCGAAACGACGCCCTGTATATTGAAAGCAGCAGAAACAGCAGGTACGAAACGAGCCTGAGCGGCCCGGGTATCCTGACTTCCTCAATGGAGTCGCCGGCAGGGTCGTAGAGCACCCTGGCTGAAAAGTACGACACGGCAATAGAGAGCATGAGGCCGGCGCCTATGTTCAGTGCCGAAAAGTCAATTGTAAGCAGCATGTAGAATATGAAAAGGGCCAGCGAGAGCCTTATTGTGCGCCATGACATTATATGACCTCCGGTGAATTATAGAATATTTTATCTTTACCCATAACGAACCTGAACTATTCCGCAGCACCGCAAATCCCTTTGTTTGTGGATAGGGTTTTGTAATGTTTTTGATGAAAGCTGTAATTTGTGGGTAAGCAAACAGACTTTTTTGCCGATAATAATTTTTGCAAACATGCAAATTATTCAATCGGCTGCGCCTTTGCTGCGGTCGGGAGCGGAGAGTGATTTTATGGGATTGAAGCCTAAAAGGACATTACTTACATTAATAATATTAATGGTTACAGCAATTTTTTCAAGTCTTTCATACGCACAGGAGCAGGGTATATTCGAAAAGGCCGAAGCGGAGTACATAAACCGTATATACAAGGACCTGCCTGCAGCACCTGCAAAAGCAGACATGCGCAGCCTGGAAAGCGTCACATATGTAAGCTCCTTGGAGGAGCTTGAAGCGATGTTGTATGACGCCATGACAGAAAGAAGGCCAAGATTTGAGGCGGTGTACACGGGCGGCACGAGCAACATGCTGGCCGACATGAGAGCGGCTTTCGAAAATGCAATAGCATCCGATGACTATCTCGGATTCTCGTACACATCGATAAGATACGGCTACAGCGGCTATCCGGGGAATTACAGCATATACTACGAACTGACGTACCTGACTACCAAGGAGCAGGAGGACTATGTTGACTCGAGAGTAGACGATATACTCTTGGAAATAGTTTCGCCAGGCATGACAAGCTTTGAAAAGGAGCTGGCAATACACGACTACATAGTCAAAAACGTCGAATACGACACAAGCTATGAGGAGCACAGCGCATACGCTGCGCTGGCATACGGCAAGACCGTCTGCCAGGGATACTCGCTGCTTGCCTACAAAATGCTAGAAGAGGCGGGAGTGCAGGCCCGGATAGTGGCAGGCGACGAGTCTATGAACCACGCCTGGAACATGGCAAATATTGACGGCGAATGGTATCACAGCGACCTGACATGGGATGACCCGCTTCCCGACGTCAAAAGCAGGACAATATATACATACTTTAACTTGTCGGACGAGAGGATGTCCCAGGACCACTTCTGGGATGAAACAGCATATCCCGACTGCACAAGCGAGAAATACAGCTACATGAATGAAGTTACGTATCCTGTAACAATGGATGGGAAATTGTATTACAGTAACAGCAGCATCGACAACAAGCTCTACAGCATGCTGCTTGACGGAAGCGGCAAACAGCTGATATGCCCTGACAGATCGCTTTTCCTTTGTGGATATGGCGACTGGATATATTTCAGCAACTATTCCCGGGGAGGATACATATACAGGACCAGCACGGATGGCTCATCTACAGAGATGATAAACGACGTGCATTCTACATACTTAAGCATAGACGGTAATGAATTGGCATTCATGAATGAAAGCACGGACGAAACGGAAGTCATATACCTGGAGCCGCTGGCTCCCCAGAGCATAGAGCTTGATAAGGATAGTTTAAGAATCACAAAGGGGGGCAGCATCAGCGTGGGCTGCGGAATCTATCCGGCTGGAGCCTCGGGCGACATAATATGGACCTCCAGCGATACAGAGGTTGCCCAGGTTGACTCAAGCGGTAATATAACAGCCCTTTCAGGAGGCATATGCATACTCAGGGCTACAGTTGAGGGAACTGAAATTTCAGACGAGTGCACGGTGATAGTGGAAGACCCCGCCGAAAGCTCCGAAGCTGAGGTCATAGACTACAAAACGGAAATCGATCCCAATAAAAAATGGACCGTGGAATTCAGCAGCGCCCTTTCAAAGGAAATCGGCATCCCAGGTCTTGCGCAGGTCACCCAGGGAGACCTGGACAGCGGGGCCTGCGCTGTGTTTGGTGAGAATGACAACAAAATAGAGGTGATTCCTCCGGCTGAGGGCTACATAAAGGGCAAAAGCTACAGGCTGTGCATAAGCAAGGATGTCAGCTCTTCGGAAGGCGTAAGCCTCGAAAAGCCGGTAGTTTTATATTTCGTTGTGGATTAAGCCCCAAGCGGTGGTATATTATAAATAGTAATGACTCATCTGAAAACGAAGGGAGATGACGCCGGTGAAATACAAGATAGTGGGAGACAGCTGCTTCGACAGAAGCGCATACATAGATGAATACGTAAAGCCCCAGATAGTGCCGCTTACGATAAGAGTGGACGAGCTGGAGCTGCGGGACGATGAAAAGCTCGATCCGCTCGAGCTCATAAGGCTGATAAAGGAGTCCCAAAACGGGCCGAAGACGGCGGCCCCTTCGCCGCACGACTTTCTGCTCTCGTATCAAGACGCTGAAAATGTGTTTGTAGTGACGCTCTCCTCGAAGCTGAGCGGCACTTATTCGAGCGCAATGGTCGCAAAGACTATGAAGGAAGAGGGCGGAGCAGGCACGTTCGTGCACGTTTTCGACTCAAAGAGCGCGACCTCGGCCGAGACTCTCATCGGGCTAAAGATAAGGGAGCTTACAGAGCAGGAACTCGAGCCGCAGGAGATAGTTGAGCAGGTGGAAGGTTACATTGCAGGCATGAACACGCTTTTCATACTCGAGTCGCTTGATACTCTCATCAAGGCCGGAAGGGTAAGCCGTCTGGCGGGCCTCATTGGAAACGTGCTCTCCATAAAGCCTGTAATGGGCGCCGACAAGGAGGGGAACATATACCTTGTGGAGAAGGCTCGGGGGTCGAACAGGGCCTTCGGAAGGCTCGTCGAGCTCGTTGGCGAGCGGGCAGTGGGCATGGAAAGCAGGGTGCTTGGAATATCCCATGTCAACTGCAGGGAGAAGGCCGAAAGGCTGAGGGACGAAATCAAGGAGAAGTACTCCTTCAGGGATGTCATAATAGTCGAGGCCAGGGGGATTACTACGGTGTATGCCGGGGAAGGCGGGATAGTGGTTTCTTTCTAAGCGCGCTGAGCGATGTGTTTGGCATTCGCTTTGTTTTGATATTTCCTATGACTCAAAAAACCCGCAAAATCTGCAATTTCGAAAACTCGCGTTGCTCGGACAGTTCGAAATTGCTAGGATTTTGTGGGTTTTAATTCGTCTGGAAATATTGCAAAACGAAATCCAAGAATGCCTGCACACATCGGCTTCAGCACGTAGGAAAATAATAAAATCCAGGTTGCTCAAATATCAGGATGCAATCTGCGAAGTGGATGTTAGCGGCGATATATCTTGAGTATTACCTTCGAGTCGCCATTTAGAGAGTTGGCATACTGGAGCGTCCAACCTCCAAGCTGAACTGTCTTAGTGCTGTTTAACCCGGCTGCGTAGTTTTGCTTGCCGAGGGCTATGATCTTTGCATAGTCTGTTGGCATAATCAGCTTTAGGTATTCGTTAAGTACATATTGGGCGTCGCTGTTCATGTTGACATCATATCGTATCAGGTAGTCATATCCATTAAGTTGCTTGAGGCTCTCTGTCATTACGTCGATAATAAAATCATATTTGAAGCTGTCGTTTCTGGCTAGTGTCGTTAGAGAAGGTCTATCGGATGTGTTTGTGTTGTATATGAAGCTTGTGCCTGTGTTTTTATTGAATGTAAAATTGTTTTCATAGCTTTTAATGAAGTTGTTTGTCTCCGAAAGCCTCTTCTGATAAATCGATAATGTAGGATATTGTCGCTCGTCCTTGTCCATCATTCTAAGAACAACAGTGCAGGCTTCGGCTCTTGTAAGAGTGTTGTACGGCTTGAAGGAGTTGTCGGGATAGCCTGTTATTACACCGCTGAAAAAAGCTTTTTCTACATACTCCTTATACTCCATTTCAATTGTGTCAAAATCAGTTATGTAGGAATAAATGTTCTTGTCTGAAGAATAAAGCTGAACAGCGTTAGCAATAAGCTTTGCCATTTCTCGTCTAGTTATAGGTTCATTCACCTTGGACATCGAAAAGAATCTTTTGTCGAAATCATCCAAGAGACCGTCCTTATAAGCTCTTTCCAGCCAAACCTTGCCCCAGTATTCACCAATGAGAGATTCAAGCTTATAACCATTGGATGCCATAACCATCTTGAGGAATTCGGCCCGGGTAATAGTATTATTCGGTTTAAAAACGCCCCCGGTATAACCGTTTACAATGCCATTGACCTCCAGCTGCTGCACACCACGATAAAACCAGTCAGACACCTTAACATCAGAAAAATTTGCCGCAAAAGAACTTGCAGGCAGCATTACAAGCGCCAATCCAGTTGCAACAGCAGCTTTGAATTTCTTTGTCATATAAATCACCCCTAATCAGATATAATTTATACATCTAATACCCACGACATCGGAGCAGACA
Source organism: Peptoclostridium acidaminophilum DSM 3953 (assembly GCF_000597865.1). Classification (GTDB taxonomy): domain Bacteria; phylum Bacillota; class Clostridia; order Peptostreptococcales; family Peptostreptococcaceae; genus Peptoclostridium_A; species Peptoclostridium_A acidaminophilum. The sequence goes on along the minus strand of NZ_CP007452.1, from coordinate 2,081,437 downwards.
CACGTTATTTACATCCCCAGTGAAGCAATCCACATAACCCACAGACTTATCAACAGGCACATTGCAGAAAACCACGCACTTAAGCAATGTTATCCACCAAATCCACATCAAACTCCCCACAGCCCTGTTGACTGTTTTTTCACAAAAATACATTGATTTTTCGCAAATCCACTTTGCAAACACCACCCGATACCCTTATAATATAACTTGAAAGGCCTAACAAAAATTGCTTAAAAATCAAAGGAGGAATTTATCATGGCTTACAAAATAACTGATGCATGTGTAAACTGCGGAGCTTGCGAAGCTGAATGTCCAGTTAACGCTATAAGCGCTGGAGACGGAAAATACGTTATAGACGCTGCTACTTGCATAGACTGTGGCGCTTGCGCTAGCGTATGTCCAGTAGACGCTCCTCAACCAGAATAATAATGTAACAAGGCTGCCGGCATATCAAACTGCTGGCAGTTTTTTTATTTTTGTTTTCCTGAATTCTATAAAAACTCTTTACTGTGGTATACTCTTATAATATGAAACAAAGCATACGGTAATTTAAAGATATTCTATTAGGAAAGAGGTGTATTAATGATTGCAAGCAAACTCAAAAGAACAGCGTCAATAGCGCTCATAGCTGTAATGAGCTTCACAAGCCTGTCCTTCGGGGAAGACTTCAATAAGGACATGAGCTTCTTCAATGCCGCAAAGGAGTATATACTCAACAACTATGTGGATGAAGTGACAGAAGACCAGCTAATTGACGGAGCTGTGAAAGGAATGTACGACTCCCTCGACAAGTACAGCACATACCTTGACGCCGAGGAGAACAAGCAGTTTACAGAAGATGTACAGGGGACTTTTTCAGGGATAGGAGCCCAGATAGCTCTCAAGAATGGAAATGTGACCATTGTAGAACCCCTTGAAAATTCACCAGCTCTAAAGGCCGGCCTTCTTCCAGGAGACATAATAAAGGCAATCGACGGAAAAGAAATAGGTGAAGTCAAGAATCTCGTTGACGTGGTAAATAAGATCAAGGGACCCCAGGGAACAGCGGTCAAGTTGCTCATAGAAAGAAAAGGCCAGAGCTTCCAGGTTTCAATAATAAGAGACAACGTGGTAATAAATCCTGTGAAATCAAGAGTGCTTGAGAACGGAATAGGTTATATCAGGATAACCGAGTTCAACAAGACGGCAACACAGAATACTCTGACAGCAATTGAAGAATTGAAGGCAAAGGGCATAAACAAGCTTGTCCTCGACCTTAGGGGAAATCCAGGTGGGGGCCTTCTCGATGTAGTCGGCATAGCTCAGGAATTTGTACCGAAGGGAAATATAGTAAAGATACAATACAAGGACGGAGCAGAAAACAGCTATCCCTCATACGGAAATGTAAGGTTTGCTAAAGTGGCCGTGCTTGTCGACGAATCCTCGGCATCTGCATCGGAGATACTTGCAGGCGCAATCCAGGACACCAAGTCAGGAGTGCTTGTCGGCAAGAACACATATGGCAAAGGAACGGTGCAGAAGGTACTCAACCTTAAAAATGGCGAGGCGATAAAGCTTACTATAGCCAAATATCTTCTTCCTTCGGGAAGGTCGATAGACCATACTGGTCTGGTGCCTGATGTAGTCGCAGAAAGATATGTTGAGGGTATTGTGGATCTTGGAAAGCTGCAGGCTCTTCCTACTGACAAGGCTATGAAAGCGGGTGACGCTGGACTTGACGTGCTTGGCCTCCAGGAAAGACTCTTGGCGCTGGGCTTTAAGACGACAGATTCAAAGGGAATATACGGGCAATCGACAACGGCGGCTGTGTCAGCCTTCCAAAGCAGCCAGGGACTTTATCCTTACGGAGTGGCGGACAAGACCACCCTGGGTGCTATCTCAGAGAGCTTTACAAAGCTCATGCTTTCAGACCAGATGGACAACCAGCTGGACAAGGCCCTTGAGTATCTGAGAAGCCAACAGATATAGATCATTATTTAAGATGAATGAGACAGCTGTATTAGTGGATAATTATCAATAAAAATCCCGTGTAATATATTTGTAATGTTTATCGAGCCGTGTTTGACGGTATAATATGAGTAGCTTAAACATCAAGTTATGTCGCTTAATCTTTGTTACAGAAATGTTACAAATTTTGTAACGTTGTTGACTGAAAACAAAATTAGGTGGTATAATCACAATGTAGAATGGGTTAAAACCCTAGAAGCACAAAAATATTTAAACAAATCAAAGGAGGATTAAGTTATGAAAAAAAGACTAGTGTCGCTAGTGCTTGTACTTTCAATGATACTTGGAAGCATGAGCATGGGCTTCGCTGCAGGTCCGCTTACTGAAGGAATCGAAGATTCTAAAGTAGTAAAAGCGGTTGAAAGACTTGCAGCATTCGGAATAGTAGAAGGTTTTGAAGATGGTAAATACCATCCAGAGTATGACGTAACAAGAGAGCAGTTCGCTAAGGTTTTAGTTGAGGCTCTAGGACTAGGTTCGGCAGCAACTGCTGCACAGGGACCAACTAAGTTCTCTGACGTTGAAGCTGACAGATGGTCTGCTGGATACGTTAACGTAGCAGTAGGACAAGGAATCCTTAAAGGATACCCAGATGGAACATTTGGACCAGCTAAGAATGTTACATATGCAGAAGCTGTTACAATGCTTGTAAGAGCTCTTGGATATCAGGATTCATTCCTTCCAGGAACTTGGCCAGGAAACTATGTAGCTAAGGCTGCAGAAGAAGGAATAACAAGCGGCGTTGTATACTCTCCAACAGGAACTGCTGACAGAGGATCAATGGCTGTTATGCTTAACAACACTCTTGACGCTGACGTTATAAAGATTCAAGAGTACGGAACACTTACAGGAACAGAAATAAAGTATGTTAAGACAGACATATCTCTTCTAGCTGAAAAGATGGGAATACACAAGCTTGAAGAAGCTGTAGTTACTGCTACTCCTAAGGTTGATAGTGGAATAGACGAAGACCAGGTAAGAGTAGTAATAGGCAAAGACTACGACGTTAAAAAAGTAAACTATGACAAAGATGATGTAGTTGTTTTCGATGTTATAGACAAGGTAGACACTACAAACCTTCTAGGACTTTCGCTTAACGTTTATGTAGATGAGAATGACAAAGACGTTGTTTTCGTTGAAGAGAGCGACAAGCCTTTCAGAGTTCTTTACGATGTAGTAGATCCTGACGAAAATGTTAACGAAGACGAAATAACTCTTATAAAAGCTGACAAAGAGTACAGCTTTGAAGATGATTATGAGCTATACCTTGACAACAAGTCAGTAAACATGGCAACTTTTGCTGCTGAAGCTGGAAAAGGCGACCTTTTTGTTAAGGCTGTTCTTAGCAACAAAGGCAACATAAAAGTTATAGACGCTCAAAGATTTGAAAAGGGCGGCGCTGTAATAGCTCTTAAGGCAGATAGCACAACTCTTACTTATCGTATAGACGACGCTGATGATGAGTACACGTTCAAGACTAAAGACTACGATAAGGTTGTAGTTATGGACAATGCTGGAAACATAATAAAGCTTGAAGATATAAAAGCTAATGACGTTGCATACATCAACGATGTAAACATGGCTGGAGACGACCTTGAAGAAGCTGCAAGCAAGGACGAAGTAGCTTATGTAGTAGTAGTAAAAGAATCTGTAACTGGTGATGTTACAAGATACAGAACTTCTGGCGGAGACGTTGTAGAAGTAAGACTTAACGGAACTGCTTATGACGTTGCTTCAAACGCTACAGTTTCTTCAAATGAAGACAAAGATGTATACCTAATAAATGACACTGATGGAATAGACGCTCTTGACGACATAACAGATGACGATGCTGATGCACTTCTTCTTTTTGACGCTAAGGGATACGTAAGACACATAACTACAGACGCTAAGGCTTCATCTGCAGATATGTATGGTGTTATAACAGCAACAAATGTAAGCTTCGGCTCTGTAGAGGTTAAGATGCTTACTCAAGATGAGTCGGTAGTTAGATACGATGTTGACTTTGATGCAGCTGAATTCGAAGGCTATGCTACTGAAATGGCTATAGATGGTGCAGAAGGTGACATAGTTAAGTACACACTTAACAAAGATGGCGAAATAGACTCTATGATAAAAGTTGGACCAGATGCTGATGGAACAACTGATGACGGCAAGTGGACTGCTGTATCTGGTACGCTTGGTGACGACTTCGAGTCTGACAGCCTTAAGCTTGGAACTAAGTGGTACAACGTATCTTCAAACGTAGTTGTATTCGACTACTTTGAAGGAACAAAAGCTGGAAATGACTTTGAAGATGTTAACGTTGTTGACTACGCTTCACTTGATGGAAAAGGAGATAACGGAGACGTAATAGTATTCGTTAACGACAAGGATGAGGTTAGATTTGTTGCTCTTGTAAGCAAAATAACTTCTGACGATGAAAGAGCGGCTTACGTTCTTAACAAGTGGGTTAAAGCTGGAGATGACTACGTAGAAGTAGCTGAATACGGAGTGGCTGAAAATGCAGACTTCGAAGTAAGCGCTGGAATAGCAAATGTTCCAGAGAGAAGAGTGATAGCAATATTCACTGAGAACACTGACGGAACTGTAGACATAATGAACCCTGCTGACTCTGATGACTTTACAATGTACACAGGTGAAGTAACTAGCATAAGCGGAAGATTCATAACTATAGAAGGCGACGATTCAGTATCAGTTAGAGTAGAAACAAACGCTGTAGTATACGAAAAAGGCGACGTTAAGGACTTCTCTGACATAGACAGAGGAGACAATGTAACAGTTGCAGTTAAGAATGCTAAAGCTCAAGTTGTGAAGATATACGACATGGACGACGAGACAGCTCTTTACAATGCAACTTACGATGCACACAACACACCACTAGACAAAGTAGCTCTTGATGCAGCAGAATTAGCAGCTGCTGCACTAGATGCAGATGATTACACAGCAGAAAGCTTTGCTGATCTTACAGCTGCACTAGCTCTTCCAGAAACTTCACAAGCACTAGTTGATGCTAAGGTTGCTGCTATAAATGCTGCGATAGATGGACTAGTTGAAGTGCTTACTGCAACAGCAGATGTAGTAGTTACAGGACTTGGCCCAGTAGACATAACTATAACTGAGTCTAATGTAACAGATGCAGCCAAATTCCAAATAGTTTATGAAGAAGATCCAGATCTAAACAGTGCTGTTACAGATATCGGAAGCCTAGCAACTGATCTGCTTGCAGCTGGTGATGTTATAACTATTAATATACTTGCTGCAGATGGTGTGACTGTACTTGCTACAGGAACTCTAACTATACCAGCAGCATCTACAGGAGATGCTGACATAGTGTTTGAAGTGACACCTGCAGAATAACTAGATACAAGATAAAAAAAGGATAATCCTTAGGGGTTATCCTTTTTTACGTTGTTGGAGTGTGTAAAAGAACATTTGATTTGTTTCTGAATCTAGATGTTTATTTTTCCTGCATAATAGTGTATCATATGACTTAGCAGAGGATGAAAATGGTAGCAAAAAAATATCAATCATAGAGAGGTGGCAAAATGTTTAAGAAAACAATAAGTTTAGTGGCGGTGATATTATTAACTGGAACAACACCAGCATTTGCTGAAGTGCCAAAGGACACTATGATCATTGGAAACCAGGCATTCAATATAAGACTTATGTTTGATCCGTCATACAAGGCACAAATATTAGATGCGATGCGATATGCCAATGCTAATCCTGATTCAGAAGGAAACAGGCCATACTATTATAAGATTAACCAAATGACTCAATGGAGGACTGTATTCGGCAAGACGCCCTTAACGGAGGAACAAATAGACCAGTGGCCGGAAATAACGTATATAAATTCTGATGGAGAATCTACTGTTTATGAAGCAGGTAATGGAGCGGAAGGAACAGCGGTAAATGAATCTTTTAGTGTTGTTGACATATACTAAAATGTAAAGTAGGCTTTAAAAATGGTTTGAAATTTCCTAAACTAGTGATTATAGATCTTATATAGGGGTAGAAATAAGATTAAGATAAATCACTTATTAGGAGGTACTTAAATATGAAGTTGAAAAAAGTTATTTGTTTAGCTACTGCAGCAACAATGCTTATGGGTAGTGCTGCATTTGCTGAAGTGCCAAAGGACACCATGATCATTGGAAATCAGGCATTCAATATAAGACTTATGTTTGATCCGTCATACAAGGCACAAATATTAGATGCGATGCGATATGCCAATGCTAATCCTGATTCAGAAGGAAACAGGCCATACTATTATAAGATTAACCAAATGGCTCAATGGAGGACGGTATTTGGTAAGATACCTTTAACAGAGGAGCAAATAGGCCAGTGGCCGGAAATAACGTACATAAACGCCGATGGTGAAAGTACAGTTTATCAGGAGGGTAATGGAGATCCTGTTGAAGACAACGAAGGTCCAGTAGCTGAAGCTTTAACAGTTTTAGCTGGAGCAGATTCTCTAGGACAGGAACAACTACTTGCAGCACTTCAAGCTGAAGCTCTTGAATTGCAAAATGTTAAAGTCAGCAATGCTGCAGCGTATGTAGTGGACAGCGTTGACATTGCATATGGTTCAACTTCTGTAGCGGCGGTTCAGGCTGCAGTAGATGCTACAAACGCAAGAATAGATATAAATGCAGCTGCTAATGTGACAGATATGGAAGCGGGGATTACAGCTTTTATAAATGCAAAGATAGCATTAGGCAATTTGGATGCAGGTGATGAAGATATATTTAACGATGAATACTTAGAGCTTAGCAATACCGAAAAACTTGCCATAGCAAAGATGGTGCTTTCTGTAAGAAACGAAAATCATGAGCCTCTTGGATTTGGTGGCAATGGTGACCTTGTATGGCATGCTCATTGTAACGGCTTACTAAACGTAATAGAGGAGAGAGAAAGTTGGATAACTGGAGTTAATAGCGCGCTTGAAGAAACGGTTCCGGAAGACCAAATTCAAGCAGTTATAGATGCATTAAACAATATACCGACTTCACTGGTTGAAGATGCTAAGGGATATTTATCAACGGCAGAATTTGAGGCAATAGGTGAGGCTCTCTACGCTGAATATAGATATGATTCATTCCACATACTGGATGAAGATGATACGAATGCAGTAGCAGACTCATTCAGAACAAAAGCAATGAGTACATATCCAGAAGGATTCACTAACTTAGCAGACATACTGGCCACTCTTGACGAAGCGATAGCTGAACTTCCTGCTGAATAATAGTGGTGTCTGGCACCAAGTTCACAAGTTATTGAAGACAAAAGAGAATCGATCTTAGATCGGTTCTCTTTTTTTTCGGATGTAAGTATTCCCTAAACCATTATTTTGAGAATACTTAAAAATAAAGACACCAATGTTATGTGAAATCATTGGTGGATTGTCAACACTTAATTGGACAACTTAATTAAGGTGTTGTAATTTATATTCAATCGGACTTAAATATCCAAGTGTTCCATGAATTCTTTTGTTATTGAACCAATTTACATATTTCGACAGCTCTATATTTAGATCTTCTAATAAGTTTCGAAATCGTTTTTTCCTGACAAATTCAGTTTTGAATATTTTAAAAGTGGCTTCCGCAACTGCATTATCATACGGACAGCCTTTCATGCTCAACGAACGTTTGATTTTAAAGGTTTTAAGGACATCGTCAATCAATTGATTTTTAAACTCATTGCCCCGATCTGTATGGAACAGCTCGATATGACTCAAATTGCCTTTAAAGCTTGCAAAAGCACGACTTACCAGATGTGCATCCTTTTTCTCACCAGTACAAACAGTGGTGCCTGTCACCAAGATAACAAGTTATTGAAGTCAAAGGAGAATCAGTAGTGACATGCTCCCCTTATAGTGGACAGTTAAATAATAAAACTGTTTGCTATGAGGAGGAGCATTATCTATGTGTAGACCATCGAGTAAAACGTCCACTTCTGTGGGTATAGTTCAAATTGGTGGTCTCTTTTAAGTGTAAATCTATGCATGCTGCCAGCTTGTCTGATATTATAAAGGGAGAAACAAGAATGAAGTATCGGGGGAATGGCATTGAAAAGAATGATGATTTTTTTCACCATACATGCTTTGTTTGTAATGCTTAGTTCGGGTGCTTCATTTGCCGAAGACACACCGTACAAAACAGGACTCAATGAGGGTTATATAGAAGAAAAAAGCAAGCTGCTTCAAAGAGCGTTGGATGAGGAGTTTGTAGGCGTGGACATCCTCCCTTCAAGCATAGACCACTCGAATTCTCCCTACCTTCCGCCGGCAGGAAGCCAGAGGGAGAACAGCTGCGTAGGGTGGGCCGTCGGGTATTGAAAAACAGAGGTGCCTGGCACCAAGTTTACAAGTTATTGAAGTCAAATGAGAATCGGTCCTAGATCGGTTCTCTTTTTTTATGTGTCCGTAAAATATAGCCCACATGGATTCCATATTGTTGAAGTGAGATAATACACCAAAGATGTTAAATCGGAGTGTTTCTTTTTTATGAGCTTAAACGACAACAGAGAAATTTGGGTTAGCCGCATAGACGAGTTTAGATCCAGCAATCTCACTCAAAAAGCCTGGTGCGAGAAAAATGATGTCAAAATCAGCACTCTGAGGTATTGGATAAGGAAGCTTTCCTACACAGAATGCTCGGTTTCAAACGATTCTGGATTTTCCGGATTTGAATTTGCAAGTGTTTCAATTTCAAAGGAATACTCCCCTCCCCTTGCATTGGAATTCAAGGATGTAAAGCTGTCCATAGCCGAAGATTTTGATGAAACCCTTCTTATCAAGCTCCTTAGTAAGTAAAACAGTGAAACAGTGGTGTCTGCCACCAAAAAAACAGAGGTGCCTGGCACCAAGTTTACAAGTTATTGAAGTCAAATGAGAATCGGTCCTAGATCGGTTCTCTTTTTTTATGTGTCCGTAAAATATAGCCCACATGGATTCCATATTGTTGAAGTGAGATAATACACCAAAGATGTTAAATCGGAGTGTTTCTTTTTTATGAGCTTAAACGACAACAGAGAAATTTGGGTTAGCCGCATAGACGAGTTTAGATCCAGCAATCTCACTCAAAAAGCCTGGTGCGAGAAAAATGATGTCAAAATCAGCACTCTGAGGTATTGGATAAGGAAGCTTTCCTACACAGAATGCTCGGTTTCAAACGATTCTGGATTTTCCGGATTTGAATTTGCAAGTGTTTCAATTTCAAAGGAATACTCCCCTCCCCTTGCATTGGAATTCAAGGATGTAAAGCTGTCCATAGCCGAAGATTTTGATGAAACCCTTCTTATCAAGCTCCTTAGTAAGTAAAACAGTGAAACAGTGGTGTCTGCCACCAAGATAACAAGTTATTGTTCTATGATAGTTAAGATGTAGCGAATTAACAAAAGAGAATCAGTAGTGAAATGCTCCCCTTGTAGTGGACAGTTAAAAATTAAAACTGTTTGCTATGAGGAGGAGCATTTTATATGTGTATACCGCCGAGTAAAACGTCTATTTTCAAGGGTATAGTTCAAATCTGTGGTCGCTTTTAAGTGTAAAGCCATACAAGTATTATGACAATTAAATAGCAGGCCGTCGGCCTGCTATTTAATTTTGTAAAATAATATTTTATTTCACAAAACCTGGAATTCGGGTAAATATTCTGGTATTCTATTACTTGAAACATATTAATTCCACTCACATTTGCATATGAAATTATACATTCGGAAATTATAGGAGTGGAGTTATTTATTGTAGTAAAAAGGCCAGTCGATGCCAGTGGAGGTGATGTAAAAGTAAAATTCAAACAAACATTGTTACAAAACAATCAATAAACGGAGCGGAAAAACTTAATAAGGAGAGGAACTACATATGATAGCAAAAAAAGCCGCAAGATACTTGCTTGCAATCACTATCTGTATTGTATGTTTTGGAAGCAGCATATTCGCTTCTTCAAACGACAATCCGAATGCAGAAAAACTCAAAGCATTGAAGAAAACGCAGGCTACGGAAGAAAAGCTGGGAGAATACTACGATTCCTTAGACACAGGATCGGCACAGGATATAGCGGTGGGTGTTAGCACAGAAGACATCATAGCGGCGTATAGCAATAGTACTTACAGGATCAATATTCAGGAAAGCGGATTCTATCATATCGACCTGGGCTTGACAGAAGATGCGGACCTATTCGTAGAAACATATGACGAAAGCCTGGAATATGTGGACTGGGGAAGCATGGTATATCTCCAGGGCAATGCGGATTACTACATATATCTGGATAACTATTATCAGGATACGGACACGCAAGTCAACATATGCGTTCAAAAGGTGCAGCCGACAATGTATGAACTGGGCAGCGACCTGGTTGCAGACGGAGTCATGCAAGATGGCGAAGTGCATATGTACGAGTTCTCGGTAGGTGAGGAAGCCCTGTATGAAATATACGGCTGTGATTTCATTCTGCTGGACGAAAACTTCAATAGAATAGAATGCGATTATGAATGTAGCCTTTCACCAGATGAAATCTACTACATAGCTGTCGCTGACAAAGGATATTCAGCCGAGGAATATTGGTATGACGTGATTGTAGAAAACGTAGACGACTGGTATGATGACGACTACGAATATACAGATGTAGAGCCCCAGGGCAATGACTATATCGAATATGCTGTCAACGAATACGACGGGAAATTCACAATAGGAACCAGGGAAGGCACGAGCAACCCTAATGACGACAACAAGAAGATGCTGTTCGGCCATCCATATCCAGGAACGTCTTTTACAACTATAAACCTGGACGGGGAGTATGCCAAGTATACTCCCGACGCAGAAAGCTCAATAAGCTCAGGAACTACAAACATGTCTGAGCAAACTATGGGTGACGTCTCTGTAAAGCAGGTGCTTTCGATAGTGAAAAACAGCGCCACACAAAAGGAAGATGTGGTGCAGATTAAATACATAGTGACAAACAATGACGGTGCAAGCCATGATGTGGGCGTCCGCATAATGATGGACACAATGCTTGGAGACAATGACAGTGCTCCATTCAAAGTTCCCAACGTGGGAAACGTACTGTATGAAAGAGAGTATACTGGAGCTGATGTGCCTGTTTACTGGCAGGCATTCGATTCAATAGAAAATCCAACAATAGTTTCCCAGGGAACTCTAAGAGACGGATACAACACGGCTCCGGACAAGGTTCAGTTTGCCTCATGGGGCGACATAACAGATACTCTTTGGGACTACGAAGTAAGCGAATACCAGGAAATAGGGGACAGCTCAGTAGCCGTATATTGGAATCCAATAACTATAGGGCCGGGCGCGAGAAAGGACTTTGTAACATACTATGGTCTTTCGGAGTTCAGCGCTAATGCGGCTTCAGGCATGGTCCTTGGTGTTACAGCCCCGAGTGAGCTTGTGCTTGACAAGGAAGAATATACGCCAGATCCATTTATAGTGACGGCATATATAGTGAATTCAGGAGAGGAGACTTCGGCTAATACTGTTGTAAAAATCAATCTGCCGGAAGGTCTCAACCTGTATTCTGGAAGCAGCGAGGTCAATGTTGGAGACGTGCTTCCAGGCGAGGAAAAGCTGGTATCTTGGTATGTGACTGCAGTAAAGCGAGAAACGGAAGATACGCTGGCATACTCTGTTGAGCTTTCATCGGACGGCGTAGCAGGAGCATTTGAACAAAAGCACATAACTGTTCCTTCGGTATCGGCCATAAAATTTGCAGATCCAGGGCTTGAGCAGGCTATAAGAGATGCGCTGGGCCAAAGCGAAGGGGCAATAACGAAGACGGATCTTGAAAGCATAACTGCTTTAAATGCAGAAAATCTTGAAATAAGCGATCTTTCGGGTATTGAGTATCTTGTAAATCTTGAGGAGCTCAAACTGAACTATAACAACATAGACGACCTGAACCTGGTGGTCGACAACCTTCAAAACCTGGAAAGACTTGAGCTTAGAGGAAACAACATAGAGAACATATTCATATCCTTCTTTATGCAAAACAGCGTAGTCCTTGCTCAGGAGAGGCTCGGGGCAACACTTGGCAAGCTGCCTAATCTAAGCTATCTGGACCTTTCAGAGAACAACATAAACAACATTGAAGGGATAGAGAACTTCACGAATATAGAAACGCTGAATCTGTCAGCCAACAAAATCGACGACATAGCTAATCTTGCAGGCTTGAGCGGCATGAAATCCTTGAATATATCAGGGAACCAGGTGGAAGACATAACGCCGCTGCTTGAGGTTAAGACCCTGGAATCCGTAAAGCTGCAAGATAATCCGGTTGTAGAGATTCCAAGTGAAATCAGCGAAATAATAAACGTAAAGTCACTCGGCAAAAAAACAGGAATTACATCAAATAAGGTGTGGAGAGTGCAGTTTAGCAAAGGGCTGGACGAGATGTTGAATTACAACAATTATGTAACTGTAAAGGACTCCTTAGGCAACATTGTCGACGTAGACGTTACGTACTCGAAAAACGAAAAAGCCCTACTGGTTACTCCAAAGTCATCATACAGCGCCGGCGAAACATACAGCATTGTCATAGGCGAGGGCATTCTTTCTGAAAAAGGGGAAACGCTGCCAGAGGCCGTAAGAATGGTGTTCACAGTAGCTCAATAACAATGGTGTCTGCCACCAAGTTAAAGAGTTATTGTTCTAGAGAGTTAAGATCTAGCAAATTTAAAAAAGAGAATCAGTAGTGACATGCTCCCCTTATAGTGGACAGTTAAATAATAAAACTGTTTGCTATGAGGAGGAGCATTTTCTATATGCATATCGTCAAGTAAAACGTCCGCTTTCGTGGGCATAGTTCAAATTGGCGGTCACTTTTAAGTGTAAATCTATGCATGCTGCCAGCTTGTCTGATATTATAAAGGGAGAAACAAGAATGAAGTATCGGGGGAATGGCAATTGAAAAGAATGATGATTTTTTTCACCATACATGCTTTGTTTGTAATGCTTAGTTCGGGTGCTTCATTTGCCGAAGACACACCGTACAAAACAGGACTCAATGAGGGTTATATAGAAGAAAAAAGCAAGCTGCTTCAAAGAGCCCTGGATGAGGAGTTTGTAGGTGAGGATATACTCCCTTCGAGCATAGACCACTCGGATTCTCCCTACCTTCCGCCGGCAGGAAGCCAGAGGGAGAACAGCTGCGTAGGGTGGGCCGTCGGGTATTACCTTAGAACATATCAGCAGGGAATGGATTTTGAGTGGAGCGTAAAAAGCGGCATCGATTATTATCCCAGCAGGGTGTTCTCGCCCACATTCATATACAACCAGATAAATTACGGCGTGGATGCAGGCGCAACGCTTGAGGATGCTGGAAGACTGCTGGAGAATGTGGGGGCTGCAACGCTAGAGGATTTTCCATACATACAGGGAGACTACAGAACCAAGCCTTCCTCAGATGTCATAAGCTCCGCCTATCCCCACAGAATACGGGACTGGCATATTCTCTACAACAGGTACGACTCCAAGGAATACATAATGAGGAAGACAAAGGAATACCTCAACACGGGAGATATCCTGGTAGCAGGAGTATACGTCGGGGACAACTGGTATAACCCGGACATTCAAGCAGACGGAACAAGCATAATAACAAAAGAGGTTTGCCCCAGAGCAGGCCATGCCATTACAGTTGTAGGATATGACGATGGCATAGCAACCTCGGATGGCCCGGGAGCATTTAAAGTAATAAATTCCTGGGGAAGCGAATGGGGAGACCAGGGCTTCAGCTACGTATCCTACGAGGAATTCTCCTCAAACATTATAAAGGCGGTAGTGTACACGGACATTGCAAACGAAAGCCTTTCGCAGGAGAAGCCGGACGAATCGCTGTATGAAGAGATATACCCGAAAGTAAGCAGCAGTGCGGCACCTGACAAGGAATGGGTCATTACCTTCAGCGACGAAGTAGACGAAGCCACGCTGGGTGATGGCATCCATGTTATTCAAAGTAGTCCTTGTGGTATAATATGAACATACAAGCGGTGTGAAAATACAAATAGTTGGATAGCGGAAGTGGTGATTATTGGAATGATACAGCAAAAGCATATAATCAAATGCAATTTAAGTGATGCAATTATTAGAGATATGGAAGCCATCGCCAAAAGATATCCAATTAGAAAAATAGTTCTTTTTGGATCTAGGGCAAGAGGAGACAATAGAATTAATAGCGACATAGATATTGCTATATATACATTTTCCGACTTCGATTGCAACAATGAGGGAGGTTTTGTTAGTGAAATTGAAGATATAAATACATTATTAAAATTCGATATTGTATTTATGAACGATGTGAATGATAGCAAGCTTATTTCAAATATAAATAGGGATGGGGTTGTTATATATGAGCGATTATAGGCAAAAATTTGAAAATTACAAAAATGCTCTGAGCAAGCTTAAAGAGGGTTTTGAAAAATATGACCATTCAAATGATTTATTGAGGGATGGACTAATACAGAGGTTTGAATTTACATTCGAGCTTGCATGGAAAACTCTCAAGTCAATATTTGAAGAGGAGGGTCTTATTGGCTTAAATTCTCCCAAGACTGTTTTCCGCGAAGCTTTTTCAGCAGGAATAATTTCGCATGAAGAATTATGGCTTTCAATGTTGAAAGATAGAAATTCCACAACACATATTTATAGCGAAGAAGTTGCAAAAAAGATATGTTTGAACATAGAAGAGAGGTATGTTGCTGCGCTAGATGATTTGATGGCTAAGATACAGGAAAGAAAAATGAATTAAGAAAACTTGTTTACTGCCATTAAGACAACATATTTTCAATAGATTTTATCTGCGGATTCAACGGATTCTAGTATATTCAAGCAGTCCAACGGAGGTCGGTATAGTGAGACTTAACAGCAGAATTAAGCGAGCAGCCATTTGCTCCTTATTGACAACAGCCCTGACTTTTGGTCAGGTGTCATACGGCCAGGAAGCTGCGCCGGAAACGCCTAAGACGGCTGCGGAGCAGAAAGAGGCAGCCTTGGATGAGCCTAAGGAGGCTGCGGCCCAGGAAGAGGCAGTGCAGGAAGAACCGGCTAATAAAGAGACGGTTTATGCCGTGAGCGCAAAGGCTCAGGAGGCCGCTGATTTTCTCATGGGGCTTGGCCTTGCAAACGGAAAGGAGGACGGCAAATTCCACCCGGAGCAGGGCATAACAAGGGAGGAGTTTGCAAAGCTGCTTGTAGGCGTGCTGGGACTCGAAAATGCGGCTCTGCTTTCGAAGGGTGAGCAAATATTCACAGACGTTGAAAGGGACAGGTGGTCGCATCACTATGTGAGCATGGCAGTAAGCATGGGGATGACGAGAGGCTTCGAGGATGGAAGCTTCAGGCCCGCCGAGAGCGTCACAAGAGCCCAGGCGGCGGCCATGCTTGTAAGATGCTTTGGCTACAATGACTCCTATGTGCAGGGCAGCTGGCCCGCCAACTACATATCCAAGGCCGCAGAGTTGGGGATACTCTCGGGAGCGGAAGGCGAGCACTCAGCATCTCTCGGCCGGGGAGATGCGGCTCTCATGGTCAAAAACGCCCTTCACGGAAAATACCTCTTCGGCCAGAACGAGGGCAGAATGCTTATGACGGAAAAGAGGGGCATATACCAGATAAGGGGCGCAAGGCTTATAAGGTCCATGAGCTACCTGGATGCGCAGAGCATGGAGTTTGAGATAACAAGCGATTCGGAGATTGAAGGCGGCGCATTAAAAAGCGGCGAAAAGCAAATATTCACGAATCCGGAGGGCATATACATACAGCCCGGGGAGACGGTGGAATTTTACGTAGACAAGGATGAAAACATACTTTACGTATCCAGGGCCAGTTCCTCCGGCTCAGGCAACCCGGCCCTGTCAGCAGGCATGAATGAGGTTGAAAACGCGTACGCTGAGAAGCCATACGGCATGATAAGGCTTAAGGGCGAGGAGGGCTATATCGACGTGGATTCAGACTCTATAGTCATGCTTGACGGCGAGACTGTAGATCCCGATGATTATGAAAGCGTTCTGGGGGAGGATGCCTGGGGCAGCTTCGTCGTGAAAAAGGACAGGCTGGAGTACGCCAATCTGGTATCATGGGACTCCGGGGATTTTGTAATAAAAAGTCTGGACGCCCAAGGAAGCAGCGTATCCGGCATTGACACAGAGGGCGGAGTAGAAGACAGATTGATTTTAAAAAACGGCAAGACGGCCTATGATTTTTACGTGGTCTTGGAAAGCGGCGTGCAGAAGGCGGATTTCGGGGCCCTTCAGATTGGCGACGTCATAAGGATAGGGAGCGAGAACGAGAGCGCTAACTCAAAGCCTGTCTACGTGTTCAGGAACAATTCGGAAGGCACATTCGAGAGGGTGTCGGGAGGCGCAAACGGCAAAAGCATAACCTTCAGGCTAAAGGGCATTCCTGATTCATACCAGCTTGCAGAAAGCTTTGCATACTCTTACAATGGAGGGAAAAGGGTAAGAGCCGGGTCTGAAAGCATCTCTTCAATAGCGTCCAGTCTGAATGAATTCTATAACCAAAAGGTCAAAATATATGGGAATCATGCGGGTGACGTGGTTTACGTAGAAGGCAACTTCAGCCTTGTGATTGACCAGTACGGCGTGCTGCTGGATTACGGAGACGCGGTGCGGGGTGAAATAAAGCTCCTGACCCAGACAGGCTCCAAGCGGGTGTTTGCCTTCGAGGATTCCGACGAATACGAATACCTCAAAGCCAGAGTGGATGTCGGTACTATAGTGAAGTACTCCCAGATAAACACGGGCACCATAAAGAATCTCAGCGACGACTTCACCGAAAACATAATATACACGGATGACATTAGCATAATAAGCTCCGGCGATGATTTCACCGAGGATTCCGTTGAAATAGGCGGCCAGACATATAAGGTGGATTCTGACACGGTGTTCTTCGACTACTCGGAGCAGGATCCCGACCAGGTAAAGCGTCTTAACTGGGACAAATTCAAAGGCAGACAGGTCGTTGGCGACGTGGAGGTAATAGCCGATACGGACGGCGACTATCTGCTCATGATGGCCATCTGGAGCAACATAGAGGGTATCAAGGAGGACACCAAGGTGGGCTACGTCCTGGACAACTTCAGCCTTGGGGACTACAGATACGTCGAGCTCCAGGAATACGGCTCCGAGGGAGTCAAAAGCTACAAGCTTGAAGACGAGTACAAGGATCTGATGCTTTTTGGAAGACTCATAGCATACCAGATAGGCTCCTCTGACAAGATAAACATAGTCGAGGCGGAGGATATGGAGTTTGTATCGGGTGAAGTGACATCTGCAGACAATCGCTACATATCCATCGAAGGGACAAGGTACAGGATAGGCGACGATGCCGTGGGCTTCGGAGGCGGCAGGAGCATCAGCCCACAGGGCCTTGACAGTGGAGACATAATTGCAGCCTACATCGAGGATGGAAAGATTGTGGCATTTGAAGACCTAGGCGCTCAAACGGACTCCAAAATCGCCCAGGGCGTTCTCGTAAGCGTGGACCCAACTTCAAGGGAGTGCCTTTTAATAGAGTTAGACGGCAATGAGAGGTCGTTTGCATGCGCCGAGGACATTGACTTTGTATTCCGAGACGGCTACATGGAAATAGAGGACGAGGGGGTAGACCCTGTTGAGCTGTTTGAAAGTCTAGCAAGGACAGGCACAGCTGTCAAGTTCTCGTACAACAGATATACTGACGAGATATATTCAATATGGGTAGATGACAACCAGTAGGTCGGCAAAGAGAGAGGGACGGTTCTTTTGGCGCAAGCAGCCAGAAGAACCGTCCCTCTCTCTTTTGTAAGTTGTTAAATTCGTGCTTTTTATGCTGCTAAGCCGCCTTCTTCTCGGCCTCTCTTGCTGGCTTTATGAAAGAGAAGTAGTAAACAAGAGCAACCATTCCTGCGCCGCCTACTATGTTGCCTAGTGTAACTGGTACAAGGTTGTTTATGAAGAAGCTTGACCAGTTAAGCGCTTCAAGCTTGGCTGGTTCGAGGTGAGAAGCCGCTGCCCAGTCCGGGTTGGCTTTTGCCATTATTCCGGCTGGAATATAGTACATGTTTGCAACGCTGTGCTCGAAGCCTGAAGTTATGAACAGCCATATCGGGAAGAATATTGCAAACAGCTTTCCCACCATATCCTTAGCGCCGTATGCCATCCATACCGCAAGACATACTAGCCAGTTACACATGATTCCAAGATAAAAAGCCGACATGAAAGGAAGCGATGTTTTGTAAGCCGCTATTTTGATTGTCACGCCGCCAAGCACGTTGGCTCCGCTGTTGAAAAGTCCAGATTGAACCATCATGTAGGCAATAAATACTGAGCCTATGAAGTTTCCTAAATATACGATTCCCCAGTTTTTAAGCATGTCTATGATTGCAGTCTTTTTGTCTGCAACGCCGAGGATTATCATAGTGTTACCAGTGAAGAGCTCTCCGCCGGCCACAACAACAAGCATAAGACCGGTTCCGAATATTGATCCTGCAAGCACTTTTCCCAAGCCGTAAGTTTCAGGCTTTGCGAAAAGGTTGAATGCCGCCATGTTTGAACCTTCCGATGCAAAAGCTATGAAAGCTCCTGCCAGTATTGCAAGCAGCAGTGTTGGAATAAATGGTCTGCAGCATTTTGCAATACCTGTGTTGATGGTCGCCTCGGCTATTTCAGCCGGTGTCAGATAATTCTTGTTCATAAATTGATAACTCCTTTTAAATAATTTTTTTTGATGCGGAACATCTGGATTGCAGCCTTGATCTCTTTGAGCCTTTAAGCTGTCTTTTCTGTGGCTATTTTTTCAACCTTCACTGCGCAGACCTTGAATTCAGGTATGTTGCAGGTCGGATCCAGAGCTGTGTTTGTAAGCATGTTGGCCGCTCCCACAGCAAAGTGGAAAGGCATGAACACCACGTTGTCAGCTAGTATATCCTTGACTGCGGCTTTTACATTTATTGTGCCCCTTCTTGATGATACCTTCACCATTTCGCCGTCAGCAACGCCAAGGTTTTCAGCTGCATTTGGCGAAAGCTCTATGAAGCTTTCCGGGGATTTCTGCATGAGGCCCTCTACCTTGCCTGTCATTGTCATTGTGTGGTAGTGGTATAGAACCCTTCCTGTTGTAAGTATCAGAGGGTACTCCTCGTCTGTAATCTCTGCAGGTCCTTTGTACTCTACGGCTGTGAAAAGTCCCTTGCCTCTTGCGAATTGGCCCTTGTGCAGGAATTTCGTGCCCTCGTGCTCCTTTGTCGGGCAAGGCCACTGCAGGCTTCCTTTTTCTTCAAGCCTGTCGTAGCTTATGCCGCCGTACTGAGGGGTAACTGATGCTATCTCATCCATTATCTCGCTTGTATTTCTGTAGTAGTTGGAATATCCAAGCTTGTTCATAAGGTCCATGAATATCTTCCAGTCGGCCTTGGCTTCCCCCGGAGGATTCACAGCCTTTCTTACCATCTGGACTCTTCTTTCTGTATTTGAGAAGGTTCCGTCTTTTTCTGCAAAGGCGGCTGCAGGAAGCACAACGTCAGCAAGCAGTGCAGTCTCTGTGAGGAATATGTCCTGAACTACGAGGAAGTCCACTTTCCTTAGAGATTTTTCGACGTGAGTAAGGTCCGGGTCTGAAACCATAGGGTTCTCGCCCATTATATACATAAGCCTTACATCGCCGCTGTCTATTCCGCTTAGCATCTTAGGTATGGTGAGTCCCACGTTGCCAGAGAGCTTGGCGTCCCAGGCCTTCTCGAATTTCTCGCGAATTTCTGGAGAAGTGACGCTCAGGTAGCCGGGGAACGAGTTTGGAAGTCCGCCCATGTCGCAGGCTCCCTGCACGTTGTTTTGTCCTCTTAGAGGGTTGACTCCGGCAGATTCCTTTCCTAGGTTTCCGCAAAGCAGAGCAAGGTTTGAAACCGACTTGACGTGGTTTGTTCCGTCGCTGTGCTGAGTTATGCCCATTGCGTAGTATATTCCGGCTTTGTCGGCCTCTGCGTATATTCTGGCCGCTTTCCTTACATCCTCTGCATCTACGCCGCATATAGCTGCGTATTCTTCAACAGTATGTCTGCCGAGAAGTTCTTTTAGCTTGTCGAAGTCCTCTGTTCTTTCTTCTATATATTCCTTGTCATGAAGGTCCTCGTCTACTATGGCTTTCATCATGCCGTTTAGAAGCGCTACGTTTGTTCCAGGCTTTATCTGAAGGAAAACGTCAGCGTAGTCGGCAAGCTCTATCCTTCTTGGCTCGGCAACTATCAGCTTTGCGCCCTTCTTAACCGCCTGTTTCATCATTGCGCCTATTACAGGGTGGTTTTCTGTAGTGTTGGAGCCTATTACGAATATCGCGTCTGAATCCTTGACTTCAGTTATGCTGTTTGTCATCGCTCCGCTTCCCAGTGTGGCTGCAAGACCTGCAACCGTTGAGGAGTGTCAGAGGCGTGCGCAGTGATCGATGTTGTTAGTGCCTATTACGGCTCTGAAAAGCTTTTGCATGAGGTAGTTTTCCTCATTTGTACATCTTGCAGATGTAAGCCCAACTAGCGAATCAGCTCCGAATTCTTCCTTTGTCTGCTTCATCTTCTTTGCAACAAGGCTGTATGCCTCGTCCCAGGAAGACTCCACAAGCTCCCCGTTCTTTCTTATAAGAGGCTTTGTGAGCCTGTCCGGGTGGCTAAGGAACTTGTAGCCGAATCTTCCCTTGACGCACAAAAGTCCCTCGTTGGCAGGTCCGTTGGCTGGCTCTGCGCCTACCACAGTGTCGCCTTTTACTACAAGATCCATCTGGCAGCCTACGCCGCAATATGAGCATGTAGTTCTTACCTTTTTAGTCTCCCATTGCCTGAAGAGCTCCTTGCTCTTTGGCATCAAGGCTCCGACAGGGCAAACGGCAACGCAGTTTCCGCAGGATACGCATTTGGACTTTTCAAGATCCACATCAAAAGGAGTTGCCACGTGTGTGTCAAAACCCCTTTCAGCCAGGTCTATTGCGCCAGTGCACTGAAGCTCGTTGCATACCCTTACGCATCTTCCGCAGCTTATGCACTTGTTCTGGTCGCTTATATAGAAAGGATTCGAATCGTCTATTTCATAATTCTTCTTTGCACCTTCGAATTCAGGCTCTTTGACGCCGTACTCGTAGCAGTAGTCCTGAAGTCTGCAGTCTCCGGATTTTACGCATGTAAGGCAGTCAAGAGGGTGGTTTGCTATCATCAGGCTTAGAACGCCTCTTCTTGCTTCGATTACTCTTTCGCTGTGAGTCTGTACGTCCATTCCGTCTACCGCCGGAGTCGAGCATGCAGTCATGAGGCCTCTGGCTCCCGCGACTTCTACAACACATATCCTGCAGGCCGCGTGCGCCTGTAGTCTTTCGTCGTGGCAGAATGTAGGGATGCTTACGCCTGCAGCGTTGCATGCCTCAAGCAGTGTGGACTTCCTGGGCACGCTCACCGTCGTGCCGTTTATTGTCACATTTATCATATTCGGATAAACCTCCTATTAACAGCATGCACTCATGCATGGCTTGAATATTATCAGCAGGGCAGCAGATGAACAGGCATCCTGACTGTCCCGCCAGGACCGGAATAAGACTGATTATTTTCCGCTTTCGCCTGCTTTATTTTCAAAATCAATTATCTTTGAAAGCGTGTTGTCGAGTCCCAGGGCCTCAGACCATCTGCATATTTTGAAGGAACCGTTTTCCTTTATCTGAGGAGATTTGAGCTTGTCTGAGCTTATGTATTCAAGCTCTGTCGCAAGTCTGCCCTTGAGGCAAAGAGGTCTTCCGCTTGTAGGTGGCTGCGGCTTGATGGCAACCGTTTCGCCGTTTCTTTTTAGAAGGTCAAAGTCGCATCCGCTGTCGCACTGCTTGCATTTAACAGCAACAGTTTGGACTTCCCAAGGTCTGTAGCTTCCTGTGGCTCTTGCGTCTATAAGAGCTCCGGTAGGGCATACGGATACGCATCTTAGGCATGAAACACATTTTGATTCGGCTATTGAAGCGTCTCCGTCGAAAACAACCTTAGTGTCGAAGCCTCTTCCTGAAAAAGCAAGCACGCTTCTTTCTGAAACTTGTCCGCATATCCTGACACATTTTCCGCAAAGTATGCACTTGCTGTCGTCTCTCATTATATAAGGGTTGGAATCGTCTAGAAGTCCGGCTCTCCTTGCACCTTTTGCAGAAGCGTCGAATTTCACATCATACTTGTAAGAATATTTTTGAAGAAGACAAGAACCGGCTTTTTCGCAAGTGAGGCAATCGTTCGGATGGTTATCAAGCAGAAGGCGAAGAACACCTCTTCTAGCGTCTATAACCCTTTCGGTCTCTGTTTCAACTACCATTCCCTCGGCAACCGGAGTCGAGCAGGCAGTCAAAAGGCCTCTTGCGCCCTGCACATCTACAACGCAAAGCCTGCAAGCGCCTACGGGCTCGAGGTTCTCGTCGTAGCAGAGAGCGGGGATTTCAATACCAAGCTTTGCGGCAGCTTCTATTATCGTGCTTTTCCGCGACACGGAAACGCTCTGCCCGTTAATTGTAAGTGTTACCATTTAATGTTCCTCCTTATATAATGTATGAATTAAATGTATGGATTAGTGGATTGGGAAGAGCGTCCACCAATTTGACCCGAATAAATTGTTTTTTTAAAAAAGCATAAATAATTGTGTTTATGCAAAATAGAATAAATTTATAACAATGTTTTAAGTAATAAAATAATAACAATAATCCAAGGATTTGTCTAGACTGCAATAATATCCAACCGCTGTAAAACGGGCAAACAGAAGCGATGAAAAAGCATAAAATAAGTATATATATGCAAAAAAGGGCATTTGGGCCCGGATAAAGAATGAAAAAATGTTAAATATTTATTCTAATTAAAGCCGTTCTGCTGGTTGCGAAAAATGATGGACTTAAGCTGATATTTAGCCTGGGAAGCTGTCGCAAAAAGCGGGGACTGGAGTTGGGTGCAATATTATGCACGTGCACGGGGAAACTATTCACATATGGGGATAGATGTAAAACGTGAAAGAAATGATAGAAATTTCACCAATGAAAATATCAACACACAAAAATAAAAGAGACATGTGGCAGTACCGGTCGACTAAAATCAAAAATACGGTTGACTTTATATATGTGACGATATATAATAACAATTGCGCAGTGCGGTACTGCGTATCCATAATTATTTGCCAATATCTTATTATCGGATGAAGGTGGCAGGAGAGACCCATGAGGGGCGCCGAAGAAGTAAAGCTTTCAGGCTTAGGACTGTCATCAAGACGATACTCTGGAGAGACCATATAAGGCACCGAAGGAGCAAATTTAATTGAGATCTTTATATAAATAAAAAAGCTCATCCCTTTTTTAGATCAAGCGATTAAATGAATCTCTCAGGTAAAAGGACAGAGAACTGAATTTTTCCTTAAAACATACAAACTGCTCAGGCGGTTTTTTTTATTTTTTTGGGACAGGAGGACAAAAGACACAATCCACCCTTGTCGGGATGTTTAGACGCTGCATACTGTGTCTGAATATTTGGAATTTTTAAAACAAGGTAATTGCAAAGCATGCAAGTCTCAAAAAACTGAATAGTGCGCAATTTAATTTGATAAAATTATAACGAAAAAGACATCCGGAAGCACACGCCCAGAATAAAACCTCAAAAACGTTCATAAATAGTCATTTTACATCCTGGAAAATCACGGCGCAGAAAAATATTTTTGCGAATTCTTGAACTGTGTGAATTGTTTGCATAAACGCACAATTTATAAACCCGCCAAAATCAACAGCTTCATTGTTGCGACGAACAAGCCTGATTGTAATTGTTCCCATTCAAAAACAAGTTGTTACTTTGTTGACAATCGATTATTTCTATACTATAATCATAACTAAGAAATCAACAAATTAATAGTTTTGGATGAAGACGGCGGGAGAGCCCCTATTGGGCACCGAAGAAGTGAAGCTTTCAGGTCTTAGGACCGCTGTTGGACAAACCTCTGGAGAGACTCGACAGAGCACCGAAGGAGCAAGCCGCGCGTGTATGTATACCGGACCATGTACATTATATACTGCATAAAATGTGCCGTATAATGTATTATGGATGATGTATGCAATATGAAAACGGCGAATCTCTCAGGTAAAAGGACAGGGGAATTTGAGTATGGGAATATGCCAAAGAGCTATCATTTTTTTTATTATTCTTCCCGTATATCAGATTGTCTCTGCTTTTTTGTTTTAAAAAATTTCAAAAAAAGCAGGAGGTAAACAAAATGGAACAAGTAAGTCAGTTTTTTCAAGCGGTAAACACATTCCTCTGGGGCCCGCCGCTGCTGATACTCCTTATGGGAACGGGTATATACCTGACAATCAGGCTGGGCTTTCTTCAGGTAACAAAGCTTCCTCTGGCTCTTAAGTATCTTTTCACTGAAGATCCGGAAGCAAAGGACTTGAAAGTAGACGGCGACGTTTCGGCGTTCGGAGCGGTTTGTACGGCTCTTTCAGCAACAATAGGTACAGGCAACATCGTTGGTGTTGCAACGGCAATAAGGCTTGGAGGTCCGGGAGCTCTTTTCTGGATGTGGATGGCCGCACTATTTGGCATGGCGACAAAGTACGCTGAGGCGCTGCTTGCCGTCAAGTATAGGGTTACCGACGAAAACGGACAAATGTCCGGCGGACCTATGTATTACATAGAAAGAGGACTTAACAACAAGTTCCTTGCAAGATGCTTTGCCGTATTCGGCATTGGCGTTGCGTTCTTTGGAATAGGAACATTTGCGCAGGTTAACTCGATAACCTCAGCAGTTGAGATATCGTTCAAGATTCCGGTGATCGTAACTGGCATAGTGCTTACAGTAGCTACTGCGGCTGTTACACTCGGAGGAATAAAGAGCATATCTAAGGTTTCTGAGCTTATAGTGCCTTTCATGGCTGCGTTCTATATAGTCGGAGTTATAGTAATACTTGTGCTTAATGCAGCTCAGCTTCCAGCGACTGTAGCCCTTATAGTAAAAAGCGCATTCACAGGACATGCCGCAGCAGGCGGTTTTGCAGGAGCTACAATCATGATAGCTCTAAAGAGTGGAGTTTCAAGGGGAGTATTCTCGAATGAGTCGGGTCTTGGCTCTGCGCCTATAGCGGCAGCAGCTGCAAAGACAAGATCATGCGTAAGACAAGGTCTTGTTCAGATGACAGGAACATTCTTCGACACAATAATAATATGCACAATGACAGGAATTTCGCTTGTAATAACTGGCGTGTGGAATGACCCGGCGCTTGAAGGAGCGGCTGCTACTACTGCGGCGTTCAGATCAGGATTCGGTGCGGTTCCAATGCTGGGCGAGCTGATAGTTACAATAGGTCTTATATTTTTCGCATTCACAACAATACTTGGCTGGAACTACTACGGCGAAAGATGTACTGAATATCTTTTCGGCGTAAAAGGAATAAAGACTTACAAATATATATTCATAGCGCTTGTGGCAGTAGGACCATTCCTCAAGCTTAACCTTATATGGACAATAGCAGACATAGTTAACGGCCTTATGGCAATACCAAACCTGATAGCAATAATAGGCCTTAGCGGTATAATAGTAGCAGAAACGAAGCAATACTTCGATGAATTGGAAATGAAGGAAAAAGAAAAGAAAAAGGCCATCGCATAATTTTAAAGGCCAAAACCAAACCCTCAAAATTTAAATATAAAAGACCCCAAAAGACAAAACCCCCGGAATCCAAGAGTCCGGGGGTTTTGTGAGTTCAAAATATTTTGATTTCAAATGATGCTTAATGGATGATGACTTCCATTATATATTGTATATATTGAATCTCCCGGCGCAGCGGGAGTATTCAGCTATTTAAAGTAGCCTCTTACCTCGTCTTCGAAGTGCTTTATAGCAGCAAGGAACGGAGCAGGTTCAGTCTTTCCAAGGCCGCAAAACGATGCGCCCTTCATGAGACCAAGCATATCAACGAGCCTGTCAAAATCAGCGGCTGTGGCCTTGCCAGATTTCATAAGCCCTACAATCTTGACGAGCTGTCTGTTGCCCTCCCTGCAAGGCGTGCACTTGCCGCATGACTCCTCGGCGAAGAAATGCGCCAGTGAATCGAAGTAGTCGAGCATTGAGTTCGAATCGTCAGCTACAACAACTGCGCCCGAGCCCACTGCAACGCCTATCTCGCAAAGGCCTTCATAGGATATCGGAGTGTCAAGCTGGCTTGCAGGCACTATTGCGCCCGAAGCCCCACCTATCTGAACGAACTTGAGCGGCCTCTCGGAGCTGAGTCCTCCGGCTATGTCGTACACGACTTCCCTTATAGTTATTCCAAATGGTATCTCATAAACCCCGGGCTTTTTGACATTGCCCGAGACGCTTATCATCTTAGTGCCTATGCTCTTTTCAGTGCCGTAGCTTCTGTACTCGCTGTCGTCCCTTACTAGTATAGGGACTATGCTGTATGACTCCACGTTGTTGAGCAGAGTGGGGAGGTTGTAGAGTCCGACATTGTTAAGTCTAGGCGGCTTTATCCTTGGCCTTCCCGCCTTGCCCTCTGTAGACTCAAGCAGAGCAGAGCTCTCGCCGCACACGTATGCGCCGGCGCCCGATACGACCTTCATCTCGATGTTGAGGCCTGTTCCGAGTATGTCATTGCCAAGGAAGCCTCTTTCCTCGGCCTGTTTAATGGCGTTTCTGACCCTGCCGTGAAGGTAGGTGTATTCTTCCCTTATATATATCCTGGCGTGGTTCATCTGCGAGCCGCCGCCCACGTAGGCGCCTATTATCATGCCTTCTATTACTCCGAAAGGATTGTGCTCAAGCAGAGACCTGTCCTTGAAGGTTCCAGGCTCGCCCTCGTCGGCGTTGCACATTATGCCCTTTACAGGCGCGCTCACCCTGACTGCGTGGTTCCACTTAGTGGCAACTGAAAACGCGGCTCCGCCCCTTCCCTGAAGGTCAGACTTGTTGAGCAGCTCTATAATCTCCTCGGGCTTCATTGTTATAGCCTTTTTAAGGCCCTCAAAGCCCCCTGCGGCTATGTACTCGTCTATGGAATCAGGATTCACCTTGTAGAAATTCTTTGATATAACGCTTACGGTCTTACTCATTTTTAGCCGCCTCCCTGCACTCGCCTATGATCTGCTTTATCGTTTCCGGGGTGAGATTGCCGACAACCTTTCCATTTAGCCTCATTGCCGGAGAAACATCGCATGCCCCAAAGCATGGCGTATATTCGAAAGTGAACAGCTCATCAGGCGTAGAGTTGCCTATCTTTATTCCAAGCTCTGCCTCGAGAGCATCCTTTACATTGACAACCTTGTTGACGGTGCACGAAGTCCCCTGGCAAAGCTGCACAAGGAATCTGCCCCTTGGCTTTGTAGATATCGCGTGGTAGAAAGTAGCCACCTCGTACACGTCCTGGACTATTATCCCCATTATCTCAGATACGGCCAGCATGGCCTCCTTGGAAAGGTAGTTTCTCTCGCTCTTTGACTGGACATCCAGCAGAACAGCTATGAGGTTGTCCCTTGAAGCTCCCCACTTGGATACAATCTCGCCGACCTGCGCGTATAGCTCCGGATATTGCTCCTCGAGCTTGCTGTTTAAAGGCTTAGTCATTTTATTACCTCCGATTCCATCTATTTATTTATATGAAAATATGAATAATACTTGAACATTAAAGCGTCAAAAAGATACTTAGCATGGCAATATTATAGCATTGTCAAGGCTTTTTTCCTATGAATGTTAATTTGTTAATTATAAAGTAAAGGCGGCCGCCCGGCACTATAAAATATTTCTATAGATCAAAAAGCTGCGCAAACCTTCTTTTTTCAAAGTAATACCCTATTCCAGAGCTTTTAGTCACAAACACTAGGAATAGCCACACGTCATAAAAAGAAAATAATTTTTTTGAAAAATCTGAAAAAAGATATTTATTTTGTTATATTAAAAACCGTCATACCCAAAGCCGCAGGTACGCTCTCTTGTCTTTTTGCAGCCAAGAGAGCGTACCTGCGGTGATTAGAACGGAATATAAGGGATAAAAATATATTAAATGCACTTTTGCGGCGCAAGGCAGCCGCCAAAACATAAAAACAGGGGGTAAGGGGATATGCTTAACAGTCTCAAGGAAAAGGACCAGGCGCTTTACGATATAGTAGGCGAGGAGCTTGCGCGCCAGAGGAACGGAATAGAGCTAATAGCGTCTGAAAGCTACGTGAGCGAGGCGATAATGGAGCTGCAGGGCTCAGTGCTCACAAACAAGACGGCCGAAGGCTATCCCGGAAAAAGATACCACGCCGGCTGCCATGTGGTAGACAAGATGGAGACGCTCGGGATAGAAAGGGCCAAGGAGCTCTTTGGCGCCGAGCACGCCAACATACAGGCGCACTCGGGCTCGCAGGCCAACCAGGCAGTATATGCGGCAATGCTAAATCCCGGAGACACGATACTCGGCATGAGGCTCGACCAGGGCGGCCACCTCACACACGGCAGCAGCGTCAACTTCTCGGGCAAGATGTACGACTGCGTATCATACGGCCTGAACAGGGAAACGGAGATCATAGACTACGACGAGGTTGAAAAGCTTGCAAAGGAGAAAAGGCCTAAGCTCCTCATTGCGGGAGCGAGCGCATACCCAAGGCTCATAGACTACGAAAGAATGTCGCTTATAGCAAAGGAAGTCGGAGCCTACTTCATGGTCGACATGGCACATATTGCAGGCCTTGTGGCGGCAGGCGTCATACCAAGCCCGGTGCCTCACGCGGATTTTGTGACATCGACAACCACAAAGACACTAGCGGGCGCAAGAGGCGGCTTCATACTCTGCAGGGGCGAGCATGCAGCCAAGGTGGACAAGGGCATATTCCCGGGAGTACAGGGCTCAATGCACTTTCACATAATGGCGGCCAAGGCGCACACCTTCAAAAATGCCATGACTAGCGAGTACAGGGAGTGCATGCAGCAGGTAGTGAGAAACGCGCAAAAGCTCGCGCAGACGCTTTCGCAGAGGGGATTTAGGATAGTAACAGGCGGCACAGACAACCACCTCATGCTGGTCGACGTCAGGCCAAAGGGACTGACAGGAGTGCAGCTAGACGAGGCGCTCGAGAGCGTAGGCATAACAGTAAACAAGAACATGATACCATTCGATCTCCAAAAGCCTGCAGTGACAAGCGGCATAAGGATAGGAACGACAGCCATGACAATAAAGGGAATGAAAGAGGAGGAGGCCGAGCACATAGGCGCGTTAATAGACGAGGTTGCCAGCAACATAGACAACAAGGCGGCGCTCGAAGGCATTGCAAAAAGAGTCGTAGAGCTCGGCAGCAGCTTCCCTCTCTACCAGGGCTACTTCGAATAAGCTGGAGACGAGACGCTCATGAATACAGGAATCCGCAGGATAGACGATCTGGACATAAAAGAAGAGGTGCGCAAGCTAAAAAGCATGGCCGCCAAAAATGGCCTGGGCAAGCTGCGCGGCCCGGCAGCGTCAAAAAGGCCTGCGCCCCAAAAGACGGACATACTCATACTTACAGCATTCTTCGGCTCCGGCCACCACAACGTATCCAAGGCCGTAAAGGAGCAGCTGCTGGCGCTAGATCAGAGCCTTGGCATAGAGATAAGGGACCTTTTCAGCGTCACAAACCCTCTGCTCGAGCAGTACGCATACGACCTCTACGAGCTCATAACCAAGGAGATGCCCGAGCTCTACAACTATTTCTACAGGAAGCGCAAGGACTGCACGGAATACTACATAGACGAGATAACGAGCATAATGGGCCTTCAGCGCCTCACCGAATATATACTCGAGACCGAGCCGAGGCTCATAGTCGCCACATTCCCGCTCTGCTCCAACATAGTCTCGCGCTTCAAGAAAAAGCAAAAATCGGGCATACCGCTGGCCACCTGCATAACAGACGTAGTCGACAGCTACGAGTGGCTGAGCGATGAGACAGACCTGTACCTGCTGCCTGCGGGCTGCGTAAAAAGCAGCCTCATAAAAAAAGGAATACCCGAGAGCAGGCTCAAGGTCACGGGAATACCAGTTAGAAAAAGCTTCATCGACGCGGAAAACATAAGCAAGCCGTTGCCCGAGGAAATCAAAAGAGTCGTGGTGATGGGCGGAGGAAGAGGCCACTTCGACGTCGAGCTAAAGCTGCTTGAGACGCTCGACCGGATGAGCGGAGTCGAAACGAGCATAATAACAGGCAGGAACAGGGAGCTTTTCGAAAAACTCCAGGCCCAGGGCTTTCAGAACACCAAGATAATAGGCTTTGTCAAGGATCCGGCATTCCTTATGAGAAGAACCAGCCTCCTTGTCACAAAGCCCGGCGGCGTGACGCTCTTTGAGGCCATAAACTGCGAAACACCTCTTGTCGCCAAAATGCCAAACATCGGCCAGGAGATAGAAAACGCCAACTTCATCAAAAAATACAGCCTGGGGGCAGTAAAAGACACAACACTTGAAGTCGCCGGAGAAATAGAGCGGCTCCTTGGCAGCAGCGAGGAAATCACAAAGCTCGAAGACAACATAAGGAGCTTCAAGGCGACGCTGGAGCGGGACAAGATAGGGGAGTATCTTTTGAATCTTCTCTAAATGGGATTCAAGCATTGATTCAAGTGAACGCTTGTCTCTCATTCGGTTTTGGGATTCGCGCTAGCTTGGCCTTACTTAAACTCTTGAATTTTGAGAACTCGCTGCGCTCAGACACTCAAAATTCTGCGGTTTCAGCTGCGGCCTTCGCTGGCAAATCCATCAAAACGCTCATAAAATCGACTGCGCATTCAGCTTGAATCCCTTGGGCGCAAAACCAACCGCCTCGTGCTTGAGCTATCGAATTCATGTGCGGAGATATTGTATACGCGCAGCAAAAAAAGGCAGCCATGGGCTGCCTTTTATGCATAATACATATTGGATTTCCTCGAAGAGGGCTCATTCCTTCATCGAAACTATGGCGCTTCCGAGAGAGCTTATCGCATTAGTGAGAGTCTCCAGCTTCTCTTCAATTCTCATGAGAAGATACAGACATATCACAATGGGGAAGCCCACATTCGAAAGCAAATAGACAAGCTGCTCCATAGCAACGCGACCTAGCTAAGAGTAACAGGAGTCTCGTCGATGGCGACTATCTTCGCCGCAACCTTGCCATCTATTGCGGCCCCGTCGAACACAAAGACATCCTTTTGCACCAGAGAATCCATAAGAGCGTTTATCTCCGGGCCAGTGACATCCTCCCTGGCATTCTCAAGCCTGAGCGTATACCTCTTGCCGTCGGATTTCACAAAACTCATTTCGATTGTCCTTTTCATCTCAAAAACCCCCCTATATATAATGTAGTAATTATTCGCGGCGCCATCGCAGCATGCGCACGTGGATGGCGAAGCATCCGCTGCTTTTAGTGTGCTCCCCGCCCGAAGGGCGGCTTAAGCGACGCCGGCTTAACTCGCATGCCGACTTGAGTCATGTTTTTAGAGATTCCCCAGCGCAGCATGCGCACAAAACCGAAGAATTTTGAGTGTCTGAGCGTAGCGAGTTCTCAAAATTCGAGAGCTTTTGGCGTGGGCAAGCTGCAGGGAATCCCAAAACTGAGTAGAAGGCAAGAGTTAACCTAAGTCGCTAATCACCGACTCATCAACTCTCCTCACCTCGCTCAGCGCCGGCTCCTGAACCGCCGCCAGCCCACTCGCCACCGCCAGAATATCAGCGTCAAGAACCTCCGGCCTGAAATTCTTGAAAGTCTTCCTCTTGAAAACCTCCTTGCCATCCGTGCCAATCCCCATCGAATAAGTCAGCTGAAGATTAGATGCCACCTTTTCAACAATAGCCATGATAACAACCTCCTTTGAAATTTTGTATTCACATATATATATTCAGCCTGGGAGGAAAATTGGCACTATATTTTCAAAAAAGCCAAAAAAATTCCGGATGTGGTATAATGGAGATACCGATAACCCAGAAAAAACAACCTAAAGCTTAACATAGATAACACAGCTAACCGTAAAATCACACCCCTGTTTATCGGAGAATAAGAGGCGGAGGTATGAAAAATGGAAAAGGAAATTCTAGAAATACTAAAAAACATCCAAAGTGATATGACCGACATGAAAGGCGAAATCTCGGGAATCAAAGGCGAAATCTCGGGAATCAAAAATGACATGTCTGGCATGAAAGGTGAAATCTCGGGAATCAAAAATGACATGTCTGGCATGAAAGGCGAAATCTCGGGAATCAAAGGTGAAATCTTCGGAATTAAAGATGAAATTTCCGGTATCAAAACTGAAATGACCGGCATGAAAAGCACTCTCGATGAGCATACGCAGCTCCTTAGAGCTCTCGAGCATTCGGCTCAAGTCAACAAGGCCGAGCACGACCAAATGTTCAACGAAATTGCCCACATAAGAGGAGACGTTGAAAAACTCAAGAATGACTTCAACATAGTAGAAAGAATCGCCGCAAAGAACTGGTACGACATAACGACTCTCAAGGAAGCAAAATAATAAATCACCATACCCTAACAAACACAAACGGGATAAGCACGCCAAACTCAGAACCAATCTGAAAGGCTTGCCTATCCCGTTTTATTATTAAAAAACACATGTCTCTACATGCATTTTGAATATTTTGGCATTTGGCGGCCTGTTGACCTAGTTTGTTCTTTAATCACAAAGCCTGTAGCATAATCTGGCACTTAGCTTCCGCGCCATTCATCCCGGGAGAGAGGCCCGTCCCGCAACTGCCGCAGAGCCCGCCGCGAAAGCTTGGAGGCATACGAATACGAAATCCCAAGTCGTTTTGCAGTCTCATCAGTGCTGAGTCCCTGCATATAAATAAGTTCTATGACATCCCTTTGAGCTTCAGGAAGCGTCTCGAGCGCCATCCTGGTTTCAACCCCTGCTATCTCATAGTCACAAGCTCCCGAGCGTTCGGAATGCTCGTCGCTCACATCCGCCTCCGCGCGCCTTGACTCCTCGAGAATCCGCTTTCGCTTGAGGTTCCAGTAGAACGTACTTATCATGTATTTGGCGTAGCCGCAAAAATTCGCTCCCCGCTGAGGCTCGAAGTCGCGAATGAGCTCAAGCAGCTTCACGATACCGTCCTGAAGCAGATCCTCATCCACCACACCAAAATACTGCCTGCACTTGCCCCTAAGGAGCGGAGTAAAGCGCTCCACAAGCTCATGTGTAGAATCCTTGCATCCCTCGCAGGCGAGCTCGGCAAGCCGTTGTGCCTCCAAATGCTCCTGCTCTACTACAGCTGATTTGCCTTCCTGATTACAGAAATTCAATCCGTCTCACCCCTTTCAGCTTCAGCACGCCATCATTTGCCATCCTGTGAAGATGCTTGTTTACAACACTCGGAGCCCTGCCGACTTTTGCGCCTATCTCCCTGCGGCTGGGACAATACCCCATGCTTTGACACTCCCTTATGAAGACGATCATATCGCTCCTGAGAGTCTCGCTGCAGTATTCCTCGCAACTCCTTCCGTACAACCCCTCCACCTCCCAAAAGTTAGCCCGAACCCGAAAGCGGCAAACAGTCTGCAAAACAAAGACGTGAACATACTGGAAAAACCGGGATCCTGAGCTTGCCCACATTATACATAAGACATATTGCATAAACAAGCCGCAAATTTTTGTTCGCCCCTGAAATCCATTTGGTTGAAAACGTAAAACCCCGATGCTGCAAAGCTTATACGCAGATGAATAATCATTCGAAATATTGCATGTCCCTGCAGTTTTGTAGGGCTGGGGAACTATACATTCTGCACCGCTCTGCGCATAAAATAATAATATATCTTTAAAATTAAAGAAAAATCCGAAACAGCCGATAAACCATATGCGGACATCTAACCTGTCCGATTGAGCCAAATATAAAGGATTACACATATAAATCGACAAAGGACTGGTGATCAAAGACATGACAAATGCAAGATGGAGAGCTTCAAAGCTTGTGCGAAGGCTTACAGCCATATTATTATCACTGCTCATGGCGCTTGGAAGCATGCCATGGAGCGAAATGGAGAGGGCGTACGCATACGACAAGAGTAAATATTCCGTTGACAGCGTGCTTATTACAAAGGTCCACGAGGGGGGACTCTACAAGGTCACAAAAACAAAGATAACAATTATGGGCTCGTATTTGAAGGACATAACAGTAAAATCAATAACCTCCCAGGGCGCCGATGTCTATTCAAGGGCCCAGATAAACGAGGAGGAGATAGTGCAGTTTGAAATACCAGGAAGCATAGGCAGCAGCATAATAGTGGGCGATTGCCAAATATCCATAGACCAGGAAGGTCTGCCGGCCATGTCGGGCATGCTTGACAGAATAATAGTGACAGGGTCTGAGGGCATATCAATAACGGGAACGGGCCTGGACAAGGTGGGCACAACATATAACGGAGCCAGCATAAGCGGAGCCTTCGAGGACAAGTCCGGGGCAGTGGCCCAGACGCCGCTTCCAGTCAGCGCAAAGACCGAGGGGAGCCTCTCTACAAATCCGATCAACGGAAATTTAGGCCTTCAGAACATAGTATTCAAGAAGGAATACACACAGCAGGTGGATTTTGAATCGGGCACAAGCCAGGTGAAAACAACAATACAAAACACATACAACGACCAGTTCAGGCTCACAAAGAAGATGGACGTCAAGGACGCGGCCATGAATCCAAACAGGGGCCAGTTCGGCGACGAGATAATAATAACAGCCAGCTCGGGGCTTGATGTCAACAACGTGGATGTATTCCTGTTAAAGAGCATTACGGACAAGTACACAAACGACAGCAAGTGCCCATTCCTAGGCTCAAATCCGGATGCCGACAGAAAGCAGATGCTTACAGTCAAGGTTCCCAAGGATAAAAAGGGAGTAATAGAAAACGGGGAGTACTACGTAGTCATAACAAACAAGATTCCAGATGGGGCTGATCCGGACAAGTCGGTGGACGAGCAGTTCGAGTTCGGTGAAGACCAGAAATTCACCATAATAGACGCAAGCCAGAAAATGAAGATATACCAGCCCCTCAGCCCGGAATCGGGTCCTGACACGGGCTCTAGAACTGAAATATCGGGAGTTTACATAGGCTCCCTCAACATAGGCTTTACACCCGACACTCCGGGCCATATGAGTGTCGATGCCAAGGACAGCGGCGAGGTTCTAACCGTAGACTACGGCACGGGCAAGTACAAGGGGGAAGCCGTAAGCGTAAAAAAAGAAGTGAAAGTTCTAATCGGAGGCCTTGCAAAATTCGCAAAGAAAGCCGATTCCAGCGATTATGACTTCAGCTTCAACAGCTCTATGGACAAGGTCAAGGTCATAACCCAGCAGGTTACAGATGCTGAGGAGAGTCCCCACAAGGACGTTGTAATAGAAACCAGGACGATAATAACTAAGCTGCCTGTTGAAGACTCGGAGAATCCCAACGTGACAATAATAAAGGACAGGGCGGAGCTCAAGGGCGGCTACACCTTCGAACCAAGCACAATAACCCCATCCAATCTGGGAATGACGCCTCCCAAGATTCATGTGGAAAGCGACGGAAGCGGAGGCTATGTCACAACAAAGGACATACTGATTTCAATAACCGGCCGCAACTTCATTGTACACAGGTATACGGACGCCAGCGACAAGCAGGTGAAGGTAAAGTATCCCATAGTGGAGCTTGGAAGCGAGCTAAGGCTAAGCAAGAACACCTACGTGGGAGCTGAGAGCGACGTTGACCCGCAGAGGCTTGAGCTGAAGGTGCTTGACAAGAATGACAACGAAATTGACGGCAGCACGCCTGGCCAGACTGGAGACAGGATAGTGGCTGTAATCCCATCAGGCACAAGGCTCTCAAGGCTTGTGCTTGGAAAGGCGGACCTTGTAGTGATAAACCCCATGAGGGACGACTCCAGCGTAGAGGGCAAGCGAGGAGTTCTCCCCTACGGAATAGAGTTTGTCAGCCCGCCGTCGGCAAAGGTTCCAATAATTGAAAGCGTGACGCCTGATTCTGTAATGAAGGAGGGGGGCGAAACTGTAACTGTAACAGGCTCAAACTTCCAGGACGGGCTCAGGGTGTACATAGACGGCAAGGAGATAAAGACATTTGAAAGGCGCCAGGACGGCACCAGCATAATCTTCAAGGCGCCCCAGGGCAGGGAGGGGCTGACACAGCTCCAGATAATGAACGCCGAAGGCGGGGTCGACACCGCAGAGTTCAGGTTCGTGAAGACATACACCAATCCAAAGATAGCCTCCTTTTCACCTGGAATGGGCAGCGGGGACGACGAGCAGCGGGGAATAGAGCCTACCCTTGTTGTGATAAGCGGCCAGAACTTCCTACTGCCCGACTCCAGCGGAAGCAGGGAATACATACACAAGCTAATCGGCGCCAGAGTGCTGCTTGGCGGCAAGGATATCAACAGCTACAACAGGGACTCAAAGGGCAAGATAATACTAAGTCCCTTCGCTGCCCCCGAGGGAGAATACGTAATAGGGCTTGACGCTTCAGGCAAGCGCCCGGTTCTGGCTGACTACTACCACAGCGTGGTACTCGAAAACGAGGATGCAGAAAATGAGTTCATGGTGCTCAGTGTCAATGAAAAAGGGGAAATTTCATTGTCGGGTCCGAGAAAGAGCTTCGACATCATAGCCTCGGGGGCCGAAATAAAGGCTGTAGACAGGGACGGCAACGAATACACCCTTTCATACCCCGGAAGTGACAAGGTCGAGCTCAGCTGCAGCGGCAGGGAGACTTTAAAGCTTAAAATGATGACGCCCTTCGCAATCGGAGCGGACGGCAGGATATACGGCGACAGAGTCAGAGTAAAGGACATGAACACAATATACTTTTGGGTTCCGGGCAAGTCCCATCCGGACTTTAGGGACCTTCCAAGCAACTACTACGACATTAGCGTAATAAACCCGGACACTAAAAAGGACACAAAATCAGGGCAGAGCGGATTCTACCTGATAACTACTCCGAACCATGAGCAGAACCCTTCCGTGGAGGAGGGCGGTTTGCAGCCAAGCTTCGGACTCATAGCCGGGGGCTACACGGTAAAAATAACTGGCAAGGGCTTCACCCCGCAAACCAGGGTGTTCGTAGACGGCGCAGAAGCCAGGGTGAGCAGCGTCAACAACGGCGGCACGCAAATGGAGATAATAGTCCCGCCCTACGGGAAAAAGCAGGGCGACATGACGAGCCAGAAGGCAAAGGTTCCGGTTGTAATACTGAACCCGGGGGGCGCCAGCTGGTCGAGCAGTATTGACAGCGAATACTTTACATACTACGCTCCATTTTCAACGCCTGTAATAAGCAACCTTCAGCCCGCAGCCGAGGGCACCACACTGGGCGGGGACACTGTCAGAATAGACGTAAGCGACATAAGAACCAGCCAGGACGAGCAGGGCAACAGGATTCTGCCCAAGGTTTACTTTGGAAGTAAAGAGGTGCAGCTCCAGGAAGATAACATATTCAACGGCTACATAAAGCTGAAGACTCCCCCCAACCCGGCGGGAACCGTGGACGTAATATTCGTCAACCAGGGCGAGAACAGCTACGGAATGTCAAATAAGCTCAAATTCACATACAGGATATCGCCTACTTCAATAAGGACTGTGCTGCCGGCAGTTGGCGACAAGGCCGGCAACGAATCTGTAGAGCTCATAGGAACAGGCTTTGGAGAGACGCAGATAAGCTTGGCCGCAAGCCTTGTCCAGGGAGACAGCCCGGCAGCCTTTGAAAGGATGACGATGCCCCTTGTGAGATTCGGCGACGTGTCAAATAAAGGCAGGGCGGGCACAGGGGAGATTGAAAACGCCAAGGCCTTTGTGGAACTGGAAGGGGGTCTTTCGGCGGAATACAGCGAGTCCCAAGCCTTGGTCAGGCTTAGCATAAAAACTATAGACGCCGAGTATTCCGGAACCGTAGACGGCTACAGCGGCGAAACCATATTTGTGCCCGCCGGGCTGCTAAAAGACGCCACCGGAGAGGGCTACTTCGGCAAGGAGCTTATAAGGGTCGAGGTTCTAAGCGACAGGCTGATTGTGGAAAGGGGCTATGCTCCTTATGCAAGACTTGTGAACTCGGAATTCATAGAGCTTACAACTCCCTCTTACTTTAGCGCCGTAAAAATCCCGGTAAGGGTCAGCGTGACTGTGATGAATCCCGACGGAGGAACAGCTAAGTCGGAGTTCGAGTACAGGAACCCGGACAGCAAGCCGGCTATAGAAACCATACTCAAGGATTCAAGGGACCCCGAGCAGGTTACCCACAGCTTTTCGGGAATACCAAAGGACATAAGGCTTGTGAAGCTTTCAATAGCCGGCGGCAACACTATAGCCATAAAGGGAAGCGACTTCAGGGAGGGCGCAAGCGTCCAGATAGCAGACCTTCCGGCCATAAAGGCCGAGCAGCTTAGGGATCAAAGCCCAGAGCTCATAGTGTTCGACATGCCCGCGGTGCCTCAAAGCTACATAGGCAGGCTGTGCAAGGTTAAGGTCATAAACGCCGACGGAGGCATAGCATCCTCGGACAGCTCCCAGCCGCCAATATATATACAGTTCATAGGCGGCGACAGCGTGCCCCGCTTGGACGCCATAACGCCAAATATAGGCTCCAGCAGTGGTGGCGACTGGGTTACAATAACGGGCGACGATTTCAGGGACGGGCTCATAGTAATGTTTGGGGGAACGCAGGCTGCGGAAGTCACAAGGGTTGACTACAAGACCATAAAGGTTAAGACGCCTGCTCACGTTCCGGGAAAAGCGGATGTCAAGGTTGAAAACAGCGACGGAGAGATAGCGGTGCTCAGAAACGGCTTCACATTCGTCAGCGGCCCCGCCATAGACTGCGTGCTCAAATCATCCGACATGAAGACGTCAATGGATTCGCTCTCGGCTTACGGCGGAGAGAGCATAGCCGTAAAGGGCAAAGGCTTCATGCAGGGCGCAAGGGTGGTTTTCATGCCCGAGCTCACAGACTCGCAAACGCCAGCGCTCTACATAGGCTCCAAGGGCTACGTGATAAAAGCGGGAGCCGACGCTAAGGCTGTGGAGTGGAAGGATGAAAACACCCTCATAGTCACAACGCCCGAAGGCGTAATGGGCAAGCAGGGAATGATAGTCATAAACCCTGACGGAGGAGCTACGGCTGTATACAGAATCTCCTACGGCCTTCCGAATGTGGATGCGCCATCGGATGTAGAAGCCGAAATAATATACGACCGTTACATCTCTGTAAAATGGAGCGCAGTGGAGGGAGCCAAGGGCTACGACGTATACGCAATAGAAGGGGGCAGGGAGTACCTTGTCCATTCCACATCGAATACAAGCTTCATATACCAGGACGTCAAGTCAAACACAAGCTACAGGTTCAAGATAAAGGCTTTGGGAGCCGTGTCATCCTCCAAGGCCTCCAGGGAAAGCGACAGGGTCGCAACCGGCAAAAATGCCGGCTACGAGGACTCTGACTCTGGGCTTGGGGAAAAGACACAAATGTCGATTGCTGGCTCTGCGGCATGCATCACGATGGGCGAAGAGGACGCCGACAGACCGCTGAATATAGATCTGACATCAGGCAGGCTCTCCGGCGCGGAGTCAGCGGTCATAAGCATGAGCTCCCAGGTTATAAGAGACTCCGGCGCCGCCGACATAAGCGTAATCGGCAGGGACTTCACGCTGACTTTCAACCCGAACGCCTTTGACGTTTCGGGAATAGACAGCTCAAGTGGCTCGGGAGTAAGAATTGAGATAGCAAAGGCAAAAGTGCCTTCTGGAAGCCAGGACGGCTCAGTGTCAGCTGAATACACAATAAAGGCCTACGCCTACAGCAAAAGCGGGCAAAAGCAGCTCTACTACATGGCTGAGCCTGCAAGGCTGGAGCTGGGCATAGACAGCGCAAAGCTGAGCATGAGAAGATACAAAAGCGCCGGGCTGAGCCTCTACGACGAGACGCAGCGCGTTTGGAAGAGCGTCGAAGGCGGAGCATCGCATTTTGACTCCGTGTCGGGAAGGATAAGCGGCCTTGGAAGCTACAGAGCCACAGGCACAAGATAAAAGGAGGAGCTGGCTTGAAGGAAAAAATATCAAGAATAATAAAAAGCGCAGGAGCTCTGCTGCTGGCAGCCGCATTTGCAGCGGCGCCGGCCCCGCAGGGCGCCAGCGCCCAGGAGCTTTTCCCCAGGGGAAGCACAGAGGGCTACCTGATTGAAATATCGGGCACATCAATAATAATGGAGGACTACGACGGTGACTTGCACACTCTAATATCAGACGCGGAGACAGAGCTTTCAATGGACATGGAGACGGTATACAGCCTGGATGAGTTCAAAAGCGGCATGGAGGTGTACATAGAGTACTCGAGAGGCAAAGTCGAGTACATGGACGGCTACTCAACTTCCGCGTTCGCCCACATAGACCCCCAGACAAAGGCAAGAACAGGCGCCGTGGTATCAACAGGTGGCGGCAGGCTCTCTGTAAGGGACACAAGGGGCAAGGTAACCGAGTATTCATATTCGCCCGCCACCGTTTCGACAAGATCCGGTGTCAGCATCAGGCCGGAGACCATAATCCAAGGGGACCGGGTGAAGCTGTTTTTCGACAGCTACGACTCGACGGAGGCCAGCAGGATAGAGGTGCAGGGAAGATCAGTGCTCCTAAAGGGGATATACAGAGGAGTAATAGGCACTGCCGACAGATATGACGACAAGATAGGCTTTCAAAGGCTCGAGGTTCTTCGAAATGGAAAGTGGGAGAGCGCGGGCAGCGCAAGCATGAAGCTCTCAGCCGACGGCAAGGCATACCTTGGAGGCATGGAGCTTTCAAGAGACAACATAGCCTACTGCAAGGGCAGGACTGCCTACATGGCCGTGGGAAGCTTCTTTGGAGCCGACTCCATAGAAAAGCTGGTCATAAAGGACAGCTTCGAGAGGCTCTACTCGGAAAGGGTGGACGAGCTCAGCCCCTTCAGCTCACAGATGGAGCTTTCAAACAAGAGGAACGTGGCGCTCACACAAGGGAGCATAGTAGTAAGGGGCGGAAGGCTTGTTGACACATCCTCTGTCCAGGAGGGACAAAGCGCCCTTGTAGTATCCGACGCGTCCCCATCCGGCGAGGCGGCCAGCGTAGTCATGATAACAGGCGAGGCTGCAGACCCGGCGGCAGCGGAGGGCAGTTTCCTATACAGCGCAAGGCTGGAGGAGATACTGCCTTACCAGCTTAAGACAAAGAGGCTCTACGCCCTTGAAAACCACCAGTGGGAGAGCATGAGCTCCGAGGAGTTCACATTCGACGAGGACACGTACATATACGACGGAGAAAAGGGCGAGAAGCTTGACGCCGCAAGATTCGCATCGGGCGAGTACTCGGATTCCAGGGACGCGTATATATATGCTAAGGGCGATCGGGCATCCCTGGTGCTGCTTATAAAGAACGACGATTCTACAAGGGCGGAGCGAGTTACAAGCGCCACAGCCCAGGGGGCGTCCTACGACGCCAACATAGGCTGGATTCTTGCAGCCAGCGACGCCAGCGACTACAGCGCCAGGAAGGACGAGTGGATAGACAAGAGTGCGGACATTACCCTTGTGCTTGACGGAGC
This sequence comes from Peptoclostridium acidaminophilum DSM 3953, assembly GCF_000597865.1. GTDB lineage: Bacteria > Bacillota > Clostridia > Peptostreptococcales > Peptostreptococcaceae > Peptoclostridium_A > Peptoclostridium_A acidaminophilum. The sequence goes on along the minus strand of NZ_CP007452.1, from coordinate 2,039,855 downwards.
CCTAATTGTAAAGGACGGAGGGGTAATAAGGCCCCAGGACGTGAAGGCCGGAGACAGTCTGTATGTTGTAAGGGATGATAACGTAGCTAAGGTTGTATTCGTAAAAGATTAGAAGTAAGGAGACAAAATTCATGAAAAAACTGATTGCGGGATTCCTCGCAGCAATCCTCACCGCCTCAAGCGCAGTATATGCCGAGCCGCCCGAATTCTCCGGGGGCGTTGGCAACGAATACGAATACGAGGAGGTCGTGTTCATAAGCGGCAAGCCCATAAAGTTCACAGGAGAGATGGCCGTTTCAGAAAGCGAGAAGGAGACAGAGAAGAAGACCTCCTACAAATTCAAGCTTACACCTGCGGACAAGTCGATAGACGGCTCCCTCACAAGGAGCATAACACTTGTGACTACATACAAGACCTGGGACGGCAAGGGCCAGACCAGCGCCGACACGACAGTGGACAAGTACAGCGAGAAGATAGAGCTAGGCAAGGACAAGTACGAGCTGAAGGACTTCCAGTTCTCCAAATCAGACCTGATAGACAATAGGCCCGTTTCCGACTTCTACTCTGGAAACCTCAAGGGCAGGAAATACTATACGATAAACAAGGACCAGGGAACAGTGACGGTGGACATATCCGGGGCGGACACCGGCTATAGGAACTTCTGGGGAGATACGGGTACAAACATAATAGACATGGGCTTCGACTACGACAGGAAAATCGAGGCGGATGACGGCGTTGACGGCCAGGACCTGCAATGGAGGGGGACTGCAAGGATAGTAACCTCGGACAGCATGATGAAGACTCTGCGATACTCTCCAAACGACGCAACCTTATCGAGCTTTAGCGGCGGCAACATGAGGATAACTAGCAGGGAGATGACATCAAGGTACACATATGAGCTGCCTGAGCTGGAGGAGGGCTCCGGCGGCATAGACCAGGGAGACGGAAAGTTCATGGTTCCCGAAGACGGCAGCGACAAGGGGACTATAGAGCTGTCAAGGAGCATGGTGCCGAGGCTGGAGCGGCTGGCCGTGCCAAAGTTCAGGGACCTTTCCGGCCACTGGGCCCAGACCCACATCGAAAAGCTCTACTCACTGGATGTGCTCGACGAGGGCGGGGACTTCTTCACTCCCGATGTGGCAATGACAAGGGCCGAGTACATAAAGGCCGTGATGAAGGCGTGCAACATAAGGCCTACCATGGAGGCCCAAAAGAGCGCCAGAGCGTCGAGAAGGGCACCCAAGGAGGAAAGCGTATTCGATGACGTGAGCATAAGCGATGAGGATTACGCCTACATAAAGGACGCCTACAACAAGGGCATAGTCAAGGGCTCTCAAAACGGCATGTTCCGCCCGGGTGCACCCCTTACAAGGGCTGAGGCCGTGACAATACTGGTAAGGGCTCTGGGCTTCGAGAGCAAGGCGCCGACGCCGGGCTTTGCCAGCGGTTTTACGGACGATCGGAGCATACAGCCATGGGCAAAGGCCAGCATATACGTTGCAAGGGAGACAGGCCTTGTCCAGGGCGACTCCCAGGGCAGGATAAATCCGGAGGCCGTAATGAAAAGATCAGAGGCCAGCGCCATGATAATAAGGCTTCTTGAGTTCATGCAAAGGGATCTCCAAAGGGACTACAGGGAGGACATTGTCAGCTTCAAATAATCATGCTGCGTATGTTGTATACAAAAACTCCGAGGGCGCGAGAAAATTTCGCGCCCTTGCATTCTGAATCAACGCTTTGAACCATATGAAAAAATGTTCGAAAAACAAAGCAAAAATGGTCTGAAATAATTGAAATATTAAATTAGTTAAAATTGTTTTATAAATATTGAAAAAAAATGGAACTGTGAGATTATATGGTATGAGCAAAAATGTGATGGAAGTGTGATGAAAGCACTTGAAAATGCTGAATTAAATCATATTTTAATTATCGCTTTAAACCGGTGGAAAATTCTACATAATGGAACAAAATTCAACGCAATGAATTATTATTGATTTTTGTACAAAAATTAACAAATCGGGATTGACCGCCATCATCCGGAGTGATATCATTGCTTCGTGAGTATGGGTTGATGGCATACGCAAATTACATCTAAACGCACTAGAAAAGGAGCCAAGAGAAGTGGAAGAAACAATCGATTTAAGAGAGTATTTTGAAATAGTCAAAAAAAACATGGGCATGATTGCCCTAATAACAATATTCGCGGTGGCTGTCAGCGGGGCAGTCAGCTTTTTTGTCCTGGACCCTGTGTACGAGACAAGTACAACCCTCATGGTCAACAAGGCCAAGGACGACACAAGCAGAACTGTTGAAACCCAGGACATAATGCTCAGCAGGCAGCTTGTGACTACATACGGCGAGATAGCAAAATCAAACGTGGTCCTAAGCAAGGTCATAAGGGACCTCAGGCTCGACATGGACACCAGGCAGCTCTCGGGCAAGATAACTGTAACGCCCGTTAAGGAAACTGAAATAATGAGAATAACAGTCTCTGACACCAGTCCAAAGCTGGCTTCAAGCATAGCCAACGCCACTGCCGGCATATTCATGGACGAGGTGGCCAGGATAATGAAGATAGACAACGTGCAGATAATTGACAAGGCCCAGGTTCCAAAGGATCCCGTAAAGCCAAGCAAGTTTCTCAACATAGCAATAGCAGGAGTCCTGGGAGTGATGGCGGGAGTTTTCATAGCCTTCCTTCGCGAGTATCTGGACAACACGCTAAAAACACCAGAAGACATAGAAAAGCACCTGGGAGTTCAGGTGGTAGGCATGATACCGATATTCGATCAGATAGAAAGCTAGGAGGAAGCGATGAAGGAGCTTATAGTATTAAACAAGCCGAAGTCTCCTGTTTCAGAAGCCTACAGGGGAGTAAGGACCAACATACAGTTTTCAAACGTAGACAAGAACATAAAGACAATACTGGTGACAAGCTCAAAGCAGGGCGAGGGCAAGACGACCACAGTGTCAAACATAGCAATAACAATGGCGGACCTTGGCAAGAAGACGGTTATAATAGACTGCGACCTTAGAAGGCCAAGGCTCCACAAGGCATTCGGCATGACTAACATAGGGGGAGTGACAGACATACTCCTCAACAGCGACTCCTACAAGGGCTACCTCAAAAGGACTGGAATTGAAAACCTTGAGATAATAACTGCCGGACAGATACCTTCCAACCCTTCGGAAATGCTATCTTCAAGGAGCATGGCCAGGCTCATAGAGCAGATAAGGGGCGACTACGACTACGTGTTCATAGACGCGTCTCCGGTAGCCGCGGTTACGGATGCAATAATACTATCTGCAATGGCCGACGGAGCCCTGCTAGTGTGCCACTCGGGCGGCGTTGAGGTGGAGCTGGCAAAGAGCGCCAAGCAATCCCTTGAAAAGGCCGGAGCCAACATAATAGGCGTCGTGCTAAACAAGATAAACATCGAAAAAAGAGGCTCATACTACGCCTACTACTACAACTACTACTCGGACGATGCATCGAGTGAAGGCAAAGGAAAGGGAGCAGCCGTAGGAAAAGAGCAGAGGAAAGCGGCCTGCGGCAATGATTGATATCCACTGCCACATACTCCCCGGCATCGATGACGGCTCAAGAAGCCTTCAGGAGTCGCTGGAGATGGCAAAAATCGCGGTTTCCGAGGGCATTGACACAATGATAAGCACGGCCCACTACCACACGGAGCTGGACTACGTAAAGGGCAATGAGCTTAAAGAGGCGGCAAGGAGCTTCAACAAGGAGCTGGAGAGGCAGGGGATAGACATGAAGGTCCTTGTTGGAAACGAGCTCTACTACAGCAGCGAACTTATGGCCAGAATCGACGAGCTGGACTTTTTCACACTTGCAGGCAGCCGCTACGTGCTAATAGAGTTCAGGCCCGACCAGCTTCCCTCCGACATGGGAGGCATAGCCTACGAGTTTGGGATAAGGGACCGCATTCCGATAATAGCCCACATCGAAAGATACTCCCAGGTGGCCGAAAGGCCGGACATGGTCAAGGAGCTCATAGAGGATGGCTACCTGATACAGGTCAACGCCAGAAGCCTGAGAAAATCAGGAGACAGGGTTGCCAAGACGGCCAGGGAGCTTCTTGAAAGGCGCATGGTCCACTTCGTGGCGACAGACTCCCACAGGAGCGACGTGAGGACGCCCAGGATAAAGGATGCATATTTGGAGGCGGTGCAGTTGCTGGGAGAGCAAACGGCGGACGTGATATTCAAGGAAAATCCAAGAAGGCTAATAAACAACGAAAGCATAGAGCCCTTCGAAATCATAGATATCCAAGGAAGCGGCAGAGGGTCCGTAATCGACATCATAAGAAAGCTTGTAAAAAAGCGTTAGGAGAAAAGACATGAACAGACTAAAGAAAAGACTAGTACCGGCAGCGCTAATAGCGGGACTCCTGTTTTCAACGCCCTGCGCAGGCGTATATGCGGCAGATGACCTTGACTTTAGCTATATGCTAAAGAAGGTGGCCGAAATCGACGACCCTGCAAAAAAGGAGCTTGGAGTAGAGCTGTTCAAGGAGTACATGGACAGGGAGAATCCAGACGTGGAAGGCCTCAAAAGGGCCCTCAACATAGCTACGGACTCAGGGACAAAGCAGCAGATTACTGATGCAGGCTACACGCTCAGCGAGGTGCTCTCAAAGCTGGACGTGCTTGAGGACATGAGCAAAGGCGAGATAGACACGCTGCTTGACGCTGTTGAAGCCAACGACTTCACGTCAGAGGAAATAAAGGAAATCGCAAACAAGTACGACGGCGTTGAGGAGCAAGCCGGCGGCTCAGGCGGCGGTGGAGGAGGCTCTACAGGAACTGCCCCACAGACTCCATCAGAGCAGGAAAAGACCGAAGCTCAAGAAAGCCTTGGCTTCAAGGACATACACGGACACTGGGCCAAGGAGACAATACTGGAGCTTTACGGCAAGGGCATAATAAAAGGCCAGTCCCAGGACAGCTTCAATCCCAACGGCAGCATAACCAGAGCCGAATTCACGGCCCTGATAGTAAGAGCCCTTGGAATACAGGGAGTGGGAGGCATTGAGTTCGAAGATGTAAATGATTCGGACTGGTTCTACGGCGTAGTGGCCTCGGCCAAATCCGCGGGCATAATAAACGGCATCAGCCAGAGCAGCTTCGCCCCAAATGATAACGTAACCCGGGAGCAGATGGTCAAGATAATAATGGGCGCCCTGGAGTACAAGGGCAAGCAGCTGCAGCCGGCCAAGGACATGACGTCATACACAGACGGCTCCAGCGTATCAGAATGGGCTAAGGATTCCATGGGCAAGGCCCTTTCAAACGGCGTCATAAATGGCCAGAGCGAGAAGACCATAGCCCCAAGGGCCATGGCCACAAGAGCAGAAGCGGCAGCGGTAATAAAGAGAGTCATGGACATCGACTAGATGCCACGACCTCTATACAATAATCAAATTCCATACAAAATACAAAACATAATAAGGGGGAAAGATTAATTATGAGAAAGCTAGTAGCATTTTTACTCATAATCGCCATGAGCTGTGCTTATATTCCGGCGTACTCGGGCGCTTATGCGGCAGACTACTCTCCTCAGGTGAGCCAGCTAAAGGACAAGCTCGAGAGCCTGGACTCGGGGGAGCTTGTGGATCTGCTTGTAATGCTGGAGGGCATGGTTTCAAGCGACTACACTGAAGAAATAGTAGCGGCCCTTGAGCAGCTTGACCAAGGAGCTCTAGAGGAGCTTGAAGAAAACGGCTTCATAGTAATGAGCGGCGGCGACGTAACAAACCACAGCGGCATAGCCAACGTGCTTGACGCAGTTACTGACGTAATAGAGGGCAACTACGGCGGCAGCAGCCTCTACGACCTGCTAGGCGACATTGAAAACGCCGACAGCGAAGCCGAAATAGAATCGGTAAAGCAGGACGTGCTTGACGCATACGAATACATAATGGATTCTCTTCCAACTGAAGTGGTGGACTACGACTTCTCGAACTACGGAGAGACGCTAAGGGACAAGGCCCAGGTGCTGCTTGAAATGGCAAAGCTTGTCTATACTGACGGCGACACATGCGTTAGGGCTGACGGAAATGGCGGATTGGAGATCTTCCTGCCAGAGAGCTACATAGAAAGTGCCAACGACGCGCTTTTTGAGCTTGCAACAGACAAGGGCAAGGCCATGGAGCTGGGCTCTGACCACGAGCAGGCGATAGGCGTATTCCTGAGCGTAATGTCTCAGAAGATAAACGAGACAATAGAGGGCTCAGAGAGCATGACGCTGACAGACGTGCTTACAATAGCCCAGAAGCTGGGAGTGCTTGAAGGGGAAATACCTCAGGATCCACCTGTTGAAGAAGATACGGTAGCTCCAACAGGTGTGACGGTGACTCTGGACTCAAAGACTACAACTACTGTTAAGCTGAATCTTTCAGCTCAGGATGAGTCGGGAATTGCCAAGTACCACGTCTACAGAGATGGAGCCAAGGTTAATGAGACTGCATCTAGCACATGGACAGACACGGGACTTGCAGCAAGCACTACATACACATACAAGATAACGGCTGAAGACACAAAGGGCAACCTGTCCGGCTTCAGCAGTGAGCTTTCAGTAAAGACTGACGCTGAACCTGCCGCAGGCGGCGGTGGCGGTGGCGGTGGAGGCGGCGGTGGCGACATACCGCCTGAGACTCCAGGAACAGGCGATACAGACACCAACACTACGGAAGACAGGGTAGAGGTTTCAACCGACGTGCCTGAGGAAGCCGTGAATATAGAAACTAACGGCAACAACGCCAATGTGAGCGTGGACGCAGACGAGATTGGCAAGCAGGTTGAAAACCTCATAGCGGCTCTTGAGGACGCGGTGGCAGAGGAAGGCCAGGAGAAGGTAGGCCAGATAGTAATAGACATCGGGGATATCAAGCAGGACAATGTGCAGCTTAGCATACCTGTAGAGGACCTCAAAAAGGTAGAAGGGGCCAGCGCCGAAGTGGTAGTCAAGATGGGGGACGTGCAGGTAAGCCTCCCGCTTGAGAACATAATATCACAGGGCGAAGCTACAACAGGCATAACGCTTGAAATCAAGACAGTCAACGAATTCGGCGAAATGCAAAAGAAAATGCAGGACAAGACAAATGAGTCAGTAGAAAAAATAAACGTGTTCAAGGTTGTAAGCTTCGAGCTTTACAAGACGACTCAAGAGGGCGACAAGGAAAAGGCCGACTCAAGCTTCAAGAGCAGAGTCAGAGTGGAAATAGACATGGAAGGCCTGAATGTGGACGATGACAAGACAGTGCTTGTAAATGTCAAGGACGACGGCAGCTTCGAAGTTGTGGGCGGCAAGATTAAAAACAACAAGCTTTCCGCAAAGCTTAAGCACTTCAGCAGCTACGCAGTAGTTGAAAGAACTGTCGAGCTGCCTGACGCGGTTTCTCACTGGGCCAATAAGAACATAGCGTCAATGGCCAGCAAGGATGTTGTAAGAGGCTACGCCGACGGCACGTTCAAGCCTGAAAGCAGAGTTACGAGAGCCGAATTCGCAAAGCTTGTAGTTACGGCAATGGAGCTTGACACGGAGAGCTACGAAGGCGGATTTGACGATCTTGACGGCCACTGGGCTGCAGACTACGTACAGACAGCCAAGAGCAGCGGCATAATAAACGGCTACGCTGACGGCACGTTCAAGCCTGATGGTGAGATAACTAGAGCCGAAATGGCTGCAATGCTCTCAAGGGCTGTTGCAGGCAAGACAGGCAGCGTTGACCTTGCGCAGTTTGCAGACTCACACAAAATACCTGCATGGGCAAGCAAGGGCGTTCAAGGCGCCGTGGCTGCAGAGCTCATGAAAGGTGACACAAACGGAAAATTCAATCCAGAAAAACTAACGACTAGGGCTGAATCAGCTACTGTGGTATACAGGCTGTTCAACAAATAAAGTAAAGTAAGCCCGGCTTAGCCGCCGGGCTTTTTTTGGACAAAAAAAAGGGGGAAGGCGCTTGAAAAAGGGAACTATAGCAAAGGCAGCCGCAGTATTGTTCGTCATTGGCGCACTCTTCATGGCGTTTAGCGGTGCGCCGGCGGTCAAATTCATACGCTACGCGGGCGCCAGCCTTGCAAGCCAAAACCCCGAAGAGGACAAGCAGATAGAGGAGCTCCAGGAGCAGGTAGGCCAGGAGATGGACAAGGCAATAGAAGAGGAAATGAAGAAGCAGTCGGAAGAGAATGCCAAGCAGGAGACCGGCTCGGAAGCTCCAAAGACCCAAGCGGGAAGCAGTGAAAATCAGGCAAATACCGACAAATCACAATCGGCCCCTACAAAGGAAAGCATAGTCGCCAAATACAGGGGCAGGCTTGAGGCCCTAAGAGGAGCCTCCTACGGCCAGATCAACTCGCTACTTGGACAGGCCAAGGGCGAATACCTGTCGTATCCGGCAGAAGAGAGAGAAGAGGTCAAATACCAGATAGCTCTCAAATACATGAGGCTCGCAAGGGGCGCCGAAAGCGCCGTGGACGCCAGGTTCAACGCAATAGTCGGTGAGCTTGAAGCGGAGCTGAAAAGAAACGGCCACGCCACAGACGCAGTTGACAAGGCCAGAAGAGAGTACAAGACGGAAAAAAGGGAAAGAATGGAGTACTACATATCAAAGGCAATGTAACATTAATACGAAAACAATCGAAACGGGGTGAAGGGCTTGGCAGTGGAAAGCGCGTCAGTTTTTATACGCAAGAATCCGGTGTCCGTAAGGAAAACAATACTTTTTCTAATGGACGTGCTGCTTATAAACATTTCGGCGGCAGCGGCGCTTTTTATAAGATTCGATTTTGATTTATCACGCACTTATACATATATCACTCCTGAAAACGTCATAATATACACGGCAGTAGTCACAGCAACATTCTACATATTCAGCGCATACAAGAGTCTGTGGAGGTACGCCAGCATAGAGGAAATGATAGCTATGGTGGCGGCGTCCATAACGGCCATGACAATAATATACATAGCCTTCGACAGGCACATGCCGCGCATTCCGAACGGCTTTTACGTCATAAACGCACTGGGGCTGATGTTCTTTTCAGGGGGCGCCAGGTTCGCCTACAGGGCCATAAGGCGTATAAAGCAGAGGATATTCTTCAAGCACGCCAAGACAAGGGTGCTCATAGTGGGAGCCGGCAAGGCGGGTTTTATGGTCACAAGGGAGCTGTTCATGAACCCTGAGATGGACAAGCTGGCGGTGGGCATAATAGACGACGATCCGGAAAAGCACGGCAGGAGGATGCTCGGGGTGCCGGTTGTGGGCGGAAGGGACTACATAGCTCAGGCGGCAAAGAAGCTCCAGGTGGACGAGATATTGATAGCCATGCCTTCGGTATCAAAGCAGGAGCTGAGGAAGCTCATTGGCATATGCAAGGAGACAAGGTGCCGCCTCAAGACGCTGCCGGGAGTGTACGAGTTCATAGGCGGCAAGGTGGACATAAAGCAGATAAAGGACGTGGAGATAGAGGACCTTCTGGGAAGGGACCCTGTCAAGGTGGACATAGAGAAGATGGCGGGCTACCTAATGGGCAAGACGGTGCTGGTAACCGGCGGCGGAGGCTCAATAGGCTCCGAGCTTTGCAGGCAGATAGCCCCATTTGGACCTAAGCGTCTCGTAATATTGGACATATACGAAAACAACGCCTACGAGATACAGCAGGAGCTCCAGCGGCAGTACGGCGATAGATTGAACCTTGAAACCATAATAGCTTCAGTCAGGGACGAAAAGAGGATAAGAAACATATTTGCCGAGTACAGACCGGAGGTGGTGTTCCACGCTGCAGCCCACAAGCATGTGCCCCTGATGGAAAAAAGCCCTCTCGAGGCAATAAAAAACAACATATTCGGCACCTTCAACGTGGCAAGGGCTGCGGACGAGGGGGGAGCTGAAAAGTTCGTCCTGATATCCACGGACAAGGCGGTCAACCCCACTAACATAATGGGGGCCTCAAAGCGGGTGTGCGAGATGATAGTCCAGTCCATCGGCAGAAGGAGCGCCACGGAGTTCGTGGGAGTAAGGTTCGGAAACGTTCTGGGAAGCAACGGCAGCGTAATACCGCTCTTTAAAAAGCAGATAGCCGAGGGCGGCCCGGTTACTGTGACACATCCCGACATCATTAGATACTTCATGACCATACCCGAGGCCGTGCAGCTTGTAATACAGGCGGGGGCCATGGCAAAGGGCGGGGAGATATTCGTCCTGGACATGGGCGAGCCCGTAAGGATTGCCGACCTGGCAAGGGACCTTATAAGGCTTTCGGGCTTCGAGCCGGGGGTGGACATGCACATAGAGTACTCTGGCCTAAGGCCTGGTGAGAAGCTCTACGAGGAGCTCCTGATGGCGGAAGAGGGGCTGACGAGCACAACCCACGAGAAGATTTTCATAGGACAGCCTCTTGAGATGGACATCGAGAAGCTCACAAAGGACCTTGATGTGCTTAGGTCCATTTCGGAGAAAGAGGACACATCGGTGCTTGAGCTTGTTATGAAAAAGCTTGTGCCTACATACAGGAAAGAGACTAATGAGAAGGAAGAGAAGAAAGTGATTTAGGAGAAGGTAGAAAGGGGAAGGTGGAAAGGGGACGGTGGAAGGGTTTTGGTTTGAAGGTTTTCCTTTCCGCTTTCAACATTCAACATTCAACATTCAACTTTAATATGAAAGGAGGTACCTATGAGTTTAATCAACGCTATTAAGAATGGAGAAAGTAAAATTGTTGAGTTTAAAGAGAAACTTCCGGGCAGCGATGCTGTAGCGAAAACGGTTATTGCATTTTCCAACACTGGCGGCGGTAGATTAATCATAGGTGTCACCGATCAAGGCAAAATCATTGGGTTGGATAATAGCATTGATATTTTGGAACTCCGGGATAAAGTAGCATCGATTATCTATGATCGCTGTTATCCTAATGTGCTTCCGGACATTTATACGACTACCATTGATAATAAAGTGCTTTTAGTGATTGAAGTATATCGCGGCAATCTACTTCCATATTACCTCAAGAAAATCGGAAAAAATGAGGGTGTCTACATTCGGGTAGGTGCAACAAATCGTAAAGCGAGTGTTGACAATATTCTCGAACTTGAAAGGCAACGGATGAATCTCAGTTATGATCAGGAAGTAAATAGAGAGGTTCGATTTGAATATCTTGATATGGCTCCAATCATAAGTAGATTTGACAAATTAGACAAACCAGTAACTCAATCGGTAATGAAGAACCTTAAATTGATCCATGAAGAAAATGGCATCATCTATCCGACAAATGGACTCTTAATATTACTGGGTTACCTTGAACATGCCAAAATCAAATGCAGCAGATTCAAAGGGATGACCATGGATGTGTTTTTAGACAGTAAGGAATATAAAGGCGATTTATTTACGCAACTTGATCATGCAGAAAGTTTTATTAAGAACCATATCAAGCTTGGCAGTGAGATTAAAGGCTTGCAAAGAGAAGATCAATACGAAATTCCTATAGAAGCTATTAGAGAAAGCTTGGTGAATGCCGTTGTTCATCGCGATTATTCAAACGAAGGTCGGGATATCAAGGTTGGCATTTATGATGATATGATCAATATTGTGTCGCCTGGCGCTTTCCCTAGCACCATAACCCAAGAAGATATTCTTGAGGGAAGATCTGAAATACGGAACAAAGTGATTGCAAGGGTCTTTAAAGAGCTTAATTATATTGAGCAATGGGGAAGTGGTATTCGTAGAATAAAATCGAGCTGCAAAACTAGAGGCTTAAAAGAACCTGAAATTGTGGAAAAAGGCGATTTTGTTGATGTGAGTTTGTATAGAGAGATGGCAGAGACAAAACAAGTTCATAAAAAAGTCACTGAGTTAACAGAGCAAGAAAAAGCAATTATTGAGTATTTAAAACGTAAAGATAGTAGAATTACAACACAAGACGTAAAGTCTATTCTTGATATTGAAGATCGTCGCGCCAGAGGTATTCTCAAAGGTTTGGTTGACCGAGGACTCATTGAGAGAAAAGGCGGTGGACCCAGTACGTTTTATCAGATTAAACTATCAGGCAGTGCCGGATAGTGCCGGATAGTGCCGGATAGTGCCGGATGGTGGAAAGGAAAAAAGTTGGAAAGTAGAAGGTTGAAAGGGGAAAAAGGCAGTGGACAATCTATTAGTCTGGAAGAAGGCTCATGAATTGACTCTGAAAATATATGAGGCCACTAAGGATTTTCCAAGGGATGAATTGTTTGGTCTAACATCCCAAATGCGCAGAGCATCAACTTCTATACCTTGTAATATTGTTGAAGGAAAAGCAAGAGGTTCGAGTAAAGAGTTCAAGCGATTCCTATTGATTGCAAGAGGCTCTCTGGAGGAGTTGAAGTATCAGATTATGCTTTCAAAGGATCTGAATTACATAGATGAAGAGAAACATGATGTGCTACAAGAAAAAGCAAAAGAAGTAGGAAGATTATTAAATGGATTAATGGTATCGGTAGATAAAAGTGGAAAGTAGAAAAGTAGAAGGTGGAAGGGTTTTAGTTTGAAAGTTTTTCCTTTCTGCTTTCAACCTTCAACTTTCAACTATTTCTTGGATGGTAGTGCCGAGGTGACGATCAAACGGGGATTAGGAATTTTTTACATTTCAAAAAAGCGGGAAGAAAAGTTGGAAGGGGATTTGTTTAATGAAAATACCATTTTCGCCTCCTGATATTTCACAGGAAGAAATAGACGAGGTAGTAGATACATTAAAGTCTGGCTGGATTACAACAGGACCTAAGACAAAATTATTTGAAAAGAAGATTGCAGAGTATTGCAACACTTCAAAAGCAGCATGTCTTAATTCAGCAACAGCTTGCATGGAGATGACACTTAGACTTCTTGGCATTGGTGAGGGTGATGAAGTTATCACATGCGCATATACATATACTGCATCGGCAAGCGTAATTCATCACGTTGGGGCTAAGATAGTTCTTGTGGATTCTGGGAAGGATTCGTTTCATATAGACTATGCTGCGATTGCAGATGCAATTACTGAGAAGACTAAAGCTATTATACCAGTTGATATAGCGGGTGTTATGTGTGATTATGACAAGGTATTCGAGGCAGTAAATAGTAAGAAGGATTTGTTCCAGCCATCAAATGAAATTCAAAAGGCTATAGGCAGAGTTGTAGTTATAGCTGATGCAGCGCATTCTTTTGGGGCTTCATACAAAGGAAAGATGAGCGGAGAAGCAGCTGACTTTACAAGCTTCTCATTCCATGCAGTTAAGAACCTCACTACAGCAGAAGGTGGAGCTGTTACTTGGAGAGATATCGAAGGAATCGACAATGAAGACATCTACAAGCAGTTCATGCTTTTAACACTTCATGGGCAGTCGAAGGACGCTCTTGCTAAGACTAAACCAGGAGCATGGGAATATGACATTGTGTTACCTGCGTATAAATGCAACATGACTGATATTATGGCGTCTTTGGGCTTAGTTCAACTAAAGAGATATCCAGAGATATTAAAGCGAAGAAAAGAGATTATAGAGATGTATGATAAAGCTCTTGAAGATATAGGGGTTGAAGTGTTGAAGCATTACTCAGATGACTATGCTTCTAGCGGACACTTGTATTTGACAAGACTGACTGGTCAAGATGAGGATTTTAGAAATAGAGTGATTGAAAAAATGGCTGAAGCAGGCATAGCAACGAATGTTCATTACAAGCCTCTGCCGCTACACACAGCTTATAAGAAGTTAGGATTTGAGATGAAGGATTACCCAAATGCTTTTGATATGTATAGGAACGAGATAACTCTGCCGTTGCATACTCTTCTAACTAATGAAGAAGTGGATTATGTGGCAAGTGGAGAGAAAGAGATTCTTAGAGTTTTAAGAGAAGAAGAGAGCGTTAGATTGGAAGCAGCTGCTACTGTATAAGATGCAGAGTGAGTTTTTAATGGAGTGTATATGCCGCTGCTTTTAGATTGGAAACATGGTGAAATTGAGTTTAAGGTGAGTGAATTATAAAGGGAATATCTTATAGATATGGAGGCAGCGCAATTGTACAAAGGATATGTAAAAAGAATGTTCGATTTCGTATTTGCTTTGATATTAATGCCATTAATTCTTCCACTCATTGTGCTGTGTGGATTTCTAATAAAGCTGGAGGATAGAGGACCAGTATTTTACTTAGGAAAAAGATTAGGTAAAGACAAGAAAATATTCAAGATGTATAAATTAAGATCCATGAAGGTCAATGCTCCTGATATAAGGAATGAAGATGGCTCAACTTTTAATTCAGATAACGATTATAGATTGACAAGAATGGGCAAACTCGTAAGAAAGACAAGTCTTGACGAATTGCCTCAGCTTATAAATGTATTAATCGGAGATATGTCATTTATTGGGCCGAGGCCGGATCTGCCGGAACATATTAATTATTACGAAGGTGAAGAGATAAGAAAGCTTGAGGTACTACCAGGGATAAGTGGTTATAACCAAGCTTATTTTAGAAATTCTGCCGAATGGAAAGATCGACTGAAGAATGATGTATATTATGTGGACAATATTTCATTTTGGCTAGATGTGAAGATATTGTTTAAGACTATTGAAAGTATTGTCTTTAAAAAAGGAATTTATGTTACTTCTCAACAGTCAAATAAATAGAGGTGAGGATGACAATGAACAGTATGTCAAAGCTTAGCGGAGAAAATTTTGAATGCTTTCCACTTGAATGGGATACTGAGTATTTTGGTGTAAAATCCGCTAGAGTTATTTTAAAAGGAATAGTAAGTGAAGAAGAACAAGACAATATACTTGAATATTGTAAGGAATCGGATTTTACAACTATTTCGAATGTAGGGAACCTTAAGCATAATAATTATTGGATTGGAAGAAAATCTGATGTATTCCTTTCAGATTTGAACATACAATTTACTAAAAGAATTAATGGAGAACCTGAGTTTATAGACGAGTTTACAGAAGTGCATAATGCATATCAAAGAAATGAACAAGTAGTTAATATAGCAAGATCTGCTTTCCAATATTCAAGATTTTTTAATGATCCGGCGTTACCTAGAGAGCAGGCACAAAATATATATGTTCACTGGACTAAATGTGCATTTGAACAAACGGATAAATATTTTGTAATCACTAAGAGGAATGATGAAGTTGCAGGCTACCTCTTATTTTCAATAGATAAGGCAAACTCGATAGCAACTATCGAATTGATTGCCGTTGATGAGCAGTTTAGAGGACAAAGAGTTGGAAAATCATTGATTTCTGGGTTAGAGTCATATATCCATAAAAAAGGAATTGAGAACATTAAAGTTGGAACCCAAGTGGATAATGTTACTGCGACTCAATTCTACATAGCTTGCGGATTTCAATATGTGAGTTGCAGTTCAGTGTATCATCTGTGGATGGATAGAGAAAATGATGATAAATAAGAACAACTAGTCAAAGAGGTGTGGAAATTTGAAAATTTTATATATATCTACTGTTTTTCCACGTCCTGAACAGAACTCAACAATTTATACTGATTTAGCAGAAGAATTGAAAAACAAAGGCAATGAAATTGTTGTAGTAGCTTCAGACGGCAGCAGCGATTTTGAACAAACCCAACTGAAAGAAGAACGGGGACTTAAAGTATTACGTGTTAAAACAGGCAAAATGTACGATGTGGGAATAATACAAAAAGGCTTATCTGTAGTCACCTTGAAATTTTATCTGATAAACGCAATAAAGAAATACTTGAAATACGAAAGCTTCGATTTTATATTGTTTGAAACTCCGCCAATTACTTCTGCCGATGTTGTGAAATGGGCGATGAAGTATTTCCATTGTCCTTCATATCTTATGCTAAAAGATATTTTCCCCCAAAATGCTGTTGATATCGGATTGATGAAAAAAAATGGAATCATACATAATTTTTTCAGATATAAGGAAGAACAACTATATAAGGTTTCATCAGTCATTGGGTGCATGTCTAAAGCCAATCGGAAGTATATATTAGAACATAATAAGTGGATTGACAAAAATAAGGTGAGTATTTTTCCTAATACAAAACAAATCCAATCGATGGAATTAATCTCCAAAGATTTTACGATTAGGAAAAAATATGGGATACCGTTAAACTCCATTGTAGCTATATACGGCGGGAATATGGGAAAACCTCAAGGATTGGATTTTTTTATAGAAATAATGAGAGCAAACAAAGAAAATAAGGACATTTTCTTTGTATTAGTAGGTAGAGGTACTGAGCGAAATAATATAAGAGACTTTTTAATATCAGAAAACATTCAAAATGCAAAATTGCTAGATGCGTTACCAAGACAAGACTATGAGAAACTGGTAATTGAGTCAGATATCGGTCTGATATTTTTAAGCAGGAATTTCTCAATACCGAATTTTCCATCAAGAATACTTTCGTATTTTGAATACGGTCTTCCGGTATTAGCGGCGACAGATATAAATACTGATTTTGGCGATATGATAGAAGCTTCCAATGCAGGCTACTGGAGTGAAGCAGGAAACATTGAATCATTTAATACTAATTTAAATAAATTAATTAACGATAAGAAAAAAAGAGAAACTATGGGGTTGAATGGCAGAAGGTATTTAAAGGAAAACTATTCAGTATCTAAATCTGTGGATATTTTGAATGAATTTTACAATGGTATAGTTGTGGCGGATTAATGAATAGCAAATCGTAAAGGAGATTTATAAATGTTTAAAGATAAAACTCTATTGATTACAGGGGGAACAGGTTCATTTGGCAATGCCGTAATGAAACGGTTCTTGAATACAGAAGTAAAAGAAATTCGTATATTTTCAAGGGATGAGAAAAAACAAGATGATATGCGAAAGCTATATAAAAACGATAAACTTAAGTTTTATTTAGGTAATGTAAGAGATATTGGGAGTGTAAAGAATGCAATGTATGGAGTTGACTATGTGTTCCATGCAGCTGCGTTGAAGCAAGTTCCTTCATGTGAATTCTTTCCGCTTGAAGCGGTAAACACAAATGTTATAGGAACTGATAACGTACTAACGGCAGCAGTTGAAGCGGGAGTAAAAAAAGTAATCTGTCTTTCCACTGATAAAGCAGCATACCCTATAAACGCTATGGGAATATCTAAAGCTATGATGGAAAAGGTATTCGTTGCAAAAGCTAAAACCATACCATCAGATAGGACTCTTATTTGTGGAACTAGATATGGAAATGTAATGGCATCGAGGGGATCGGTTATACCTTTGTTTATAGATCAGATAAAAAATGGACATCCATTAACTGTAACGGATCCTAATATGACAAGGTTTCTAATGAGTCTAGAAGAAGCAGTAGAACTAGTGGCCTTTGCATTTCAGAATGCTGAAGCTGGCGATATAATGGTACAAAAATCTCCGGCATCAACAATAGGAGATCTTGCACAGGCAGTAAAAGAGCTATTTAATGCAGATAATGAAATTAAAATAATAGGAACTCGTCATGGTGAAAAACTTTATGAAACATTGCTAACTAAAGAAGAACACGTAGTAGCAGAGGACATGGGTGGATTCTTTAGAGTACCAGCTGATAAAAGAGATCTTAATTATGACAAGTACTTTGTTGAGGGAGATCAGAAGTTATCTGTAGAGGAAGAGTACAATTCTCATAATACAGATAGACTTAATATAGAACAGATAAAGGAAAAATTATTGGAGTTGGACTATGTTAGAGAGCAGCTGAATGAAGTATTAGCACTTAACGAGGTGGCTGCCACTAAGAGAGCGTTTGAATAGAGAGTATCGAAAGGTTGGAATAGATAATGAAAATACTTGTCACAGGAGCTAAAGGCTTTGTGGGAAAAAATCTTGTAGCTGAGTTGAAAAACAGAGGTTATACGAATGTATTCGAATTTGACAAGGATACAGATAAAAAGCTACTGGACGAATATACAAAAGAGTGTGAGTTTGTTTTTAATCTCGCTGGCGTAAATAGGCCAAAAGACGAGGCTGAATTCATGGAAGGCAATTTCGGATTTGCTTCCGAATTGCTAAAGCTTTTAAAAAAGCACAATAACAAGTCGCCTGTATTGATAACATCATCTACTCAAGCGGAATTAGATAATGCTTATGGAAAGAGTAAAAGAGCTGGGGAAGATTTACTGTTCAAGTATAGTCAGGAAACAGGCGCTAAGGTTTTAGTTTATAGGATGCCAAATGTTTTTGGTAAGTGGTGCAGGCCTAATTATAATAGTGCAGTTGCTACCTTTTGTAACAATATCGCACATGATTTACCCATTCAAGTAAACGATCCGAGTGTTGAAATGAATTTGATTTATATAGATGATTTGTTGAACGAATTTATAAATGCAATTGAAGGAAAAGAAAATAAAAATGGGCAGTTTTGCTTTGTTGAACCTATACATGGAATTAAGCTTGGAGAAATAGCTGAATTAATCAAGGGATTTAGGAAGAGCAGAGTTGATTTAAGCATTGCAGATTTGTCAGATTCGTTCACTAAAAAGCTATATAGTACGTACCTAAGCTACTTGCCAAAAACTGAATTCAGCTACCCTCTTAAAATGAATGTTGATAACAGAGGCTCTTTTACAGAGTTCATAAGAACCCCAGAAAGAGGCCAAGTTTCTATAAACATTTCTAAACCAGGGATTACAAAGGGTAATCATTGGCATCATACAAAAAACGAAAAGTTCTTAGTTGTGAGTGGAATCGGCGTTATCAAATTCAGAAAAATAGATAGTGATGAGATTATTGAGTACTTTGTTAGTGGTGAAAAGCTGGAGGTTGTAGATATACCAACAGGATATACTCATAACATAACAAATTTGGGCGAAACAGATATGGTGACCATCATGTGGGCAAATGAAGCATTTGATCCGGAAAAGCCAGACACATATTTCTTGGAGGTTTAGTAAATGAAGAAGCTAAAGGTCATGACAGTAGTCGGAACAAGACCAGAGATTATTAGACTGTCAGCTGTTATTAATAAATTAGATGAATCTGAAGCAATTGATCATATACTGGTGCATACAGGACAGAATTATGACTATGAGCTTAATGAGGTGTTTTTTAAAGATTTTAATTTGAAGAAACCAGATTATTTCTTAAATGCTGCAACAGGAACAGCAGTTGAAACGATAGGAAATATACTGGTGAAGATTGACCCTATTCTTGAAGAAGTGAAACCCGATGCATTTCTCGTATTGGGAGATACTAACAGTTGCTTATGTGCCATTGCAGCTAAGAGGAGACATATTCCAATTTTCCATATGGAAGCAGGAAATAGATGCTTTGATCAGAGAGTACCAGAAGAAACTAATAGAAAGATTGTAGATCATACCGCCGATATTAACTTGACATATAGCGATATAGCTAGAGAGTATCTTTTGAGAGAAGGTCTTCCTGCTGATAGAGTTATAAAGACTGGAAGTCCAATGTTTGAGGTTATCAACTCTAGAAAAAATGATATTGAGAATTCAGATGTACTAGAAAGACTGAATCTTGAAGACGGCAGGTATTTTGTGATTTCGGCTCACAGAGAAGAAAATATAAGCTCGGAAGAAAACTTCATGGATTTGGTAGATACTTTGAATACGATTGCTGATAAGTACCAGATGCCATTAATCGTAAGCACGCACCCAAGAACTAGAAAGATGATTGGGGAAAAAGGCATTGAATTTAATCCGCTAGTTAAGATAATGAAACCGATGGGGTTCAATGATTATGTTAAGCTACAGAAGTATGCAAAATCAGTTCTTAGTGACAGCGGAACTATAAGTGAAGAGTCATCGATACTTGGATTTAAGGCACTTAACATAAGACAAGCTCATGAAAGGCCTGAAGCTATGGAAGAAGCGTCGGTTATGATGGTAGGGCTTAAGAAAGAAAGAATTCTTCAAGGGCTGGAGATTTTGAAAACACAAGGGAAGGAGACATTGAGGTTAGTTGGAGATTATAGTATGCCAAATGTGTCTGAAAAAGTTTTAAGAATAATAATGTCTTATACGGACTATGTGAATAGAGTGGTTTGGAAGAGATAAAAGACGATCGGATGGTAGATGTTGATGACTTTTTTATTGTATATAATATCAAAATTCATAAAAAAAATGCATATACCGGCAATAAAAGATTCTAACATAGATAAAACAGCAAAAATATGCTCAGGATCACAAATAGAAAAAACCCATATCGGGAAATATTCGTATATAGGAAATTTTTGTACTGTTGTTAATGCTGAAATAGGCAATTTTTCTTCTATTGCTGACGATTGTATTATTGGTGGAGCGAGTCACCCTGTAGAGTGGGTATCTACCTCTCCTGTGTTCCATGATGGAAAAAATATTATGCAAAAGAATTTTTCTGTACATGAATATAATACAAGTAAAAAAACGATTATAGGTCATGATGTTTGGATTGGAAATAAATGCTTGATTAAAAGCGGAGTTAAGATTGAGAATGGTGCTATTATTGGAATGGGATCAGTATTAACTAAAAATGTTGGTCGATACGAAATTTGGGGTGGTAATCCTGCTAAGTTTATTCGAAAGAGGCTCTCTGATGATTTAATTGAAAAATTACATGAAACTAATTGGTGGGATTTTTCCGATGCCCAAATTAGTGAGTATGCCGAAACATTTCTCAATGTTGAGAACTTTCTAAAACAAGTCGTAAAGGAGTAGTCATGTTAATTAAAATACTTATAATATCCATTTTCCCGGCTCCGTATAGAGTAGCAGTTTTTAATGAATTAGGAAAAAACGTGGAGTTGGATGTAATTTTCGAAAGGACTAATGATTATAATAGGTTATCTGACTGGTTCTCAAAAGAATTCAAAAACTTTACCGGATATATATTATCTGATAGTAGTGAAACTGTAAAAAAAGATATTCAAAACATAAAAAAGGATTTATGGAATGGAAAATATGATGCAGTCATTTTGTATGATTACTCTACAGTAATATCACTATATTTCGCGTCAATATGTAGGATGAAAAAAATCCCATATTTTCTTAATTGTGATGGAGCATTTATAAACAAATCAGCCCTCAAAAAAATTGTCAAAGAGTTTGTTATTAAAAATGCGACGGCCTGTTTTGCTAGTGGGAACATGGCGGCTAGATATTTTGAGTATTTCAAAGCAAAAAAAGAGGTTATTTACTACCATCCATTTACATCTTTATATGAATATGAAATTAATAAGAGACTGTGCAGCGATCAAGAAAAAAATGAAACCAGAAAGAAATTAAATATTAATGGAAAGAAGATTGCTATCACTGCGAGCAGATTTATTAGCAGTAAAAGAATAGATGTTTTAATCGAAGCATGGGCAAGTATGCCATCTGATTATCACCTGATAATTGCTGGAGCAGGTGAATTAGAAGAAACATATAAGCAACAGATAAATAAGCTTAATTTAAAAAATATTATTCTCTCAGGATTCCTAAAAAAAGATACGCTGTTTGAGTATATGAAAGCATCAGATGTTTTTGTTTTACCAACAGAAAGTGATACATGGGGACTTGTGATTAATGAAGCGATGGCATGTGGTTTGCCAGTGATTACGACGAACATGTGTATTGCAGGAATTGAACTTGTTGAAAATGGTCAAAATGGATATATAGTCCCCGTTGGAGATGTGGATGCTTTAAAAAGAGCAATAAGACAAGTACTGGTAAATGAAGATTTACATCAAAGAATGGCGAATAACGCATTGAAAGCTATAAAAAAATACACATATGAAAATATAGGGATATCTCATTTTAATGCATTAAAAAACACTTTGGATGCCAATAAGAGGAATAATAATGAGGGAAGGTGAGATACAAATATCTAAATTAACTAAGATCTGCACATTAATAATTGTTATAAGTCCATTATTATCTCAGTATAGCGGGTTCGTATCATTTTTACTATTACCAGAATTATTTTACATAATGCTAATACCAGCATGTGTTTTAAATAATAAGAGAATCCCAATACTAAGATACAAATTCTTTTTATTTTTATTTTTTTTGTACTATTTACATCGCTAAGTATAGCTTTAGTTCAAATACACTTTGATATTTCAGAATTCTTAAAAGCATATATTAGATATTCATTTTATATAATGGTAATAATTATCATTGGCGACAGATATTTTGATATTAGATTAGGTGCAAAATTATATACTATAATAGCATTTGTTAATTCATTGTATTTATTTATGCAGTATATAGCATATAATTTTGCAGGGATAGTTTTGCCGTGGTATATAAAATGGTTGCCAATTAAGCAAGGAACGAGATTAATCGAAGATTATAATAATATATTTAGTCAATATGGATATAGACCGTCAGGCTTTTTCTTCGAACCTGCTCATTTCACACACTATGTTATACCAGCTTTGTTATTAGTCTTATTTTATAAAGAGTCAATAGTGCAAAATGATAATAGAAAAAATATTGTGTTATCCATTATTTTCACTATCGCATTGTTATTATCTGGATCAGGTTCCGCAGTAGTAATGACTTTTATTGTATGGAGTATGTGGGCCTTTAATAAATTCAAAATATCATTGAAGCATATTTTTCGAGTAATAATTATTGTGTTTTTAATTGTTGGAGTAATACAGATTCCTATAGTAGAAAGTAGTATCAATCGTGTTATGTCGGATTCAAATTTATCGACAAAAAATGTCAGAGTGATGAGAGGATTTGCAGTTTATAGAGGAATTGAATTGCCAAACAAAATATTTGGAGTTGGATATGGGAACTATGCCACATATATAGGCGCCAAAAACATCCAAACAGAATATGACCTCGGAGAGAGCACTTATGTGAATACTATGGCATATGTATTAGTTGGTACAGGAATTTTCGGATTTTTGTTGTATTTATTGATTTACTATGACTTGTTTAAAAAAACAAAAGGTTTCTATCGGTATAGAACGGTAATTTTATTTATAAGTGGGTTTTTTAGTGGAAATCCGCTATCAATATCGCTAATAACAGCAGTTTCATTTATAATAGCTGGATATAATTTAACTGAAAGGAATGGGTTAAATGAAGAAATTGAGAAAAGTACAATTAGCAGAGTTGCTAATTTTAAATGAGATTGCTCGGATATGTGATTTAAATAATATCAAATATTACTTGGTTGGGGGTACTTTATTAGGCGCTATTCGTCATAGTGGTTTTATTCCTTGGGATGATGATCTGGATATTGCAATGGAAAGAAAAGATTATGATAGGTTCTGTAGTATATGTAAAGATCAACTACATAAGGATTTTTATTTACAAAACCATGTAACAGATAAGAATTTTAATATGTATATTTCCAAAGTACGATTAAAAGACACACTATTGGTTGATAAAAGAGTAAAGAATCTAAAGATGCATCAAGGTATTTATGTAGATATATTTCCGTTAGATTATTCAAAGAAGAACACAGGCACATCATTAAAAATAAGAGCAAGTTTAATTAAAGTGTTTTTTTGGATAAAAGTAGTAAAATTGAAAAATGCACAACCAAATATTTTTATTAAGAGATTATTAAAAATACCTGCAACAATTATTGCCCACTTTATACCATTAGCTTTAATAGATTTTTTGACAAATAGCCTCATGACGAGTGAAGACGAAAAAGCACACTATCTTGTTAATTTTTGTAGCCAATATGGATATAGGAAACAAACTATGAACAAACATATTTATGGAGATCCCATTAAAGTTAAATTTGAAAATAATTATTATAGTGCACCTGCTCAATATGATTTTTACTTAACTCGAATATATAATAATTATATGGAGTTACCACCAAGAGATAAACGTAGAACTATTCATGAGTTTGTAGATGTAGATCTTGGGAAATATAGGAATATCGATATAATCAATGAAAAAATTGTTTATTAAGATTGATGATAAAATATAACCATTAAATTGGAAAAGATACAGATTGGTTGTAGATTAAGATTTGGTGCAAAAGTTGATATATAGATAATCAATTATTGATGCACACTGGGATATCCAATATTCATTAGGAAATTTGCCAACAATCAAATTATATGAGGAGTAAGTTTTATGAAAATATTATATGTTACACCACCATGGCCAGGTTTTCGAGAGTGTCTTTTTGATGGAGAAATTGAACCTCAGGGCCTACCCTCATTTAACAAACCGCTTATGGGACTTGTTGAAGAAGGGCATCAAATTGATTTTGTGATTCTAAATTCTGCATATCGCCCGGAATATAAATATGAAAATTTAAATATTAAAGCAGATTGGTTAAAAAAATCACATATTTGGGATATAGTAGAAACTGATTTAAGTCTGCAAAGAAGGTTTGTTACGTATTCAAATCTAAAAAAATCAGTGAAAAAAGCTCTAAGTAGTGAAAAATATGATTTTGTATATGCACATGGTTCATCTACAAGTGTTGTAAGAATGGTGGCAAAAAAATATAATGTTCCTTTTGGGCAAAGACTGTATGGTACATTTTTATGGGATAAGATTCAAAAAAAAGGGAAAAAATATGTTTCGATAAGGCATATAACAGAATATCGAGCATTTAAGACTAAGAAAAATTTTCTTTTAGTAACAAATGATGGTTCGAGAGGTGACCTTGTCAAAAAAGTGATTTGGGGAGAAAAGAAGCCACCGTTTGAATTTTACTATTGGATTAATGGAGTCAACAAGGCTCCTATTATTGAGGATGCAGATATTGAGGAATATTCAAGAACATTAGTAAAAAAGCCATTTATATTTCATGTTGCTCGGTTTGACTCATGGAAAAGACAAGATAGAGTGGTGAAAATAATCGCGGAATTAAAAAAAAGAGGAAGAGATATTCATCTATATTTAGCGGGCCCAAATAAAACTATTGGTAATTCATATTTTGATAGTATTACCAAACTTATAAAAGAACTAGACATTGAAGATCGTGTCACTTATATGGGGAATATTGATATTAAAACAATGAATGTAATGTGTAAACTTGCGATGGCTTCTTTTTCATTAAATGATGTATGTAACTTAACGAATGTATTCCATGAAATGTTAGCAGCAGGTGCTGTGGTCATTGTACAAAAGGATGGAACTACTGAAGGGTTTATTGATCATGGGATAAATGGATTCTATGTGAATAATAATGAGAAAGCAGTAGAACTTATCGAAAATTTATTATGTTCAAGGTATAAAGTTGATGATATTCGTAGAGCAGCAATAAAAACATCAGAAGAAAAAATGAAAACATGGAAGCAGAGAATAGCTGATGAAATAAATCTCATAAAAAAGCATGCAGGGTTTATGGCGTAAAAAGTTAATTCTAAGCACAAAATTAAAATAGTAAATATAGTAACTAGAAATATTATATTTTATGAATTTAATGTGGATAAGGTGATTTAATGCAAAGAAACTCCAATAGTTTTATTGATATTGTTGCGATTACTCTTGCAAGAATAGTTACAATGACGACATCAATAGTCCAAGCTATGATTCTGTCTAGGTTATTTGATAAATATGACTATGGTACGTATTCTCAAATAATTATTGTAATGACAATTTTAACCAATGTTACAAGTTTTGGGTTATCAAGTGCAGTTAAGTATTTTGCATCAAAAACTACAAATCTAAATAAACAGAAAGAATACTTCGAAACAATTTTCAACTTGAATATTATTACAGGTATAATTGGAGCGACTATACTCATTCTAACGCGTGATCTAGTTGCTAACTATTTTTCAAATCCAGCATTACAGGTAATGTTGCTTTATGTTGCTCTAAGACCTATGATATCTAACTTGGTATTGGACTATCAAAATATATTTATTGCTAATGGAATGTCTCTAATAATATCATATAGGAATATTGGAATTGGTATATCTCAGCTTATAATTACAGGTATTGGTGCTTTTATTTTGAGAGATATAAAATATATATTGATATTATTATTATTGCTTGATGTTTTACAACTGATTTATTTTTACTTTATTTCTCGAAATCGTTTGTATTTGAATATGCAATGGAAAATCAATAAGCATTTGGTGCATGAAATATTTAGCTATTCAGTGCCACTTGCTGTTGCGTTAATGATTGGAACTATAAATATTGAGGTGGATAAATTAATTATTGGAAGATTTTTCTCTACTGACGAGTTAGCTGTATATACTAATATGTCAAGAGAACTACCTTTTTCGTTTATAGCTGTTGCAATTTCTACAGTTACTCTCCCTAAAATTATAAATAAATTTTCGGATGGTAAGCTGGCTGATGCTAAACAAATATGGGCATTTTCTATATCGTTAGGGTTTATATCGACAACCATGTTTTGTGTTTTAGCTTTACTTCTTCATAAAGAGATAATTACATTCCTTTATTCCGATAAATATTTAGGTAGCGAATCTGTGTTTGTTATATATATATTAGTGCAATTGTTTAGGTATACATATTTTGGAACAGCGCTAAATGCAGCAGGAATGTCAAGAGTGATATTGTTTTATGCTTTAATTACATTAGCATTAAATGTTATATTAGATTTCACGTTTCTATACTATATAGGATTTATAGGACCAGCGTATGCCTCTTTGATAAGTATAGCTTTTATGGGTTTGATTCAATTAATTCATGGGAGTAAAATTTTAAAAAGTTCATTTTTTGAGTTGTTTATCATTAAACATAACCTAACAAGTATAGTCGTATTTGCGATTGTAGGATTGTTGTTATTTCCTTTGAAAAACCATCTCATTACTTATGGTTATAATAATATTAGTATTTTAGTTATAATATCAGGATTGTATTGTCTGATGACAATAATCTTATTGTTTCCAATGATTAAAAAAATTGTACGTATGTTGAATTTATTGACAGAAGCATAAATCAGCTATATGTTAAAATATCAACCGCTCACTCTTAAATTTAAAAAACAATGAATTTAATTTAAAATAAGTATAAATGCTGGTTTCAAAAGCATTACGAATGAGTAATATTTTCGGATAGAACCACTAGCGTACTCTTTCAGAACCACCTTGATCTTCATCGAGAACCACTTTGGTCTTTATGAGAGCCATTCCGAAATGGCCGTTGCATTTATTCCACGGTCCACTTGATATCGGGTCCCTGCACCCTCTGGACTCCCAAATTAGTGGCGGAAATAACCCCATACTTACTTTAAACGGCGGCTATTCCGCCTTGAATATTTTACCAGAGGGTACTTCCCAATATAAAGTGGCTTTCGCGGCATAAAACTAAGACTGTTGATTGTATGGGGGTATTAATGAACTGGATCTCATGATGACTAAAGTGGTTCTATTAAATGACCATGGTGGTTCTCTTTGAGTACACTAGTGGCTCTAACTAAAGCTAATATTCATTACGAAATATACATTTAATCTAATCAACGTCGAGGGGATGTTAAAATGAAAAAAATAAAGTATTTGTTTACATATATATTCGCACATACTTTTGGTAGATTGGCATACGACACGACTTATTATTCCGGTAGATATTTTGAACCATATGCAATAGGTTGGAGTTGGGTTGTGAAATCTTTTTTTTACCAAAGGATACTCGGGAAAAACAAAAGTGTCCCGTGGCCTGTATCACCTAATATTAGAATAGGTAATTATAAGAATATAAACTTTGATATTGGAGATTTGCATATATTTCAAACACATGGATCATATTTTCAAGCTTCAAAAGCAAAGATAAATATCGGTAAGGGTTCGTGGATTGCGCCTAATGTTGGGCTAATAACAGCAAATCATGATATTTACAACTTAGATAAGCATGTTGAAGGAAAAGATATTAATATTGGAAAAAATAATTGGATCGGAATGAACAGTATAATTCTTCCAGGAGTTACGTTGGGTGATAATACTATTGTTGGCGCTGGATCAGTGGTGACTAAAAGTTTCCCTGAAGGATACTGTATAATTGCAGGTAATCCAGCTAAAGTAATTAAAACTATAAATAAAAAAGAAGTATTTAATTAACCTTTGCATATAATATAAATTGATTAAAGAGGAGTAAAAATGATGTATTGTAAAAAAAGTAATAAGAAAATAATTAATGTAATTGGACTGGGCTATATCGGGCTTCCAACTGCATTGATGCTTGCTAAAAGTGGGATTGAAGTTATAGGAACAGACTGTAACAAGCATTTAGTTGAATCGTTGTCAAAGGGTAAACTTACATTTGAAGAAGAAGGATTAGAAGCATTGTTCAAAGATGCGCTTTCAAATGGAATTACGTTTACTACTGAATATCAGAAAACAGATACATATATTATAGCTGTACCAACACCATACATAAATTCCAGCAAAAAACTTGACCCAGAGTATGTAATTTCAGCGGCGAATAGCGTTTTAGATAATTGTGAGAATGGCGCAATAATAATTATTGAATCTACTGTAGCTCCTGGAACTATTGATAAATATTTACGACCTGAAATTCTAAAAAGAGGATTAATATTAGGCGAAGATGTACATTTAGTTCATGCTCCGGAAAGAATTATACCAGGTAACATGATTTATGAACTTGAGCACAATAATAGAACGGTTGGAGCTGATAATATAGAGATAGGGGAAAAGATCAAAGAATTATATGCCAGTTTTTGTAAATCGGATATTGTTATAACGGATATAAGATCTGCGGAGATGTCTAAGGTTGTTGAAAATACTTATAGAGATATAAATATAGCATTTGCAAATGAACTAGCAAAAATTTGCCGCACAGACAATATGGATGTATATGAGATTATTAGAATTGCAAATAAACACCCAAGGGTGAATATTTTGCAACCAGGACCTGGAGTCGGAGGGCACTGCATTTCTGTAGATCCATGGTTTTTAGTAGGTGATTATCCAGATCTTACAAATCTAATTTTGACAGCCAGGAAAATAAATGATTCTATGCCTTCACATGTATTAGGAAGAATAAGAAATATTATGAGAGAACGCAAAATTACAGATATATCAAAAATCGGTTTATATGGTCTTGCGTATAAAGAAAATGTAGATGATATAAGAGAAAGTCCAACGCTTCAACTCCTGGAAAAAATGGATGAACATTTGGCCTTTGGAGTTAAAGTATATGACCCATTTATAAAGACAAGAATTGTAGACCATCAGTTTATGAATTTTGAGGATTTTCTCAATGAAATTGAAATACTTGTTATTATGACTGCTCATGATCATATTAAAAACAATTTAGAATTAATTAAAGATAAATTTGTTTTGGATACAAAAAATATCTGCAATATTGATGGGATTTATAAACTATAGTTAGGATGAATAAAAATGAATAAAAAAAAAGTCATGGTGGTCTTTGGCACAAGACCTGAAGCTATTAAAATGTGTCCTTTAGTAAAAGAACTTAAGACGAGAGAAAAATTGGATACTTTTGTTTGTGTTACAGGCCAGCATAGAGAGATGTTAGACCAAGTTCTCGAGGCGTTTAATGTGATACCGGACTATGATCTTTCTATTATGAAAGCAAAGCAGACACTCTTTGATGTGACTTTGAATATTCTGGAGAAAATGAAAACTGTGTTAGAAGAAATAAAGCCTGATATTGTTTTGGTTCATGGAGATACATCTACAACATTTGTTGCAGCACTTGCATGCTTTTATTTGCAGATTCCTGTAGGGCATGTTGAAGCAGGCCTTAGAACATATAATGTATATTCGCCATATCCAGAAGAATTTAATAGACAGGCTGTTGGAATATTATCAAGTTATAATTTTGCACCAACGGAGATGTCTAAAGAAAATCTTATTAAAGAAGGCAAAGACAGTGCAACAATTCATGTAACGGGTAATACTGCAATAGATGCTCTTAAAACTACAGTTAGAGAAGATTATATTCATGAGCAGTTAGAGTGGGTTGCAGACAGCAGGCTAATTATGATAACAGCTCACAGAAGAGAAAATATTGGCGAACCTATGAGAAACATGTTCAGAGCGATAAAAAGAATTATTGATGAAAATTCAGATATTAAAGCTATTTATCCGATACACATGAATCCTGTGGTAAGAGAAGCAGCAAACGATATTCTGGGGAATACGGATAGAATTAGAATCATTGAGCCTTTGGAAGTATTAGATTTCCATAATTTTATTTCAAGATCTTATCTAATACTAACAGATAGTGGTGGAATTCAAGAAGAAGCACCAAGTTTAGGTAAACCTGTCCTTGTTATGCGAGATACAACAGAGAGACCTGAAGGAATCGCAGCAGGTACTTTAAAACTTGTTGGAACAGATGAAGAAATAATCTACAAAACCTTCAAGCAACTTCTTGAAGATAAGGAAGAATATGAAAGGATGAGTAAAGCAAGCAATCCTTATGGTGATGGATTTGCGAGTAAGAGAATAGCTGATATTTTGGTTGATTGTTAGTTTAGGACAAGAATAATCGAATAAGAACAAAATTAAAGCGGTGAATTGGGGTTGGATTATAAATATTAAAAAATGGTTATTAACTTGTGCGGGTTGTATGAATTTTATCATAGAATAAATTATAGAAAGTCATATTATTTATAAAAGAAAAATTTATATTAGGAGGAGTATTGGATAATGAAAAAATATAAATTAGGTTATACAACAGGCGTATTTGACTTATTCCACATTGGTCATCTTAATATTTTAAAAAAAGGCAAAAGAACAGTGTGAATATCTAATTGTAGGTGTCAGTACTGATGAAGTAGTGCAAGGCTACAAAAAAAAGACTCCAATTATTCCGTTTGAAGAAAGAATAAAAATTGTAGAAGCTATTAAGTATGTTGATGAGGCAGTACCACAAAAGTCACTGGACAAATTTGTTGCCTGGGAAAAGCTAAGATTTGATGCAATATTCCATGGCGATGACTGGAAGGGTTCAAATATGTATGAAGAAATAGAAAAAAATTAAATGGAGTAGGCGTTGAAATGGTATATTTCAATTATACAAAGGGTACATCATCGACTATTGTTGGTGATGTTTTGACTAAAGTGTTGGAACAGAAAAAATAAGCACAAGAATAGATATCTGACATAGAAGAGGTGCCTATCAAAAGTCTGTGGGTGTCAGGGAAAGTTCCGTAAAACTCTATTTATATTTTTTTATCTACAATATTTGGGAGTATTGTTTATATCAA
This sequence comes from Peptoclostridium acidaminophilum DSM 3953, assembly GCF_000597865.1. GTDB lineage: Bacteria > Bacillota > Clostridia > Peptostreptococcales > Peptostreptococcaceae > Peptoclostridium_A > Peptoclostridium_A acidaminophilum. The sequence continues at coordinate 2,008,762 of NZ_CP007452.1, read as the reverse complement.
TGCACCGGATATTGTAAGGAAAGTCCAGTAGCCAGGCCCTAAGTTGACAACTTACTTATGCATATTGCCACTATGTCAAATAAATTAAGTAAATAATATATAATGAGGTTATTATGGAAGCTTTAAATTTTATAATGGAACTGCTTACAAAGGAATCGACAGTGGCGCTCACAGCGGCAGTCCCAATGGTGGAGGTAAGAGGAGCTATTCCTGTGGGAGTGGCCATGGGACTCTCTCCAATGAATGCTCTTGGAATGGCGCTTTTGGGTAGCATGATTCCCGTGCCGTTCATACTTTTTCTTATAAGGCCAATATTCCAGATGCTACTAAAGAGCGATCGCTTCAAAGGCTTTATTCATCGCCTTACCCATAAGACTCTGGACAGGAGCGACAAGGTGAAAAAATATGGTTTCTGGGGACTGTTAATATTCGTAGCTATACCTCTACCGGGAACGGGTGTGTGGTCTGGATCTCTGGCGGCAGCACTTCTAGACATGCGATTTAAGATAGCATTCCCAGCGATACTCCTCGGGAACATAATCGCCGGACTGATAATGACGGGTTTAAGCTACGGCGTTGTGAAGACCATAGGCTAGACCAGCTAAAAATAGAAAATGGAAGAAATACAAGATGAAAACTGAAGCCATGTTTTAATAGCAGCATGGCTTTTTTTTTAGCCACCTAATGGTAAATTTTAACTTAAATGACAATAAATAAATCAACTAACGATATTGACCGAACAGGTGTTCGATTATATAATGAATATATCGAACAAGGTCAGCATAATAAAAAACTACATAGGGGGGCGAGGCCATATGACCGAGCAAGTCAATTGTCCAGTGTGCGGACGCAGGCTGTTTGACAAAGAGGGGACCGTGATAGGAGCCATATCCATCAAGTGTCCTCACTGCAGAAAAGTAGCCAGGTTGCAGCTTGAAAAGCAACCAATGAAAAGAATCTGAGAAGAAACATCGCTATACCGAGCAACGGATGTGAATGCTAGTATAAGAGTGAGCCATTTAGTGCCTTTGTGCTAACCAAAAAGTGAGCCACTTTTCAAAAAACCTGTATACTAATCTCAAAGATTAGTGCAGGGAGGATGAAAGGTGTGATCATTGACGTGGACATTTACCAAAAGATTAGAGAAATGAGTACAATCCAGGGTATGTCTCAAAGGGCTATCGCTAAAACGCTCGGCATATCTCGCAATACCGTCAAAAAATATTGTGACGGTGACAGCGTTCCATGGGAACGCAAAGAATACAATCGTAAGGCAGACATTCTGACTGACGATGTATTAAAGTTCATTCTTCATTGCCTTGAGGAAGACAAATCCGAAAATATAAACAAACAGCAGCATACTGCAAGGCGCATATATCAACGGCTTGTAACTGAAAAACAGTTTGCCGGCGGCGAGTCAACAGTAAGATTGGCTGTAAAAAGGATTAAAGGGAATATTCCCAAGTCATTTATCCCATTGGAATTCGATCCGGGGGAAGCTCTCCAAATTGATTGGGGAGAAGCCACCGTGTATCTTGACGGGATTAAAAACAAAATCAATCTCTTTTGTGCAAGGCTATGCTTCAGTTGCGCAATTTTCGTAATGGCATTCAAGCACCAGAACGAGGAATCCTTCTTGGAAGGTCAACAGAAGGCATTTGAATTCTTTGGCGGTATTCCTCATAAAACAATATTTGATAATGCTAAAGTTGCAGTAAAAGAAGGCTTTGGCCAATACGCAAAGATTCAAAACAGGTACAAGGCCTTTAGCGCCCATTATGCATTTCAACCGTTGTTTTGCAACATTGCAAGCGGAAATGAAAAGGGCCTGGTTGAAAACCTTGTAGGATTTTCAAGAAGAAACTTCCTGGTTCCTGTTCCAAGGATAAAAAACTTATCAGAGCTGAATAGTTTACTATCAGAAAAATGCAACGAGTATAAGCAGCATATGATACAAGGACGTGAGGGAACTGTCGGTATGCGGCTCTTTCAAGAAGCATCATACTTCTACTCACTTCCAAAATACAGTTTTGATACAAGCAAAACTGCGATTGCAAAAGTAAATGAATACTCCACAGTAAGGTTTGATAAAAACAATTATTCAGTTCCGGCAACACTGATAGGCCAGGAAGCCACAATAAAGGCCTATGGCAACGAAATCAGAATACATCACAAGTCTGCAGTCGTGGCATCCTATGACCGCATCTATGGTCCAGGGGGCTACACCAGCTATACTCTGGAGCACTACATGCCACTTCTGGAACGAAAGCCACGCTCCGTATTCAACGCCAAACCTGTAAGGCAGGCTATTCAGAGAGACCTGCTTGAATGGGGAATGAAATTCCCAAATGCAAACAGGGATACTGTCAAACTTCTTCGATTGTGCCTTGATTATGGCACTGACAGGATAATCGGCATTAAAAACCAAATACCTGCTACGGTAAGTCCCACAATCGACCTGGTACGAAGTTACTTGGATGGTCCTGTATCAAACGGCGTAATATCGGTTGCAACGGATATCTCAGTTGATAATGTGGACCTATCGGCTTATGATGCCAAATTCAAAGTGGCGGTGAACGGATAATGGGTGAAATAAACGTGAAGGCACAGTCTATTTCTCTTTACTGCAAGCAGCTCAAGCTCCCTACCTTTTGTGATTATGAAAATATGATCCGTCAGATGGACACCAATATGAGCTATGAGGATTTCCTCCTTGCGCTACTAAGAGTTGAGAACGACCAGCGTCAGGAAAATAATCGCAAAAGGCGGATCAAAGCTGCAAAGTATCCATATTTGAAGACTCTTGATGAATTTGATACAAGCCGGCTTAAACATGTAAAAGAACCTTTTATTTTTGAGTTGTCTGAGTGCGACTACATAGACAAACATCAAAACATTGTAATGATAGGGAATCCCGGAACAGGCAAGACGCATCTTGCAATAAGCCTTGGCTTGAAAGCCTGCACCCTCGGATATTCCGTCAAGTTTTATAACGCCGCATCACTTGCAACTGAATTGGTCGAGGCCAGCGAGTACAAAAGGCTGGCAAAGCTTGAAAAACAGCTGTCTAAAGTTGATCTGCTAATACTAGATGAACTCTCATACCTAAGCTTTAACAGGCATCAGTCAGATCTGCTTTTCAAGGTAATCTCTGATCGATCCGAAAAAGGCAGCATCATAATAACCACAAATCTTGAATTCTCAAGATGGACAGAGCTTTTCGATAATCCAATAATGGTCGCAGCCCTAGTTGACAGAATAACATTCCGCTCCTATGTATTAAACATGAATGGCGATTCTTATCGAAAGGACAGCAACAGCAAATAAAAGATGAATTAAGGGAAATGAAGGCTAAACCCAATTTCCCTTCTTTATTACAATAAGTGGCTCAAATATTCATTAGCACAAATATGAAAATGGTATACTTTTTCATTAGCACAGGTGGCTCAGAAATTCACTAGCGCCTGGCTCAAATATTCATTGACATTCAGAGCAACGGAGTCAAGTGAACTACCAAATGGCCGGATAGCTACTTTTATTTAGAGTAGTTATCCGGCCTATTTTTGTGCCCGAAAACTGAACATTTTAGTACCGAGCAACGGAGTCGAGCATGAACTACCAAATAGCCGGACAGCAGCTAATTCATTTTAGCTGTTGTCCGGCTATTTTTTTTTGCTTTTTTTCAGGGCCATGCGCTGTGTAAATACAGGGTTTTGTCCAGTAATACATTTTCGAACTTAAAAATCCAAAGGAGAGATAAATCATGAAAATCACATATGAATTCCTAACAGGAGAAACTGTTGAAGTTGAAGCGCCGGATGAAGTAGGAGAAGTTCTTATAGAGATAGAAAGAGACACATTGAGCAGCAACCGAAAAGAGACCCGCAGGCACAGTTCGATTTTCATCATGCAGGAGCAGGGAGCGCAGTTTGAGGATAAAGAGTGTAGCATCGAAGCAATGACAGAGCAAAAGGAGACAAGTGAATACATAAAGAAGGCGATAGACGAGCTGTTGCCGCAGCAGAGAGACTTGCTTCAGAAGGTTTTCTACGAGGACCTGAGCATAGCCAAAATTGCAAGGGATGAAGGGGTCAGCGAGGCCGCTGTAAGAAACCGGCTGAAGAAGATTTATAAAAAACTCGAAAAAATTTTAAATTAGGGGGTTCGGTTTTGCGTTTCCCGTGGCTATATATTAGAGGCACTTTTTAGGCCTCTAGAAAAATCAAGTGGAGGTGAAAAAATGCAGACCATAAAAATCACAATCACAAGCCCATCCAGCGCCAACGTACATATCAAGGAGTGCAGGGCAAAAGGGGAGGACGTTACGAGCAAGCTTAAAAACCTGCTATGTCAGGCGGCGCAAAAGATGAATGTTGCAGAAAGGAGCAAAAGCTAATGAGCAAAATCAAACTTGCACTAGAGGTAGTGAGCGATCTAAGGAGCCTGGCGGACAGCATAGAAGCCTTGTTTGGCGCTGCCGAAGGGAACGCTCCTGAAGCCGAATCAAAGCCTGAACCAGAGAAAGCAGAGCAGACAGAAGCAAAGGAAAAACAGCCCACCCTCGAGGAGGTCAGGGCCAAGCTGGCGGAGCTTTCCCAAAGCGGCAAGCAGTCCCAGGTTAAAAAGCTCATCTCGGAATTCGGGGCCAAGAAGCTCAGCGACATACCGGAGGAAAGGTATGCTCAGGTTCTCCAGAAAGCAGAGGAGCTGTAATGGGGTCGCACGCACTGCTCTCGGCTTCGGGAGCCCACAGGTGGCTGAGCTGCAGCCCAAGCGTGAGGCTCGAGGAAGAGATGGAGGACGTCACGACCACATACGCCCTTGAAGGGACATTCATGCACGAGCTGTCCGAGCTGCACCTTAGCTTCTTCCTGGGAAGCATAAAGGAGCCGGAGTTCGATGAAAGACTAGAGAAGATGAAAAGAAGCGAGTTCTTCACAGACGAGATTGAAAAGGCCGTTGAAACCTATGTGGACCTTGTAATCGAAAAGATAAACGAGGCCAGGGCGACGAGCAAGGATCCGCTTGTGCTGGTGGAGGAAAGGCTGGACTACAGCCCCTGGGTCAAGGAAGGCTTTGGAACCGGGGACGCACTTATAGTAGCAGACGGCATGATCGAGGTCATCGACCTTAAGGGTGGAAAGGGCGTGGCCGTAAGCGCTGCAGCCAATCCCCAGATGAGGCTTTACGCCCTTGGGGCCATAAACGGCTTTGGAATGCTCTACGACACAGAGAGGGTTAGGATGAGCATAATCCAGCCGAGGCTCGACAACATTTCAACCGACGAGATGGAGGCCAGCGAGCTTTTAAGCTGGGCGGAGGAAGTGGTAAGGCCAAGAGCCGAAAAGGCCTGGGCGGGCGAGGGCGAGTTCAAGCCGGGAGAGCACTGCAGATTCTGCAAGGTGAAGGCCACCTGCAGGGCCAGGTGCATTGAGAATATGAGGCTGTCAGGCATGGACTTCAAGGAGCCGCCACTTCTTTCGGACGAAGAGGTCGCAGCTGTGCTCCGCCAAGTGGGAGAGCTTCAAAAATGGGCGTCGGACGTTGAAAGCTACGCCCTTGATGCGGCAGTAAACGCTGGCAAGCAGTGGCCCGGAATGAAGCTTGTTGAGGGAAGAAGCACAAGGCGCTTCACATGCGAAACCCAGGTGGCGGAAAAGCTGCTCCATGCGGGGTACCCGGAGGACTTCATATACTCAAGGTCCCTTCTTAGCCTTACAAAGCTCGAGAAGGAAATAGGAAAAGAGGATTTTCAAAGGGTCATAGGAGACCTCATCGAAAGGCCGCCTGGCAGACTGAAGCTGGTCTTTAAAGACGACAAAAGGCCCCAGGCGAGAAGCGGCCCGGAGCAGGATTTCAAATAAAAATTCAGGAGGAATGAGACATGGCAAAAGTGATCATAGGAACAAAGGAGAATCCGGTGAGATTCAGCTACGCAAACGTGTTTGAGCCAAAGAGCATAAACGGAAGCGAGCCCAAATACTCTGTAAGCATAATAATACCAAAGTCGAACAAGCAGGCCATAAGGGACGTTGAGCAGGCAATCGAGGAGGCTAAAAAGGACGGAACAGCAAAGTTCGGCTCAAAGTTTACAAGCGGCAACTTCAAGGTTCCCTTAAGGGACGGGGACATAGACAGGCCGGACGACGAGGCCTACGAGGACAGCTACTTTATAAACGCCAACGGCAAAGCCAGGCCGGGAATAGTCGACCGCAGGCTACACCCGATAAATGACCAGACTGAATTCTACAGCGGCTGCTACGGCAGGGCGAGCATAAACATATTCCCCTACAGCGCTGCCGGAAACAAGGGGCTGGCGGCAGGGCTCAACAACATCCAAAAGACTGAAGATGGAGAAGCACTGGGAGGAAAGGCTAGAGCCGAGGACGACTTCGAAGCCATAGGTGGCGACGAGGACGACTTCCTGGGCTAGAAGGGAGCGGGGGCATTGCATTGCCCCTTCCTTATCCAAAATGGAACGCTTTGAGAGAGTTCAAAATATAATGCCGAATAAAAACCATAGGGCAGTTAGAGGTGAGTTTATGAAAGTGCTCTCGATTGATATTGAAACATACAGCAGCGTGGATCTTGCAAAGTGCGGGGTATACCCTTACGTCGAATCAGGCGACTTTGAAATACTCATCTTCGGCTACGCATTTGGTGATGAGGATGCAAATGTGGCAGACCTGGCAAGGGGAGAAGAGATCCCCCAGGATGTCCAAAAGGCCATGACGGACCCGGCGGTGATAAAGACAGCCTTCAATGCAAACTTTGAAAGGACATGCCTCTCGCGGCATTTCAAAAGGGAAATGCCGCCAAGCCAGTGGCGGTGCTCCCAGGTCCACGCACTGACGCTTGGGCTTCCGGGACACCTTTCGGCAGTGGCCAAGGTCATGGGCTTAAAGGAGCAAAAGATGAAGGAGGGCAAGGCCCTCATAAGGTATTTTTCAATGCCCTGCAAAGGAGGCGCGAGAAGCAGGAACCTTCCGGAGCACGACATGGAAAGGTGGGAGACGTTCAAGGAATACTGCAAGAAGGATGTCGAGGTCGAGCGGGAAATCAGAAGAAAGCTCCAGGCCTTCCCTGTTACAGAAAACGAGCAGGAGCTTTGGCAGCTGGACCAGAGGATAAACGACATCGGCATAAGGGTGGACAAGGACCTTGTCGAGCATGCGATAAGGTGCGACGAGCTGCACCAAGAGAAGCTTTTAAAGCAGGCCAGATGTCTTACGGGGCTTGAAAACCCAAACAGCCCCGCCCAGCTCAAAGGCTACCTGAGGGACAAGCACAAAATCCAAATAGAGAGCCTCTCGAAGAAGGCTGTGGAAGACCTGCTGGAGGAAACCAGAGACGACCAGGCAAGGCGGCTCCTGGAGTTGCGGCAGGAGATGTCCAAAACCTCCGTCAAAAAGTACGAGGCCATGGACAGGGCCATGAGAAAGGACCACAGGATTGGTGGCCTCCTGCAGTTTTACGGCGCCAACAGAACCGGGAGGTGGGCCGGCAGGCTGGTGCAGATACAGAACCTGCCCCGAAATGCGATGAAGGACCTGGATCTTGCAAGGGACATTTTAAAGTCCGGGGACTACGAGCTGCTGGAGCTTCTCTTCGATTCGGTGCCCGACGTGCTTTCCCAGTTGGTAAGGACGGCCTTCGTGCCATCGCCGGGAGCCAGGATAATAGTGTCGGACTTTAGCGCCATTGAAGCCAGGGTCATAGCCTGGCTTGCCGGGGAGCAGTGGGTCATAGACACCTTCAGGGGCCACGGCAAGATCTACGAGATGACGGCCAGCAGGATGTTTAGTGTGCCCATCGAGAAGATAGCAAAGGGAAATCCGGAGTATGAGCTCAGGGCGAAGGGCAAGATAGCGACCCTGGCCTGCGGTTATCAAGGGGGAGTCGGAGCACTAAAAGCCATGGGAGCCGAAAGGATGGGGCTTTCAGAAGACGAGCTTTCGCTCATAGTCTCCGCCTGGAGAAAGGCGAATCCAAACATAGTAAGGCTCTGGCGGGATGCAGAGGAAGCCGCGGTAAAGGCGATAAAGGGGAAAACCTCGGTAAGCTTGCAGCATGGCCTCAAGTTCCTGTATAAAAGCGGGATGCTGCTAATAAGACTGCCTTCCGGCAGGAGCCTTGCCTATGCAAGGCCGAGAATTGAAGCCGACATGAGATTCGGCAGGGACAAGATCACATTCGAGGGACTGGACCAGACCTCAAAGTCATGGGGAAGGATAGACACTTATGGAGGAAAGATAGCCGAGAACCTGACACAGGCGATTGCAAGGGACTGCTTGGCGGAGGCGATGCTCAGGCTCGACAGGGCTGGGTACAAGATAGTGGCCCACATACACGACGAGGTGGTCCTGGACGTTCCAAAGGGCGAAGGCTCCCTGGATGAAGTAAACGAGATAATGAGCTATCCCATAGGCTGGGCAAGTGGCCTTCCCCTGAGCGCCGACGGGTTCGAGTCGGAGTACTACAAGAAGGACTAAAAGCGCCATATTTCCCGCAGGAAAGGAGGGATTTCTTTTGATTGACAGAGCCACATACAAGCAGCTCAAGCACTACAGCAAGCTGCAGATGGAAAGGTTCCTGACGGAGTACTACCTTAATGCAGCCGAGGATGCCTTGGACTCCTTCATAGAAAGGCTTAAAACCGAGAAGGGAATCGGGCCAAGGACCAGAGAGAAGATTGAAAAAATAAGAAGCGAGGTGTTTTCCCATGGAGGAGGCAGACATGATAGAGCAAAGCCGGATTAAAAAGCTAAAGTGCGACGGCCTTCTTACAATAGCCACCGGAAGAAGCAGAAAAGAGCTGGAGTGGAAAAACAAGGAGATGTCCTGGTCGCAGCTTGCAGAAAAGCTGAGCCATACAACCAGGACCCATGAGACGTTCGAGGAATACAAAAGATACTCCAAGGCGAGGCGGGACGAGATAAAGGATGTAGGCGGGTTTGTGGGAGGAGCCCTTAAAGGTGGCAGAAGAAAATCAGGCAGCGTGTCCTGGAGGCAGCTTGTAACCCTGGATGCCGACTTTGTGAAAGGGGACCTGTGGGACAGCGTTGAGGCGATACTGGGCTGCGGAGCAATCATGTATTCCACCCACAGCCACAGCCCCTCGGGCCAAAGGCTAAGGCTGGTAATACCGCTTAAAAGGCCCGTGTCCTCGGACGAATATGCGCCAATAGCAAGAAGGATAGCGGCTGATATTGGCATAGACTTCTTTGACGACACCACATACGAGGCACACAGGCTGATGTACTGGCCCTCGACATCCTCTGACGGAGAGTATGTGTTCAGATTCGCGGACGAGCCCTGGCTTGACCCGGACGAGGTGCTAGAAAGATACAAGGACTGGCGGGACTCCTCCTACTGGCCCGAAAGCTCAAGGGCCAAGAGCGATAGAACAAGGCTTGCAGAAAGGCAGGGAGACCCCAGGGAGAAGGGCGGTATAGTAGGAGCCTTCTGCAGGACATACAGCGCAGTTGATGCGATAGACAAGTTCCTGCAGGGAGTGTATACGTCCTGCGACGATCCAAGCCGCTACACCTATGAAAAGGGCAGCACGTCAGGAGGACTTGTGATTTACGGGGAAGGAGACTTCGCCTACTCCCACCACGGAAGCGATCCCATAAGCGGCAAGCTGTGCAACGCATTCGACCTGGTGCGCCTACACAGGTTCGCAGAGCTGGATGAGGATGCAAAGGAGGGCACGCCTGTAAACAAGCTGCCGTCATACAAGGCCATGCAGGAGCTCTCCACGAAGGATGCGGCCGTCAAAAAGCAGATAGCCGGAGAAAGGATGGCAGCGGCCAGCGAGGATTTTGGAGTTGAGGCAGACTGGCAGGAGGGCCTTGAAATCAATAATAATGGCGAGCTAAAGAACACACTCAGCAACATGATACTCATCCTAAGGCACGACTCTCTCATCGCGAGCGTATTTTACAACGAGCTCAGGGAAGGCATAGACGTGGAAGGCGAAGTTCCCTGGAAAAGGCTAAAGCGTGGCTGGAACAAAACAGACGAAGCATCGCTCGCCGGATACATCGACAGCGCCTACGGGCTCTACAGCCCAGGAAAGCTCAAAGAGGCCGTGATCAAAGTCTCTGTCGAAAGGTCACGCCATCCGGTGAGGGAGTATCTAAGAGGTCTACCCGAGTGGGACAAGGTGAGGAGGGTAGACGAGCTGCTCATCTCCTACCTGGGGGCTGAGGATAACGTCTATACCAGGGAAGCCATGCGCAAGACACTTGTAGCGGCAGTGGCAAGGACTATGAATCCCGGCATAAAGTACGACACCGTGCTTGTCTTAAACGGTCCTCAGGGAATAGGAAAAAGCACGCTGTTTTCAAAGCTGGGGGGCAAGTTTTTCAGCGATTCACTGTCCATATCGGACATGCGGGACAAGACGGCGGCTGAAAAGCTTCAGGGCTACTGGATCGTGGAAATCGGGGAGCTTGCCGGAATAAAAAAGGTGGACGAGGATACGCTTAAGTCATTCATCACCAGGCAAGACGACAAGTTCAGGGCCAGCTACGGCTACTCGGTGGAGGACCATCCAAGGCAGAGCATACTTGTGGGAACGACGAATCAGGAAGCGGGCTTTCTACGGGACTTAAGCGGTGGCCGCAGGTTCTGGCCTGTGAAGACTCCCGGGGGCACAAGGCTAAAGCCCTGGAACCTTGATGACATCGACCAGATATGGGCGGAGGTTATGGAGTACTACAACCAGGGCGAGAGTCTAATATTAAGCGACGAGGCTGAGAAGATCGCAGGCGTGGAACAAATTGAGGCTCTCGAAAGCGACGATAGGGAAGGGATTGTCAGGGAGTATCTGGACAAGCTGCTGCCTTCAAATTGGGACGCCATGGAGATTTGCGAAAGAAGAAGCTTCATACGGGGGGACGATTTTGGAGACGCCGTGAAAGGAAGCGTAAGAAGGGACAAGGTGTGCGCTATGGAGATCTGGTGCGAGCTATTTGGCAAGGAGGCAAGCGCCATGAGGAAAATCGACTCCTACGAGATAAACGCCATAATGAGAAAGATCCCTGGATGGGAGAAATACTCGGGCAACAGGCAGTCTCGTGCGAGAGTGCCCATATACGGAATACAAAGGATTTTCACAAGAAAGAGTGAACAAGAGTGAACAAGAAAAGCCTTGTTCACAGGAGTCGTTCACAGCCTGAAAGAGAGCATTTATAAGTGGTTTGTATATTATGTGAACAACGTGAACAAGAATATATATATGAATAATACAAATAAAGAATATATAGCGTATATGTATATACCTAAACTCTATAATGCGCAGTAGCGCGTAAGGAAATCTTGTCACGTTGTTCACGCAAAAATGCATAGAATCGATGTAAGGCTTAAGGTGCAAAGGCTGGAAGGGGCAGTCGTCTTGTGAACGAGATTGCGTCTTGATCACAAAAGGAGAGATAAGTGTGCAGGAAAGACATATAGAGGCAAGACTTAAAAAAGAGACAGAAAGGCTGGGAGGGATCGCATTAAAGCTAGTCTGTCCGGGAATGGCAGGCGTGCCGGATCGGCTGGTGCTTTTGCCCGGCGGAGTCGCCCTGTTTGCGGAGCTCAAGGCTCCAGGGAAAAAGCCAAGGCCTCTTCAGATAAAAAGAAAAAAGCAGCTGGAGAGATTGGGGTTCAAGGTCTATGTCATAGACTCCTACAAAGGGATTGAAGCTTTTTTACGGGAGGTGAGCGGGTGAAATATAGGCCTTATGACTACCAGGAATACGCAAAGCAGTGGATCATAGACAAAGAAAAAGCAGGGCTTCTGCTGGAGATGGGCCTTGGAAAGAGCGTGATCACGCTGAGTGCGATAAACGACTTGATGTTTGACTACTTTGACATAGAAAAAGCCTTGGTGATAGCCCCTCTTAGAGTGGCCCAGTGCACCTGGGATGAAGAAGCGATGAAGTGGGATCATCTAAGGCACCTTAAAATATCAAAGGTGCTCGGAACCGAGAAGGAGCGAATAGAGGCTCTTGGCATCGAGGCGGACATATACATCACAAATAGGGAAAACGTGAAGTGGCTTGTGGATTTTTATAAAAAGAGCTGGCCTTTTGACATGGTAGTAATAGATGAGCTCTCAAGCTTCAAGTCGCCAAGGTCGCAGCGCTTCAAGGCCCTTAGGAAAGTAAGGCCGCTTATAAAAAGGGTAGTTGGCCTTACAGGAACTCCGTCGCCAAACGGCCTCATGGATTTGTGGTCGCAGATTTACCTTCTAGATGGCGGGGAGAGGCTCGGGAAGACTATAACGGGCTTTCGGGACAGATACTTTCTGCCGGACAAGAGAAACCAGCACGTCATATTCAGCTACAGGCCAAAGGAAGGGGCACAGGAATCTATATACAACAAGCTCTCGGACATATGCGTCAGCATGAAATCCCAGGACTATCTGAAAATGCCGGAGAGGATAAACAACATCATAAAGGTTGAGCTGCCGGAGAAGTCAAAGGAAAAATACAATCAGCTTGAAAAGGACCTGCTGCTTCCGCTAAAGGGCTCCGACATAGTCGCAAACACGGCGGCTGTGCTTTCAAACAAGCTGTTGCAAGTGGCAAACGGGGCCGTATACGACGAAACGGGAGAAGCCAAGCATATCCATGACGAAAAGCTAAAGGCGCTCGAGGATACGATAGAAGCGGCAAATGGAAAGCCGGTGCTGGTGTTTTATTCCTACAAGCACGACATAGATAGGATTGAAAAGCATCTTAAAATAGACGACCTCAGGGTTTTAAAGAGGGTAGAGGACATTGCAGACTGGAACAACGGAAAGGTGAGTGTAATGCTGGCTCATCCTGCATCGGCAGGTCACGGCCTTAATCTTCAAGCCGGCGGGAACATAATAATATGGTTTGGGATTCCGTGGAGCCTTGAGCTCTATGCCCAGGCCAACGCAAGGCTCTACAGGCAGGGCCAAAAGCAAAACGTAATAATCCACCACCTGGTGGCCAAAGGCACGTTGGACGAAGATGTGATGAAGGTCCTTGAAAACAAGGAAGACAGGCAGGAAGCGCTGCTAAGAGCAGTGAAAGCAAGAGTAGACAAGGTGAAGGGAGGAAGAGAGTAATGAAATATAACATGTACAACAGCGAAGGGTACCTGGACATGACGGCCTACAAGGCTCTTACGAATATAGATCGAGAAATGAAAAATAGGAAAAAGACTATAAAAAAATCTGCTGAAGGAGGAAAAGAGGATGGAAGTAAAGCTGATAGAAAAATGCTTTGCCTATAGGGAAGGCAAATGCAACATCTTGAATGTAAGAGAATGCGAGGGCTATGAATGCAGCTTCTTTAAGACCTGGAAGCAAAGCAAGAAGGACAAGAAAAGAGCCTTGGACCGCATACGCTCCTTGGACAGAGCATCGCAAATAAACATAATTCAAAACTACTACGTCGGAAAAATGAAGCTGCTCGAGAAGGCGTCCGAATAGCATCCTTAAAACCGGGAGGAGAGGCCATGAATGTAAAGGAGTATTTGTCTCAGGCCATGTGGCTTGATAGGATAATAAACAATAAACTGCAGCAGTTGGATTCGCTCAAGTGTCTAGCTCAAAAGGTCACCGCCAGCTACAGTCTAGACAAGGTGAGCTCGTCCAAGAGCAGAAGCCCTATGGAAAACTCCATAGTCAAAATAATAGACCTGGAGCATGAAATCGACGAGGACATAGACAATCTTGTGGAGCTCAAAAGAAAAATCTCAAAGGACATAGGCAGCTTGGACAACATGAGCTACAGGCTGCTTTTGGAGATGAGATATATAGGCGGGCAGAGCTGGGAGGATGTGGCCAGCAACATAGGCTATGATGTGAGGACTGTGTTTAGAATCCACGGAAAGGCGCTGAAAGAAATCGAGAAAATAAAAATGTGTCAGTAAATGTCATTGTATGTCAGTATCAAAGAGTCATATAATATAAACTGTGAAGGCATGGAGAAAATCAAGAGCACCATGTGCTGTAGCATATGCCGGTGTTATATCGATTCGATTCTTAGGAAACGCAGCACTTTTGATAGCAAAGCCCTTGGAGGAAAACTCTTTAGGGCTTTTTCTGTGTCTGATTATGAAGAAAATATGAGAAGCAATTACCTATATTCGAAAAACGCGGGTAAAAAACCCAAAAAACTACCCATGTTTTATTGTTGTGGGAAGCAACTACCTATATAAAATGAAATAAGAAAGGTCATAACGGAGCCTTATTTCGGAATGGGCGTTTAAAGTGAAATAAGAAGGGTTGTAAGGAGATAAGATATATGCCAAGAAAGCCAAAACGAATGTGCAGCCATCCGGGATGCCCGGAGCTGACGGAAGGCAGGTACTGCGAGAAACACCAGAAGGAAGAGAGCATCAAGTACAACACGAACAGACCCAGCAAGCATTTGTATGGCAGCAGCAGGTGGAAGAAGCTAAGAAAAGAGTTCCTGCTGGCTCATCCTCTTTGCGAGTCATGCAAAGGTAGAGGCGTTGTCAAAGCTGCAACTGTTGTGGATCACATAAAACCCCACAAGAGGAATGAAGAGCTCTTTTGGAACCAGAGCAACTGGCAGGCGCTTTGCAAGCAGTGCCATGATACAAAGACGGCGAAAGAAGACGGAAGATGGGGAAGAAAAGGAACCGTGTATACTTACTAGAAAATGTTGATAACTCAGCAGTATAAACAGAAGGGGTAGGGGGGATCAAATCGCTACGACCCGAGAGCCGGGGAACGGGGCTGCCCCACCGCGTGAAATTTCGCGAAATTACAGGGGCGGGGTATCAGAGCGGCTCCGCAGGTACAAACATTGAAACAGCAACATTTAAAAAAATAGATACGCCTTTGGAAGCTGCCGAAAAGCAGGATTTCCAAGGCGTTTTTTAATGCGATAAGGAGAGTGAGATTTGTGGATATACAGAAGGTTTCGGTGGATAAGTTGAACCCTGCAAAATACAATCCGAGGAAGAATCTAAAGCCGGGCGACGCAGAATATGAAAAGCTGAAAAGGTCCATAGAGACCTTTGGCTATGTGGAGCCGGTAATATGGAACAAAAGGACAGGCCACATCGTGGGAGGGCACCAAAGGTACAAGATTCTAAAGGCTCAGGGAGCAGGCGAGATAGACTGCGTTGTGGTGGACATGAGCGAAGATGAGGAAAAGGCGCTTAACGTGGCCCTCAACAAAGTAAGCGGCGAGTGGGACCTGCCGAAGCTGACTGAGCTTATAAACGAGCTTGACCAGTCCATGTTTGACATCTCGCTTACGGGCTTTGACGCGGCGGAGATTGAGGACCTGTTTTCGAAAGTCCATGACAAGGGCACCAAAGAGGACGACTTCGATGTGGACAAGGCTCTGGATGAAATAGCAGAGCCGGTTTCAAGGCAGGGCGACATCTGGATTTTGGGAAAGCACAGGCTGATTTGCGGAGACAGCACAAAGGCTGAAACATATGAAAAGCTCATGGAGGGCAAGAAGGCCAACCTGTGCGTGACGGACCCGCCTTATAATGTCAACTACTCAGCGGGCAAGGAAAACGAGCGTGTAATTAAAAACGACAACATGGAGGACAAGAGCTTCTATGAATTTCTCCTGGCGGCATTCAAAAATGTTTTCGAGGCGCTTGACGATGGAGCGGGAGCGTACATATTCCACGCCGACACGGAAGGGCTCAACTTCAGGAAGGCATTTAAGGACTCCGGCTTTCATCTCTCGAGCGTGTGCATCTGGGCCAAGCAGTCGCTAGTGCTAGGCAGATCCGATTACCAGTGGCAGCACGAGCCGGTCCTCTACGGTTGGAAGCCAACAGGCAAGCACAGGTGGTACTCGGACAGGAAGCAGACAACGGTTTGGAATTTCGACAGGCCGACAAAATCAGAGCTTCATCCGACAATGAAACCGATACCTCTTGTGGCCTATCCGATTCAAAACAGCTCGATGACAAATTGCATTGTCCTGGAGCCCTTTGCGGGCAGCGGTTCCACGCTCATAGCCTGCGAGCAGACAGGAAGATTGTGCTATGCAATAGAGCTTGATGAAAAATATTGCGACGTTATTGCTGCAAGATTTGTTGAAATGGCTGGAGTTGAAGGGGCATTTTTGGTTCGTAACGGAGAAAAAATCCCGTACAAAGATACACTCATAAATGCGTAAATAACTTGCTATTACCTGTGTTTAGAGTGATATATGGATTACACCAAAGACACGGGAGGGATTTAAAATGGAAGTAAACAAATGCGATCAATTCAAAATTGCAAACACATACCAGAAATACGAGGTCGTAGGCAAATGGGGAAAAGACATTGTCCTGGCATCGATTTACATGGACAACAATGACTGCCTCATTTATTCCCTGAGTGAGATAGAACAGCTTGTCAAAGCAGGAAAACTTATTCGCACAAGGAGGCATGCAAAATGAATGCACTCTTTGGAAGGAAAGTTAGAGACCTTGAAGAACTGAAGGAGCTTACAAAGGAAGCGGTCCAAGACGAATGTGAGGGAACGCCATACGAGGTGACAAGAGAGGTTTTAATGAGTGACGCGGCCTTCAGGGAATTTGCAGAGGACCTGCTGAAAGACCAGTCATGGATTGACAAAGGTGATGGCGGCACAAACAGAAACGGCGAAATAAGATGCATAAGAGTAAAAAATCGGGATACCGGAGAAAAGATACTTGTAAATGGGGAAGGATACGATTACCCAAGGTATACAGCTTTGGAACTTGAATAAGCCCTTCGGGGCTTTTTCACATTTAGTTTGATAAAAGGCCTAAAAGACTTGCTATTACCTGTGTTTAGAGTGATTAATGTAGTAACAAAAAACACAGGTCGAAGGAGGTCAGAAGGATGAAAACCCAGAGCTTTGGAATCGAGATAGAATTTACGGGCATAACAAGAGCAAAAGCCGCCAAGGTGATAAGCGAATATTTTGGAGCGACGGCAGCCCACATCGGTGGAGGTTACGACGCATACGCGGTGGAAGACGGCGAGGGTAGAACCTGGAAGATCGTAAGGGATGCGAGCATAGCCATTGAAAGAGGCGAACAGGTGGAGCTGGTAAGCCCGATATGCAGATATGAAGACATAGAAACCATTCAGGAACTTGTAAGAAAGCTAAGAGCAGCCGGCGCAAGGTCGAACAGCTCATGCGGAATCCATTATGCCAAGAAGTACGTTATGCTGAGTAATCCCATATTTCCAGCGGTATAACAGGCTACAACGTTCATGGTTGATTGATTTTCTTCGCATAACATTCCACAATAATATTATCCCTATTATGGGAAATACTTTTGTGGAGGTATCAGATTGAATCAACAAACCCCAACCCAGTCACCTGTTCAAGCTCTTGTAGGAGCCCTTGAAGCATATCTGGTGACACAAAATTATACCATCAGCACCCTACAGCATTACCGACGCGTCTGGCGAGAGCTTACCTGTTATGCCGATGAGAAAGGAATCGTAACCGCTGAACCTGAGTGGATGAAGCAGTTCTTACACGAGCATTACGACATCAGCGATGGGAATGCGCTTACTAGAACGCAAAAGACCTATTACCGTGCCGCCGGTATGCTCTGCGATTTTCAGCGGTATGGGTATGTATTGCGTCGCAAGCATACTAAGCGGGAGATATTCCCCCAGCGATACCAGTGCATATTTGAAGCAGCGGAGAAATATTGTGCACAAAAGCGCATAGCAGTGAGAACACAACGACAGTTTAGCGTACACCTTCGTAGATTCGTATCCTTCTTGGAATCGCGGAACTTGCGGATAGAAACGGTTGAAGCATCTCATATGCGCGAGTATTTCCTTACGCTTGAGACGCTGGCGAAAAGCACTGTCTCTTTCGATCTTTATGTATTGCGTTCAGTTCTGCCCCTGCTATTTGCGGACGGCGTTACATCGTCGAATTTGTCATTGCTCTGCCCTTCGATGCGCATTCCGGCGGGAGCCAAAATTCCATCGGCATACTCGCCGGAAGATATTCAGGCAATTCTGGATGCCGTGGATAGGGAAAATCCGCAGGGAAAACGCGATTACGCAATCCTGTTGATTGCAGCCCGGCTTGGGCTGCGTGTCGGTGACATCCGCGAACTTCGCTTTGAAAATATTCGTTGGGATGCGGGTGAAATCCATTTTGTTCAAAGCAAAACTAGTAACGAGATCGTCCTTCCGCTTTCCGATGAACTTGGATGGGCACTCATTGACTATGTGAAAAATGGACGTCCCATAACCGACAGCAAAGTCATATTTGTGCGCCACATCGCTCCATACGATGCTTTCGGTAAAGACAACAACATGAACAGCATCATTTCTAAATACTTTAAAATAGCCAAAATCCATGTGCCTCCGGGCAAAAGGCACGGAATGCATGTGTTCCGACATAGCCTGGCGAGCAGCATGCTGGCAAATGGAACGCCGCTGCCAGTTGTGTCGGAAGCCCTTGGTCACAATGAGACGAACACCACTGCCAGATATCTTAAAATTGCTGTCGAACAACTGCGAGGCTGCGCGTTGGAGGTGAACGTATGATGAAACCATGCAAAACTTCCTTCCAAAGCCCGTTTGCGGCGCATATTGAGGCATTCATCACGCAAAAACGAGCATTTGGATACAGCTACAGCGCAGAAGAACACCAGCTTCGCCGCTTTGATGTTTTTTGTGTGGAACAGAAAATTACCGAACCGACGTTGACAAAAGAATTAACAAAACAGTGGATTGAAAAACGAGCCAGGGAAGCAGCCAAAAGCCAACATCTCCGTTGTTCTGCAATCCGTCAGTTCGCACTGTTTCTTTCGTCATGCGGTCTGGAGGCATATGTTTTGCCAGTTCGGAAGAACACGGTGTCACAAAGTTATGCACCGTACATCTTCGCCGCAGAGGAATTGAAGGCGATTTTTCATGCTACCGACCAAATGACACCTTGCACTATATCACCATTTATCCATGAAGTGATGCCGATGATCATCCGACTTCTTTACGGCTGTGGTCTGCGGAGTGGCGAGGCGTGTCATCTCAAAAAATGTGATGTTTCGCTGGACGACGGTATGCTGACCATCTTGAACGCAAAGAACGAAAAGGATCGTCTGGTGCCAATGTCAGATTCCCTTGCTGACAGATGCCGCGCGTATTCTAAGCGGATGGGACTCCTGTGCCCGGATACCGCATATTTCTTTCCGAACAAATACGGTGGCTGCGTTGAAACGTTTACGATTTATTCGTGGTTTCGCAGGTTCCTCTTTGAAGCAGGTATCCCGCACCGAGGACGGGGCAAGGGGCCGCGCGTACACGATCTCCGGCACACGTTCGCCGTTCACAGCCTGCGAAAAATGGCCAAGGACGGCATGGATTTGTATTGTGCGATTCCAGTGCTGTCCATGTATTTGGGACATGAGAATATTTCCGTGACCGAGAAATATCTTCGCATGACTGCGACGGTTCACCCCGAAATCCTCGAACAGCTTCAGCGCGTTTATGGGAACATGCTACCGGCGGATTTGGAGGTGGAACAATGAAACCTTCGGATTTTGCTTACGCGCTGACAAAATACTTGTCCGCTTATCTTCCCGGGCAATGCAATGCCAGCGAAAATACTGTCCGCGCGTACAGAGATACGTTTAAGCTCCTGCTTCGCTTTGCTGATACGCAGGAAGGCATTCGCCTGGAACGGCTGACCCTTGCGGATGTTGACAAATCATTTGTTGAGGGCTTTCTGTCATGGCTTGAAACTGTGCAGGGCAACGCCGTGTCCACACGAAATCACCGACTTGCCGGAATTCACGCCTTTTTCCGGTATTTGCAGAGCGAAAAGCCGGATATGATGCTTCAGTGCCAGCAAGTGCTCAGCATCCCGGTAAAAAGAACAGTAAAGCCAACCGTGAATTATCTGACGGTGGACGCGGTAAAAACTATTCTGTCTATGCCGAATACTTCAACAGTTTACGGAATGCGCGATCTCGCCTTACTCGGTCTCCTCTATGACACAGGTGCACGCGTCAGTGAACTCATAGAGTTAAGACCGAAAGATTTGCGTCTGGCTGCGCCGCCAGTTGTGACGCTCTTTGGCAAAGGCCGAAAAGCGCGGCAATGCCCACTTTCCTCAGAAATGACAGATCATCTCGTGAAGTACTTGTCTGCTTGGGGTTTAGATGCTCCGGAAAAGTCAGATCATCCGCTGTTTGTCGGTCATAATGCCGAAAAACTGACACGGGCGGGTGTTGCTTATGTCCTCAGCAAATACGTGTCCGTCGCCCGTGAGAAAAATGCAAGCATTATCCCAACCATAGTGTCGCCGCATATGCTCCGGCACAGCAAGGCCATGCATTTGCTTCAAGCCGGGGTGAATCTCGTATATATCCGCGACTGGCTGGGTCATGCCAGTATCAAAACCACGGAAATTTATGCAAGGGCAGACTCCGAAATGAAACGGACAGCCTTGCAGAAAGCGGCAGCTACGGTTATGCCGCAGCAGAGCCAGCAATCACCATGGGCAGAAGATGTTGAACTAATGAAATGGCTGAGTTCTCTTGGTAAGTGAAAATGTTATGCAAAGTTATTTGACGGTTAAGCCGCTTGCTACGCGGCTTGCCGCCATTGACTCAGCATAACGTACTTCTTGGCATAATGTATCTTATGTGAAGCTTCACATAACATACATATCCACATAAACGCGGCTCCCCACAATGCCAAGAGCCTTAGGAACATAGCCAACATAATGGCAAGCAAAGAGGACCTCATATTCAAAGCTCTGGCAGTGGAAGAAGGCAGGGCACGCCGCTACTGCAAAAAGGTTGACGAGAGCTTCATAGAAGAAATCAACCGCAAGAAGCCCCAGACATTAAGCGATGTAAAAAGCCTTTGGTACCACGGCGGAGACGGCAGCAGACAGCATTACCACGAAAGCCGCTACCACGCCCTGAACCTCCACAGTGTTTTTCAAAAGGGAACCATAGAGTTTAGAATGTTCAACAGCGACATTAGGCACGCCGGCAAGATAAAAGCGTATATACAGTTTTGCCTGGCGATAAGCCATCAGGCGCTGACTCAAAAATCAGCCAGCAGGGCCAAGACGATAACCGACAACCCCAAATACACCTTCAGGACCTGGCTGCTTAGGCTTGGCCTTATCGGAGACGAATTCAAAACAGCCAGAAAGCACCTTTTGGCGAATCTCGAAGGCGACATAGCATGGCGACAAACACCTGCAGCGTGAAGATAAAAGGGCACAGGGGGCGCACAGTTCGCCCCTGATTGCGCTTAAAGAGGAGGACATTAGTCATGAACGAAAAGACACTATATATCGCATACGGCAGCAACCTCAACATAGAGCAAATGGCTCAGCGATGCCCGAGCGCCAAGATTGTAGGCGAGAGTACAATAGAAGACTATCAGCTTCTATTCAGAGGTGGCAGTGGAAGGGCAGTAGCCACAATTGAAAAGCAAGAGGGAGGCAAAGTGCCAGTTCTGATTTGGCAGCTTGAAGAAAGCGACGAGGAGATACTTGATAGATATGAAGGCTATCCGTTTTTCTACCGGAAGGAGTGGATGGATGTATTCGTAAATGAAGAGCGCATGAAAGCCATGGTCTATATCATGAACGGAGGCAGAGTGCTTGGGGCGCCAAGCCAGCTCTATTACGACACAATACTCCAGGGCTACATGAGTGCCGGATTTGCTAAGAGCATCCTTGAAGATGCGCTTAGAGTTTCAAGCAGAAAATAAGCTCGGTGCATAATCATAAATGACTTGCTATTGCCTGTGTTTAGAGTGATTAATGTAGTAATCAAAGACACGGGAGGGATTAGAATGAACAGAAAAGAAATCGTAAAGGCGCTCGAGGAGTATTTTAACATCAAGGCAAAGTATCTGGGTCCGCCAAGTTTCGCATACGAAGTTGAAGCCCCAGGGGAAACCTACACGCTTGATACGGAAGGCTTGATAAAGAACTCGAGAGGAGAAGTGGTAAGTTTGGATAGGATTCTAAACGAGGAAGCTGAAGCGGCTGAGCAAGAAAGTTCCGGCATTAGCGGAGTAGAGGTTGCACTTCTCTTTGAAGGGCATACGGGAGGGAGCCTACGAAACTTAGTGAATATGCTCTCAAGCAAGCAGAGGTTGATTGCCAGAGCATTTAATCTAAGAGACATCTTTATAGCTGAAGGCTTGGCTGAAAAGTTAAGCCATAAAGAAATAGTCTCAATTGAGGACTTCAAGGAAGCACTTCTTGAGGTGGGAGAGGATGGCTGCCCTGGGATAAGTTTTGATTTTGAAAATGGAATGGTGGTCTTCAGGCTTATGATTGAAAATCCAGACCGGGAAAAGTTGGAGGCTTTTACAGTCTTGATGGACCTTGTAAACAAGAATGCAAAAGCGCTAAAGCATTCGTCATTTAAACTTTCACAGGATGATAACCCCAAATACGCTTTAAGGACTTGGCTGATAAGGCTTGGAATGAACGGCAGCGAGTATAAAACTATAAGAAAGACATTGCTTGCTAATCTCGAGGGCAGCGGCGCGTTCAGGACGGAGGGAGGAAGGTATGAATAAAGACACCTTCTTCACACAGAAATTTTGCGACAGGTGCAAAGGGAGCCTGGAGAGCGGAAGAATAATGTCGATGCTGAATACTGACTGCATTTGCATGGAATGCAAGGAAAAAGAAATGCTTGGCAGCGACTATGACGAGGCAAGAAGAGCGGAACACGAGGAGATAAAAAAAGGAAACTACAATTTTAAGGGAATTAAAGGCTAAATGAAATTTTGAAAATGAGCTTGTCGGAAGATGGGCTCTTTTTTATTGGAGGTGAAAGCATGGCGGTAAGAGGAAGAAAACCTAAACCCTCAGGATTAAAAGTCCTTGAGGGGAATCCAGGAAAAAGACCATTAAACGAATATGAACCAAGGCCTGAAAAGAAGGCCCCGAAGTGTCCGTCATGGCTGGAGCCGGAAGCTAAAAAGGAATGGCGGCGTATGTGCAAGGTACTTGAGACCATAGGAGTGCTTACTCAAGTAGATGCTGCGGCATTTGCGGGCTATTGCCAAGCGTACGCAAGGTGGAAGGAAGCGGAGGAATTCCTCTCAAAGCACGGGACTATTTTTAAAACTCCGTCTGGCTACATACAACAGGTCCCCCAGGTATCCATAGCCCAGACATACCTGAAGATAATGAAGGACTTTTGTTCGGAGTTCGGCCTTACGCCTTCTGCAAGATCAAGGATAAACGTAAATACGGTCCAGTCTGAAAGCAATGATCCTATGGAGGAAATACTGAGGGTGGTCAAATGATGTACGATAATATCAAGGCAGACAGAGCCGTTAATTTTATAAATGCGCTAAAGCACACTAAGGGAGTATGGCACGGTGTGCCATTCGACTTGCTGCCGTGGCAGGACAAAATCATAAGAGACATATTCGGCACGGTAAAGGAAGATGGCTACAGGCAGTACAATACAGCCTACGTTGAGATACCAAAGAAAAACGGCAAGAGTGAAATCGCAGCCGCTGTGGCCCTTTATATGACTTGCGGAGACGGCGAGTGGGGAGCGGAGGTTTATGGTTGTGCTGCTGATAGGCAGCAGGCCTCGATAGTTTTCGACGTGGCGGTAGACATGGTGGACCAGTGTCCGGCTCTAAAGAAAAGAATAAAGCCGGTCATCTCGCAAAAGCGGCTTGTCTACATGCCGACAGGAAGTTTCTATCAGGTGCTTTCAGCCGAAGCCTACACAAAGCATGGGCTCAACGTTCATGGAGTCATATTCGACGAGCTTCATGCCCAGCCAAACAGGAATCTATACGATGTAATGACCAAGGGCTCAGGGGATGCCAGAAAGCAGCCTCTGTTCTTCTTGATAACCACAGCCGGGAATGACAGGAACTCAATTTGCTACGAGGTCCATCAAAAGGCAGAGGACATCTTGAGAGGCAAAAAGAACGACCTTACATTTTACCCGGTCATATACGGAATAGCAGACGATGACGACTGGTCGGACGAGAGGAACTGGTACAAGGCGAATCCCTCTCTCGACCATACGATTGACATAGAAAAGGTAAGAGCAGCATTCATAAGCGCAAAGGAGAATCCTGCGGAAGAAAACCTCTTTAGACAGCTTAGACTCAACCAGTGGGTGAAGCAATCTGTCCGCTGGATGCCGATGGACATTTGGGAGAAGTGCTCTTTTCCTGTGGATGCAGAAAAGCTAAGAGGCAGGGAGTGCTATGGAGGGCTGGACCTTTCAAGCTCCAACGACATAACAGCATTTGTTCTGGTATTCCCGCCAATACCCGGAGATGACAAATTCTACGTTATGCCTCACTTTTGGATTCCGGAGGAGAACTTAAGGCTGAGGGTCAGACGGGATCATGTGCCATACGATGTCTGGAAGCAGCAGGGGCAATTACATACAACAGAAGGGAATGTAATCCACTATGGTTTTATAGAGAAATTCATAGAGGAATTGGGTATGAAATACAACATCAAGGAAATAGCCTTTGACCGTTGGGGAGCTGTGCAGATGGTACAAAACCTTGAGGGACTGGGCTTCACTGTGGTTCCTTTTGGTCAGGGTTTTAAGGACATGTCTCCGCCAACCAAGGAATTAATGAAACTGACCATGGAAAACAGAATAGCTCATGGAGGGCAACCAGTACTTTCCTGGATGATGGACAACATACATGTCAGAACAGACCCTGCTGGGAATGTTAAGCCGGATAAAGCAAAATCCACTGAAAAAATAGATGGAGCAGTAGCCATGATTATGGCCTTGGATAGATCGATAAGGAATGAGAACAAGGAATCGGTGTATAATGAGCGGGGTATATTAGTGTTGTGAGAGGAGTAAAGGATATGGCTAAATATGGACGAGGTTTAAATATTGAGTTTGTTGCAGCCGTTAAAAATGGGGAGATAAATGAACCTTTCTGCACAAAAGATGTTCGAGATTTCGCTAAAAATAGAGGTTGGAATCCATCTGAGAAGTATATCGCTGTTTTGCTTCCGAATGGAGCATCTGATGAGCATAGCCAGACGTACAAAAAATTATTTGTTTCCATAGGTAATGGTTTATATATTTTGTCAGACTTGGCAAAAAAGGAGATGTAATTTTAAATAAAGCCTAACTTGAGACCCCGCCGGGAACATCAAGAAGGACAATGGGGAGTCCGTTAAGGAGATTGACGGCGCTGTGGAAATGATTATGACTTTTGACCGATCGCTACGGACCGAACGGAAAACCAATGTATACGATGACCAAGGAACCCCGGTTTTGTAACTCAAAATCAATTAATACTGAATAATTAATTTCAGAATAAATATATTGACAATCAGAATATCTACTGTACAATGAAATTAAGAGAATTAATATTATACAGTAGAGGAACGGGATTTATGGATAATAAGAGTGTACAAATACTTTTTACTGACAAGCAATACCAGGATCTTGAAAAAAAAGCAGCGAAGGCAGGATTGACAGTGCCGCTGTACATTAAAGGGATTGTATTGGAGAATGATGAATTTAGTCTCGCTTACGCGAAGTTAATCAAAAAAGTGGATGCGCTACCTAGTGGAACGCGGTTCACCATAAGGTCTTTGTTTGGGACAGAATGGACTATGGGTAGGGGAATTAAGCTGTCTCTTGGGAAAACATATTATAATCAGGTGGAGAAAAAAACAATTAATAATGTAAATGCAGAAGGGAAAGATTCGTCTAATGTGATGTGGTATGTAAAATTATAGGAGGTAAATTATGAGCAATCCGCAAATCAATACACTTAGCAATCAAGGGACACTGAAAGATGTGCAGGACGATATAGTCGATATTCTGGTGAAATATTCAAGTGATGATAAGCCACTATGCAGCCATGAAATTTTAGGGTTAGCCAATGCTACGACAATAAAAGCAATTGCTGATGGAATTAATCCAAGTTCTGGGGGTACTATTAATGCCGGAGGTTATTCTATACCATCAAGCTGGATTGGTTCTGTAGCAGCTGATATGGCGAAAAATCAAAGAATAATCCCAAAAAATAAAAAATGTACTTTCAACGAACATGATGATGAAGCCTGGTACATTTTATAATAAATCTGGCTGAGCAGCAAATTTCTTTGGATTGATTTTATACTGAGTAATGATCGATCGACCCGAGACCTGGGCTTTCGGTCGTAATGAAAAAGATGGGATTCTTATAAATGTATGATTATTTTAGGATTTCATAATAAAAAATGGGGCGCTAAAATGGAAAAGGAAGGGAAAGTCGGACCGTTTTTTTATCTAGAAGAAACCGTGGTCAGTGATTCCATAAGACATTCAGAAGCAGATGTTTATGGTGTTTATAAGACTTGGAGCTCGCACGATAGGTTTTGGACTGTACTTGGAAAATTCCTTAAGCAATATCGAAATGTTGAATATTTCTTGTACCCCCGGGGCAGGGTCACCTACAATACTGAGAAAGATATTTTTTATGTTTACCTAAATCCAATTTTGAATACACCTCAAATCGTAGATAAGATCGTTCAGGAATTTAATTTGTCTGAGTGCGATTACTTAGTTGACGATACGGATGTACATTATAAATTTTATACAGAAGAAGAATTTGATGATCTGATGGTAGAACACATGTCTGACATGGATGAATACTAATACAAGCTGAAAAAATAGTTTAAATAATCTGGAGCATCTACTATGTAGATGCTTTTTTCATACTCATTTTCAGGAGGTGAAGACGGTTGAAAATACCAATACTATCAAAGATTTTTAGGTCGAGAGCAGACCCGACAAATACAATGTGGCAAAGCGCCTATAGCTTCTTCTTTGGGCCAACATCAAGCGGCAAGATAGTCAATGAAAGAACGGCCATGCAAACCACTGCTGTGTATTCGTGCTTGAGAATCTTGGCTGAAACCATAGCATCACTTCCACTGCATACCTACAGAAGAACAGAAAGAGGCAAGGAAAAAGCATCAGACCACTATCTATACTACCTGCTCCACGATGAGCCAAACCCGGAGATGACTTCATTTGTGTTTAGAGAGACACTGATGGGTCATCTTTTGCTTTGGGGGAATGCATACGCTCAGATTATCAGGGACGGTAGGGGGAAAGTAGTGGCGCTGTATCCTCTAATGCCTGATAAGATGTCAGTCCATAGAAGTGATAATGGCGAAATTTATTACAGCTATAGCAAGGAAGGCAGGGAGCACATCCTTCGATATTGGGAAGTGCTGCACATTCCAGGTCTTGGTTTTGACGGTCTGGTGGGATATTCGCCAATAGCTATGGCTAAAAACGCCATAGGCATGGCAATAGCTACGGAGGAATATGGAGCAGCCTTTTTCAACAACGGGGCCAATCCTGGCGGAGTACTTGAACATCCCGGAATTTTAAAGGATCCTGCTAGGGTTAGAGACAGCTGGAACAGCGTTTATGGAGGAAGCGGGAATGCCCACAAGGTGGCTGTTTTAGAGGAGGGCATGAGCTTTAAACCCATTGGAATACCTCCAGAGCAAGCACAGTTTCTGCAGACCAGGAAGTTTCAAATAAACGAAATAGCCCGAATCTTTAGAATTCCGCCCCACATGATCGGTGACCTTGAGAAGTCCAGCTTTTCAAACATAGAGCAGCAGTCGCTGGAATTTGTGAAATACACACTAGATCCTTGGGTGGTCCGCTTGGAGATGGCCATGAAAAAAGCCCTTTTATCTCCAGGCGAGAAGAAGGAGTACTTGATAAAGCTGAACGTAGATGGACTGCTTCGGGGAGACTACGCATCGAGAATGCAAGGCTATAGCATAGGTATTCAAAACGGATTTTTAAGCCCCAATGATGTGAGGGCGTTGGAGGACATGAACACCATCGAGCATGGAGATGTGTATGCGGCCAACGGAAACTTACTTAAGCTCGAAGACCTAGGAGCCTATGCAAAAAAGGAAGTAAGTAGCGAAAAGAAAGGAGGAACAGAATAGATGAAGTTTTGGAATTGGATAAAAAATGAAGATGGAAGAACCCTCTATCTTGACGGCTACATAGCCCAGGAGAGCTGGTTTGAGGACGAAGTGTCTCCAAAGGAATTTAGATTCGAGCTTGAAACGGCCAAGGATGATATAACTCTTTGGATCAACTCGCCGGGGGGTGACTGCTTTGCCGCCAGTCAGATATATACAATGCTGAAGGAATATACAGGCAAGGTAAGCGTCAAAATTGACGGAATAGCAGCCAGCGCAGCATCAGTTATCGCAATGTCGGGAGACGAGGTGCTGATGTCTCCAACATCAATACTCATGATCCATAACCCGAGCACGATTATTTGGGGAGAGGAAGCCGACATGAAGCGCGGAATTGAAATGCTCTCAGAGGTAAAAGAGAGCATTATCAATGCATATGAAGCAAAGACTGGCCTTTCGAGAAAAGAAATCTCACAGATGATGGACAGGGAAACTTGGATGAGCGCAAATAAGGCCCAAGTAATGGGATTTTGTGACAAGGTGCTTTACACGGAGAATGAAGCAGTGCCTGAAGGCTTGATGAATGGCTTTATGTTCGACAAGGCAACTGTCACTAACAATTTCATGGGGAAATTCCAAAAGATGAAAAAGAAGGATGAAGCGCAAATAAAGGTGGTTCCAGATGGAACTCCATATGACTATCTAACCAAAAGGCTGGATCTACTTAAATAGGAGGAATGCAGAATGAATAAAGTACTAGAATTAAGAGAAAAAAGAGCAAAGGTATGGGATGCTGCCAAGGCGTTTTTAGACAGCAAAAGAGGTGAAAATGGTCTGCTATCCGTAGAAGACACAGCTACCTATGAAAAAATGGAAGCAGATGTATTGGCACTTGGGAAAGAAATAGAAAGGCTGGAAAGGCAAGCAACTCTTGATTTAGAGCTTTCAAAGGCTACCACCAATCCAATCACATCAATGCCAGGCGTTAATGCAGACACAGAAAAGCAGGGAAGAGCCTCAAATGAGTATCAGAGAGCTTTCTGGAATGCGATGAGAAACAAAGGAAGCTACGAGGTTCAAAACGCCCTTAAGATTGGAACCGACTCAGAAGGTGGCTACCTTGTGCCAGATGAATTTGAAAGAACGCTCATACGGGCTCTAAATGATGCAAACACCATGAGAAGCATAGCAAAAGTAATCACGACCTCTTACGGAGACAGACAGATTCCGGTGGTATCTTCCAAAGGGACGGCTTCATGGATTGAAGAGGGGGCGGCCTTCAGCGAGAGCGATGATGCTTTTGGTCAAGTGATCCTGGGAGCTCACAAGCTGGGAACTATAATAAAGATTTCAGAGGAGCTCCTAAACGACAGCGTATTCAACCTGGAGCAATACATCGCCACTGAATTCGCAAGGAGAATAGGATCAAAAGAGGAAGAGGCCTTCTTTGTTGGGGACGCATCAGGAAAGCCAACGGGGATTTTCAACTCAACCGGAGGAGCTCAGCTTGGCATTACGGCTGCAAGCAGCACAGCTATAAAGATTGACGAAGTGATAGACCTTTTTTATTCGCTTAAGTCACCATACAGGGAAAAGGCCACGTTCGTAACAAATGATGCGACGGTAAAAGAGATAAGAAAGCTTAAAGATGGAAACGGTCAGTACCTATGGACTCCTTCTCTAGTTGCTGGGGAATCAGACACGATCCTGAATAGGCCGGTAAAAACATCAGTATACGTTCCAACTATCGAAGCCGGATCAAAGGTCATGGCGTTCGGAGACTTTTCATACTACTGGATAGCAGACAGGCAGGGTAGATCATTCCAAAGACTCAATGAGCTTTATGCGGCAACAGGGCAGGTTGGATTCAAGGTGACTCAAAGAGTAGATGGAAAACTGACACTTCCGGAAGCTATCAAAGTTCTCCAGATGAAAGCGTAGGTGAGCAGGATGAGTAATGTAAAAAACTATACAGAGCAAGGCGGAGAAAAGACGGTAATAGGTGGAGTGCTTGAAATTGCAGAGGGTGGCCAGATTGTTGGTCTGCCCTCTGACTTTACGCCTGCTGCATTCCAAGCGGATAGCAGCGCATCGACAATCGCAGGACTTGTAGTTGATTTTAATGCTTTGCTTGCTAAGCTGAAAGTTGCAGGACTTATGGTATCAGAATAAAGAATGATTATTCCAAGGAGTGAAATTTTGGATTAGATACCATAAAGACAAGAGGAAATTCGAGCTTTGGGGTGAAAATCCCTGCGATTATAGCTAATACCTTGAAATACAAAAGCTACTGAAATAAAATTAAAATAATAAAGATAGCTGGTGGAAATATGAAAATAATTTTTTGATTTTAGAAAGAAGGGATTGCTAATGTGTTGTGGAGAACCCATTATGTTTGATTTTAATAAGGTAGCAGATAGGTTTAAAGATTTTGATTGTGTAGGGAAAAAAGAATGGCCAGTATTGTATGATGAAGAGAAGCAACTTATTATGATTCACTCACCTGTTGGTACCCGGTCTCTTTTTGACGATGGACAGTGTAAGATTATCATAAGTGGTTTTTGCACATCTCTAAGAGCTTGTGCAGCATATCTTAAAGATGTTGAGTTTGATAAAAAAGAGGGAGAATCTGAGGTCAAATACACATTTGAGGGGTTAAAAACAAACTTAGAAAAGTTATTAATAGGAATTGGTTTATATGACAAGTTAAACATAAATGATACTGTGGATACGGAAAAGGAACAATGGAAAATTTTAGAAGCTATAAAGGCAAATTCAAAAGAATGCCCGGTATTAATGACACAAGCTCTATGTTGTATTGGAACAGAAGAAAATTCAGATGCTGATGAAATTATAAAATTTATTCAGGACTCTAATTTTCCAACTGATTTTAGGCAGTGGGTAGATGGCTCTTTAACGGAATGGGTTGATAGGATAACTAAAAAGAAAAGTGAAGATGCTATTTTGCTTTTATTAGGACATAGAGCAAGTGGACAGAAAGCAGCTATAGTAAGACTATTAAAGACAGCTCGAATTAGCAACGGGGTAGTATCGACAAATACAACCAATGGAAAAACTCTTTATGATTATCTAAGTAACGAGTTTAATAAGCGAATGGGATTTTTAGTTCATCCAGCTCAATTAACCGATAAAAATCTAAATGAGTATTGTAATTCGAATGAAGGAAAAAAGGTTAAGGGGTTAATTAAGAATATTGTAATGGATTAAAAGTAAAGGAATATTCAGATAAATGGGGATTTTTTATTAATGAAAACAACAGATATCCCCATTTTGTTTTTTTGATAATTAGAGGAGGTGGGCGTATTGGTCGTTACACTTGAAGAAGCCAAGCTGTACCTAAGGGTTGATGGTGATGAGGACGATACGCTCATCGCTAATTTTATAAATGCCGCACAAGAGCTTTGTGAAGGCATACTTCGCTATCCAGTTACGGAATTTACAGCGATACCGGAGGCTGTGAAACAATCTATGCTTTATGCAATCGCTAATTTTTATGAACAACGTGAGAACGTGGACATAAAAGCTTTAATTGATGTCATGACCAGGCTCATGTTTGCTTATCGCAAAGAGGGGTGGTAGCAGTGAGCATCGGAGAAATGAGACATCGAATCACCTTTCAAAGGATAACTAATGCGGCAAATGAAAACGGCTTTGAAAGCGAGACATGCGAGGATTATAAAACCGTGTGGGCTGCAGTTTCCAACCTGCATGGCAAGGAGTACTTCGCAGCCAAGGCGGTACAGGAGGAAAACACAGTCAAGTTTACAATCAGATTCCTTGATGGGCTTGACCAGACGATGAAGATTCTGTTTCAAGGCAAAGCCTACAACATCACAGCTATCGATAACATCAAATATAGGAACAGATATATTGAGATTAAGGCGACGGAGGTGGACCCTGGTGGCTAAGATTGAACTGGAAGGGATGCAGGAGCTCATAGACAAGGTCAATAAGCTTGGAAGCCAGGGAGAAACAATCAAGAAAAAGGCTCTTGATAAAGCAGGAAACCTTGTAAAAGGGAGCATGGAGCAAAAAGCGCCAAGATCGGAGCTGAGTAAAAGGCACATGGCGGACAACATTAAAGTATCGGACATTGAACAAGAAAACGGCGTGGATTTCGTCAAAATAGGTCCGAATAAGGGAGATAACTCCGAATTCTTCTATTCAAAATTTAGCGAGTGGGGGACTTCGAAGATACCGGCTCAGCACTGGGCGGAAAAATCTGTACTAGAGAACAAGAAAAAGATAAACGATGTAATAAAAGAGGAGCTGGAAAGGGGGCTGGGTGAGCTTGATTAATAAACTGGTCATTGATATATTAAAGCCCCTTGGTGTTCCGGTAGGATTTCAAAAGTATACAGGAACGGCACAAACGTACATCACATTTCATGAGTACCTTCAGTCAGGAGAAGAATTTGAAGAAGACACGGAGGCTTTTACAGGGCATTACGTTCAAGTAGATGTGTGGTCAAAGACAGATTACACAGCTTTAGTCAAAAACATAAAGGCCCTTCTAATTATTGCAGGATTTAAAAGATTAGATGAGGTAGATCTTTATGAATCTGATACCGGACTTTATCACAAGGGTATCAGACTTTTTTATTTGGAATCAAAGGAGGTCGATTAGATGGCAAGACAAATAGGACTTAGAGATATTCACATTGCCCTGCTGACAAAGGATGATGATACTGGGGTAACCTATGACACTCCAGCCAAGCTCGAGAGGGCTATAAGTGCAAAGCTCTCACCAAAGGCTAATTCAGAGAGCATATATTCAGATGATACGGTTGAGGACATAATAACTGCGTTTGAAGGAGTTGATGTCGAAATTGAAATCAACCAGCTCTCGCTTGAGAGCAGGGCAAAGCTGCAAGGATCCAAGGTAGTTAAGGGCGTGCTTATTGAAAGTAAAGATGACATGCCGCCAACACTGGCGCTAGGATTTAAATCCAAGAAAAACAACGGCAAATACCGATATGTGTGGCTGCTAAAGGGAAAATTCGAGCTGGCAACTGATGAATACGACACAGAGGCGGAAAAACCTCAGCCTAAGAGCGCAAAGCTTAAAGGAACATTCTTTGCCAGGGATAACGATGGAAACTATCGCTTTATTGCAGATGAAGATGCAACGGGAATTGATCAAACGATAATCACAGCATGGTTTACAGCAGTACCGGCAGAACCAATACAAATTTAAGAATAAACTAACTTTGATTACTACCAGAACCTTACAAAACATATTGTTTATAACCAGTATGATATTGATATAAATATTAACAAGTATAAATTAAATATATTGGGGGGGATTAACATGGGTGTAATCGAGGAAACGAAAAATCCAAAATACGCTGCGGCTTATTCTGACACCAAACTATTTGAAAAGATTATTAAGTTTGCAAAGATGGCTGGGATCAAGGTGATTTATGTGGCGTTGTTGTTGTATTATGCGTTGCAAAAGCCAACAATTCCTGCATGGGCAAAGACTATGATAATCGGAACATTAGGATATTTCATCTTTCCGGTGGATTTGATACCAGACTTTATGCCAATAGTTGGTTATACTGATGATTTTGCAGCCCTAATGGCGGCTCTTTTAGCAGTTACAATGTATATTGATGAGGAAGTAAAGAAGAAAGCAAAAGCAAAGTTACATGATTGGTTCGGAGCATATGATGAAGATGAATTGAGCGAAGTCGATAATAATATCAGCAAATAGGATGTTATATACATAAAACTGGCATATTAAAAAGGATTTACTATAAAAAAGTAGATCCTTTTTTTGTGCAGAAAATGACTGGAGGCGATGTCTTGAAAGCATCAGAACTAAAAAACAAGGGTATTAAATTCAAACTCGGAGTTAAGGAGTACGAACTCAAATTCAACATGAACACTTTCTGTGAACTCGAGGAGATCTACGGAGACATTGGAGAGGCATTCGAAGATCTCCAGAGCATGAAAATCAAGGCAATAAGGGCGCTGATTTATGCTGCTGTCAAAGTTGAAAATGAATCGGCTACCCTGAAAGAGGTAGGAGAGCAGCTAGGTCTTAATGATCTTGAAAGACTAGGAAATGCAATTAACGAAGCCTTGAACATATCAATGCCCGAGGTGGAAGAAAAGCTGGGGGAATAGAAAGCCATACTAGTCAAGGAAATTGGGACTGGGAATGGCTTTTTTATTTGGGAACAAACTTGCTCAAAATGACAGAAGAACAGTTTTGGAACAGCACACCCAAGAAGCTACAAGCTCTATTCAAAGTATACAAGGTAGTCCATGGAATGGATGAAACCAAGGAGCTTGATTACATAGACAACATAATGTTTTAGAGGAGGTGATGCAAATGGCAAGAGACAGTAGTAGCGTGGTTGCTAGAGTAGGACTCGATGACAGGGGTTTTCAAGAAGGAGTCAGTAAGATACAAAGAAGCCTCAAGGTCGTACAGAGTGAATTTGCGGCTGCAAGCTCAAAGCTCGGAGAGTTTGGAAAATCTACTGAGGAATTAAAGCTAAAATCAGACAGCCTCAATAAGCAAGTGGAGCTACAAAAGGAAAAAGTGGCGGCATTAAGCAGGAGCTATCAGGAGAGCGTAGAGAAAAAGGGCGCAGACGCCAAGGCAACAGAAAATCTAAAGATTAAGCTAAATTACGCCAATGCAGAGCTCGGAAAAATGCAGCAAGAGCTCAAAGAGACAACAAACGAACTCAAGATCAAAAGCTCTGCGTGGCACAAGCTCTCCGAAAGCATGGACAAGGCTGGAGAGAAAATGAAATCCATGGGTGACAAGATGTATTCGGCAGGCAGCAAGCTCTCTACGGCTGTCACCTTGCCGATTGTGGGCATAGGAACCGCCGCCACTAAAATGGCTATGGAAGCAGTGGAATCAGAAAACCTCTTCGAAGTTGCAATGGGGAGCATGGCAGGGGAAGCCAGGGCGTGGTCTGAGGAGACATCAAAGGCTCTTGGGCTTAACGCGTATAGTGTTAGAAACAGCATGGCCACATATAACGCCATGCTCACATCCATGGGGCTTACATCTGATGAGTCCTTGAAAATATCAGAGAGTCTGACTCAGCTTTCATATGACATGGCATCCTTTTATAACCTAAAGCCGGAAGAGGCGTTTGAAAAACTAAAGTCAGGTATATCAGGAGAAGCAGAGCCACTAAAGGCGCTGGGTATCCTGGTTAACGATACAACCATAAAGACATATGCCTATACACATGGAATCGCCAAGCAAGGCGAAGAGCTGACAGAGGCTCAAAAGGTGCAGGCAAGATATGGAGCAATAATGGAGGCCACCAAGAACGCGCAAGGCGACCTTGCAAGGACAATGGACAGCCCCACAAACAAGCTCAGGATAATGAAGGAGCAGGCGCAGCAGATAGGTATACAGTTCGGCCAGCTTTTAATACCTATACTTGAAAAGCTTATTGCGGTAATTAAACCTCTACTCGATGGATTCCAAGGATTATCAAAAGAGCAGCAGGACATGGTAATTAAAATTGCTATGATAGCAGCAGCCATTGGACCGGTCATCGCCGTGATAGGAAAAGTAGTGGCAATCGTCGGGGCAGTATCTTCAGCCTTTGGCGCAGCATCAGGAGCTATAGCGGCAGCCGGGGGAGCCTTTGCCATAATAACAGGCCCTATTGGTATAGCGGTCGGAGTCATAGCAGGGCTTATCGCTATAGGTGTAGCGCTCTATAAAAATTGGGGCACCATAAAATCGACAGCATCAACTGTCTGGAATGGAATAAAGACAGCTATTGAAAATCCCATAAACGCTGCAAAGAACACGGTGAAAAACGCAGTAGACTCTATCAGAAACTTCTTTAAAAATCTCAGGATACCGGAGATAAAAATACCCAAGATAAAGCTGCCGCACTTTGAGCTGAAGGGCAAATTCAGCCTAAGTCCACCACAGGTGCCAAAGCTAAATGTCAACTGGTACTCAAGCGGAGGGATATTCAGCAGCCCTAGCATCATAGGAGTTGGGGAAGCCGGAAAAGAAGCGGTAGTGCCGATTGACAGGATGGACGAGATCATCGCCAGATCACTTGAAAAAGCGGGAATAAAAGCAGATTTTAATAGAGGGAATAATGAAATAGGCAATAACAGCATCACTAATAACTATGAAATCACAATCAACAATCCAAAGCCTGAAGCGGCGCCTGATAGCACCAGAAGAGTTCTTCTTCGTCAGTCATACGGGCTAGGGTAACGGGAGGTGATAATGTGTCAGGTCAGAAATGGAGCTTTGCAGGAGTTGATTTAAATACAAAAGGCTGGTCAGTCATCGAGGTACCTGAAGGGATAGGAACAGTCGGACTTAGAGGCGGCAACATACAAATACCATTCCAGGACGGCAAGCGCTGGATGAAAAAGCGCTATGAAGAAAGGGTGGTAATGCTGCCTATGTGGGTTAGGGGGTTGGATTCTGTAACAGGGAAAGTGCCAAGCGGAGTAAGCCTGGATGAACAGCTTTATGAGAACATAGACTTTCTAAGCAGGCTCTTTGGCAAACGAGGAGAGCATACTCTTAAAAGAATACTTCCAGATGGAACTGAAAGAGAAGCAATGGCAGAGGTGTATAAGCAGGTCAACTTTGTGAAAAGCATGCCTGGTTATGCCAAATTTGCCGTTGAATTCTTGCTTTCAGATCCGTTTTTTTATGACATCAATAAAATGCAGGAAACTAAACAGGTCAGCAATGCTTCTTATGAGTGGACTCATAACAATCCGGGAACAGCTCCGGCTACAGATGTTGTCATTACTCTGAACGGGCCTATGGAATCCCCAAAGCTCGAGTGCCTTGGCAGCAATTTATGGCTTCAGTTTCAAGGGAGCATAGGCAGCGGCGAGAGCGTGGTTATAAATGCCGGTGACTTCACATGCAAAAAAGGGTCTTCAAACATGATCTCAGCCATCAAGCATGGAGGAGACGCATTCTGGTTCATTCTCGAGTCGGGATACAACCAGCTGCGAATAAGCGGAGCATCAGGAGGCAGTGTAAAGCTTGAGTATTATCCGGCATATTTTTAAGAAATGAGGTGATTAAATGTATCCAGCAGTTTTAGAACACAGGATAGCATATGACATAGATGGAACAGAAGTAGGCTATAGGTATATGAGCGATGTTTCGCTTTCTACTATTTTCGGCAACGGCGTGAGTAGCTGGCTAGACAGCCAGAGCAAGCAGAACTTAAATAGAGAGGATCGAGCACAGGAATGGGGAAAGTACGATAATGATCCGGGACTTGCTTTCTGGTTCTTTTTTCCCGAGCTAAGAGAGATCAACAAAATGGGTGTTCAGTATCCTGCAAGTGGAATAAGCAATCCAACAGAAAGACTTATCCAAGGCTCAGTTGATACGACAAACGGCATGGATGGAACATGGGAAACAGCTGTATATTCATATCCTACTCCCACTGCTGATTTGGACAACTGGAGAGACAGCATGTTTACAATATCCTTCTCAGGGCCGGTCAAAGCACTTAGATTCGGCATAAGGCATTCAAGCGCAGCTGAAATAATAAAGGTTTGCGGCATTCACATATATGGCAGAAAAGCTGCGGGCGAGCAAGTTGACGACGTAGCATTTTGCGATTCCTTGGGAAATGAGCTTACATCGCTAATAGACTGGGAGGACAGACCTGAAGGGACTACGCAGATAAGATCTATCAAGATCAAGAATGCGAGCACGAGCAAAATAGCAAACGGCGTCAATTTGCAGCTAAATCACTCGGACTTTACCATGGCTTGGTCTCCTGATGGACCGTGGCAGAGCGTTCTAGACATTGCAAGTATAGGCCCTGGCAGTTTAAGCAGCACAGTCTACATCAGGAACGCCTTGCTTCCTCCGCTTCTGGCACTTGGACCAAAGTCGGCCAGGATTATCGCCACGGTTGGCAGCTGGGCATAGGCAGGTGAAATGATATGGGCTTACCCGGAATAAATCTAGTTTCGCCAGGAGATCTATACAGCAGCTCAGTCTTAACGTTGCACTTTGATGCGACATATACAGATAGCCTTGATAAGCTCGTAGCTACAGAGGTTATTATAGAAGTCGACAGTGTGAATACATTTGATAGTGCAGACAAGAAAAGCAGCACCTTTTACAACGTGGCATCCGGAGCAACTAGCAGGGCGGCCTTCACATTGACAAGTGGAACTTGGTTTTGGAGGGTTACAGGCATTAATGCAAGCGGTAGCACTACCTCGCAAACAAGATCATTTTCAATTGATTATGTCTTAAAGCGAAGCCTGTATCAGATAGAAAATGTGGCAAAATTCGGGCCTGCCTGGACAAGAAAGAGAATGCTCTACCTATTCGAAAACATTGCAAAGTACGGTCCAGACTGGAATGGAATAAGAGGCTTCTACAATTACGAAAACATAACAAGCGATCCGCCATTTCCATTCATAGAGCGTTTATCGACTACTAGAGCAGCAAAAGGAGCAGTTGTCACCATCTACGGCAACGGATTTGGAGCAAAGGCAGAAACCGATACATCAAATACTGACAGGGTGGCAAGAGGCTATGGCGGACAGGTATATTTGGGAGAGTTGCTTTGCAACGTAATATCATGGAGCTGGCAGCAGATTGTGTTTCAAGTTCCCCAGGAAGCAGAAAGCGGAGCTGTTAAGGTCAGACTTAATGCGCCAAGTCCTCCCGGAATGCGAGACAGCAATGTAATCGGACTTGAAGTATACGAAGCAGAACCTGCGGATGACATAGGCATAGAGCTTTTCGTTTGCGACAAGAATAATCCTAACACCATACTTTGCCAGCTCGACGGAGCAAGAAACAAGTCATTCCAGGTGCTACTGAATAATCCTGGCAGTGGCAAGTTCTCCATAAGCAGATACGATGAAAAGGGAGGAAGCAGGGAGTATGTGGCGGACCAAAACTACATTCTCTGCAGGCTCGACGGAGTTGACCTATTCAAGTGGATCATCGAAGCGAGAAAGCCTTCATATGTTGACGACAGCGAGCAGCAAATGATAGAGGTAAGCGGAAGAGGAGTTCTTTCGTTGCTTGAGAGGGCAGTTGTTTATCCTGAAGGAATGCCAAGTCCTCAGACGCTTGAGAGGAGCTTTACTGACATGCATGGCGGGGCGATTCTAAGGCAACTCATCTTGGAAGCGCAGCAAAGAGGATGCCTTCCGGGAGTTGTTCTGGACTGGTCTGCAGACAAGGACTCGCTTGGCAATCCTTTTGAGGATCTAACTAGCATATCATTTCATGCGGGAACACCTATTTCACAGGTAATAACAAAACTTAGCGAAGGCATGGGCCTTTTCGACATAGAGATGACGCCTAGCTTGCATCTGAGGCTCTATAAAGTCAAGGGCAGCGACAAGTACGATGTGGTCAAATATCGGCCTGGACAAGCCATCCTAAGGCATGAAAACCAAAGTGACAGCACCGGAGTGACAAACGCCCTGCTTGTGGAAGGCGAGGATGGAAGCCTGGTTGAGACTATGCATCCTACAAGCCAAAATGACTACGGAAGGCGGGAAGGATACCTTCAAGCCAGGAATATTGCAAGCGATTGGGCAAAGCTCCAAGATTATGGACAGATGTTTCTAAGAAGCGCGGCCCAGGTCAGCTGGGGCATACAGGGGACAGTAGTGAAATTCACAGATTCACTCGGGAGCAAGCTAAAGCCTTTTGAAACGTTCATGCACGGAGACTGGATAGGCTGGTACATACCGCCGGAAGGAATGGACACTGCGGGATTTGACGGTAAGGTAAGAGTCAAGGGAATAACTTGCGAGGAAGACAGTGAAACAGGCTTTGTCAGGTATGTGCTTGAGCTCAACAACATAATGCTTGAGCACGAAATCAAGATGGCTCAGCTTGTAGAGCGACTGTCTATGTTCACAAAGGACAGCGTGCTGTCAAACCCTGCTACACAAACTCCTGCAAACATCAGCCACAATCACACGCATTCGACGCTGCTTGGCTTGGATGCGGACGACCATCCTCAGTATTACAACGAGGCAAGGCATGCAGCTGATCTGCACAGCAGCATACAGAGAGTATCAAGCATTAAAAGGTCAGGCGGAAATGCGCTTACTGGGGATGTCACGCTTGTTGCTGGAAGCAACGTATCCATCTCACAAAATGACGCACAAAAGAGCATTACAATTTCATCAAGTGGGGGCGGCAGCGGAACCAGTTATCAGAATCCCATAGACATTCCGCCATCAAATCCACATAGCATGGATGATGAATTCGATGACGACACAATTGATGCAAGGTGGAACTGGGTAAACCAAGGATCGGGTGCAGTTACAGAGGAAAAAAGATATTTGAAAATATTGATTCCGGGCAACTCATCGGCACTTGTAAGAGGTGTTGTACAGACAGCGCCAATCGGAGACTTTACTGTTACGGCAAAGCTTCTAGGCAGCGATAAGGTCGGGTCGTATTTTAAATATGGCATCATTATTTCGGAATCACTAACTGGGAAGCAAAAGTTCTTGAATCTTGAATCAACAGCAGTCGACCAATCTCCAAACGTAATGTGGGAAGACTACAACACTCCAACAAGTAGAAACACATACTCGCGTTATGGCAAAGGCTTCACTGCAGGGTATCTTAGGGCAAAAATCTACAATGACTCTGGAACGTGGAAGGCAAATCTTATGTATTCGCCAAATGGCATAGCATTCCCACAACATGCATCAGGGGTAGCCTTGGGATTTAAGCCGGGATATGTAGGGCTTGGAATAAATAATGAAAATGCTTCGGCGGCTTTTGCTGGATATTTTGATTGGATTAGGATCACAGAGCCGTAGGGCTCTTTTTTATTTTAGTAAGCAAGGCGACCGGAATTCGTGAAAGAGATTTCAAGCTGGAGTAAATCAGATGATTTGATAAAGGGGTTGGTTGTATCCAAGCTAAAGGTTAGAAGCCGAGGGCTCATTAATCCTTTTATACTAAAGTTCATTTGACTCAAATGAGTTTTAGTAAAATGAGTTTTAGTATTCTTGTGAAAGTGGTATAATAATACCATGAAAGGCAGGTGCTCATAATGGAGCAAATGGAATTTGTCAACCGTAAGCAGGAATTGAATACTTTGAAAAGCGAATACGAGGCCGAGAGATCGTCTTTGGTGATAATATACGGCAGAAGAAGAGTTGGAAAAACCAGGCTTATTCATGAATTCATAAAGGACAAAGACGCTTTCATGTTTATGGCTACCGAAGAGAGTGAAAAAGAAAATCGCATGAGCTTTAAAAGCGCTCTGGCAGATCACTTGGACCATCCACTTCTTAGGGAAGTTCAAGATTTATCCTGGGAAGCAATGTTCAAGGAACTGGTTAGAAGTATAGATGACAAAAAAAAGATAGTCGTTATTGATGAATTTCAGTACATCGGAAAAAACAACAAAGCATTCCCATCTATATTCCAAAAAATTTGGGACACAATCCTGGCAAGTAAAAATATAATGGTCATTCTGTGTGGTTCAGTCATTTCAATGATGAAGGAGCAGACACTAGATTACTCCAGTCCTTTATATGGAAGGCGTACAGCTCAAATCGTAGTAAAGCAGATTAATTTCGAGCACTACAAAGAATTCTATCCAGAGGAAGAGCAAGTTGATCTCATCAAGAAGTACGCACTTACCGGAGGAGTTCCTAAATATATTGAAACTCTTCGCGAGTTTAAAACTTTCGAAGAAAAATTGAACGAAATAATTCAAAACAAGAATAGTTACTTACACGAGGAGCCTT
Source organism: Peptoclostridium acidaminophilum DSM 3953 (assembly GCF_000597865.1). Taxonomy (GTDB): domain Bacteria; phylum Bacillota; class Clostridia; order Peptostreptococcales; family Peptostreptococcaceae; genus Peptoclostridium_A; species Peptoclostridium_A acidaminophilum. The sequence goes on along the minus strand of NZ_CP007452.1, from coordinate 1,967,072 downwards.
ATTATTTGCTGAGCAAAGAGGTGCCTGATATAGGTACTTACTTTTCTGTGCTAAAAACAATCGCACTCGGAAAAGTTAAGCCGTCTGAAATATCGACCCAGCTAGAACTGAAAGTGGCTAACCTGGTTCACTACTTCAAAGTCCTTAGGGATATGGATATGCTTGTCAGGGAAACTCCTGTCACTGAGAAAAACCCTGAAAAAAGCAAAAAGGTAATATACCGCATAACCGATAATTTCGTCGCTTTTTGGTTCAAATATGTCTATCCGCATCGCCTGTACATTGAAACGGGGCAATCAGAAGAGATTGCTGCATTAGCATTAGACAAAATCGTAGAGGAACATGTAAGCTATGTATATGAAATGATTGCCAGGGAATATGTAATTCGAAACTGGTACAAGCTTACTGGGCGTCGCTACGGGAAAATAGGCAAGTGGTGGGACAAGAATGAAGAAATTGATATTGCGGCAATAGATGAGGTTGAGAACAGAATCTTGCTGGGCGAATGCAAGTATAAGGAGAGTGCAGTAGGGCTTAAAGAATATAAAGATCTGGTCAGAAAAAGCTCGCTGGTTAAATGGGGTGAGGCCGGGCGCAAGGAAGAGTATGTTCTATTCAGCAAAAGCGGATTCAGTGAGGCGCTGGAGGAACTTGCAAGAACTGATGAAAACCTAACGTTGATAAGACTTAACTAAACGTACACCCTAAAAGCTTGATAATCATCAGGCTTTTTTCTTTTGAAAATAAACAATTTATTTAAGACTGAGCCAATAGGCTCTTTTTTATTTTAGAAGCAAGGAGGTCTAAACTTATGAAAGATATTTCAAACTGGGGTCAAATAGCGTGCGCCACGATTGGCGGCTACATAGGCTATTTTCTAGGTGGCTGGGATGGGTTCCTTTATGCTCTGGTGGCATTTGTGGTTATAGACTACCTAACAGGTGTCATGGTAGCCATCCTGGAGAAGAAACTCTCAAGCAGAATTGGAGCCAGGGGCATTTTTAAGAAAGTGATGATACTTTCCCTGGTGGCGGTGGCGAATATTATCGATGAACAACTTATCAAGTCCGGAAGTGTAGTAAGAACAGCGGTTTTGTTTTTCTATATATCCAATGAGGGCTTAAGCATAATAGAAAATGCCGTGAAAATAGGGCTGCCTATACCAGAAAAGCTAAAGAAGGTATTTGTTGAGTTAAGGGAGGATGCAAGCGATGTATAAGATTTGTCTGGATTACGGGCACGGGGGAACGGATCCCGGAGCCATGCATAAGGGAAGGAAAGAATCGGATGACAACCTTAGTATGGGAACAGCGATTGCAAAAGACCTAAGACGTCATGGGATTGTTGTAGATGAAACAAGAACGGCGGATGTGACAGTGGAATTAAGGGAAAGGAGCACATTTTCAAACAGGGGAAAATATGACTACTTTATCTCGATTCACAGGAATGCATTCAAACCTGAAATGGCCAGCGGGGCTGAAACTTTCATTTCAGTAAATGGCAATCAAAAGGCAAAGAATTTGGCTATGGGAATTCAAAGGGCTCTAGTCGATGCAGGGTTTGCTGACCGCGGATTTAAAGCCGCAAAATTCCATGTGCTAAGAGAAACGAAGGCTCCGGCAGTGCTGGTTGAAATAGGATTTGTAGATAACACGAGTGACAACCTCATATTTGACGGCAAAAAGGAAGAAATCGCAAGAGATATTGCAAAAGCCATACTCGACGAGCTCGGGGTTGAGTATATGGAGGAAGGGTCGGCTTTAAAACAAGCCTTAGATATCTTGGTGGAAAGAGGCCTGATTGGAACACCGGAGTATTGGGTCGAACATGCAAAGGCAGGGAAAACTGTAAACGGAGAGTACGCAGCCACCTTAATTGAGAGAATGGCGGCATTGCTGAGCAAATAATATTCAGATAAAAGCGTTGAAGCAACAATAAAAAATAGCCCAGTCCTCGTAAGGAACATGGGCCTGATCGGTAATTGAGTCTAATTATACCATGGAAAATAGATTTTTTTAATGTAACATCAGAAATTGAAATATAACATTCGGAATGTTACATTTCAAGTAAAAATGTTATATTAAACCCCGCAAGCGTTATGGATCAAGAAAAGCAAAGATTTAGATTAAGAATATTGCAGCAGAAAAATTTATTGGAGTTGGTGTAGTTACTTATGCACCAGCTCTTTTTTTTTATCCTTTTTATCAAAACATTCTCTTGATAGTAATCCCGATTAGAGTGATATATGTAATAAGCTTAAAAGTCCTACAGTCCTTATCGGAACTGGGCTCCAGGCATATTTTTTAAAAGCTAAGCTGATTGAATGATTGGAAACCGAGAGTTTAATAAAGGGCTAAAAGAAAGGAGGGAGCAAAATGCAAAATGGAGTATATAGCAGAGCAATAAGGCGGGATGAATCTTCAAGAGGCTACGAAATGCCGGTACTTGCAAATCATACATCGCTAGCTCGCACTTTTACAGATGCAGAGATAGATGCTTCTAAGCCCAAGAAGTTGAGAGTTGCAGCATACTGCCGAGTTAGTACAGCCGATGAGATGCAGCAGCATTCTCTTGAAAATCAAACAATTCATTATACAAATTCCATAAGAACAAATCCAGACTATCAGTTTGCCGGAGTATTCTTGGACAGAGGAAAGACAGGAACAAGTACTGTAAACAGATATGGATTTAATAAGATGATACGTCACGCTTTGGAGGGGAAAATCGACCTTATCCTATGTAAATCCGTATCTCGATTTTCAAGAAACGTAGTTGATACTCTCAATATTGTAAGGCTCTTAAAAGAAAATGGAGTAAGAGTAAGATTTGAAAAGGAAGGCATTGATACTGGAAGTATGCAAAATGCTTTCATGTTAACTTTGCTATCAGCCGTCTCAGAAGATGAGAGCCGCAACATTTCTGAAAACTTAAACTGGTCTTTGGCAAAGCGCTTCGAAAGAGGCGAACCAATTTTTGTGAGGATGCTAGGATATACAAAAAAAGGACGTGAAAAATGGATTGTTGTTGAAGAGGAAGCGAAAATCGTAAGGGAGGCCTTTGAAGAATGCCTCAAGGGAAGTTCTGCCGCCAAGATAGCGAGAATGTTCATTGAGAAAGGCTATAAAAAGGCCAATGGTAGAACGGATTGGTCATCATTGGCTGTAAGAGACATTCTAAGGAATGAGAGGTATGTAGGTGATGTGCTTTGCCAGAAGACTTATACAAGGGACTATTTAAGTCACAAGAGGCTGCCGAATGAGGGGCAAAGAAGTAAATACCTATTAAGAAACAATCATGAAGCCATTGTCAGCAGAGAAGTTTTCGAAGAGGTGCAGCGTATTGTGTCAATAGGATCTGAGAAAACGAAAAGAGGAGAAAAAAAGACATATCCCTTATCGGAAAGAGTGATTTGCGGTGAATGCGGAGGGAATCTGCACAGGTATATTTCTAGAGGCGTTGTACGATGGAGGTGCGACAATCGCAAAAAGAGCAGACTTCTCTGCGAGATGAGCGGAGTAAAGGAAGAGGATATTGTAGAACTGGCAAGTAAAGCACTATGTGAAAAATACCAGCTCAATAAAAATGGCAATGGAACGCATATGATCATTAAGCTTATGAAAGAGTTGCAGAGCGCTGCGGCCTCTATAGATTTTGAGCAAAGCAGGCTTAGACTTGACCTTGAACGGGCTTTGCTGGAAGAAAGCGAGGCGGTTTTATCATTGAGTGATATGAGTACGCCAAAAGAGAAGAGAATAGCCATAGAAAAAATGATTTCTGAAAAAGAAAAGTGGTGGAGATTGCTTGAAGCGGATGAATTATATAGAAAAGAGGCAATAGAGATTCTGGAGAGTCTAAAGTCCAAATCGCAACCGGAGAAAGAGCTGAAAGAATGCCTTAATGACATAAGATTTCTTCGAGCATGGGTGGTACGTATAAAAGCGATATCACCCATTTTGTTTTCCATTGAATGGGTGAGCGGTGATAAGACGCAGGTAAGGAAAGGAGAAAACTAAAATGAGTGCAAATCAAAATCAGGCAAGTATGAGTCCGAGAGTAAGGGTGATCCCTGCTCAAGGAAGAACCGACCGCAACAAGGAACATTACGACGGACGGAAAAAACGAATAGCTGCCTATGCCAGGGTTTCAACACTTGAAGAGCATCAAAGCTCAAGCTACGAACTGCAGGTTGCATACTATACGGAATACATTCAAAAGAATCCGGCCTGGGAGTTCTATAAAGTATTCGCAGATGAGGGAATAAGCGGAACTTCAATAAAGAACAGAACCGGATTTCAGGAAATGATACAAGCTGCAAAAGACGGAAAAATTGATTACATCATTACCAAATCAATCAGCAGATTTGCACGAAACACCTTGGACTGCATTTCAACAGTTCGTTTGCTGAAGAATTTGCCTAAGCCATGTGGCGTGTTCTTTGAAAAGGAAAACATTGACACTTTAGACGGGAAAAGCGAACTGCTATTGGCGCTCCTAGCATCTACAGCTGAAGAGGAGAGCAAAAATATAAGCATGAACACGATCTGGGGAGTCCAGAAAAGATTTTCCCAAGGTCACATACATTGCCCGACTGTATATTTTATGGGCTATGACACTGACGAGGATGGGAATATTGTTATAAATGAGGAGCAAGCCCGAATAGTAAAAAGGATTTTCAAAGAGTACCTCGAGGGCAAAGGTACCTTAAGCATCGCAAAAGGACTTATGAAGGATGGCATCCTAACAGCAAGAGGAAATGCAGTGTGGACATCTTACTCAGTCTATCTAATCCTGAAAAACGAAAAGTACATGGGACACTGCTTGGCACAAAAGACAGTCACCATCGACTATTTGAGCCATAAGCGCGTAATCAATCGAAACCACCAGCCGCAGTACTACATCAAGAACTGCCTGCCGGCTATCATTTCGGAAGATGACTGGAACGCGGTGCAGCGGGAGCTAAAGAGAAGAAAGAGCATGCTCATAAACCCCAAGGGAAAATACGCCATGAACTACAGCAACGTATCGCCCTTTTCCAACAAGCTTTTCTGCGGGAACTGCGGCAGGCCGGTTACGAGAAGAAGGATTACATCCAGAAGAAAGGGAGAGAAATACTATTACTCAGCCTGGCACTGCAAGCTAGCCAGCCAAAAGATTAAAACCGATGAAAAATGCGGCTCCAAATATGTAAGCGAAGACGAGCTTGAAAAGGCGATCATGAAAATGCTTTATGATCTGAAGGAAAATAATGAGGATCTAATGCAAGATGCAAACCAAGCCATCTACGAATGCTCCCTGACCCAGGTGGAGGAAGAAAGGCTGGAAGAGCTTAAAAAGCAAATTGAAGCGGTTACCGACAAAATCAGCGAGCTGGCATCGAGGGAATCATCTGGAAGTAGCTCCATTTACGATGCAACACTAAGGCACCTCATATACGAACAAGAGATATTGCAGATGGAATGCGAAGGCTTGGAGAAAAACAGGCAAGACAGCATCTATCTTAAAAAGCATCTTGAAGAGCTGCTTGAATGCCTGGATGAGATAGAAGGTCCAGCAGGTGCATTCCGGGGCGATATTTTCAAAAGGGTAGTAGAGAGCGGAACGCTTAATGAAAACTATGAGATAGCGTTTAAATTAAAATGCGGAATCAGCAGGACAGCCTTTGCAAGCAATCGCAAGAAAATCAATTCAAAAAAGTAAAAGAATGATTAAAAAATAATCTTAAAACTCCATAGACAAAAGAAACTCCTTTCAGCCCAAAGATAGTGCTTGCATTATCTTCGCGGCAGAGGGAACATACCTACAAGCTTGTAGAGATGTTACTCGAATGAAAGGAGTTTTTTAATGTGGATGAAAACAGACTGTGGGTCAAAACCCTGTGGGAGCCGCTGGATGAGAAAAGCAAAAGCCCGCTGGAGAGCAAAGAGGAGGGCATAAAGGTAGCAGCCTATTGCAGAGTCAGCAATAGTAAAAACAGTTTCATCTCCCTTCAAAACCAGATCAGCTATTACACCAATCTTATAAGCAGCAAGCCAAACTGGCGGTTAACCGGAATATACGTGGAAAATAAAATATCCGGAGCCACATATGATAAGAGGCCCGGCTTTAAGCGCATGCTACGGCACGCAAAAGAAGGGCGCATAGACTTGATACTGACAAAAAGCGTATCGCGATTTGCCAGGAACTCTAAAGAGCTCATCGAAGTAGTCAATCAGCTAAAAGAAGATAACGTATCGATATTCTTCGAGGCTGAAAATATAGACACTTCATTGAATTACAACTCACTGCTACTGCATACCTACGCGGCGATTGCCCAGGACGAGATAGAGACAAATTCGCAGCTAGTCAGACTTGGAGCTGAAAGGAAGTTTATACAGGGAACACCTGCATTTGGAAATATGTACGGCTATGACAAAGCAGAGCATGAAGGAAAGGAAACATTTAAGATCAACGAGCATGAAGCACAGATTGTCCTCTGGATATTCGAGCAGTTTATTGGAGGAAAAACATACGCCCAGATCAATAGAGAGCTTATTAGCAAAGGCATCGAAACGAAAAAAGGCAACAAAAGCTGGAGCGCCTCCTATGTTAGAAAAATCATCATGGAGATTGCCTATACAGGAAACAAAATCACAAGAAGGCGGACTAAGGACCTGCTTACGGGCAAAGTAAAGCAGACAAAAGATCGGGATCAGTATTACATCATGAACAGCCACCCGGCGATTATTAGTGAAGAGATATTCACTACAGCGCAAAACATTGCAAAAGAAAATGGTTACGGTAAGCAAAAGAGGCATAAAGAGCCTACTCACAGGCCATTTTCAGGGCGATTGACATGCGGGCGCTGCAAGGGGAAATTCCGGGCCGAGTACACATATAACTGGCGCTGCGTTAATGCTTTTCCCAGCGTGGGGCTGTGTGATGCAGCTAAGTTGAAAGACAAGAAGCTATTGCAAATGTCGATAAGAGCCTTCAAAGAGCGGTTTGATTTTAAAGAGCAAGGGGCCATTAAAGAGCTGATTAAAACGCTGCACAAGATCAATCAAAACGACCACTTTGAATTCCACCGGCTTAGATACTTTGCCGAAATAGAAATTGCAAATGGAACAGAGTGCCATGAAAAAGCCTTGGAACTAATAAAAGAGTATGAGGAGTTCGAAAAGAAAGTCTCAAAGATAGAAGATGACCGGGTCTTTAGGGACAAGGCAGTTGCATGGCTAGAGGGAATAGACTCTCTGGAGGAATTTGAATCGACTATCACAGTGGAACTTGCAAGGGCATGGATTGCCAGCATTGAGGTATATTCTGAAGACGCATTCATAGTTATGTGGATAGACGAGAAAGAAACCATCATAGGCCCGAAAAAGATAAAGAGAATAGAAAGACATGTTGAAGAAAAAGAAAAAGCCAGATTTTTAGCAAATGAGAATCTGGAGCACACCGATTTAGGAGAGGAGGTAGATGCCTTGTTAGAAACGCAGATAACAGGTCAATATAAAGAAATGCCCATAGGTAATATAAATGCCAATGTCCTAAAGCGCAAGACAGCGCAGTCTAAAATTGACTTTGAAGCCATAAAACTAGAGCCCGGATTAGGAATTGAGGATGTAAATAGCCTTAAGGAAAATCTGGCTAAAACAAAGGCAGCGAGCTTTATAAAGGAAAACGAGAAAAAGCTCAGAGTCGCATGCTATTGCCGGGTTTCAACTCACATGGATGAGCAAAAGGTTTCACTTCAGACACAGATTGCCTACTATACCTACTTGATACTCAAAAATCCGAAATACAGCTATGTCGGCGCGTTTGTGGATGAAGGCGAATCGGGAACATCGCTCACGCACAGGGACGATTTCAACAGGATGATAAACGAGGCCAAAGCCGGCAAGATCGACTTGATAATTACAAAATCGCTTTCTAGATTTGGTCGCAATATTGTGGATGTGTTGGAGACGATAAAAACGCTCCGGGAACTGCCAAGTCCGGTGCACTGCTACTTCGAGAAGGAAAACATCCATACAGCCGATGATAAGGCCCCTCTTTTGACCTCTCTGATGAGCAGCATCAACCAGAACGAAATTACAGGACTTTCTTCAAGCATTACTTGGGGCATAAGGAAGCTGGCCCAAAGAGGCATTATTCACAGGACAACAGATATTTACGGCTACACCATCGACAAAAAAAGAAACTGGAAAGTCGTTCCTGAGGAGGCGAAGGTTATCCGCTTTATTGCCAAGGAGTTCATAGACGGAAAAAGCATAAAGGACATTATTGTAGGCCTGCATGAAAAAGGGATGAAGAGCCCGAATGGCAATGAATATTGGGACGACACTAAAATAAGGGAAATGCTTAGAAGTGAGAAATATAAAGGTGATTACCTCTTCCAAAAGACGTACACCCCTGATGTGATAGGAAGCAAGCCAAGGAAAAATAACGGGGAGAAAATGCAGTACTACATCGAAAACCACCACCCTGCCATTATAAGCGGCAAGGATTGGGACCTGATTCAGGAATTTTTTAAAAACCGAAGCAGGGAGCCGATCGAAAATCCAAAAGCGCTTAGGACAGCAGGCAGAATAGTATTTTATCGAAAATTCTTTTGCGCTGAGTGCGGAGGCGTTGTTTCAAGATACAGACACAGGTCCACAGGAGGCAGGGAAGGCAGCAATTGGCGATGCTACAATTCCTATGGATCTATGAATGTTCAGTGCCACAGTAGTAGCAGCACCAGGCAGGAATACATGGAGTTCAATTTCATGAAGACCCTGAGTCAAATCAGCGAAAGTGATGAGTTCAGGCTAAAGGTAGAAGAAGTCATTGGCAAGCTCAGGCTAAGTCAAGAGGAGCGCCTTGCTGAAAAAGAAATCAGGGAAAACATAGAAGCCTTAAACCAGCAGCTTTACGAAGCGGTGGATGGTGAAATGGCAAAGGAAGGCCACGACACAAGAAAAATCGACTATTTGACCAGTGAGATAATAAACTTGCAGAATGAACTCAAAGTGTTTACCGAAAGGGAAGAAAAAGCAGACTGCTACAAGGCTCAGTTGCGGGAATTGCTGAAAGCTTGCAAAAACCTTAAGCCATTGAATTTCAAGGAGTATCACAACATGGATGTACGAATAGAGCCAGGAGACAGCATCTACAGTACCACCAAGAATGCAAAAGATAAGACTTACATCAAAAAGGACAGCAAAGACCACTTCCGAGAGGACCTGTTCGAAAAATATGTATTGAAGGCTCACCTTGATTATGAAGGTGTCATTCTGTATGATTTTATATTCGAAGTTGACTATGGCTGCGGCATGAAATACCAAGAGTACCTTGAAGCTTTTGAAAACGCCAAAGCGGAGATAAATCTGGAAGAACTGCTAATTTCAAAAGAAGCAGCTGCATTAAAAATTTTCTGCAAACAGCCAAGATTCCCCAAAGAAATGAGGGAGCACCTTGGAAATTTGACTCATATTTCATTTGATAAGAGGATTTTGAAACCCCTAGTGGAAGCTGGCAGACTCAAGCTTATCAGAGGAAAGAGAAGATACGATTGGCGTTACTACTGGCAAGAATAAAACGACTTATGGCAAGCCACCCCCTAAGCAACCCCCTAAGCAACCCCCTAAGCTACCCCCTAAGCCACCCCTCAAGATGATGACTCAGTTACCGACCAAGCTACCGACCAAGCTACCGACCAAGCTAAGATATAAAAAGCCTGGAAGGCTCATATTTAAAAGCTTTCCAGGCAACTAAGTAATAGGACGGTATATCTTTTTTAAGGAATCATGAACTTAATTATTGATAGACTAATTTCCGGTTGATAGGTTATAGTAACTCGGAGCCAGACACATTCGGATTGCATAAAGTTTTGAAGATGCAGAATTATTTCTCTCTAATGGTTTTTAGAGCTTCGCTCCAGGATATAAGCTGGTCTAGCATTGTATTTATAGATTCTTCGTGGCGTGGGTGAGGCTTAAAAATGCTGAAATTATCGAAGTCATAGAAAAGTGAAAGCATTACCTGTGCTCTAACGTCAGCTACTTGGAGCTCACCCATTATGAGTCTTAGGTTTTCAACCGAGCGGGCGCCTCCTGCAGTTCCGTAGCTAACAAAGCCTGCCGCCTTGTTATTCCACTCGGCGTATAGGTAATCTATGGCGTTTTTAAGGGCACCAGGAACTGCGTGGTTGTATTCAGGCGTTACGAAAACATAACCGTCGAACTCGGCTATTTTTGCAGCCCAAGCCTTTGTGTGAGGCTTAGAGTACTGAGCCATTGAAGGCGGGATAGGCTCGTCAAGCAATGGAAGATCGTAGTCGGCTATGTCTACAATCTCGAATTCAGCGTCGCTGCGTTTTTTTGCTATCTCGTGTACCCATTTGGCCACATCCTCGGCTTTGTGGCCCGGACGAGTGCTTCCAACTATTATAGCTATTTTAACCATTTTTATTACCCCCGTTTATATAGTTACTCTATATGGTACTTCTATAGAATATGTTGATGAAAATCCAAAAGCGTGAAGACAGCAGGAAGGATTTCTTTGATAGAAGGACTTTGAAATCGCTCGTATTTAACAAAACCTAATCGACTTTCAAAAGCTTTGCATTAATCGCAACAATTACGGTACTAAGTGACATAAGTATTGCACCAACAGCTGGTGAAATTATAATTCCCCACTTATAAAAAACACCTGCTGCAAGCGGTATGGCAAACAAATTATATCCAGTAGCCCACACCAGATTTTGTATCATTTTTTTGTAGGTCGCTCTACCAAACAGTATAAGTGAAGTGACATCTTTTGGGTTACTCTCCACTAGTATTATATCGGCTGTCTCTGCGGCAACATCCGTTCCCGATCCTATGGCAATTCCTACATCTGCTTGGGCAAGGGCAGGTGCATCGTTTACTCCATCTCCGGTCATGGCAACATATTCATTTCTAGATTGAAGCTCTTTCACCTTTTCTAGTTTTTCATGAGGAAGAACTTCAGCAAAATATCCATCAAGTCTCAATTCGTCATGAACTTTTTGAGCTATCTGACTATTATCCCCTGTAAGCATCCAACATTTAATTCCTAGCTCCTTCAGCTTTTGAATTGCTTCATACGAGTCTTTCCTTATCTTGTCCGAAAGGCTTATTGTCCCTATTATATCGTCATTCTTTAATACAAAGACAACCGTAAGCTGTTCATCTTTCACATGTTCTGGAATTTCCATCTTGTTTTCTTTAAGGTATCCAGGGCTTACTACTTTAACATTTTCTCCATCGACAAATCCCTGTACCCCTTTTCCCTTGATTGCCTCGAAATCTAAAACGTCAGGAATGGAAATGTTCAGCTTTTGGGCTTCTTCTAATATTCCGCGAGCTATAGGGTGCTCAGATTTTTTTTCCAGCGCGGATGCAAGTTTTATTATATCCTTTTCAGTATAGCTTGCAGCAGAACTTTTTACAGAACTAACTCCGAACTTACCTTCTGTAAGCGTACCTGTTTTGTCAAATAGCACTATACTTATCTTTCTGGAATTTTCAAAAGCAGTTCTATTTTTAATAAGTAGCCCATTTTTTGCGGAAAGAGAAGTTGACCTGGCAACTACAAGAGGAATGGCAAGTCCAAGTGCATGAGGACATGTGATTACCATCACAGTGGCCATTCGTTCTATGGCAAATGTAAGGCTCTCTCCAGCAAACAACCATGCTACCAGAGTCGAAAACCCTACAGTTAACGCTATCATCGTAAGCCAGAAAGCAGCTTTGTCAGCCAATAGTTGTGTTTTTGATTTGGATTCTTGTGCCTCGCGTACCAAGTTTATTACCTTTGAAAGATACGAATCATCACCGGTGTTTTCTATCTGCATTTCAAAGGATCCACTTCCATTAATGGAACCTCCAATCAGTTTATTTCCTTCTTTTTTTTCAACAGGTATGGATTCACCTGTCAGCATCGATTCGTCGATATAGCTTTGGCCTTTTACAATAATTCCGTCGCCTGGAATTTTCTCTCCCGGCTTAATCAGTACAACGTCTCCCTCTGAAAGCTCGTTTACGCTGATGTCCACAATATCGGCTCCTTTGATTAGATGAGCTTCGTCCGGCATCAATTCCGCGAGCTTTTCAAGGGCATTTGAAGCACTTACAATAGATTTCATTTCAATCCAATGACCCAAAAGCATTATATCAATCAAAGTCGCCAATTCCCAGAAAAACAGCATCCCTTCAAGTCCGAAAACCACTGCACTGCTGTATACATACGCCACGGTTATTGCCATTGCAATCAAAGTCATCATTCCAGGAGATTTATCTTTAATCTCTTTAAACAACCCAGATAGGAATGGCCAGCCTCCATAGAAGAACAAGAAGGACGCCAGCAAGAAAAGAATATAACTGCTACCATAAAAATCGATTCTAAAACCAAGCCACTCTTGTATTAATGGAGATAGGATTAATATAGGGATTGTAATGAGCAGTGATATATAGAATCTTTTTTTGAAATCCTTAATCATCATTTTATGGTGTGCCAAGTGATCATGTGATCCATGATGTTTATGTGTTTTATCGCCATGGTTGTGGGTACTGTGATTATTCTGCATTCCTACACCTCCTGGTATGATGCAGTCATAGACAAATAGTAGTCTTCTACATCATTTCTAATCTATATCAAGGTTGGTAAGAGGGTTCTCCTCGGATATGTCATCCAACCATTGATACGTGTTTAAAGTTTCAAGATTTTTGTATAGTTACTTACTCCTAGACTTTGTCTGCTACATAAGGTATCATTTTCCATTGGATAGGGAAAAGGACGTTCACCTCCTAGGGAGTTGACTCTCGTTCAACGATACCCGTAACTAAGACAGTCATTCCATTCAATGAAAATTTATGTTTTAGGCTGGTTGGGAGCCCTTAAGCTATACCCGTATCACATGCCAGGTTGTGTATTCATTGTTGTTTATGGAACCCTATCGGAAGGAGTTTACTATGAATAACCGTAATTATCTGTCCGCTGGTATCGATGTCGGTTCAGCCTTCAGCTGGATGTCCATCGTCGACCAGAGCGGGACTGCAATCCAAAAACCTTTTAAGATCACACATAACAACTCGAATTCCTTGGAAAAGGCTGTTTCTGCACTAAAAAAAGCAGAAGAGCTGTATTCCATGAAATGTCGAATATTTCTGGAATCCACAGGGATTTATCATTTCCCACTCTTCTGCTTCTTGGTTGATTCTGGCTTTGACGTGTCCATAATCAATCCTATTATCACACATTCTGTGAAAAATGCAAGCATTAGAAAAGTGAAAAATGATAAAATCGATTCTCTCGGTATTGCCAAACTTGGTCTTTCTCATGATTTGCCGGTTTCTCAGTTTCCAGCAAAGCTCGTTCTTGAGCTTCGCACCCTCACTCGAAAATACTATGACCTTACGGATGAAAAATCTGCTCATATCAACAGGCTAAAGGGCTATCTGCATACTGTGTTTCCACAGTACATTGGTATTTTCAACGATATTACCGGCACCACATCCACCATGATTCTTCGCCAGTATGGTACTCCGGATAAAATACTTCGCGGCCATAAAAAAACCATGATTTCTAAAATCTCAAAAGCTTCAAGAAAAGGTATCTCCAAAGCTACTGATCGTTATGAAAAGCTTTATCAGGCCGCGCTAGCTGCTAAATCCTTTGGCTGCCAGATTGAAAGTGTCTACTTCAATATTTCACTGACGCTTGATCTGATTGAACGATTGGCTTGTGCCATTAACTCCATTATGGAGCGTATCCAGCAATTGGTTGCCTTCAATAAGAATGAGGAATTTGTCAAACAGATTTCATGGCTTAACTCCATCAAAGGCGTTGGATTTCTTTCTGCTGTAACCATCATGTGTGAGATTGGCGATTTCTCAACCTTTAGGAGTCCTAAACAGCTTTTTGCCTTCTTTGGCCTGGATCCTGAGGTAAACCAGTCCGGCAACTTCAACGGCACTGATGTCCATATGTCCAAACGTGGCTCCAGAATTGCCAGACGCGCTATTTTCGCTGTTGCATTGGCTTCTATCCGCAGGAAACGAGATGGTGAAGCAATCAATCCGTATCTTTGCGATTACTACATGAAAAAAGCCGCTCAGAAACCTAAGATGGTTGCTCTTGGTGCTATCATGCACAAAATTTGTAACATCATATTTGCAGTCCTTCGTGATGAAAAGGGTTTTGAGCTCCGTTCACCTCAGGAGCATTGCAAGCAATATAAAAGACCAACTCAGATGGCTGCATAAATACACGTCCGACATATGCATAACTACCACTTGTTCGAAAATCCAATGGATTTACGTTTATTTAGGTTACCCTTTTTTAGGACAGCAACAAATCAAATATTTTTTCGTATTAACCGTTGACAATAACTAGCTGGTCTCAAGCACTACCGTGTATCATTTTTTCAGAGTCGCTTTCATTCTATTATATTCTTCTTCACTTATTTCTCCTTTTGCAAATCTTTCAGCAAGTATATCTTCAGGAGTTTTGCTACTCACTTCATCACTTCTTTTGCTGCTCCCTAGTTGATATAGTGCATATATTATAAGGCCAATAAGCAGCAACGGTATTAACATCATAAAAAATCCCCAACCTCCCATAAATCTATAGTAACCATAGTGCATCATATTAGGACCTCCCTTCTTTAATTCTCATGATTTGAAATTACTTCAATGAGCGTTCCGTGCCAGTCATGGAACCACACGTCTCCTGTATAGTAATTCACACTTAGCATTCCAACTGTCTGATTGCCTCTTTTTATATGCAATGTATAGTATCCATAGAATTCATGGCCTTCATCTGTGGCTATCAAGTCTTCATCGACATATTTTTTTACATACTCTGTTGCTAGTTCAACTGCAGTCTCAAGGCTTATTTGCTTTGCAGTTGCTTCATTTCTATAGTATCCTGAGTATTCATTGAAAAATTGACGGTTTCGCATATGCATACCCATAATATTACCTCTTCCATGCATCCCATACTTTTCATTCCACATCATATTGGGACCATGTTCGGGGTATATCACTCCATTGTACGGATTGATTAGAAGCTCCATTGCGCCTTTTCCTGTGGCTGCTTCTTCAACAGAAACATAATAGTCGCTGTCTTCATATACAAATATGTCTGCGATTTCAAGCGCTTCATCAAAATCTGCTATATATCGATTTGTTTCTCTTTTAATTTCTTCAATGCTCATCAGGGTATTCGAGTCATTTTGATATCTGGGATACCAGTTAGGCCACATTCCATTCTTAAAAGGTACCCAGCTGGAATATAAGTAAAAAGAAAAAGCTATCAATAAAAGTATTGCTACAATTATGACACTCATCCAAACGTTCTTTTTATTTTTCAAAACAATCACCTTCTTCCTTATTTTTAGTGGATGTATACCCTATGGCAAACAATTTAAATTGCAATGCCAATAAAATTACTATGATAGATATCCTAATTGGGGTATAACACTTACGAATGACTACAGATTCAATTTATAAAAAATACAAAATGGGGGTATGTAGATTGGAAATGAATTATGAACTCAAGACAGACAAGTCATTTGATGAGGCAATAAAATCAATAAAGGAACATTTGGAAAAATGTAAATTCGGGGTTTTATGGGAACTTAATTTTAAAAACAAACTTGCAGAGAAGGGATTTGAATTCGGACGAGATATTCAAATATTAGAAGTGTGCAACCCGGGCAACGCTTTTGAGGTTCTTGGAAAAAATATAGAAGTTGCATATTTTTTACCGTGTAAAATTGTTGTCTATGAAAAAGATGATGGAATGTACATAGGTATGGTGCGACCTCAAAAGCTTATCGAATTGCTTGGAGATGACAATCTGCAACGTATCGCTACAAGTATTGAATCTGATTTAAAAAAAGCTATTCAAGATGCTTCTAAATAAATCTGTGAAGTGTCAGAAATCAATTTCACAAGCGTCAAAAAAAGAGAAGCACTAGACTCGATTAAATTATAATTCAAAGAGGACTCAGAGGGTATAGTAGCATCAGATTCAGCCGCCCCAACAGCTATGCGGCGAAGATTTTCAGGAAACATGGCCTTGGATTTTGCTGATGGATATTATGAATCCGGAGGACAGGGACTATGAACTGATCTTTCATACCAATTGGAGGTGTGCTATGGCGAAAACGGTGATTTTTTATTTCACGGGGACGGGCAATTCCCTTGCTGTTGCCAGAAGAATTGCA
Source organism: Peptoclostridium acidaminophilum DSM 3953 (assembly GCF_000597865.1). GTDB lineage: Bacteria > Bacillota > Clostridia > Peptostreptococcales > Peptostreptococcaceae > Peptoclostridium_A > Peptoclostridium_A acidaminophilum. The sequence goes on along the minus strand of NZ_CP007452.1, from coordinate 1,950,856 downwards.
AAGCATTTGCCAGATGCAGCACTTGTTCCTATGCTAAAAGTAGATGCGATGACATATATAGGTGCCGATACCAATAGGGTAGGGCTTGTTTATCCCGTTCATATGAACGCTGTGCCTAGGGCGGTAGTGAAGTTCATAAGGACTGTTAATCTTGTCTCGGGACACTATGTGTTTGCTGTTGTAACCCATGGGGGAATGCCGGGTATGGCGGGACTTCATATGTACGATGTTTTGAAGAATAAGCATATTGGATTGGATGCCTATTTTGAGGTGGAAATGATAATGAACACTCCAAAGGGTGTCGCGCCCAAACCGCTTATGAGGCTCGACTGGGAACTCGACATCACGCCGGATGTTATAAATCCTAAATTGAAGAAAGCTAATTTTCAAGCGGAGAGGATTGCCCGCAGCGTTTTGGGAAAAGAAAGAAAAAATATATATAGCTTGGCATCGAAAAGCAAAAGTATCGGCTATTTTTTGATGAATATGCTGTGGTGCAGGAGCGAAGAATCCAGGCCTAGGCTCGATTTCATACTCGATGATTGCTGCACGGGTTGCGGAATATGCGAAGCCGTGTGCACAACGAACAGGATCAAAATGATTGACGGCAGACCGGAGTGGGTGATTGAAGACTGCAATTACTGCTATGCGTGCTTTAACTACTGCCCTGTGCAGGCTATAGGAGTAAAGTATTACATTAAAAAGCTCGGGCGATATCATCACCCGCAAGTAAGCGCAGCTGACATTGCCAGTCAGACAAAATAATTTGATAGTAGCATAAGCGTTATTATGCAACAAATGTTTACAGCAGCCATTTCAGATGGCTGTTTTTTTATGGTTTACGTGTCCGCAAATCTAGCAGGTCGTGAATAAGCCAGCCGCATATAATGATTGCTCGGTCATAGTAACTCAGAGCTGCGTGTATAATACATAATTATTTTATCCCCATAAACTCAAGGCGTTATAAGCGGCATGGCCAAGGGGATAGACGGCTATGCCCACACGGCATGTATAAAATCGGGCGGATACACGCTGGCTTTCATGGGCGGTGGGGCGGATGTATGCTATCCAAGTGAGCACAGGACGCTCTATGAGAGGATAACTGAAAGCGGGGCTGTTGTATCGGAATATCCTCCGGGAACAAGGCCTTTTCACAGGAATTTTGCGAGAAGGAATTACCTGATTGGCGCCTGGTCAAAAGAGGTGCTGGTTGTCCAAGCCGGCGAAAAAAGCGGAGCCCTAATAACGGCGTGCTTTGCCATGAAGTCGGGGAAAAGCGTGCTTTCAGCTCCGGACAGAATCTACGAAGGCTGCAGCGCCGGAAGCAACATGCTCATACAAAAAGGCGCCCGGATATACCTGGGCAGGGAGCAACTGCTTGAGGGTATTGAGAATATATGCAAAGGTGATATGGGTGAAGAGCTGACAGCAGATACGGATAGTTGCAGAGTAGGAGCTGGGAATAATGATTTTGTAAATGATGGACTCAGCAATCTAGAGAGTCGCATTCTGAGTCTGATAGAGGAGGAGCCAAGGACACTCCACGAGATATGGAGGCTGTGTCCAGGTGGATGCAGGATTGACTCTGTAGAGGAGGCTCTCTTTTCACTTGAGATGGATATGAAAATAGAGCAGAGAGGCGGATTTTTTCATAGTAAAAGGACATGAATATAAAGGAGTATTTGTCTCAGGCCATGTGGCTTGATAGGATAATAAACAATAAGCTACAGCAGCTGGATTCACTAAAGTATCTGGCCCAAAAGGTCACCGCCAGTTTGGACAACATGAGCTACAGGCTGCTTTTGGAGATGAGATATATAGGCGGGCAAAGCTGGGTGGATGTGGCCAGCAACATAGGCTATGACGTTAGGACCGTGTTTAGAATCCATGGAGAGGCGTTAAAAGAAATTGAGAAAATAAAAATGTGTCAGTAAATGTCTTTTGAAATAAATTATCAGTGGTGGAGAAAGCATAAATGCTGAATTCAAGCAGCTAAAATGAAAAAAGCCCCAAATTAGGGGCTAGGTCAATCGAGCAGAAAATCTATGATATTGAGGACCTTGATGCCGGAATAGTCGTTAAATACAGTCTGGTCCATTGTAAGAATGAATTTTAGATAATTGTCGGAGATTGATTGGAGAGGGTGTAATTCACGCTCTCTTGTTTTTTCATTGAGTATAGTGGCAGAAACCTGATAGTAGATTTTTTCATTTGACTTTGTGGCTACAAAATCAACTTCTAGAGAACCGATTTTTCCTATGCTGACTTCATACCCACGTCTAAGAAGCCTGTAATAACCTTGATTAAAGGCTTATCCCTAAACCTTATTAGCTGTGTCAAATATAAATCATGATTTTTCATGAAACCACCCCTGTACAAGAATGATACTTTAAAAAATTTTCGCAATCAACAATTATTCGAATATAGTCGAAAAAATAAAATTATTGCGATTTATATCGAATATAAACTCATAAGTCTTCCTCCCAGGTGAAGGTATTAGAATGATGACTTGGGAAAGACATTGAGCATCAATCATGAAAATGCTACAATTAGACTTGAGATAAGATATTGTGAATAGTTTGTGAGGTGAAATGATCATGTATATTTCAGATGAGACAATTGAGAAATTTATTAAAGAAGATATTCCATACTTGGATTTGACAAGCTGCATATTAAATATTGCTGAACAAAAGGGGAAAATCAGATTTGTCTGCAGGGAAGAGGCAGTAATCTGCGGTACAGAGGAAGTGATCAGAATCTTTAAAAAGTTCGATGTAACTCCTGTTAATTTTGTTCAATCTGGAACAAAAGTGGGATCGAATACTGTGATAATCGAGGGAGAAGGCGATTCGGAAAAGCTGCATATGGTATGGAAGGTTTCTATGAACATATTGGAATATGCTTGCGGCATTGCGACAAGGACATGGCGACTAATTGAAAAAGCTCGGGTAATGAATCCTAATATCCAGGTTGTGACTACCAGAAAAGGATTCCCAGGCACAAAGGAATTGTCAATAAAAGCAGTAGTTTGTGGCGGGGGCTTTCCTCACAGACTTGGCCTTTCTGAGTCTGTTCTAATATTTCCACAGCATATAGCCTTTTTAGGGGGCGTGGAGAATCTGCTGAAAGCTATGGACTCCATTAAAGCTAAAGCATGTGAAAATAAAGTTATTGTTGAAGTTGAACGTGTTGAGGAAGCAATCAAGGTCTGCGAAGCCGGTGCAGACGGAGTCCAGGTGGATAAAATGAAAAGTGAAGAATTGCATGAAGCAGTAAAGATATTAAGAAATATCAATCCGAATCTTGTAATATTAGCTGCAGGTGGGATAAATATAAGTAATGTGGAAGATTATGCAAAGACAGGTGTTAATGCGATAGTGACATCTGCGGTGTACTTTGGAAAACCAGTGGACATAGGGACGGAGATGGAAAAGGTCACCTAAGATGTAAAAACTACCGAGAACGAATGTAGAATTTGGTAGAAATGATAGTTTGATTGTAAGGATGATTGAAATGAATAATGAAGACATTAAATTTTTTCGCGAGTTCTTTGATTTACATGTCAGGGGATTTATTTGCGAAGACGAACTGGTTCAGCAGAATATTGATTTGAAGTATGAGCACAGCTTAAAGGTATGCGAGGGCAGCCGGATGATTTGCCAATATCTCCAATTGAGCTGCGAGGAGCAAATGTTGGCCGAGACTATAGCGCTGTTTCACGATATCGGGAGATTCACTCAATTTGTAAAGTACAGGACTTTTCAGGACCGGGTTTCAGTGGATCACGCCGCTTTGGGAGCTGAGATACTCAGAGATAGCAAAGTTTTGGAGAGGCTTCCGGAAGCGGAACGCATTATAGTACTCAAGGCTGTTGAAATGCACAACTGGTATAGAATCCCTGACGCATTGGATGAGCGGACCAGGCTTCATGCAAAAATCCTTCGTGATGCTGACAAACTGGACATATTTAGGGTTGTAACCGAATACTACAATCAGCGTGAGTTTAAATTCAATCCGGCAATGGAAGAAAAAATGCCAGATACTGAAGGTTACAATCATCAGATAGTGCAGGACATATTAAACAATAAAAACACATCGTCTTGTAATGTGAAAAACATTAACGACACTCGATTGTTCAAGCTCTCCTGGATTTTTGACATTAATTTCGATGTCACGCTTCAGGCTATAAGGAAAAAGGGTTATATAGATATGATTTTATCCACTCTTCCGGACACTCCCGATGTTCAAAAAATTCGACAGCATTTGATCGCTTACCTCTAAAAAAACAAAAATGAAAAAAGGGCCTCTTATTTTTAATTCAGCAGTTAAATAAACTGATATTAAAAAAGAAGTCCTTTTTCAGTTGATGACAAATTCTCAAACATATTGGGAATCTGCTCCTTTCAGGATATATTATCCTTTTGTATTTTATTTAAAAATTAAATATAGTATTTTCTTTGTCATAATCAAATTTTGGATTTATAAAGATATTTTGGTTATCTTCCACCATCTTACTTAAATTAAGATGATGACCGATTTTAAATCTTTATTTATATCCTTTGATTATATTGAGATAAATATTATATTTAATTGATATTAGATTAATACCCTGCAACCCTAAATTAAAACATTAAATAAAATATTAATACAAATAAAATTGACATAGATGCCTTGTTTCGACTACACAGAAGTATCTTTTAATTCGCAGGCCTGATTTAAAGCGAAAAACCTCCGGCTATGTGTCGAAGGCTGTTTCACTATGCAATATTATCTTGAATGTTTTAGGTGTGCCATAAGATAATATTTACTGCAGTTTGTCAACCTGCCGTTGAAAGGCCAAAAGATGGCTCTCAGAACCACTCTTTAAGGCGGTGAATACTTCAAAGACATTCTCAGGCAAGTCGTAAGTCAAGAAAAGTTCATACATTGCAATATTATCTATTTCAGCCTGGACACCCGTCTTCGCCGCTTCGAGCAAATCAGCTGGAACAACAACATGATCGCCAGAGGTGTCGGCTGGAAAATCTAGTCCATACGCAAGGTATACTTCTTTCAAATATGAAAGATGTGTCTCTTCTGCACTGATGATATTAGAATAAGGTTTCTGATTACCGAACTTGTCTACTATGGCCAAATACTCACCGCGCGCCAAGTATTCGTCTTGAACTGCATACGTGAGCATATCATGGATGGTTAAATCCTTATCGGCAAGTGCTCCCTTTGCGCCGTAGCCTTCAAGAGATAGCGCCTTATCAGTCTCGGATAGCGGAGTTGGATCAATGTCAACATTGTGATCAACAGGCTGTGTAGTTGCTGCTGACTCGTTGTTGGTTTCCTGAGATGGCGGGGGAGTTTCATTAACAGTGTCTTTTGTAGCACTACAGCCTGATAACATAAATATGCTGCTAACTGCCAAAACTGAAACCAGCAGAATAGTAGAAAAATGTCGATTTAAACTGAACGCAGATTTGTTCATTTTCATAGTAATTCCTCCCAATAAAATCTCTTTTTATATATTTCTTTTATATGATACCCCTGCAGGCTATATTAGAAAACAGCGAGTTATCTTAAATCGATATTTTAGCAAACAATAATGAGAAAGTACCTAAGGTACCTGCTTTATTTTAGCAATTTTAAATACTCTTCCAAACTCTCTTCCACATACTCGGCAACCATCCTTACCATAGGTTCGGCTGTGCCATCCCTGTAATACATATCGAAGCACTCGTAATATCTTCTACGGTCTGTAAATTTCACGTTGATAGGTGGATAACCATTTTGCATAAGAGTAAAATTGAGTATCAGTCTGCCTGTACGGCCATTGCCGTCAATAAACGGATGGATGCCCTCGAATTTAAGATGAAAAAGAGCTGCACTTTCTATAGGATTAAGTTTTGTATTTTCAAACTCCGCGATAAGCTGCTCCATCTGTACTGGCACAAGATATGGCTGTGGGGGCTCATGGAATACGCCCATAATCCTTACTGGAATGCGTCGATATACGCCCTTGTCTTCCGGCATGTCAATAAGCACAAGAGAGTGGATATCCTTGATGACTTTTTCTGAAAATGCCTCATTGGTGCTGACTAGCTGCTGCACATAGTAGAATGCGTCGCGGTGCCCTACTGCTTCTAGGTGATCTTTCAGTGGTTTTTTGTCAATTGTGATACCCTCAAGAACCATGTTGGAGGTATGCAGCTAAGAAAAATGGAAACGCAATTATTTTATCCCATTAAACTCAAGGCGTACTGGGAAGAATAAAACGACTTATGGCAAGGCACCCCCCAAGCTAGTAATCATGCCAGATATAAAAAGCATGGAAGGCCTGTTTTTAAAAGCTTTACAGGCAACTAACCAATAGTGATAGACCTATAAGGAGTGTAACTTTGCCGGTAAAAGGGCATGAAAATAGGACTTATTTTTTATTCAGCTTTTTGGTAAGACTGATATTAAAAAACAAGTCCTTTTTCAGTTGATGACAAATTCTCAAACATATTGGGAATCTGCTCCTTTCAGGATATAGTATCCTTTTTTTATTTTATTTAAAAATTAAATATAGTATTTTCTTTGTTATAATCAAATTTTGGATTTATAAAGATTCTTTGTTTATCTTCCACCATCTTACTTAAATTAAGATGATGACCGATTTTAAATCTTTGCTAATATCCTTTGATTATATTGAGATAAATATTATATTTAATTGATATTTTATTAATACCCGGAGCATAGATGTTTAAACTAATATTTGAATTAAAATTTTAAAAAATATCGATATTTTGCAGTAAGATAATTGGAGTAAAAGAGGGAGCTATTTCCTGCCGATATATATGCCATATCCCCAGCTTTTCAAAAAATTCTTAGGCATTGACATAGAGTCCCTCACCATGTCCTTCATGATGTCTCTATGCTCTTGGCTCTTCAAAATCAGCAATATGAATTTGGTCATGAACTTTAGGTAATCTGACGCATTTATGCTTCTTATCTCGTTAAGCCACTGACTAAATATCTTCATCTCATGATTTTTTGCAATCACGACTTTAAAGCCACTGTGTTCAAGCAGTCTAGTCCAGTTTTCTTTGGTCTCGGGAACGACTTCGCCCATGGCCCGCTTCATGTAACTTGCCACGTTTCGCTCTGCTTCACCATTCCAGGTTATCTCGTTTAATCCAACATAGCCGCCATTCTTTAAAACTCTTGAATACTCTTTAATCCCTTTTTCCTTGTCGCTCAGAAAGGCGGTAACCGATTCGCTTATGACAGCGTCAAAGAGACCTTCTTCAAACGGCAGATTTTGAGCGTCGGCAACCATGAATTTAACAATCTCATCAAGGCCCATTCTCTTTGCCCTGTCTGTTGCTTTTTTGATCATTTTTTCAGAAATATCTATGCCTATGACTTTGCATCCGTATTTCTTTGCCAAATAGCAGGCGCTCATGCCAACCCCGCAGCCTACATCAAGAACATAGCTGTTCTGGTCTAGTTTGCAAAGACTTGCGATTTCATCTGTGGCAGACCTTCCTCCTCCATGCTTGGTTAGTCCGATTTCGGCCTGTATTTCAAAATAGGGATTTTTTATTTCTGCAGATTTTAGTTTTTTCGAGCTCCTTGAAATTTTCATATTATCACCTCGCAGCATTTATTCGACATAAGACTTCATTCCAAATAGCGCGCAGCAATTTAAATTGATGTATCAAGATGGACAATTTCTTTATAGTTGTAGTATTATACCACTTTGTTTGCGTAGCTAATCCACGGCGTTGCAAGGGGATGGTTCCTCGTATTCAGTATACTTTTCGATGATATCATTGACGCCGGTTGCCTTATTTTAGTGCGAAGGCACTAAAGTAAACATTCAGAATGAGGGTATAAGAAGATTGTAATTAGATGACAGCCAGATGCGGGGCAATATGGTATGGAAAGTGGGTGACTTCATGGGGATAAAAGACAGATATGAATTGTCTGCAGTGAATATATTGCTTAAGATGAATCAGCTGAAAAGGGCGGAGACTCTGGGCGTTGATGAGTTGGAAGCTTTGCAGCGTGAGCGGTTTATCAAGGTATTAAGGCATGTGATTCGAAAGTCTGAGTTCTACAGAAATTATTACCAGGAACATGGCGTCGACATTGAAAAAATCGACCAGATCTCACTGAAAGACTTGCCTATAATAGACAAGAAAATAATGATGGATAATTTCGATCAGTTTGTGTGTGACAAGAATTTGAAAAGAGATGAGCTGGAGCGGTTTGTGAGCGATCCTAGCATGATAGACAAAAAGTACAAAGGGCTGTATGAGGTTATCCATACGTCCGGCTCATCAGGAAGGATTGGTATATTTGTTTATGGGCCGAACGACTGGTCTATGCTCAAGGCGATTGCAATAACCCGGGTATCAAAGGATAAATTCCGCCTGTTCAAAAGGACGAAGCTTGCTTTTATAGGAGCGTTAGATGGACATTATGCTGGGATAAGCCTCACTAAGGATGCACCGAGGCTGCTGTTTGATTTTCTCCCGGTTGATATAAACAGGCCCATAAAGGAATCGGTTGAGCTTCTGAATGATTTCATGCCCGACAGCCTCAGCGGCTATGCTTCTGGAGTGTATTTCCTTGCGCTGGAGCAGCTAAGTGGCAGATTGAAAATCAAGCCTAAAAGGATACTCTGCTCTGCAGACCCTATGACAGAAAGTATGTCGGAGATTATTAATAAGGCTTTCGGCGTTAAACCGCATGACTTCTATGCGGCTTCCGAATCCATAGGAATGGCAACGCAGTGTGACGTCCACAGAGGACTCCATCTTTTTAACGACTGGCATATTTTCGAGGTCATAAAGAAAAATGGAGAGCCGGCAGGACCGGGAGAGTCAGGGAACCTTGTGCTCACAAACCTGTACAATTATACGCAGCCGCTGATACGCTACAGGATGGATGATGAAATAGTTTTAGGCGAAGGAGTATGTTCCTGTGGATGGTCTTTTCCTCTAGCTAGCAAAGTAGCAGGGCGCGAAGAGGAGTTTCTATATTTTGAAAAGCCGAATGGGAGCAAGGAGTCCCTCAATCCGGTGTTGTTCATAGAATTCATAGTTGAAGGACTTGAAAAGCTTCAAGTTGTTCAGACGGAGAAAAACTATTTGAGGCTGAATGTAATAATCCGAGGAGATAAGGATGCTGCGGTTTCAAGAATCAAAAACAGAATGGATAAAATACTGAACATGAAGAACTTGGCGGATTTTGTCGGATATGAAATAAATACCGTGGAAGACATACCAAATGATCCGAAGACAGGAAAATTTAAGCTGATAATACCGTTAAAAGATTAGACGCCGGTCAACAAGTCAATATGGTATAGGCTCGTCAAGCAGCGGCAGGTCGTAGTCTGCTATGTCCACAAGTGACAGATTCAACATTAAAAAGTTGATTGGAATAAAAATATGGGTATCATATGAACATATGAATGTACGCATGTGTGAACATATGAATGTACGCATGTGGAAAGCGCCTGTGCTTATACTGAGTCGCGACAGGCGTGATTCTATAGAAAAACTGTTTCTGTTATGGCTAATTAGATTATGAAAGGATGGCGATAATATGAATATTAAAAGAATTGTATCGGCAGCGCTTGTGGGTGTAATGATAAGCGGCGGGGCCATGGCGTATGCGGCAGGCCCGCAAATGGGGAGCATTCAAGGCGCAATCAATGAGGCGAAAAAAGAGGGAAATGCCCAGTACAGGGAAACTATAAGGGAAACCTTCAGACTCTATATGGACAAGGAAAACCCTGATGTAGAGGGTCTTCAAAACGCAGTAAGGCTCCAGCTTACGGAGCAGCTAAGAAACATGGCTATTGAGGCGGGATATGACCCTGACGAGATAGTCGCTCAGCTTGTAATACTAAAGGCGATGACTGGTGAGGACGTAGATGCCCTGATGGAGGCTATGGAGGCCGAGGACTACGACGCTATTAGGGATATAGCCCTCAAATATTATGAGCTTTCAAAGCAGATGAACTACAGGTTCAAGGATATGAACAATCACTGGGCTGAAAATACTGTTGCCAAGCTTGCAGGCGGTGGAATTATAAGCGGAAGGGACGATGTGACATACGATCCTGAAGGGACTGTTACAAGGGCGGAGTTCGTGGCGCTTCTTGTTAGAGGTCTTGAGATGACAATGCCTGAGGGAGCCAAGTCTCCGGATTTTACGGACGTTGCGAAGGGAGACTGGCACTACGCATATGTTATGACCGCATATGCCAACGGTATAGTTGAAGGCTTGGATGCTGACACATTCAACCCGGACGGCAAGATCACAAGGGAACAGATGGTAAAGATGATGGTGGATGCCCTTAAGCTTCAGGATATGGATATGGATCAGGACCAGATTAGGGATAGAACTCAGATATACAAGGATTGGGATACTGTTTCTGAATGGGCAAGAGAAAGAATGGAAAAAGCTCTGATGCTAGGGCTCATAAAGGGCAAGCAGGCTGACAGGATAGCTCCTGCTGAAACTGCCACAAGAGCCGAAGCAGCAACAATAGTAGAAAGACTGCTTGAAGCGCAGTAGTGATTGAAGTAAAAGCCCGGTGAATGCCGGGCTTTTACTTATAACTATTTGTATGGAGTGGTGTTAGTCATGGTTAAATCAGGCGATTATTCACGATATTTTTCAAGGGGCAAAGGCTGCTTTGTCGAATATGGATACGAGCTTGCAAGGGACTGCTTCGGATTGGCGGCTAAATACTCAAAGGCTGATGATGGTATGCTGCTGCTTGTGGACGAAGAGTACAGGGTGATGTGCGCATATGACCTGGGAAGGGCTTCCTTTAGAGAGGAGTATGCAGGCTGCGTTTTTGAAAAAGCAGAGGGCACGGAATGCATATGCCTTGGACTTGACGGAGATAAGACTTGTTTGCTTTGCGGCGTAGGGGTGGATGGAGACTCACTGCAGACGGCTGCTGGAATGATAGAGGATTCGCATGGAGTATCGAGAAGGCACTCGGAGAGCGGGGATATGGTTCTAAGGGCGCTGGACAATGTAAACGATGCGATATCTTACTGTGACAGAACGGGTAAGGTGATGTACGCCAACAGGGCCTGCTTTGAGATACTGGGGACAAACAAAGAGGAGCTTTACAATGGAAATCTCGAGGAGCTGACTACCGGGAAGCCCATGCTGCTGGAGATATTAAAGAATAAAAAGAGCATAATAGACGTTGAGTATTTCCTCAAGTATAAGGACAGGAAGTTCCATTTCATAAACTCGGGCTATCCTGTGTATTCCGACTCGGGCGAGGTGATAGGCGCCATAGACATATTCAGGAGCATAGAGCGTTCCAGGAAGCTTGCCAACAGCATCGCAGGGTATCAGGCGTTTTTCACGTTCGGCGACATTCAGGGAAACAGCAGAAAGATGCATGAACTGGTAGAGCATGCGAAGGTATTTGCAAGAAGCGACGAGACGGTGCTGATACTAGGTGAGAGCGGAACTGGAAAGGAGCTTATAGCCCAGTCGATGCACAACTACAGCGACAGGGCGGAAGGGCCTTTCATAGCGCTCAACTGTGCAAACTTTCCAAACGAGCTCATTGACAGCGAGCTTTTCGGGTACGAGGAGGGAGCCTTCACGGGAGCACAAAAGGGTGGCAAGCAGGGGAAATTCGAGCTAGCCAGCGGAGGGACGATTTTCCTGGACGAAATCGGCGAAATGCAGCTGCATTTGCAGGCAAAGCTCCTGAGGGTTCTTGAAACCATGTGCGTGACAAGGATAGGAGGCAACAACCCTGTAAAGATAGATGTCAGGGTGATTGCTGCTACAAACAGGAGGCTTGAAGAGCTTGCTGAGGCGGGCGATTTCAGAAGGGACCTTTACTACAGGCTCAAGGTGCTGCTGCTTGAAACGCCGCCGCTTAGGGAGCGGGGAGAAGATATCCTTCTTCTTGCGGAGTATTTCATAGGCAAGATTGCCGCGAAGACGGGCAAGAATATTGCGAGGATAACAGAGGGTGCAAAGGAGATGCTTTTAAACTACAGCTGGCCCGGGAATGTAAGGGAGCTTGAAAATGCCATGTCCAGGGCGCTTTTTATGTGTATTGACGATGAGATAGATGAGAAGACGCTGCTTAAGGGCGGGATAAGGGAATCAAGGTATGATGAGGTGGTAAGCAGGAGCAGCGTAAACATAAGCAGGGATATGCTTTCGGAAACAATGTTGTCTATGGAAGGTAACAAGAAAAAAGCGGCTGAATTTCTGGGAATTTCGAGACCGACGCTGTACAAGCTGCTCAAAAAGTACGGCATCAAGTTGGTGTAAATGCTTTACATGTAAAGTGCTTACACTGGCTGGATTCTTTGGGATGACCGGTTAAAAAATTAAAAGGGGCGTTAAAAGCGCCGGCAAAGTGTAAACTATTTACACTTTGCCGGCGCTTTTTTTTGTTCAAAATATTTGCGTGATTTTTGAATGAGATGCAAACAGAGGGCTTTGGAGATTTTTTTAAAAAAGGAAAAGTTGGCACGCAAATTGCTTTATATTGTGTCAGAGGCTGAATAACTTTTTAGGAAGGGGGGGATGAAGTGTGCTTAAACTCAAGAAAAACATTGAAGGCATTGAGAGAACAAGCTATGTCAAGGACGACAACGAAGACCTATTATCAGACGGCCTTGTAGACTGCTCGCTTGGGACTAATCCCTTCGGCTGCTCGGAGCAGATACACCTGTGGGGCGAACTCGGCAAAGCGAACGTAAACTCATATCCGAATCATCCGTATAAAACGCTTAGGGAGGCAATTTGCAGCTATTGGAAGGGTCAAGCCGGAATAGTTTCCGGCAACGTCATCATCGGAAACGGTTCCATATCAATACTCAGCAAGGTAAGCGGCATGATAGTCGATTCTGGCACCAGGGTGCTCGGATACTGCCCTCAGTTTACAGACTATGCCCATTGCGTCAGGGTCAACTGCGGAACGTATGAGCAGGTGGATCTTAGAAGGGAAAGGAAGCTAAGGTTTGACGCATCGGAGTTCAAGGGAAGGGTCGGCGGAGGATATGGTGCGCTGTACATCGACAATCCAAACAACCCCACCGGGCAGGTGCTGGAGCTGTCAGATATTGAATCCATAGTCAGGGAAGCGAAAAGGCAGGGCGTGTGGGCTATTGTGGACGAGGCGTATGGTGATTTCATGGACAAAGAGAATTCGGCGGTTTCGCTAGTTGGAGATTATGAAAACCTGATAGTCGTAAGATCATTTTCAAAGGGCTTTGGGCTCGCAGGATTAAGAGTGGGTTATGCCGTTTGCTCGGAAGAGTTCGCGGATTTATACAGGAGAGTAGATACGCCATTTGGGATAAGCTCTCCAGGACACTTGGCGGCAGTTTTGGCGCTTGGGGACGAGGCTTTCTTGAAGGATTCGGCGGAGAGGGTCAAGGCGAACAAAGAGGCAATTATAGATTCATGTTATGGCATAAAAGTCATGCATACCAGCATGAGAGTACCTATCATGACTCTGGAGCACCCGGATCACGATACTGATTTTAAAGGGCTGTTGATTGAAAATGGCGTGCTCACTGAGTCGGGTTCTGATTTTGTGAATCTTGGAAAAAATCATGTGCGGCTTCGGGTTCCTAGGGAGACAGGCAGGCTGCTTGAGGCTTTAAGACGAATTGAAGAAGGCATTTGATAGCTGTAGTGTGCAAAACCATATTATAACCATACGAGGAGGGAAAACAATGGAAAAGACGGCAAAAGGGAAAAAGGGATTTTTTGAAGGCGCATTTGGAAGATATTTTGTACCCGGGATAGTGCTCCAGTCTGTTCTTATAGGAGGAGGCTACGCCACAGGCAGAGAGATTGTGGCCTTCGGAGCCAAGTTCGGAGCTTTGGGATGGCTTGGAGGGATAGGCATATTCATCGGCTTCACGCTTATGAGCGTCCTTACTTTCGAGGTTGCCAGAATATACAGGACTTATGACTACAAGTCGCTTGTAAGGCAGTTTGCAGGAAGATTCAGCGTGCTCTACGATGTGATATATATACTCCTGTGCATACTCATAATAGCAGTAATGTCTTCGGCCACGGGAGAAATTGTGAGCCAGACTCTCGGGCTTCCGTACTGGCTGGGTGTTGGCGGCGTGGCGGTGCTGGTTGGAATACTAAACTTCTACGGCGGCTGGCTGATTGAAAGATTCGAAACATACGGAACAATAGCGCTCTATGTAGGATACATAATATTCAGCGTTATTGTAATATCGGCGACAAAGGGGAACATACAGAATGTATTCTCAAATGCTGACACAAGCTACATGCAGGGCAATGTGGGCGTAGGCGCCGTGCTCTGGACGGGAATAGTCTATGTTGGATACAATCTCGCTGTTTATCCGGCAACGCTTTTTACTCTGGAGAGGCAGACGACAAGGAAAGAAACCGTAATATCAGGCGTAATATCTGGCGTGCTCATGACGATACCCTGGTTTATGACTTACTTTGCCATAATGGGCCACTATCCGTCAAAAGACGTGATAGAGGCAGGAGTTCCATGGCTTGTAATGCTTCAGCAAACGGCAGGCTCGTGGGTGATAATGGTATTCGGCGTTGTAATGGGCTGGACTCTTATAGAGACTTCGACAGGTGTGCTGCATGCTCTCGTTGAGAGGATTGATGCGGGCCTTTGTGACACGGGCAAAAAATCAATGAGCAATGCTCAAAAGGCTGCTCTTACAATGGGAGTGCTCGTCCTTGCGATGGCTCTCTCGAAGATAGGCATAATAGACCTCATAGGCAAGGGCTACACTCTAATGGCATACGGAATGATACTCGTATATGCCATTCCGCTTATGACTGTTGGAGTATACAAGATAATAAGCCACGACAGGAAGGTTGCTGAAAAGGTTCAGTACGCAAGGGAGATACAGGAGGCAGAATAGAGGGTAGACTTGCCTGGGAGAATATACTGATGGAGGGATTGGAATGGACATAAAGCGCGACAGATGCAGGAGTATATGCGGTGAAGACAGCAATTTCATAGCGAAGGCTTCCAGAATACACTACTATCCTTTGGCTGTAAAAAGGGCCAAGGGATCTGTGGTGGAGGATGCCGACGGAAACGAGTATATAGATTTTCTATCGAGCGCGGCCGCTCTCAATACGGGCCATGCCCACGAGAACGTGGTAAACGCCATGAAAAAGCAGCTAGACGATTTCATACACTATACTACTGCCTACATGTACAACGTGCCCCAGGTGGAGCTCGCCAGAAGGCTTGTGCAGATAACGCCCGGAGATTTTGAAAAGCGCGTGCTGCTTGGCCTCACAGGCTCGGACGCCAACGACGGAGCCATAAAGCTGGCTCGCGCGTATACTGGAAGAAGGAAGATGGTATCTTTCATAAAGGCTTACCACGGCTCGACCTTCGGATCCCTTTCTTTGAGCGCTATAAGCCTGAATATGAGGCGCAAGATAGGGCCGGGGCTGGGGGATGTGCACCACATTCCGTATCCGGACTGCTACAGGTGTCCACTCGGCCATAAAAAGGACGAATGCTCTATGGAGTGCATAAAGCAGCTTGAGGACGCATTTGAGAATTTCCTTCCTGCCGAGGACGTGGCAGGAGTGGTTATGGAGCCTATTGCGGGAGACGCGGGGATAATAGTGCCGCCCGTTCAGTATGTAAGGAGGCTGCACGAGCTTTGCAAGGAAAACGGGATACTCTTTATAAGCGAGGAGGTTCAGCAGGGTTTTGGAAGGAGCGGAAGGTGGTTCGGGATAGAGCATTTCGGAGTTGAGCCCGACATAATAGTTATGGGCAAGGCCATAGCGTCCGGAATGCCAATAAGCGCATTGGTTGCAAGAAAGGAGATAATGGACTCGCTTGATGCGCCGGCGCATCTTTTCACGATGAACGGCAACCCCGTATGCTGCAGCGCCGCAATTGCAACAATCGACACGATAAGTGGCGAAGGACTTGTGGAGAGGTCAAGGCTGCTTGGGGAATACATGATGGAAAAACTGAATGAAATGAAGGAAAAGTATGAAATAATAGGAGATGTAAGGGGGCTGGGGCTTTCTATAGGGGTAGAGCTTGTGACTGACAGCAGCGGCGAGAGAAACAGGGAAGCTGCCACTAAGATAAGCTACAGGTGCTGGGAGAAAGGGCTTATACTCACATTCTTCGCGGGGAATGTGCTCAGGGTGCAGCCGCCGCTTGTAATTGAGAAGGACGAGATAGACAGAGGGCTTGCCATAATGGAAGAGGCCATACAAGAATATGTCAGAGGTGACATACCCGACTCAGTGTTGGAAGAGTCCAAAGGCTGGTAAATGAAAAAGCCCACATCAGGGAGAATCGACTTTAGTTGATTCTCCTTTTTGTCGTTAGGATTGTTTGTTGAATACAACATGCTCTGAGATTTTATGGTATTTTGCAAGCATCATTGATTATTATGAGAATTTTTTGTACAATTGCAATTATATATACTTTACTGGAGGACAGCTATGAAGACGGTTTCGAGGGAGCTTTTCGATTTTTACGAGAAGAATTATAGGGCGTTCAAGCTTATAATGGAGGCTACGTTCGATGAGATTACTATAACGGACGAGAAGGGGATGTTCCTGACTGTGAGCAATTCCTGCGAGAGCATATTCGGAAGGCCGATATCCGAGGTTGTGGGCAAGACCTGCTATGTGCTTGAGGAGGAAGGCGTGTTCAGCAAGTCGGTAACCAAGATGGTGCTTGAAAACAGGATGAAGACCACGATGGTCCAGGACACGGGAGGCGGAAGGCGGCTAATAGTAACTGGAATACCCATGTTCGACGATGACGGCGCGCTAAGCGGTGTCATCAATATATCAAGGGACATAACGGAGGTTGAAAAGCTAAGCAGCCAGATGGAGGAGGCTCAGCATCTTCTGGGCTGGTACAGCGAGGAGCTCAAAAAGCGAAGAAGCGTAGAAAAAAGCGATATAGTCGCAAGCAGCGCCAGCATGAAAAAGATAATCGAAACCATAACCCATATAGCCGATCTTGACGCCACGGTGCTTCTCACTGGCGACACAGGAGTAGGCAAGGGCCACATAGCAAAGGCTATACACAACATAAGCAGAAGGAGGGAAAGGCCCTTTGTTCAGATAAACTGCGGAGCCATACCTGAAAACCTCCTGGAGTCGGAGCTTTTCGGCTATGAGAAGGGCGCTTTCACAGGGGCAAGCAAGGACGGCAAGAAGGGTCTCTTTGAGATTGCGGCAGACGGGACCATATTCCTGGATGAAATAGGTGAGCTGCCGCTGCAGCTTCAGGTGAAACTCCTTACTGTGCTGGAGGAGAAGGCGGCCTTCAGGGTTGGGGGCACAAAGCCCTTTAAGGTAAGCGCCAGGATAATTGCGGCTACGAACAGGGATTTAAAGAGTTTTTCAGACGAGGGCAGATTCAGGAGCGATCTCTATTATAGGCTAAACGTCATGCCCATACACATACCTGCGCTCCGGGAGAGGCCTGAGGACATACTGATGCTGGCAGGAAGCTTTTTGGACAAGTTCAACGAAAAGTACGGAGTCAAAAAGCAGTTTTCCCCCAGGGCTTACGATGCGATTTTGCATCATGATTGGCCGGGCAACACAAGGGAGCTTGAGAACATAGTTGAAAGACTTGTAATAACAAGTGTTGGAGGCGTAATAGACGAGAGCCATGTGCTTGACATTCTCCCCGGAGAGAGTAGTTTCAAGCTCATGGTGGGAGACGTAGTGCCATTGAAACAGGCTCTTGAAGAGGTGGAGGAGAGGCTACTGCTGAAGGCTCTTGAAAAGTACGGCTCAACTCGGAAAATAGCACAGGCCCTTGAAATAGACCAGTCAACGGTGGTCAGGAAGCTAAATAAGATAAGGTGGTGTGGCGGGAAGTGATGCAATGCTGCAAAGGTTTTGATGCGAACGTGCATCAGAACCTTTGCTTTTTTATGTTTATTTTACATAAATGTCCAAAATTAAATTTCTGAATATTAAAAAAATAACGCTCTGGGCGTTGGTTTTGCTGGAAATGCGAAAAAATTTGAAGTTTTTTGACACTTTTGGCATGGGAATTGCTCTGTATAATGGCATGCTGGCCAGGCAGGAATAAAAGAAGGAGCAGAGGTGATACGACAAAATGGAAACCAATTTACAAAGAATAAGGACATCAATTGAGGATATCAGCAGATTCAACAGCACGCCGGGTAACGGCTGCACGAGGTTTTCATACAGCAAAGAGGACAGGATGGCCAAGGAGTATGTAATAGACCAGTGCCTGAGGCTGGGTCTTTCAGTAAAGGTAGACGCGGTGGGCAACATAAGGGCCAGGCTGGAGGGCACGGAGCCAAATCAGCCTGCGATATTTGTGGGCTCCCACATAGACACAGTTCGCCACGGAGGCAACTTCGACGGTGTTGTGGGTGTAGTAGGTGCCATTGAGGCTGTAAGGACGCTTGTGGAAAACGATATAAGGCTCAGGTGCCCTGTGGAGATAATAATATTCGCCGAGGAGGAGGGCTCCAATTGCGGTTCCACTATGGTGGGAAGCAAGGCCATAACAGGCAAGTATACTGTGGCGGATTTGCACAGCCTTAAGAGTCCCTCGGGGGAATCATGCTACGAGCTTGCAAAGAGCTTCGGGCTCAATCCTGACCAGGTTGAAAACCACGTGCTGGAAAGTGACGAGGTAAAGGCCATGTTTGAGCTCCACATAGAGCAAAGCGTCGTGCTTGAGCGGGAAGGGCTTCCCATAGGCATAGTCGAGGCCATAGTGGGCATGAATACCATAAGGATAGTGGCTGAGGGGGTTCCAAACCACGCGGGAGCTACTCCTATGGGCATGAGGCAGGATCCCATGGCGGCCAGCGCCAGGCTCATAAGCGAGATAGAGAAGATAGCAAAGTGCAGGGCTCTTCCGACGACGGTGGCAACGGTCGGCAGGATAGACTGCGAGCCCAATGTGCCCAACGTGATACCGGGAAGGGTGGAGTTCACGGTTGACATAAGGGATGTCGAAGGCGAGGGCATCGAAATGGCAACCAGCCTTATAGAAAAGCATATGGAGGATGTATCCAGGGAGTATGGCCTTAAGATGTGGTCCGAGCCTATAGGCACATCACAGAGCATAAGGCTTTCAAAGGCTGTTTCGGGAGCTATTGAGGAGTCGGCAAGGGAGCTTGAGATACCGTATATGCGCATGAACAGCGGAGCTGTTCACGATGCGGCTATGCTTGCGGGAATGACGGAGGTTGGCATGATATTCGTGCCCAGCAAGAACGGAAGGAGCCATGTGCCCGAGGAGTTTACGGAGTACGAGCACATCAAGCTGGGCTGCGACATTCTGCTTAGAGCGATAGTCAAGATAAGCCAAATGTAATTATTTCAAGGCTGTAAGACAAAATAGAATTCACAGGGAGGATTTTAAAATGAGCATGCTAATTAAAAACGGTGTTGTTGTTACTGCTTTTGACGAGTTCGAAGCCGACATACTAGTTGAAGGCGGCAAGATAAAGGCTATAGGCAAGGAGCTTGGCTCCGGGGCTGACGAGGTTGTGGACGCAAAGGGAATGTATGTGCTTCCGGGAGGAATAGACCAGCACGTTCACTTTTCTTTCGACTACAAGGGCTCGAAGGTAAGGGGCTTTGAAACTTCAAACGCTGCGGCCGCAGGCGGAACTACTACAGTAATTGAGTTTGTAAACCAGATAAAGGGCAAAGGGCTTGTCGATTCAATTGAGGACTACAGAAAGAGCGAGGTTGACGGAGTGGCTATGGTTGATTACTCTTTCCACGGCGTAATAACAGATCCTACTCCCGAGGTTTTCAATGAGATGGACAAGCTGGTTGACGCGGGATACTCGACAATAAAGCTTTTCATGGCATACAAGGGTATGTTCTTCCACGCTGACGACGATGCGATATTAAACGCGCTGATAGCGGCAAAGGATGCGGGAGTTACTATAATGGTTCACGCTGAGAACGCAGACGCCATAGATGTGCTTCAAAAGAGGCTTGTGGCCGAAGGCAAGACTGAGCCTTACTACCATGCTGTTTCAAGACCGCCGCTTGTTGAGGCGGAGGCTACAAAGAGGGCCATATATCTTGCGCAGATGGCGGGAGCCCCAATATATATTGTGCACGTATCCTGCAAGGAGGCAATAGACGAGATAAGAAACGCATATGTTTCAGGAATACCGGTGTATGGAGAGACGTGCTCGCATTATCTTGTGCTTGACGAGTCGAACCTTGCAAAGCCGAACTTTGAGGGGGCCAAGTATGTATGTTCACCTGCCCTTAGGACTCCAGACCACCATGAGGCGCTTTGGGACGCTGTCGACATGGGCTGGCTAAACGCTGTAAGCTCAGACCACTGCGGCTTCGACTGGAAGGAGCAAAAGCACATGGGACGCGACTGCTTCACCGACATACCAAACGGAGCCCCGGGGCTGGAAAACCGCCTGGCTGTGCTTTGGACCTACGGCGTTGAAAAGAACAAGATATCAAGGCAGAAGCTGGTTGACATATTCGCGACAACTCCTGCAAAGATTAATGGTATAGCTGACAGGAAGGGCCACATAGCCGTTGGATACGATGCTGACATTGTAATATTCAATCCTGAATACAAGGGTGTAATGACAAATGAGACTTGTCTGCACAACGTGGACTACAGCCCGTACGAAGGCATGGAGCAAATAGGCAGGGTTGAGAAGGTGTTCCTGAGAGGAAACCAGATAGTTGAATGCGGCAAGTATGTAGGCAATGGCGTTAAGGGCGAGCTTGTAAAAGGAAAGGCTTATGGTCTTTGCTACGACAGGATGGAAAAGTAAGTTGTAGATTAACTGCTGAATATATATTTTGCTTGAGGAGGGCTGGATATGAGTAAACAGGAGCAACAGAAAGTAATCGGTGAGGAGAGCTTGGCTCCCAACCACCACAGGGTAATGGACAACATTTCATATACGCTTGCATGGATAGGTGGCAGCGTTTTCATAGGATATTTCATGCTGGGAGCTAGCCTTGTACCGCCTGTTGGAAAGCTGAATATGGTGCAGGCCATGGCGTGCATATCGCTGGCAGCGCTTATAGTATCTGTGTGCTTTAACATAAATGGGCAGGCAGGCCACAAGTACGGGATTCCTTTTGTAGTTCAGTCGAGACAGTCTTTCGGATTCAAGGGATCTAAGATAACATGCGCAGTAAGGGCTATTCCTGCAATATTCTGGTTTGGAATACAGTCGTGGGTTGGAGCGCTGGCCATAAACGGTATTCTAATTAAGACCATAGGCTTTGACAGTCCGATGATTTGCTTCATAGGCTTTCAGATACTTCAGATAGTCTTGGCGTCCCTTGGTTTCAAAGGTATCAAGTGGGTTGAGAATGTGGGCGGAATAGTTATAGTGGTTTCGCTTGGGTATATGCTTTTCATTATAAATAAGGTTTATGGCGCCCAGATACAAAGCAATCTTATAGACTTCAAGGGAACCTGGGGAATGGCATTCTGGGGAGGAACAACTGCATTCCTTGGCGTTTTTACAACTCTCATGCTCAATATCGGAGACTATACGAGGGAGTACTCCAAGAAGAGCTCAAACAAGATGATGTTCATAATACACCTTATAGGAACACTTCCAACCACGCTTTTCATGGCACTCATAGGACTTATGGCGGCGGGCGTTACAGGAGAGTGGGACCCTATAAAGCTGTTTGTAGAGCTTATGCCTAATTCATTCATGCTGTTCATGTCGTTGTTCTTTGTGGCAGTGGCTCAGATAACTACAAATGTTATGCTGAACGTAATACCTCCTGCATACGTTATAATGGACATATTCAAGGTTTCATACAAGAAGGGAGCAGTTATAACAGGTATACTGGCGTTCTTCACATTCCCTTGGATGATAGCCAACTCATCAGGCTTCTTCCTTTTCATACAGGTATACTCCATATTCCTTGGACCTATATTCGCTGTAATGGTTGTTGACTATTACATGTTAAGGGGCAAGAGGCTCAGCGAAAGGGATATTGAGGAGCTGTACGACGAGAACGGGCCATACAAGGGAATCAACTGGGCAGGTCTTATAGCCGTGGCTGTAGGAGCGGCGTTTGGTACTCTTGAGGTTCAGATATCCTGGTATATAAGCCTTATACCTGCAGGCCTGACATACTACGCTCTTATGAAGCACTCGGCATTCAGCAAGTCTTCATTCGCGCCTAAGGGCATTGAGGCTGAGAGAAGTAAGGCTGTGTAAGGGCTAACAAGCCAGATAAAAACGCATATAAATAAAAACACGGTCCTACAGGCTTTTGGCAGCCATAGGGCCGTGTTTTTATTTGTTTTATAGGTGCTTTGAGATTTCAAAAGACAGATGCATATTGTCTATTAGTTACTGTGTTAAGAAAATAAAGGGCATGAAAACAGGACTTGTTTTTTATTCGGCTTTCGTTAAGACTGATATTAAAAAACAAGTCCTTTCTCAGTTGATGAGAAATTCTCAAACACATTATGAATTTGCTCCTTTCAGGATAAGAAATGCAAGCAGATGCAATCTCCTTAAAAAAAACAGGGTAACAATTAGTAGGGAGCTTGTTAAAGGGTATAATTCCAACATGGAAATAAGATTGCCAGCTTTAGTTTTACGTAGATGGCGACAAGCTATTATAGCGGCTTTGGCTTTTATTTTGGGGGTATCAAATGAGCTCGAATACGAAATTGCAGAGGGAGGATTCCTATGAGGCTAGGTGTTGTGGGGCTTGGGAAGATGGGTTACAACCTAATGCTTAATATGATGGAAAAGGGCCATGATGTGATAGCATACGACATATCGCAGGCAAGCATGGAAGCGGCTAAGAAGGAGGGCGTCCGGACCGTGCGAAGTCTGGAAGAGCTATGCGCTGGGCTGGGAGATGGAAAGACCGTATGGGTGATGGTGCCGGCGGGGGAAGCTGTCGAAGCTGTCATAGATGGATTGAAGCGTTGCATGGGGCAGGGCGACACAATAATAGATGGGGGAAACTCCCACTACAAGGATTCAATCAGGCGGCACGATGAACTCCTAAAAAGAGGCATAGGCTTCATTGACGTGGGCACAAGCGGCGGAGTCGAAGGAGCCAGAAGCGGAGCCTGCATGATGATAGGCGGAGAAGAAGAGGAATTCAAAAGGTTTGAGGCCTTGTTCGGGGATTTGTGCGTCAAGGGCGGCTGTGCATATCTTGGAAGAAGCGGAAGCGGTCATTTTGCCAAGATGGTCCATAACGGAATAGAATACGGAATGCTCCAGGCCGTCGGAGAGGGATTTGAAATAATCCAAAGGAGCGATTTTGCAATTGACAATGAAAAACTGGCGGCGGTGTGGAGCAACGGCTCGGTGATAAGGGGCTGGCTCATGGAGCTCTGCCATAGGGCCTTCCAAAACAGCCCTCAGCTTGAAGGTGTAAAGGGCAAAATAGCATCCTCAGGCGAAGGGCTGTGGGCGGTGCAGGAAGCCCTTGAGCTGGGGGTGCCGGCAAGCGTTATAACCCAGTCGCTGCTTGCAAGGTATGCATCGAATGACAATGACTCTTTTTCGGCGAAGGTGGTATCGTCGCTTAGGCGCGAGTTCGGCGGACACGATGTGTCAAAGTAGAACCTGGAGGTGAATTATGTGCTTTTTTGTTTTGTTTGGAGGAAGCGGGAACCTTAGCATGAAAAAGCTTCTGCCGGCCCAGTACAACCTTGAATTCGAAAATATGCTCCCGGAAGGGCTTGCAATATTCGCAGCTGCCAGGGGTGATGTAGCCCAGGCGGAGTTCAAGATTGCGGCAAAGAACAGCGTTTCAAAATATTCTAGATTCGGATACGATGAGCAGACATGGGCAAGGTTCGAGAGCAGGCTCAACTACAGAAGGTTGGGCTTTGAGGATATTGAAGATTACAGGAAGCTCGAATCCGAGCTTGAAGGCTTGGAAAAATTGCATGGAAAGCCGGTGGGGAGGGTTTACTATCTTGCCGCATCACCGGAGTATTTCAGCTCCATAGTAAAGAATCTGAGGGATTCGGGGATGTCACGTGGAGAAGGAAGCTACAGGAGGCTGGTTATAGAAAAACCCTTTGGCAGCAGTCTTGCAAGCGCCAGAAGGCTCAACAGAGAAATTAGAAGCGCATTTCCCGAAGAGAGCATATACAGGATTGATCACTATCTGGGCAAGGAGATGATACAAAACATAATGAGCATAAGGTTTGCAAATGCCATATTCGAGCCTGTGTGGAACTCAAGGCACATAGACAACATACAGATATCGATACTTGAGGACACTGGGATTGAGGGCAGAGGGGAGTACTACGAAAACTCGGGGGCTCTCAGGGACATGGTGCAAAACCATATAGTTCAGCTTATGTCCCTTGTGATGATGGAACGCCCCAAAAGCCTTGATCCGGAGGCTATACGTGACCAGAAAGTAAAGATTATAAAAAAAATCAGCGGAATAACGCCTGAAGACATAGACAAGAACCTTATTATCGGTCAGTATGCAGAGGGTGTTATAGACGGAGAAAATATTGCAGGCTACAGGCATGAAAGCGAAGTGGCAGAGGATTCTGCAACAGAAACATTTGCAGCGCTTAAGCTGAACGTGTCAAACGCAAGGTGGAAGGGGGTGTCTGTGTATGTGAGAACTGGCAAAAGGCTTAATGAGAGGCTTGTCGGCATAGTTGTAGAGTTCAAGGACTTTTCGAGCATATACGGCTTGGAGGCCTACAGGGGTCTTGCGCCGAATCTGCTGATTATAAAGATATATCCTGAGGAGGGAATATCTCTCCAGTTCAACATGAAAAAGCCTGGCAGCTTCGACAAGATAGTGCCCTTTAGCATGAGCTACTGCAAAAGCTGCGAATTCAGAAAATTCACGCCGGAGGCTTATGAGAGGTTAATACATGATGTCCTTGAAGGGGATTCCACGCTTTATGCCAGATGGGACGAAATTGAAAGAGCCTGGATGCTTATAGACAGTATACTGGATTGCAAGGTCAGAAAGAGGGAAAATTTGCATCTTTATAGCGCGGGAAGCAGCGGGCCAAAGGAAGCCGACAGGCTGCTCGAAAAGGATGGCAGGCATTGGTGGTGAAGGCGATAGGACCAACTTAACAAGTCAGATCTGAAAAAGCCCCATTAGGGCTGATTCACTCGAGAAGAAAATCTCTTAAAAACCCATGTGGTCAAATGGCAATATCAAGGACTGTATATATAAAGAAATTAAGTATATAATGTATGATATACAACTCGTGTTTTTTGTAAAGGGATGATTTTATTGAAAAGTAAAAAAGCGGTCTCAATTATTTCATGGCTCATGGTCATTGGGTGGATGCTGCTGATTGTTTCGTTTTCAAGCGACCCGGCTGATATTTCCGACAGAAAAAGCCAAGCAGTGCTTGAAAGGGTGGAGCCGGCGGTAGAAAAAATGGAGGAGAGTCTGAAGATACAGATAGCAGACAACGGCAGGCTGCACTTCTACGTGCGCAAGAACGCCCACATGTTCAACTACTTTGTTTTGGCCGTGCTCATGGCAACGTGCCTTAGGATGTCTGGAGTAAGGGGCTATAGGAGCTATCTTATTGCATATATAGTAGTGACACTCTTTTCTGCTGTGGACGAATACTACCAGACGTTCATACCGGGTAGGAGCGGTGAAGTCCGCGACGTTCTGGTGGACAACGTGGGAGTTGTCATGGGGCTAGTTGCGGGGCGTATGCTGCCGGCAATAAGCAGATTGAAAAGAATATTCTAGACTAAGGAGGGCGGCCCTGGGTCGCCCTTTGCTGCGTATAAAATTTGATTCCGGGTATAATAGCGGCAGATGCTAGTTTGGCATATTAGTTTGTGCGCAGGCGTGTTAAGATTGGCTACTTGAAAGGATGGCGATCTCATGGACAAAAAAGAAGCATCAGTAATTATACCGGACGGAAACGTAATGCTGCCTGGAATATTGGAGATTCCGCCGGGAGCTGTTGGAATAGTTATATTCGCCCACGGAAGCGGCAGCAGCAGGTTCAGTCCCCGCAACACTTATGTTGCGCAGGTCCTAAGAAAGCACGGGCTTGGGACTCTGCTGATGGACCTTATGACTCCCCAGGAGGACAGGGACTACGACAGGCGATTTGATATAGCATTGCTGACGAGGCGTCTGCTTGCGGCTACAAAATGGATAAAAGAGCAGGAGAATACGAGAGGGTTTTCTATAGGTTATTTCGGCGCAAGCACCGGGGCTGCTGCGGCAGTAGAGGCCGCGGCTGCGCTGGGAGATGAGATTGGCGCTGTTGTTTCCCGGGGAGGGCGGCCTGATATGGCCTTGCCGTATCTTGACAGGGTCAAATCGCCTACGCTCCTTATTGTAGGCGGACATGACTATACTGTCGTGGAGCTCAACGAAAAGGCGTATGAAAAAATCACCGCCGTTAAGGAGCTTAAAATAGTGCCAAGGGCCGGTCATCTTTTCGAGGAGCGCGGCGCCCTGGAGAGCGTTGCGGAGCTCGCCTCAGCCTGGTTTGAGAAATATTTAGTCGAAAAATAACAGAACAGCCCGGCGAATATGCCGGGCTGTTTTTAGTAAAGGAATTCTGATGGCTAAGCTCCACTCGAGCTATTTTGTCTGGAATTCAAATCTGATAGCCTTTGAAAGATTTTCTCCGTCCACGTTTTTTATAGAATCGCCAATGTATATGACATATTCCTCTGACGAATCGTAAAGAGTAATAGGTGTTATCTCTATTATGCTTGAATCGGAAGGATTAAGGCTTACAGACACGCTGTGCCTTGCGCTGCTTCCCTTCTTGCATACGAATATGCTCGAGTCGTTTACGGTAGAATCGTCGGCGGGCTTGCTAAGGGAGATGCTCCATTTGTAGTCCGTGTCGACAGGGCTTGAGGCTGCAGGACTCCAAGGAGTATACTTTCTGTCCTCGGAAGAGGGCCATTCAAGGCCGCTTACAAGCTTAATCCCGTCGTACATATAAGCAAAATATACTGTCCCGTCCTGGTCATAGGCTGAAGATTTGAGTATGCCTCCAAGATAGCTGCTTTCCGGCAATATACCTCCCGTAGAATCGTGATCATAGACGGTCTTGCCGCCGTCATTTTTCAAAAGAGTCGTTCCCGCCCAGATGTCCCCGTTGCTCATTTTGAGCGCTTTTCCAGCCGGGAAGTCGGTGTGGCTCACGTCTGTCCAGCCGTCAGGAGAATACATTTGAACGCCGTAGGAGCCTATCGCGTAAAGCTCGCCAAGATCGTTTTCGACAAAGCTTGTTATGTCTCCTCCCATGAAGTTGGATTCGCCTGAATAAAAGCCCTCCCACGAGCCGTCTTCAGACATCCTGGCGGCGCCTTCTCTGGTGCCTATCCATATGTTGCCTTCGCCGTCCTCGTAGGCGCAGTTTATCATGTCGGAAGGTATGGCACCGGTGGTGGAGCTGCTTGTATATATCTCCCAGCTGCTGTTGTCGGGACTCAGGTAGTAAATACCGTCAGAGGTGTAGAACCACTTGCCGTCCTTTGAGTCTACGTATGCACCGTAGGAATAGAATATTTCCTCGGGCGGCTGGGGTACCTCAAGCCAATTCTCGCTGTTGACGTCGTAAGCCATTACAGGACCCTTTAATGGGAGTATGTACATTACATTGTTTGAATCCACAGCAAGTCCCGAAACGCTGTATTCGCCAAGGTCTCTGTACTGAATCCAGTCGCCTTCAGGAGTCCTTCTCGACACAGAGCCTTCGTCCCCTGCAACCCAGAGGCCGCCGTCCTTGTCAATTTCCATGTCGTGTATTCTGTAGGTTGCAAGAGATGTGGATGTAGTGTTTATGTTGTAGGGTCCAGACGCATCGCCCCCAACGAGGGATATTTTGTATATGCTAGACATGAAATCGTGGCATATAAGCCAAATGCCGCCATCGGAATCGAGTCGCAAGGAGAAAATAGAGTCGCCCCCTGTTATTCCAAGATCTTCCTTGCTATAGGACTGTATACTTGACCCCAAAGCCTGTATGAGCTCTCCGTAGTATGTGCTCATCCAAACAGTTCCCGAAGAGCTGTCGTATTCCATGTCGGTTATTGAAACTGAAGGGAATGGGGAATTTGAGGCTGTGTATTTTGTCCATTCTCCATCTGCGCTGAGCATGTAAACGCCGTCTGTTCCGTAGTTGCTAGTTCCAAACCAGAGATTGCCTTCACCGTCCTGGGATATGCTTGAGAAGCAGTGGGAATAGTCTGCGGGAGGCATGTCTGAGCCTGGATATACGTTGTGCACATAATCAAAAGAGCCGCTGCCTGATTTTGAGTCTGTGAGGATTCCGTATTCAGTCCCTATCCAAATGTGCTTGTTGCTGTCTACAAACAGGCAGGCGGGATGATAATCTGAGAGTATTATGCTTTTGCCTGCTGCGACCTCGTAGTCATTAGTCACAAGATAGGCGCCTTGGTATGTAAGAATCCATTTTCCGTCGGCTCCGGCGTCGAATATCTGGAGCACCTCGTCTGACATTATGTATCTTTCGTAGTCGTCGTTTTGATTGAAGGAAAGCCATGAGCCGTCCGCTTTTTTAATCTTAAGGCCATCGCCCCAGGTTGCAAACCATGTGGCGCCGTTGTCGTCAAACAGCAGGTCTCTTACCTGCACGTCATTTTTGAGATTGCCGCCGGTGGTTTCGCTGTTATAGTATTGATGATCGCCCGATTCGGACCATAAAAACACGCTGCCTTTATCCGAATCCTGTCCGGTGATCCACTTGCCTCCGGAGTTGTCGAAATAGATTCCTTCGGGATTCATGTAAGGAATGCCGTTGGTTTCTATGGAGCTCCACTGCTCTGCGAATGCGGAGGATGAAAAAATTAAAACTGAAAGCATAAAAGAAAAAATCAAAACGAATTTTTTTGCCATATGATCACTCCTATTGAAATTTTGGGGCGCAGCCCTTCAAGCCTCAAATCATCTCCCTAAAGAGGAAGTGTTCTGGATATGTAAGTAGTGCTGACTAGGAAATATTAGCTATAATAAAACTATAAGAAAGATGACGACTTTTGTAAAGAGGAACAGGCGTCTTGCGTTCACATATTTTAACGAATTGGGCGGAATTCCCCACTCTCAAGGCCACCTTGCTCACGATAGTGAGAGCGTAGGGTGGGGATGGATAGCCCTGCCGTAAGGCAAAAGTAGTTTATGAAACAGAGTCTGTGGTATACAATAAATACGAGGTGATGCCAATGATTCTTGATACAAACAATCATTCAGTATTCAAATTGAGTTACCAATTGATATTAGTTGTAAAATATCGTCGCAAGGTAATAGATGGAGCAATTTCCAATAGACTGAAAGAAATTTTCGAATATATATCTCCAAAGTACGGAATCACTATTGAAGAATGGAATCACGACAAAGATCATGTCCGTGTTCTGTTTAGAGCCTATCCAAACTCAGAAATATCAAAGTTTCTAAATGCGTATAAGAGTGCAAGCAGTCGGCTGATAAAGAAAGAGTTTCCGACTATCAAACAATATTTGTGGAAAGAATACTTTTGGAGCAAGAGTTACTGTCTGCTAACGACAGGTGGTGAGCCCATTGATATTGTCAGACAGTACATCGAAAGCCAAGGCCAGAAAGCGAGGTGAACCGCTATTCTAAGAGCTTACAAGTATCGAATCTATCCAAATGCAGAGCAAAGAGAATACTTCGCCAAGTGCTTCGGCTGTGTCAGATTCGTCTACAACAGAATGCTTGCAGACAAAATCGAGTATTACAAGCAAACTGGCGAGAGCTTAAACAACACTCCGGCCGGGTACAAGGAAGAGTTTGAGTGGCTCAAAGAAGTAGACAGTTTGGCTCTTGCAAATGCTCAACTCAATCTAAACAAAGCGTACAAGAACTTCTTTCGAGATAAGTCTGTGGGTTTTCCGAGATTCAAGTCGAAGAAGTCCAATAAGCACGCCTACACGACCAACAATCAAAAGGGCACAGTCTTCATTGAAGATGGCTATATTAAGTTACCAAAGCTCAAATCCAAAGTCAGAGTCAAACAGCACAGAGATTTCAATGGATTGATCAAGTCGTGTACCGTTTCCAAAACCTCATCAGGCAAATATTTCATATCTGTGTTAGTTGAAACTGAGATTGAGCCATTGCCAAAAGCAAAAAATAAAGTCGGCATTGATGTAGGCCTAAAGGATTTTGCCATCTGTTCAAACGGTGAAGTGTTCTCGAATCCTAAATTGCTTAGAAAGTCAGAAAAAAGGCTTGCCAAACTGCAAAAAAATTTATCGCGCAAAGCCAAGGGCGGTAGCAATAGAGCCAAAGCAAGGATCAAAGTAGCCAAGCTGCATGAGAAGATTGCCAATCAGCGTAAAGACTTTCTTCATAAGGTTAGTTCTAAAATCGTCAGCGAAAACCAAGCAATAGCGATTGAAGACCTAAAAGTGAAGAATATGCTGAAGAATCATTGTCTCGCAAAAGCCATATCCGAAGTATCATGGAGCATGTTTAGGACGATGCTTGAATACAAGTCTAAGTGGAATGGCAGAGATTTGGTTATCGCA
The DNA here is from genome assembly GCF_000597865.1 of Peptoclostridium acidaminophilum DSM 3953. GTDB lineage: Bacteria > Bacillota > Clostridia > Peptostreptococcales > Peptostreptococcaceae > Peptoclostridium_A > Peptoclostridium_A acidaminophilum. Next base: position 1,920,314 of record NZ_CP007452.1, on the reverse strand, counting down.
CCATCGAATTATGCCAGTTCTCAACTATGCTCTGACTGCGGATGTAAAAATCCAGAAGTCAAAAATCTTGGACTTAGAGAATGGACTTGCCCTGAGTGTAGAGCCGTACACGAGCGGGATATAAACGCGGCGAAAAACTTGCTGAAACTAATATAATAGTTTTGGTATTTTCGAGGTCGGGACGACCTTAGGAGCTTGGGTAAACTTAGAGCAGTAGCTCTATTGACCAAGAAGCTCCCACTTCTAAAGTGGGGGTAGTTCACAGGGATATGAATAATTATATACTTATAATATTATAAATGCTTGAATGCTTGCTGCAGGTGCTGCATAGCAATTCTACTGAAGAATAATATCAGGAGGTTATTTATGAGAATTCAAAGAAGGGTTTCGCTTATGATTGCCTTGATGCTTATGCTATCTTCGCTGTCAAGCGCATCGTTTGCATCAATCGATGAGCCTAAGGTCAAGCTGCTTAGCACTGTAGGCGACGGGCTGAGATATTACATAGTGTACGAAATAAACGGGCGCGAGTACCGCTCGGACAGAACCGGCGAGAGAATAAACCAGATGGCTTTTTCAATGTTTACTGAAGAGGAAAAAATGGCAGTATCCAGCAATTACGCATATTCGCCGGAAAATCGAAAGATACAGTTTGGATTGGCCGGCAGCGAGGACATAACAAGCTGGGCCAACGATGCCACCGGATGGACGGAGGCGGCTCAAATATGGCAGGAAAGGCTTGAGGCCAAGTATTTTGACGATCTGAAGGATTTCTATTCTTTGAGTTCCAGTCGGTTGCCGCTAGGAGATGGCTGCCTGGGCGACTATGCGCTGCGCTTTTCGCCTGAGGTGGAAAAAAGTTCTGATTATGCAAGATACATAGAGCTGAGGGGGAAAATAAAAAACGACTTCGATGCGGGAAAGGCATTTTATGAAAGGCTGGTGCAGATAAAGGTTAACCAGGTGGGCAATGCTGTAAAAGTGGGCTCGGAGGGCGTAATCAAAATAATTATAGACAATTTCATGGTGCCGGCAATAACTCCTGCGGCCACTATGAAATATACAGGTTCTGTAGTTAATGCTATAAATTTGGCTTTCGACTCTTCGGCGAGCCTAAGAAGTTATGCACTCTCCTCTGACCCAAGCATAGGAGACATACTAGAGCAGATGGAAATATTCATCGGTGTTCTGGAAAACGCTGCCCGAGAATTGAAAGCCGAGGTTGAAAGAGACCTGGCTGAGCTGGAATCAATCATGGCAAGGCTAAGCAGCGCCCAGTCTGAAGTCGTGGAATCAAGCCAGACGAATTACGAAACCAATAGGGACGCTATTGTTGCAAGCGGCGATGCGGCCTTCCAGTGGAGCGGCGATATAGTCGAGTACGAAGAGAGCGGGACGACTGATGAAGAGATCAGAAACGAGGTTTTGAGTCAGGCAAGTGACATAGCCGCAGAATACAATCAGTATCTCGACGGCATAGCTGCAAGGATGGCGGCGATTGAAAGCGCAGGTATAAGCAAAAATTTAGCTGATACCACTTTGGAGGTGGAGATTGAAGGGGCGCAGCATCTGTTTGACCTGATGAAGGTCACTCCTATGGAGTTGTACAAAAGCGGAGGAAGCTACGGCGAGCTTGAGAGCATTATAGCAAGCGAAGCCCAGAACAAGATATCTTATATCGATGGTATGATTGTGAAGCTGTCGAATTATGCTGCCGATTATGAGCAGCTCATAGCCGATGCAGGGATCGGATTGGATTCTATAGAGGCAAAAATAAACGGCTTGTCGGAAAAGTATGCTGAATATGTGGGCGGAAGCCTTAGGGATTATGTGTTTTTGCAGAAAACGCCCGACCAGCTCAGGCAGTCGCTGGAGGACAAGATAGTATTTGAGGAAGCCACGATTTATGAAATCAAGGACACTTTCCAGGCTCAGAGGGAGCTTTTAACCAAGAAAGCAGAAGAATTCCAGGCGGCAACGACTGAGTTCGAGGCGGACCTGGAGCTGGCAATGGCGCCCTACAGCTCCTATCTGGCCAATTTCGACAACAGTGCCGACCAGTACATAGAGTACTACAACAAGCTTTACGACTTGTATGCCGGCGAATATTTCCAGGGGCAGAGAATAAACATGGACTATGTTGACGCCCTTATTCTAAACGAGGAGCCCGAGTTGAGAGCCGCCAAAACAGCTGAGATAGTCGAGGGTCTGGAGTCAATCATGGCGGAGGAGGCTTTATACATAAGGAGGCTTCAGCTTGCAAAAAACAACATTGATTATGACTTGAATCAGCTGAGCAGAACATATTCAAAGGCCGGGGCTTTTGCTTACGGGGCCTTGGATAATCTTAGGGACATATGCGGCAGTAACTACGTTCAATTGGGAGATTATTTCATTGGAAAAGTTGGCGACATATACGGCAGCTCCTTTAGGCCAAGTGACGCCAACGAGGTGTCCAGGACGCTCCTGGGACACAGTGCGTATCTGGATGATTTGACTTTGATTGAGATGGACATACTAGGCAACAAATCAAGCCTTATGAGCATGCCGCAGGAGGAATTCGACGCCGCCGTGGCTGAATATCAAAACGAAGCTGGAAGTATATATCAGGACGTGCCCACGAGCCCGATTCTGACAGATTCGCAAAAAAAGAGGGTAATAGACGAATACGCGGCAATTGTTAATCTCATATATGAAATGAAGGACGATAGAAACGGAGGGCCTGCAATACCGGTAAACGAAATAGCTATTGTCATCAAGAAGCTGCCATTCCTGCCAACAGGCTGGATAGAGCTTTCGACTGGCAGCACGCTCCAGATGTCGGGAACTGCAAAGCCCGACAATGCGACAAACAAGAAACTTATATGGACATCGTCTAATCCGTCTATAGCGCAGGTTTCCTACAGTGATACGGGTGACCAGGCGTCCATTAAGGGAGTGAGTCCGGGTGTTACAACAGTCAGAATAGCCTCCCAAGACGGAGGGGCGGCAATAGAGTCCACGGTGAATGTAGTTGCGGGTGCGCATAGCGACCCCTATGAATATTTCCATCAGGAGATAATAAGCGACAGGAGCAAAATCTGGAATATAAGCTTTACCCGGGAAGTAAAAAACACACCGGAAAATCTGGCGCAGGTATACGTAATGGATGAGTTTGAGAACATAATCCATAGTGTTCAGGCCTATGCAGAAGGGAATACTGTGCAGCTTATAAACAGCGAGGAGTACGGATCTGGAAAATACGTAATTGTAGTAGAAGACACGCTTCAGTCGGCCGGAGGTAAAAGCTTGAACACCCCGGTAAAAAAATTTTTTACTGTTGAATGAAAGTGAGTGGCAAGTAATTTTACGAAAAGCCCGGCGAATGCCGGGCTTTTTATTGTGGGGCGCTTTCTTGGGAATTTTGTAATATTATTCCTACGATGATAATTTGTCCAACTGGCGGGGTATATAAAATACATGGTATATGGCATAAACAACAAGAAGGAAGGGAGGCGGCAAATGAACATAGCGCTTATAATTGCTGGCGGAAGCGGGCAGAGAATGCATCAGGATATTCCCAAGCAGTTCTTGAACGTGCAGGACAAGCCAGTAATTATTTACACGATGGAAGTCTTTCAAAGGCATCCGGAAATAGATGGAATCGAGGTTGTCTGTCTCGACGGCTGGCATGAGATTCTAATCGCCTACGCTAAGCAGTTCAACATAAACAAACTCTCGGGCGTCGTATCCGGTGGCATAACGGGGCAGGAATCCATAAGGAATGGTGTCTACGCCATCAGTGAGAAGTTCAGCGACGACGACCTGGTATTGGTACATGACGCCATCCGCCCTATGATTTCAGCCGAGATAATATCCGACAATATTGCCAAGTGCAGGCTCCACGGCTCTGCAATTGCGGTTGTTCCTTGCGCCGAAGCAATGCTTGAGACCGAGGATAAGATTTGTTCAGAGTCAAGCTATGACAGGGAGAGGCTGGTAAGAACCCAAACGCCACAGGCATTTCCTCTTGGCAAGCTGCTATGGGCTCACGAGGAGGCGAAAAAAAGGGGGATTACTAATTCTGTGGCATCATGCACTCTCATGATTGAATTGGGTGAGAAGCTGTATTTCTCGGCAGGCTCAGAAAAAAATATAAAGCTGACTACCCCGGAGGACTTGGAAATTTTCAAGGCTCTATTGAATTCAAAAAAGGCAGATTGGCTGAAATGAGGGAAAGCATATGTTAGAAAAGCTTAAGCAGAAGGTATACGATGCAAACATTGAGCTTCCCAGGCGCAATCTGGTTGAATTTACTTGGGGGAATGCCAGCGGTATTGACAGGGAGCTGGGCTTGTTTGTCATAAAGCCCAGCGGAGTGGATTACGCGAAATTGAAGCCATACGACCTGGTAGTCATGGATTTGGAGGGAAACCGGGTGGAGGGCAGGTTGCGTCCTTCTTCCGACACTGCCACTCACTTGGAGTTATATAGGGCGTTTCCTGAGATAGGAGGTATTGTCCACACGCATTCGCCTTGGGCTACATCGTGGGCCCAGGCGGGAAGGAGCATCCCCAGCTACGGCACTACCCATGCGGACTATTTTTACGGTGCTATACCCTGTACCAGGAACATGACTCCTGAGGAGGCAGGGGAGGAGTATGAAAAAAATGCGGGCATTGTTATTGTAGAAGCATTCAAGGATATTAATCCCATGCACGTGCCGGGTGTGCTCTGTGCCAACCACGGGCCCTTCACATGGGGGAAGGATGTTAACGAGGCGCTTCACCGGGCTGTTGTGTTGGAGCAGGTTGCAAAGATGGCTTTTTATACGGAGCATATGAATCCACACGCGGAAGAAATTCATCAGTCTCTGATGAGCAAGCATTTTTTAAGAAAGCACGGAAGCAACGCCTATTACGGGCAGAGATGACTTCGAGGTGATTTTATGGATCCGTTAATTAGCGTCATAATTCCTGTATATAACGCCGAGGGTTACATTCGAAAATGCCTGGACAGCGTCATAGGGCAATCTTATGAGAATTTGGAAATCATAGTAATTGATGACGGCTCGACGGACGAAAGCGGTAATATATGCGATGAGTACGGGAAAAAAGATGCACGAATAAGAGTGCTTCATAAGGGTAACGGTGGCGTTTCAACCGCCAGAAACCTTGGACTGAAAATGGCCACAGGCAAATACGTAGGCTTCGTCGACAGCGACGACTGGATTGAAAAGGACATGTATTCTTTTTTGGTGAGCATGGCGGAGGCAAACGATGCCGATGTGGCCGCATGCGGCTACTATATCAACGATGATTCGCCCCCTATGCAGGATAACGAATGTGCAACTCAAAGCATGAGTCAGGAGGCGGCAATCCAGACGAGCTTTTTGAATGTGAGCAGGTTCTGCTTCTACGGAGCCTTGTGGAACAAACTTTTCAGGAGTGATATTTTCAAAGGAAATGGCATAGAGTTCGACGAATCGATTTCGGTAGGCGAGGACATGCTGTTCCTGAGCCAATGCATAATGGGCAGCGGGAAAATAGTTTATTCACCGATTCCAAAATATCACTACGCCTGCAACGAAATGGGCGTCACCAGCAAGCCCTTTTATTCTCAAAAGGTGTCGATGCTCAAGGCCCTTGATAAAATTGAAAGCATCGTCACTCCAAAGTACCCCCAGCTTGCCCCGGTAGTCCACCAGAGGTCGATACAGACCAGCTGTAATTATCTGCGCCAAGCGATGTATAACAAATCATTCAACGACTACGAGGCGATCCGGAGGCTGCGAGACAACATAAAGAAGGGATTCGTAGGGGTGGTCATGGGGAGCGATTTGTCCCTGAAAGACAAGATTAAGCTAATGCTGTTTTCGACGAGTCCAAAAATATACAGGCAAATAAACTCGAAATACAAAGCTGTGGGCGCTGTGTTAAAAAGAGAAAAATAATTGGCGGCGCCAGCAAGCCGATAAAACTTTATTGCAATAGCAGTAAAGAAAATGTAAAAAATCACCAGATAAATAAAGGGATAAATCGACAAAGTCGGCGTACATGATAATGCTTGTAGCATTATCTGCACGCCGGCTTTGTTATTCCTGATTTACCACTCTAGATTCGGATAGTAAATCTCGAGCCATTCCTCGAAGGTGTCGGACTTTCTGTTGTAGTAGTGGCTGTTTATAGCCTCCTGCATAGCCTCGTAATGCCATGCTCCCTTTATCAAGTCCGGGAACTGTCTCGCTTGTGGGAGTACATCCTCAGCATGGACTCGTCTGTCCAGGACTTTGTTGACTAGTGTTACGAATTCAGCTCTTGTAATGAACTGGTCAGGCTTGAATGTCCCGTCTGGGTAGCCTTCAAACCAGCCGTTTTCGGCTGCCGAGTTGATATAGTCACTTGCCCAGTGGCTCGCTGTGTCTGAGAATATGCTGGTTTTCACCTGACTCAGTTTTTCGAACTTAGTCGCTATTGCGGCTATCTCGGCTCGTGTTATGTTGCTGCCTGGCCTGAAGGTGCCGTCTGGGTAACCTGACAGGATTCCTCCGTTAGAGAGGGTTCCTATGTGCTTGGCTGACCATCTGGCCGCTTCCACATCGCCAAAGCCATGGCTTGTAGTCTTTATGCTATCTCTGTAAGCCGGGTCGAGAAGCCTGTAAAACACTGCTGCCACCTCTTCGCGTGTTATATAGCCCTCGGGCCTTACAACGTTCTCTGGATAGCCTATGATATAGGCAAAGTGGTCCTGCTTGTTTAACGTTGGCGTAGTTGGAACAGATTCTGAAGCTCCTCCGGATGGAGTTGTTGCTGAATCTGCCGGAGGTGTTGCTGAATCTGTTGGAGGCGCAGTCGGCTCAGTTGGTGTCGTTGGTGTTGTCGAGCCTCCGCTTCCGCCGCTGCTGCCACCGCCGCCGCTTGATTTTTTGGTCCACTGAGCGTACAGTGTTATATCCGCATCAGGCATGGTGAATTTGGAGCCTGGCCTATACTTTGTCCCGCTGCCGTCGTCTGAACTATTCCATCCTGTGAAGAGATAGCCTGACTTTGATATTGTTTCCTTATCCATAACGGTTACGGTTTCTCCTGGCTTGTATGGGCTTAGGGGATCAGCCTGCTCGCCGGTCCCTCCGTTGGCGTCATAATAAACATGATATTCATTGTGCTCGGCATCCCTCGTATAGTAGAGCTCAAGCACAAGTGAGCCGTCTTCGAGTATGGTGCCGGTGGTTGTGGATGCGTCCTCATCTAAGGTGTATCCGGGGTATTCCCTGGGCACGGCGGCAGCTGCGTCTCCGGGAGTACCGTTTTCCTCGTCGGTATCGTCGGGAGTCTGGGGATAGGAGCCGTCAGGCAGTTGCTTGTAGTGCTCGACCGTATATGGTGTATTGTCATCCTCGGCATCCTTTGTATAGTAGAGCTCGAGCACAAGTGAGCCGTCTTCGAGTATAGTGCCGGTGGTTGTGGATGCGTCCTCATCTAAGGTGTATCCGGGGTATTCTCTGGGCACGGCGGCAGCTGCGTCTCCGGGAGCGCCGTTTTCCTCGTCGGTATCGTCGGGAGTCTGGGGATAGGAGCCGTCAGGCAGTTGCTTGTAGTGATCAACCGTATAAGCTGCTGTTTCCGGCTTGGGACAGCGGTCTTCCTTTGAGTCTTCCGAGAAGCAGTCAAGGCTAGAGGCTGCGAAGGCTGGTCCTGTAGAAATAATCAGAACCAAGGCCAATACCATTGAAGCTGCAATATTGAATATTTTGAAATTAATATTCATAAAAAACACCTCCCTTTAGTCACATATGACTATTAGTCTTTTATACCCAAATTCCCGATTAATATAAAAATAAATCAAACAAAACTAAAAAATAGACTAAAATTAAAGTCGGATTTTATATTTTTTTTGTAACAGTAACATGATATTATGGGTATTATAGCAAAGTTGACATTTTCATTAGCATACTTATGGGTGGGAGGAAATTTTGCATGAAATCAAACATAAGGGTTATATGTGCCTTTGCTTTATCTATAGCTTTATTTGCGATTCCTGCCGAGAGTTTGGCGGAAAGCGGAACTAAGATGGAAAATGAAATCAGTAGTAAAGCAGAGAGCATTACATATGAGACGGCATCGAAGAAAAATCCATTTGAAGAGCTTGATAAAATCCGGGATGAAAGAATAGCTGCTGCCAGGGAGAGGGTTAGAAAAACAGCTTCCAACAGGGATGACAAAATTAAAGAAGAGAGAAAGCGAAAAGAGGAGGAGCTTATTTCATCTCCCGGGTTGAGATATATTGTTAAATTCAACGACTATGCATCTATGGAGGAGATATTTGAGGCTGTAAGCCCGTATAAGCACAGGCTCATTGGGGACAGCAAGAACCGCACATTTATGATAAAGGCTGCAGACATAGAGGGATTCAAGCAGGAAGCCGAGGATCTGGTTGATTTTGTAGAGAAGGACAGGCAGACAAAAATACAGGCTGTTCCATCAGATACCGATTATGCAAAGCAGTGGGCCCTGCCTGCCATAGATATGCAGGAGGCCTGGGACATTACAACCGGTTCAGGCTCTGTTCTGGTGGCCGTAATCGATTCCGGGGTGAACAGAAGCCATCCTGACCTTGCTGGCACCGATATAAGAAATGGCTGGGACTATATAATGGATGAGCCTTGTCAATATGACTCGGTTGGTCACGGCACCAATGTGACCGGCATTATAGGTGCCCAAACAGACAATGCCCGGGGAATAGCCGGAGTAAACTGGGATGTGGCAATAGTGCCGCTGAATGTTGTCTATTCAAATGAATTAATATATACTTCGGACATTTGCGCTGCTTTAGTTGAGGCTGCAGACATGGGGTGCGACGTTATAAACCTGAGCTTGAGTGGCCCTGACTATTCATCGGCTGAGAATGAAGCGGTGCAATATGCGATTTCAAAGGGCTGCATAGTAGTGGCTGCTGCAGGCAATTGGGGCAATTCGGCCTATAGTTATCCTGCTTCCTATGAGGGCGTTATAAGCGTAGCTTCTGTTGACAGCAGCATTTCGTACTCGAGCTTTTCTCAATACAACGACAAGGTTGATTTGGCCGCGCCGGGAGAAGGGATTCTCACTACGGCTGATATGTTTAACCAGGGCAAAGAATATATGGAAGTTAGTGGTACGTCTTTTTCAGCGCCGCACGTTGCGGGCGTTGCAGCTCTTGCTGCAGCCTGCAAGCCATCGATTACTCCCTCGGAGTTCACGGAAGCGCTTGAGGCGTCAAGCGTCGACTTGGGGAGCGCCGGATTCGACATCCATTATGGCCACGGGTTGCTCAACGCTGAAAGGACGCTTGTTTATGTAACGAATCCTGATGTGCCGGGCAATCTGAGGGTGGATTCGATAGGCGACAAGAGCGCGTCGCTTCGCTGGAATGCCAGCTGGGAATTCGATGTTGAAGGCTACAGGCTTGAATACAAACAGACAGAGGCTTCCACATGGTCATCGGTAAGCCTTGTAAAGAATGAAACCATGCATACTGTTAGCGGCCTGACGAACGGAAAAGCTTACAGCTTCAGAATCAAGGCAATTGACGAGGCGGGCAACTGGTCTGAATACTCCCAGACTGTTGAAGCTGTGCCGGTTGTAACACTTGAGATGCCTGAGAAGACGAACGTGCCGCTTGACAAGTCGTGGACTGTGGAATTCAACAGTCAGCCTGACATGGCAACGGTAGGCGCTGATACTGTATACATTAAGGATTCTGGGGGTGAGCTTGTAGAATGCAGCTTGAAAAAGGGAGATATCCCCAATACCATAGTGATTTCGCCAGTTGACGATTATACTCCCGATGAAACCTACACGATTTACATAACGCAGGGTGTAATGTCACAAGGCAATAAGCTGACAAAGACAACCTACATGAGGTTTACAACCGCTGAGTAGGTCTCGTATATTCCGTCAAATTATTCAAATTATTCAAAGGACTTTGCTAAGATGCCCAATGGCACGTCGCGCGGAGTCCTTTTATTTTTCCTTAAAAAGATAAGCCCGGACTCTAAAGGCAAGGTTCAAATTATTGCAAGGTGGGTATAAATAAAAAAGTATTGTATGGACTATTAGGATGGAGGGTTGAGAATGAACATAGCAGTCATTATAGCTGGCGGAAGCGGTCAGAGGATGCACCAGGACATCCCAAAGCAATTTCTGCATGTAGATAACAAGCCTATAATAATATATACTCTGGAGGTTTTTCAGCGTCACCCGGATATAGATGCAATAGAAGTGGTATGTCTCGACGGCTGGCATGAGGTGCTGAGGGCATATGCCGAGGAGCATGGGATAGACAAGCTAAAGTGGATAACATCCGGAGGAGCTAGCGCTCAGGAGTCCATAAGAAACGGCGTATACAACCTTATAGACAAATGTTCGCCAGACGACATTATATTGATTCACGACGGCATAAGACCCATGGTGGATGAATTGATAATATCTGACTGCATAGATAAATGCAGGACGTACGGCAACGGCGTTACGGCGTTGCCCCATAATGAGCACGTATTTGAGGCCAAGGACGATATTTCTACAGCCCAGTACATACCCCGGGAAAAGACAAGATGCGTCCAGACACCCCAGGCATACAAATACGGTAAACTCTTGGGAGCCTATGAGGAGGCATTCAGAAGTGGCATAGGAATATACGGAGCTTCCTATGTAAACACAATGATGGTGGACATGGGCGAGACACTTTATTTTGCAGTTGGCTCTTACAAGAATATTAAACTGACAACGCCTGACGATATCGAATTGTTCAAGGCTTTGCTGCATTCGAAAAAGGACTACTGGATTAAGTGATGGAGGTGTTAGGCATGGCTGTATTGGTGACTGGCGGCGCAGGATATATAGGTAGCCATACTTGTGTGGAGCTCTTGAATTCGGGATATGATGTGATTGTTGTAGACAACTTTTCAAACAGCAATTCCAAGGCCCTCGATCGCGTGGAGAAAATAACAGGCAGAGCTTTAAGGAGCTATGAAGCCGACATTCGCGACAGGGAAAGCCTGGAAAGAGTTTTTGCCGAAAACAGCATAGATGCAGTAGTTCACTTTGCAGGGCTAAAGGCGGTAGGTGAGTCTGTCGAGGTTCCGCTAAGATACTACCACAACAACATCACGGGCACTGTAATACTTTGCGAAGTTATGGAGAGCTACGGAGTGAAAAGGATGGTTTTCAGTTCGTCGGCTACCGTATATGGAGTAGACAATGCATCGCCTTTGACTGAGGATATGCCGCTAAGCGCAATAAATCCCTACGGACGCACAAAGCTGATGATAGAGGAGATTCTAAGAGATGTGCATGCGTCCGATGAACAATGGAGCATAGCTCTGCTTAGGTACTTCAATCCTATCGGAGCCCACGAAAGTGGGATTATAGGCGAGGCCCCAAATGGAATACCAAACAACCTAATGCCCTACATAACGCAGGTAGCGGTTGGAAAAAGGGATAAGCTCAGCATATTCGGCAGCGACTATGAAACACATGACGGCACAGGAGTCAGAGACTACATACATGTTGTGGATCTGGCGAAGGGGCACATAAGCGCGCTTGAGAAGATAATGCAGGAACAGGGGGTCAAGACGTATAACCTGGGAACGGGGCAGGGGTATAGCGTAATGGACGTTGTAAAAAGCTTTGAGCGCTCCACAGGAAGGCGGATTCCGCACATTATTGTCGGAAGAAGGCCCGGAGATGTTGCCGAGTGCTATGCCGATGCCTCGAAGGCATTTAGAGAGCTCGGCTGGAAGGCTCAAAAAAGCATAAACGACATGTGCAGAGATTCGTGGAAATGGCAGAGCAGGAATCCTAACGGATACGAGTAAAAAGCGGAGGTGGGTCAAATTGAACATAGCGTTGCTTACTGCTGCCGGTTCTGGCACGAGGATGCATCAGAATGTGCCAAAACAGTTTGTGCACGTAGAAAACATACCTATAATCGTTTATACGATGCAGGCTTTCGAAAAACATCCCAACATAGACGCTATTATAGTAGTATGCCTGGACGGATGGCATGACATACTAAAGGCGTACGCCAAGCAGTTTGACATAAGCAAGCTAAGATGGGTTGTCTCAGGCGGAGAGACGGGGCAGGAGTCCATAAAGAAGGGCCTTTTGAAGCTTGCGGATGAGTGCAGCCCTAACGATACAGTAATAATACATGATGGCAACAGGCCTATGGTGTCTCACGAAATAATAGCTGACTGCCTTGTAAAGTATGAGCTCTACGGCAACGCCGTTGCGGCCATACCCTGCGTCGAGGTTGTATTCAAGTGCGAAGACAAGATTTCGTCGCTTACAACAATACCTAGAGACCAGCTCCTTAGGACACAGACTCCCCAGGCGTACAAGCTGTCAAAGCTTCTTTGGGCACACGAGGAGGCGGGAAAGAGAGGAATAGAGAATATGGGGGCGTCCTGCGATCTTCTTGCAGAGCTTGGAGAGCGGATATATTTTTCGGCAGGGTCCGAAAAGAATATTAAGATTACAACGGTTGATGATCTTGAAATATTCGAGGCGCTGCGGCATTCTATTAGGAATGATTTGAAGCTTTAAAGAGATATTTTGTTACGAAACGGGGAATGAAGAGTGCTGCTTAATAGCTCCATTTATATGGAAGATTTAGATGCCGCAAGTCGTTCCATTCTGCAATGGGACAAGCTAAAGGGAAAGAGCATACTGATTACAGGCGCGTGCGGCTTAATATGCTCGTGTTTGGTTGACATCATAATGTACCGGAACGAGCATTTTGGTGACGATATAAATGTATATGCGCTTTGCAGGGGGTGGGAGGCTTCAAAAAACCGATTCCCATCCTATTTTAGTTCAGGGCTTTTTAATGTAGTAAACCAGGATGTCTGCGATGAAATCAACCTGGATGCAGGGGTAGACTATATAATACACGGAGCCAGCCATGCGCATCCGGTGGTGTTTGCAAATGATCCTGTGGGAACCATGATGACGAATTTTTATGGGATGCATAATATCCTGCAGTTTGCCAGAAAAAACAATTGCTGTAGAGTCCTGTTCATATCGTCGGGAGAGGTGTATGGAGAGATGTCTGGGAGCATGGCACCGTTTGCGGAGGCTTACAGCGGCCATGTCGACCCTATGGATGTACGCTCGTGTTATCCGAGCAGCAAGCGAGCGGCCGAGACTCTGTGCGTAAGCTTTGCCAGCCAGTATGATGTGGATGTTGTAGTCGCTCGGCTAAGCCATGTATATGGTCCCAATATGAAAAATACGGACAGCAGAGCTATAGCGTCCTTTATAAGGGATGCGGCCGCAGGAAGGGACATTGTAATGAAAAGTCAGGGAACTCAGGTCAGAGGCTACTGCTATGTTGTGGATGCGGCGTCGGCCATACTTACTATAATGTTCTCGGGCAAGTGCTGCGATGCTTACAATGTATCTGACAGGAAGTCGGTCATATCCGTAAGGGACATGGCCAGGCTGGTTGCCAAGTGCGGGAAAACAAAGCTAGTAGTTTCAGAGCCTAGCGAGCTTGAAAAAACAGGCTATACACCTGTTGTGAGGCAGGTTCTAGACAGCTCCAAGCTGGAAGCCCTGGGGTGGACGGCCAGAACCCACATAAAAGACGGCATTTCAAAGACGCTTAATATTTTTAAAGAGGTCTCGGGGTATAAATAAAATTGAAAAAAGAGGCGCATATTATGGAAAAAGGAAAAAGTCAAATCAAAATAGGCGTTATACTTTCATATGCGGCTTTATTTCTAAGCGTGGCAATATCGCTTGTCTATACTCCTTTCATGCTTAGAAAACTCGGGCAGGCTGAGTACGGGCTGTTTTCGCTTGTCAACTCTGTTGTGGCGAATCTGGCGATACTCGATTTCGGATTTGAAAACGCCATTGTCAGGTATACGGCGAAATACAAAGCTGAAAATGATTTTGAAAAAGAAAAGTCGCTTCACTTCATGTTCTTTGTTATGTACTCAATCATAGGAATAGTAGCATTTGCAATCGGTTTTGTTCTTATTCTGAATATCGACAATATTTTTTCGCAGTCGCTTACACAAAGGGAGCTGGCAACGGCAAAGACACTGATGCTTATAGCTGTGATAAACATATCGCTTTCGTTTCCACTAGGCGTGTTTGCAGGGATAATACAGGCCTATGAGAGGTTTATATTCTTAAAAACAGCCAGCATAGCAAGGATATGCATGACCCCGCTTATAATGGTTACTATACTTATTTTCGGATATAGGTCTGTAGGCATTATCCTGGCTGGGGCAGTAATCGGAATGATTTTTAGCCTACTTAACGTCATGTATTTCTATAAGGTGCTCAACAAGAGGATATCAGCTTCAAAATTCGACATGCAACTGCTGAAAGGCATCGGGGCGTATTCGTTTTTTGTTTTTTTAAACATAATAATTGACAGGCTATACTGGGCGACTGACCAGCTGATTCTGGGGATGTATGTGGGGACTGCAGCTGTGGCCGTGTACACAATAGGTGCTCAGTTCTTTAATTATTACGTTCAAATATCTACATCTATATCAGGGGTGTTCCTGCCAAGGGTTGTGGAGCTGGATGTCAAGGATGCCCAGGGAGGACTGCTTTCGGATACGTTCATTAAGGTTGGCAGAATTCAATTTCTGGCACTTTCCTTTGTATTAAGTGGTTTTGCTCTGTTCGGAAAGGAATTCATAGCGATATGGGCTGGGGAAGGTTATGAGAACGCGTACTATGTGGCCCTAATCACAATGATACCGTCTATAATTCCATTGAGCCAGAACGTGGGCATAAGCATACTGCAGGCAAAAAATAAGCATGCTTTCAGGTCGATTATATATCTTTTTATAGCAATATTTAATGTGGTGCTCAGCATAGCTTTGGTAAAGCCTTATGGCGTAATAGGTTGTGCATCGGCAACGGCTTTAGGTTGCGTATTAGGCCAGATTATTATCATGAATATATACTACAAAAGAAAGATCGGTCTGGATATTCCAAGATATTGGGCTAACATAGGCAAGCTTTCGGTACCTGCGGTGGTGAGCTTTATAATATGCTCGCCCCACAGCAATCTTCCCTTGCCAGAAGGATTGGGAGGAATGTTCATCAAGGGCTTGCTTTTTGCAGGTGTTTTTATTTTTACCGTATGGATTATGGGTATGAATGATTATGAAAAGAACCTAGTGGCATCACCCATCAAAAACGCTGTGTGGAAGAAGGAGACGAGATGATAGAGAAAACACTTAAAAAATGGCTTAAACCGCTGGTGAAGCTTGTGCCTCTTCAGAATGTCATCATTTTTGAGAGTCACAGTGATTTCTGCGACAATTCCAGGTCTTTGTTTGATTATATGATGAGCAAAGGACTTGATAAAAAATATAAGATGGTATGGCTTGTTGAGCACCCTTCGGATTTCAAAGGAAAGTATGGGAGCAGAGTGAAATTCATAAAGGTGGACTCAGAAGACGAGAAAGTCATGCTGAATTGGGCGGAGAAAATCATATACTACTATTATGTAGCCGTTGCAAGATTCGCATTCTACTCCCACAGAAGACCTTCTTACAAGCTCAATAAGGGGGAGCTGTTCGTGAATCTTTGGCACGGCACGGGCCCCAAAAATGCAGCCTGCGATCTGGGTACTAATTTTGACTATGTGCTATACAGCAGCGATACTTTCAAGAAGGCGTATGTTGATAGCGGTAAGTGTAAGGCGGAGCAACTGCTGGCTATGGGCAGTCCAAGAAACGACTTGCTTTTCACGGAAAGCAATGCTGTGGAGCAATTGGCGGGCAGGAAGTACAGCAAAAGCATATTGTGGATGCCTACATACAGAACTCATATGACGGGGCAGGAGCATTATAAAGACAACAGGACTTCGAAGACAGGTATACCAATAGTGTCCACTCAGGAGGAACTGGAAGAGCTGACCGGAATTTTAAGGGAAAATAACATGCTGCTTGTTATAAAGTTCCATCCGGCACAAAATCTTGAAAACTTAAAAATCCATTCGAATCCTAACATTCTTTTTCTTACAAACAAGGATTTGAGCGATAAAGGGGTGCAGCTCTATTCGCTTCTTGGGGAAACGGATGGGCTGATAACAGATGTTTCGTCGGTTTATTTCGATTATCTGCTGAAAAACAGGCCGATAGCTTTCACGGTTGATGATATATACGAATACAAGGCGGGATATCTTGTTGACAACATTCTGGAATTCATGCCGGGCAGGCACATGATGTCGTTCGAGGATATTAAGGGTTTTATATCGGATATCGCGGAATCCAGGGACGAATATGCAGCGAGCAGACTGGAGGTTAACAAGCTGGTAAATCAGGACACCCAAGGGGAGTTTTCGAAGAAAATAGTTGAGCGTTTCAATATAGTATAGGGGGCCTGTAAATTGGCTCTGAGAGGTGGTTTTATGGATCCGGTCATTAGTGTTATTATTCCGGTATATAATGTAGAAAAATTTATCGGCAGGTGTCTTGACAGCATAGTCAATCAGACCTACGGCAGTCTGGACATAGTATTGATTGATGACGGCTCTAATGATGGCAGCGGGGAAATATGTGAGGAATATGCATCAAGGGACAATCGCATTAGGGTCGTTCATCAAAGGAACAAGGGGGTTTCCGCAGCCAGGAATACAGGCCTTAAAATGTCAAGAGGCCAGTATGTGGCTTTTATAGACGGCGATGACTGGATTGAAAGGGACATGCTTTCATATCTGGTTGAGATACTGGAAGGAAACGATGGAGGAATAGCCGCCTGTGGCTATTATGTCAACAACGAATCTGACCCAAAATTGGACATAGAGGCCAAGCCGCAATGCCTGGACAATGAAACGGCCATAAGAATGAGCTTGGAGCTGAAGGAGTTTTGCTTTGACTCAGGCGTATTCAACAAGCTGTTCAGGAGTGATATTTTCAAAAAAACGGAATTGAATTTGACGAGGAAATAACTATTGGTGAGGACATGCTGTGCTTGTGTCAATGCATAACAAGCAGTAATGGAGTTGTCTACTCCAGCATACCCAAGTATCATGTTGTCACTAACGATATGAGTGCAACGAGGAAGCCTTTCAATTCTAAGAAGGCATCGCTAGTAAGGGCGCATCAAAAGCTGGAAGACCTGGTGAGGGAAAAATATCCCAGGCTCATTCCCGTAATAAGGCAAAGGTCGGCGATGTCGAGCTACAGGCTGCTGTGTGAAGCCTATGCAAATAAACCTTCGCATGAAGCTGAGGCGATAAGGATATTGCAGAACAATATAAAGAAAAATCTTGCATACGTGTTGAAATGCAAAGACGTATCGACGAAAAATAAGGCAGGCCTTATCCTGATTGCGGTCAACCTGACGCTATATAGATATGCCGATATGATAAATGAAGTTGCGCTAAGACTTTTTAGTTGGAAGCTATAAGGTAATGCGCTTTAGCGGTGATTATAAGAGGTGAGTTTATGGAAGCGATTATAAGTGTTGTAGTTCCCATATTCTCCAATGAAAAATATCTGCGGAGATGTCTGGACAGCATTGTTAATCAGACATATGAGAATCTGGAAATCATATTGGTTGATGACGGTTCTACAGACGGCAGCGGAGCAATATGCGACGAGTACGAGTCAAGAGACAAACGCATAAAGGTTCTTCATCAAACCAACCAAGGAGTTTCGGCTGCAAGAAATGCGGGCCTTAAGGAATGTCAGGGCGAATATATAGGTTTTGTGGATGGAGACGACTGGATTGAAAAAGATATGTTTTCGTTTCTGTCAGGCTTGCTGGAGGAAAACGGGGCTGATATGGCAGCCTGCGGTTATTATCTTAATGATAAGGAGGATCCGGATTTGGATATGGAGCGTCCGCCTGAAATTATTACCCAGGAGTCTGCAATAGAGAAGAGTCTGGAGCTAAAGGAATTTTGCTTTGATTCGTCTGTATACAACAAGATATACAGGATTGATATTTACAAGAAAAATGGCATTGAGTTTGATGAGGATATTGCAATTGGTGAAGACATGCTGTGGCTTTGCAGATTTATAATTTGCAGCGAAAAAATAGTGTATTCTCAAATTCCAAAGTATCATGTAATTAAGAATGATGAAAGCGCTACAAGGAAGCCCTTTAATACAAAGAATATATCCCTTGTAACGGCTCACCAGAGACTGGAAGCAGCAGTAGGAGGAATTTACCCGCAGCTTGTCCCTGTAATAAGGCGAAGGTCGGCATTGTCGAGCTATAGGCTGCTGCGAGAAGCAAGTAAGAATATTTCGGCAAAAAATATTGCGGATATAAGGATTCTGCAAAAGGATATGAAGAAAAAAATCACATATATGCTAAAAACCCGGGAACTGCCAATAAAGGGAAAGTTTGCTGCTGTGCTGGCTATGTTTAGCATTGCTGGATATAAATATTTAAGCCGTTTTCATGAAGCTGTTATACGATTCTTTCATTAAAATGCAGGACATAAAAATAAAGGGAGCCCTCGTGAGACAGGCTCCTTTCTTAGAATGCGGGGTGGGATTGATGACTTTGGAAGTGTTGGTTTCGACTATGCACCAGTCTGACCTGGGAATTGTGCAAAGGATGAATATCAGAACTGACGCGATAATAATAAACCAGTGTGCAAGGAATGAATATATAGAGCAGGATGACGGCGTCAAGAGGGTCAGGATGTACTCATTCAATGAAAGAGGTGTCGGACTCAGCAGAAACAGCGCCTTGATGAGAGCCAGGGCAGAAATATGCCTTATAGCCGATGACGATGTTGTATATGACGATGACTATGCCAAGACGGTGCTTGATGCTTTTGAAAAAACCCCGCAAGCCGACATGATAATATTCAATCTGCCCACTTTGAATAAAGATAGGAAGGACGACTCGACTATAAAAGGGCAAGCCCAGGTAAATTTTACAAATTTCATGAGATACGGGACGTACAGGCTTGCATTTAGGAGAGAGAGCGTCATAAAGGCAAACATCTATTTTTCGTTGCTGTTTGGAGGCGGAGCTCAGTTTGGCTGCGGCGAGGACACGATTTTTATAGCTGATTGCTTGAAAAAAGGCTTGAAAATATATTCTAATCCGGCCAGGATTGGTACTGTAAAGCAAGAGGAATCTACATGGTTCAAAGGATATAACGAAAAATATTTCTATGACAGGGGCGTGCTGCACAAGGCGCTTTCTAAAAGATTGTCGTGCCTCATAAATGCTCAGTTTGCAATTAGAAAGCGCAGCCTGTATAAATCAGAAATGGGTTTTTTGGATGCCATGAGACATATGAGCCAAGGAAGCAAGGATTGGTGAATATTCCAGCCGCAAGGCATAAAGTCGGGCGTTTTTTTTGTAAAGAAGTTTATATGGCTTAAATGGAAGGTATAATAATATTAAGATAATATTAAAAAAATCTAAACAGCTGAAGATGAAAGAAGGTGCTCGGAAGTGGAAAACATTGAAGCAGAAAAGGTAGAAATGGAAGGTATAAAATCCGAAAAAAAAGAACAGGAAGCCATAGCCGCTAACAGCAAAATAGTAGTATATGACGACCCGAAGTCTCCGGCTGCCGAGGCGTACAGGAGCATAAGGACAAGCATACAGTTTGCTAACATAGACCAAACAGTAAAAACCATAGCTATAACAAGTTCAAAGGCGGCAGAGGGAAAGACTACTGTTGCAGCAAATCTTGCAGCATCGCTTTCATTGCTTGGAAACAAGGTTGCAATAATAGATTGTGACTTTAGAAAACCTTCAGTACATAGAATTTTTGGAGTATCCAACAAGAAAGGGGTAACTGATATTCTGCTTTCCCACGATGAAGACGATTACGGAGGCTATATTAGAAAGATAGTAGGCTCGGATATCGACATTATAACTGCGGGGCAGATACCCTCCAATCCTTCTGAGATTCTAAGCTCGAAAAGCATGAAGAGCTTTCTGAGAATATTAAGAGAAAATTATGATTATGTAATGATAGATACTCCGCCGGTTGGAATAGTGACAGATGCGTCTGTAATATCTTCATACATAGACGGCGTGATAGTAGTGTGCAACTCGGGACAAGTAGAGATAGGCATGGCCAAAGCAGCCAAGCAGAATTTGGAGAAGGTTAACGCAAGGATACTGGGCATAGTGCTTAATAATTTCAAGAGTGAAACCAGCAAAAGCTCCTACTACTATGAATAAGGGTGATGACATGCAAGAAAAAATCGGCCTCAAGGATTATATTGAAATACTATTCAAAAGAAAAAAATTGTACTGATATCCACTCTTATAGCCTTAGCGGCAAGCAGTGTCTTGAGTTTTTATGTGCTGGACCCTGTCTATGAGGCTAGCACCCTTTTGATGGTAAAAAGAGAGACAACTCAGCAAAATGAGGTGTATTACAGGTATGATGACATTATTATCAATAAGATGCTTGTAAATACATACGAAAAAATAATAATGTCAAAGACTGTTCTTGGCAAGGTAATGGAGAATTTTAAGATAAGCATGAGCATTGGAGAATTTAAAAAGCGTGTGAAAGTCAACGTTCTCGAGGAGACGGAGATGATGGAGATAGTTGTGGAAAATGGAGATCCTCAAAGGGCGGCCATGATTGCAAACAACATAGCTTTTGTGTTTAAGCAAGAGATATCAAGGATAATGGAAATACAAAATATAAGCGTAATAGATGAAGCCGAGGCGCCAGTTGGGTCGTCGAAGCCAAACAAGCCCCTTATAATAGTTTTTGCAACATTTCTGGGTTTGATTGGCGGTGTTTTTCTGGCATTTCTGATGGATTATTTGGATGATACGATAAAGACACCTGATGATGTCGAAAAATATCTGGGAATGCAGGTGATAGGCGTTGTGCCTTTTGATGGAGAAGCCAAAAAGCGCCAAAGGCGCGAAAAACTCCGATATGCTTCAAAGGAGGACTATATATAAAAAAAGAGGGGGGGAAGAAAAATGGATATGCGTGACAGCGAAACTATAATAAAAATGAGCATGATAAGCCTGGAAAAAAAGTTTGTCTACCAATGCATGAAAAGAATCATGGACATAATCGGCTCTATTTTCGGAATCATTTTTTTTTCTCCGCTGTGCCTTCTTATAATGCTGGCTGTTAAGCTGGACGATCCCAAGGGTGACATATTCTATGGCCATGAGAGAATAGGACGGGATGGCCGGACATTCAAATGCTGGAAGTTCAGGACGATGCTCTCTAATGCGAAGGAGCTGTTTGAACAGTTTACTCCGGAACAGAAAAAGGAATATGAGGAGAACTTCAAGCTCAAGGACGATCCGAGAATCACAAGATTAGGCTCTTTTTTGCGGACAACGAGCATGGACGAACTGCCTCAGTTTTACAACATACTAAGGGGCGACATGAGCCTTGTTGGTCCAAGACCCATAGTGCAGGCTGAACTTGAAAAATACGGTGAATTCCAGGAGATATATAAATGCGTAAGGCCTGGTCTTACTGGAATGTGGCAGGTTATGGGCAGAAGTGACACTACATATGAACAAAGAATAAGCATGGATGTTGAGTATGTCAATAGCATGAGTGTTTTTTTGGATATAAGGCTGATTTTCTTGACTGTAGTAAAAGTCATAAAGAAGGAAGGGGCGTATTGATGTGAACGAAGGTGAAACAACAATGATAAGCTTTGTAATACTTACATGGAATTCAGAAAAATATATAGGAAACTGCATTGAATCCATATTAAGCAATGTGGAAGTGCAAAACGAAGTCATTGTTGTGGACAACGGTTCGCATGACGCAACAAGGGAAATAGTAAGAAGTTTTGACAGGGTGGTTCTTGTAGAGCTCGACAGCAATATGGGAACCACAGCTTCCAGAAATATGGGAATAGAGAGCTCCAGCGAAAGGAGCAAATATATATGCATATTGGATTCGGATACCGTGGTTTCAAAGGGTACGTTCGAAAAACTTGTCGACATTTTTGAAAAAAATGAGGGCATAGGCTTGGCAGCGCCCTACATGTTTCACACGGACGGAATGCGTCAGAATTCCTTCAAGAAGTTTCCGACTCTGTTCCAGAAACTAAGCAAGCTTTCACCTGTTGGATTCATGAGCAGGTGGGGAGAAAACGACGAATCCTACGAAAATTGGGATTCTGACAGGGATGAGGATTTTTTCGATGTGGATTACGCAATTTCAGCATGCTGGCTTGTCAATAGGGATGCGCTAGACAGGGTGGGGCTCTTTGATGAGAATATATTTTACTCGCCGGAGGACGTCGATCTTTGCCTTAGAATCTGGAAAGGCGGCTACAGGGTTGTTGCTGTTCCGGGAACCAAGGTTGTTCACCACTATCAGAGATTAAGCAGAAAAAATCCGCTTGGAAGGATTGCCATAGAGCATTTCAAGGGACTGATTTACTATTTCAACAAGCACGGATACTATATAAGCAGAAGGAAGCTCTACAGGAGGCTTGGAAGGTGAGTGGCAGAATGAACATATTATTCATAACAATATACTTTCCACCAATGAACAATTCGGCCAGCATAAGAAGTCTATATTATGCCAACTATCTCAGGAGACTGGGTCATAATGTAGGGGTTGTGACATGCAGCTATAACGATGACCATGTATATTATGATGCCGTTCTTAATAAAAAAATAGACGATGAAGTGAAGATATACAGGGAGTCTCCCGGATATGTGTATTCAAAGACATATTCAAGAAAGTGTGAAAACTCAAGCGATAGTGTTGGAGCTTCAAATGGAAGGACGAGGATTAAGGGCGTATTGAAAAAATATATGGCGGTCCCCGATTCTTTTGTTTTTTGGCAAAAAAACGCCATGAAACGAGCTGAAAAACTAATCGAAGATGGAGAATACGATGTCATTTTCTCGATGCACGAGCTTCCCTCGAGCCACATGGTTGCATACAGGCTTAAGCAGAGATTCCCCAAAATACGCTGGATAGCTTACTGGAGCGACCCTTGGACTGTTCAAAGCAGGGAAAGAAGGGATCAGCCTCTGCTAAGAAAGCTTTATGAAAGGAACGTTGAAAGAAATGTCGTCAGAGATGCGGATGCATGCCTGTTCACTTCGGAGCAGACCCGGAAGGTATATGTGGACGCCTTCGGGATTGAGCGCGTCAAGACAGGCATAGTATATAGGGGCTACGACAGTGCATATTATGAGAATGTAAGGAGAGCAGGCGCTCCTGAATGGATAGTCCCGGACAAGCTAAATATTGTACACACAGGAGCCATATACACTCAGCTAAGGGATGTGGATCCCTTCATAGATGCCATAAGGCGCATAAAATCAGAAAATGAGGCAGTCTATGAAAAGCTCAACATAGTCTTAATAGGCGAGATTGACAATATAGACAATATACAGCGCTTTGAAGATTTGGAGGCCATAAGCGTCAAAAAGAGAGTGCCATTTGAGGAAGCTCTAAGGTACATGGTTTTTTCAAACGTTAACATATTGTGGGGAAACAAGGGTTCAAGCCAGATACCCGGCAAGGTTTACGAGTATATGGGCGCAGATGGCTGCATACTGACCATACTAGGGGACGAGAACGATCCTCTCAGTGACATTATGGCGGAAGCGGACCGGGGTCCTGTGGTCGGAAATAATAGCAAGGATATCAGCAAGGCCATAATCGAGATTGCAGACTTAATCGATACGGATGCCATGCCAAGGGACTGGACGAGCAGAAATGAAAAATACGAGTGGGAGAATGTGGCGCTTGATTTGGCAGACAAGATTGCGGGGAGAGCCTAAAGAGGGGAATAGGAATGGGAGAAATATACGGTCTAAGAGAATATTTTGAAATGGCTTGGAAGCAGAAAAAGATAATTATTGCGGCAACCATGATAGCAATTTTAATAAGCGCCGTATTCAGCTTTTTTGTGCTTGAGCCTGAATATGAGGCTGGGACAAGTATTCTTGTAAACAGAATAGAAAATGAAACCGAGAGGTATCTTGATTTTGACGATGTGGTTTTGAATCAAAAGCTTGTCAATACCTATGGAAGGATTGCGATGTCAGATGCTGTCCTTGAAAAAACCATGAATGATTTAAACATAGTAATGGATGCTGAGGAATTTGCGAAAATGATATCAATTAACATTGTCGAAAACACAGAGATAATGGAAATACATGTTCTCAGCGCAAATCCAACTGAAGCGGCAAGGGTAGCCAACACAATGGCGGCTGCATTTGTCGATGAGGTTAAGAGAATAATGGGAATGGAGAATATAAAGATAATAGACAGGGCCGAAACACCCCAAAGTCCTTCTAAGCCTGACAAGAAGGTGATAATTATAGTCAATGGCTTCATAGGGATGATGGTTGGGCTGTATGCAGCTTTTATAAAGGAATACTTCGATGACACCATAAAAACTCCCGAGGACATCGAGAAGGAAATTGGAGTCCCAATTATAGGGGTGATACCAGCCTACGAAGGGGCAAAGCACAGGGCAAAAGGCAGGGGGAACAGGCTATGATGTCGATTGTAAAGGTTCTTTGGATATTTTGCTGCTTCAACCTGGCCCTGCTTTTTATAACAAGCAAACACAACAGGACGATTGCACACCTGATGCTGGCGACACTTGTTGTAAACATTGCATTTCCTCTGTATATCGATTTGAACAAGGAGTACACTGTCTATGTAACGTCTTTGGCATTCGTTCTTCTTGTGTACAATATAGTTTTGGCGACATATGAGGAGAAAGAGCTTATTTCGGATTTCTCTCTTGATGTTTCAAGGGAGATGAAAATAATCACAGCCGGCCTGGGTATGATATATGTGTTTACTGCATTTCAGCTGCTTGTTTTGAAAATATACAGACATGAAACTTATGCTTATGTATTTTCAACTTATGTGGTGGTCCATATGATTGTATTTTTTTTCCATGGAGTGAGAGGCAAATATGACAAGGAAAAGCTGATGACGGTAGTGAGTTTTTTTTCGCTGGGGAATTCGCTGCTTGGAATAAAGGAGGCCCTAAGCGGCATATACAGAGTAGGCGGCCTTGTTGGATACTGCAACGGGGCGGGAAACCTGGGAGCAATACTGTTTCCTGTACTGCTGTATAAATTCTGGAAGAAAAAAAGCGTGTTCAATTTTGTCGTATTGGCGCTGAACCTGGAATTCACTTACCTTACCTATACAAGGACAGGATATATTGCAATTTTTGTTGAAGCTTTTATTTTCACAGTATTTATGATACTTAGGAATAATGACAGGAGAATGGTTGTAAAAAAACTATTTTATGTGCTGATTTCAGCGGTTGCGCTTTTTTTTCTATATATGGTGTATCTTGATGATATAATCGCAATGTACAACAGCTTGTTCAATTACAGAGGCTCTACCCAGTCAATGAGATTCGTACAATTCCAGAGAGTATTCAATATTTTTTTCGAATCTCCTTTCATAGGCATTGGAACAGGTCAGTATGCGCAGTACCTTTTGATGACTCACTTTGTATCAGATTTCGACATACATTCCCAATGGTTGAGCATACTTACAGAGCAAGGCCTTTTGACCTTCATAAGCTATGCATTCTTCTACGCGGCTGCATTCGTTATGCTCCTTAAAAGATGCAAGGGCGCGGATTTGTGGTTCCCGATGGCTATATTTGCGGGAAACAGCCTGGCTATAAATTTCAATGTAAATCAGTACTACGGGATTAACATATACATTTTTTATTTAATAGTATTCGGTTTTGTTTTTGCAATGGAGGAAAAAGCGGAATGATGCAATAGCCGCAGGCTAAGGGAGGCGACCAGGTGCTCAACATATGTATAACTGCAGACCATGAGCTGTTTTTCGGGGACAACTATGTTCCGGAGGAGGATGTACTTATAAAGCCCACATACAATTTAATGGACATGCTCGGCGAAAACGGGGCAAGTTTGGTCATTATGAGTGACGTGCTTTCTATATTCAGATACAGGGAGCTTGGCATGAATGAATTCCCAGAAAGCATGGAGGAGCAGCTTGTTTACGCCATAAAAAACGGCCATGACGTTCAGCTTCATATCCATTCACATTGGATTAACTCCACATACAGTAATGGAAAGTGGGAATTCGATTATTCTAAATATAAGATACACGATTTGGGGTTTGAAGATCGACGGGACGGAACGCCAAGCGCTGCGGATGTAATAAGGAACGGTAAAAAATATCTGGAGGACCTGCTAATACCAGTAGACAGCAGCTATGTATGCAGGGCGTTTAGAGCAGGCGGATGGAATCTGATGCCGGAAAGAGAGCTCCTGAAGGCCCTATTAAATGAGGGTATATGGATAGATACGAGCATATTCAAGGGCGGACGATTGGAAACTGGCATACATGGCTTTGACTATACAAATGTTCCGGAAAGCATAAACTGGTGGATAGATCCTGATATGGGTATAGAGCACATGGCGCAAATGGACGATGATGCGGTATTTGAGATGGTGATAGGCTCCTGCTACAAAATGCCGGGTTTGCTGGTAAAAAAAATTGAAAACAGCCTGCTTGGCAGGATAAGAAAAAAGAGGCTTAGTGAAACTCCCCCACGGGGAACGGCCTTTGCTGATGCGCAAGGAGGAACCTTGTCGGAATTTGCTAAAAAACTCGGAAATTACTTGGGCCAGCCGTTGATGCTGTCTTATGACGGAGTCTGCAAGGAAGTCATGCTGGGTATTGTGAAGCATTATTTGAAAAGCTATGACTGTGAAAACAATGATTATTACCTTTCGGTTATAGGGCACCCCAAGAGCATGGGCAATATTGCTCTGCTTGAGCTTGAGGGCTTCTGCAGGCGGATTAACAGGGATTACAAAAGCATAGTGCGGTTTGTGAACACATCAGAAATTAAATTCCAGAAGAGGTGATACGCTTGAAGGTAGCGCTGATAGGAAGCTGTTCTCCGCCCTTTGGGGGAATCGAGGTTCATATAAAAAGGCTTGCTGATATGCTTGAGAAAAGCGGTATGCAGGTTGTCATATACGATTTGGAGAATATAAGCGAATCTGATGACATTCGCGTAAAAAAGATTGCCAGGGCAAAGTTGTGGACACCCTGGTATTTTTTTACAATAAATGAGGATGTTATACATGTACACACACTTAGCTGGAAACACAGGGCGGCCATGACGCTTATAGCGAGAGTGAGACGAAAAAAGATTATTCTGACTTTCCATAGCCTCAGGGACGAGATTGAAAACATGAGTCAGTCCGAGAAGGCTCTTGTGAGATACGTCTTAAAGAATGCGGATGTTTTTATCGCGGTTTCGGACAAAGTGGCGGAAAAGCTCGAAGCTTGGGGCTGCATAAAAGACAGGATTCGCAAAATCACAGGTTTTTTGCCTCCTGACTTGGAGGAGACTGAGCTTCCGGAAAATATGCTGGATTTCATTGCCAGTCATAAGCTGATAATATCGGCCAACGGTTCCAACATGAACTTCTACAAGGGATATGACCTTTACGGCCTTGACATGCTCGTCGAGCTGTGCGGTAGGATTTCAAACAAATACGATTTGGGATTTTTATATTGCATATCTAGAGGGTATATAAACAACCAGGAATACTATGAACATATAAAAGGGGTTATTAGAGAAAAAGGCATAGAGGACAGATTCATGTTTGTCCATGAAAATCTCGAGTTCAGCTCAATACTAAAAAGGTCTGATGTTTTTATTAGGCCGACAAATACGGATGGATACGCCGTATCTCTTGCCGAGGCTTTATATGCCGGCATTCCCAGCATATCAAGCGATGCAGCCGAAAGACCTCTTGGAACAATAATATTCAAAACTAGGGATATTGAAGATTTATGCAAAAGAACTGTCGATGTAATCGAAAATATTGAAATGCATAAAAAAAGGCTTGAGTATGTGGAGAAGGAGGAAAATGGCGAGCGTCTGCTTAAGGTTTACAGTGATCTCTTTGCCGAGGAGGGGTAGGATGGAGTATAAAATAATCACTTCTATAGACGAGTTTTATGGACTTAAGCATCAGTGGGAGAGGCTGCAGGAGATTGATGATGAAGCTACAATATACAGCACTTTCGCGCTGGCGAAGGCCTGGTGTGAAGCCCACAGAGACTGTGAGAGTATGGAGCTTTTCATAATATGCATATTCCAGGGAGTTGATATTCTGGGAATTGCACCCTTTGCAATCGAACACCACAATAAATGGGGATTAAATTACAGGGAGCTTGTTTTTCTTGGAATGGGGGATTTTCTGACAGTGCTTGTGGACGAGAGCAAGGAAGACGCTATGTCAATATTTAGAAAAATATTCACGGTTGTTGAGGAAAACAGCAGCCTGTGGGACAAAATGAGCCTTAACAATATAATAAACAACTCAAAGCTGGGCTATTTTTTTCTGAGAAGCAGAAAATATAATGAGCATCTTGGATACTCGCGCTACAATCTTGAGTGTCCGAATCTCCTATTTGACAAGTATGAAAGCTTCGACAGATATAGAGACAGTTTGATACCAAAGAGTATCAAGAGGAATATGAAGAAGCTCAAGGAAATAACAGACTATGATGTGGAGGCCCGCAGCGACAAGAATGTTTATGAATTGATGGCAAGAATGCACATCAACGAGCAGGAGTATCTTAGAAAATCTAAGAACAGGCTTGACCGCAAATCTCTTTTTGCCGACAGCAGAAGAGCCGAATTCATAAGGAACGTATACGGTGAAAGCGATAATTTGATAACGTTTTTTTTGAAGAGCAAGAATCACGACGGCAGCAACATAGCCTATGAGGCCTGTTATATATACAAGGATGTTATTCATTCCTGGAATTCAGCATATGATCCTGAATTTGAAAAATACGGCGTGGGGAGCGTGTTGTCTCTAGAAATAATAAGGTACTGCTTTGAAAATAAAATTGCAGCCAAGCTTGATTTTGGGTGCGGAAGGTATCCCTGGAAGTTCGATTTTACAGACAGCTTTACATCGCTGTACCAGCTGGAGCTTTGGAATGAGGATACGCACAAGGGAAGGTATATGAAAAGGCTGAGCGAGATAAGAACGGGGATAAGCACTGTACTTGGGAAAAATTGTTGAGAGTAGGCGAAAGTTTATGAAAGGTAATTTGATGATCAGAACTGGAGGAATATATCTGGGGCTGTCGCTTATTTCGAATTTTATCAATTTAATACTTACTCCGATTTATACCAACAGTCTCACTTTGGAGGAATACGGAAGCTACTCGATTATATCGTCATATCAAAGTCTTTTTTCAATTTTTGCAACGCTGGGAATATATTCGGGAATGAAGAGGTTCTTTAACGAATATGAGGACAAGAACAGGCTGAAAAACATTGCGCTGACCTTTTCAATCGTCTGGGGAATCATTGTAGTGGCCCTTAATATGATTTTTGCCCGTCAGTTGGCGGGCCTGGTATTCGAATCGGGAGCACGGGGCGGAGTGTACATAAGGTATGTGGTCACAAGCTCGGTGCTTTCCTGCATAATAAGCATATACACGGCATACTACTCGATGCAGTACAAGGCGCTTAAGGCGAGTCTGATAGAGATAGTAAAGCTGGCCTTGACGTTGGCTTTTACGCTGATTTTTGTTGTTTCATATGACGGAGGAATAACAGGAATACTAAGGTCTCAGTGCCTTTCATTCGCTATATTATTGCTTGCTCTTATTTGGGCTGATCATAAAAATATAACGCCGGTATGGGGGAAAAGCGAACTTAAGGATATGCTTTCATACGGGGTTGGCATGGCGGGAGCTTCAGACGTATTGGAGTGGGTTCTTACACTGATTGACAGGTACTTTTTGAAGGTGGTCGCGGGATATGCTGCAGTCGCAGTCTATTCAATAGGATATAAGGTGGGTATGCTAATACTGCCGCTTTTCATTGCTCCGTTTACTAATGCCCTCACTCCATTCAAATACGGCGTGTACAAGGAAGAAAACGGAAAAAGAAAGCTGGAGGAAATTTTCGACCACTATAACATAATAGGCTGGTTTATGGTTCTGGGTATTTCGGTTTATGCAAACACGGCGATAAAAATACTAGCCACAGAGGAGTACTCCCAGGCTTTTAGAATAGTACCCCTTATAGTTATTGCATATTTGCTGGATGGAAGCTGCGAGTTTTATTCCCTGGGGATTCATATCGAAAAGAAGATGGCGCTGAACCTTATAATACCAGGGGCGGCAACTGCAATAAATATTGCTCTCAACATGGCCCTGATTCCGGGAATGGGAGCTTATGGAGCAGCAATAGCAACGATTGTTTCATATTTTGCCATGACTGTAATGTACTATTTTGGTGGAAGAGCCTATTATAAAATGAATATAGGTCTTTTTAGCTTTTTAAAGGCAGGCATACCATTTATGATGACTTACTCTTTGTATTTGTATTTTGGACTTTATGAGCTTGGGGTGCTGGCAGAGCTGTTTTTCAACACAGCGCTTGTAGCTGTTTATTTCATCATATGCTTTTTGTTCGGATTTATACCGAAATCATACGTGGGCACTTCGATAAGTTTTGCCAGGGAATTATTCTCTAAAAGGGAGGTAATTGAGGATGAAGATTGATGTATGCAAATGGTATGGGGATGCGGATTCGCCAGTGCTTTTTTGGATTGACGATCTTGCAAATACGTGGGTTGATGTTAGCGGAAGCGGAGAGATTGAGCTTGGGGAAGACTGGGGCTATGCAAAACACGGTGAAAATTCTTCGTTTGATTATCTCGAGCAAAAGCTGCTTTCACGACATCCCAATATCAAAACGACTTTTTTTGTGCCCGTTGGAAAGAGAAGCGGAGTAGTGGCGGATTCAAGTATAAAGGTGATATCAGAGGCAATAAATTCTGATGAAGAGACAAAGGCATTCTTCAGAAATATAAGCGAGAATCCAAAATTTGAAATGGCTTATCACGGGACTACTCACGGTATTGCCGGGGAGAGGACAGAGGATTTTGTGCAGGAATGGTCGACCTTTGGAAGTCTGGAGGAAGCTTTAGAAACGATAGAAACAGGAAAAAGGATATTCAATGAGGTTTTTGGGCACTATCCCAAGGGAGGCAAGTATTGCGGATATGACCCAGGCAAGTATGGGGATGAGAGCATA
This sequence comes from Peptoclostridium acidaminophilum DSM 3953, assembly GCF_000597865.1. Lineage (GTDB taxonomy): Bacteria > Bacillota > Clostridia > Peptostreptococcales > Peptostreptococcaceae > Peptoclostridium_A > Peptoclostridium_A acidaminophilum. The sequence goes on along the minus strand of NZ_CP007452.1, from coordinate 1,889,269 downwards.
GACAGGAGCGGTTTTTTTTGGTGGTGCAGACACTCGAACGTTGATCTTGTAGAATACGGCGACAGTGAGCATGGAGGGAGCGACAAAAATCCTCTGACAAGCTATGATATAAAAATCTTCGGAAAAAACAATGTGATTGACATACCTACGACGATTTGCGGGCATATGCTTAACCGTTATTTAAATAAAGACGAGAGGATTATAAAGGGAACCGTCAAAAGGCTGCTCAGAAGGCAGCTTATAGAAAAAGAAATGAAAAAAATTGACTACCTAATAAAAAACAAGCTTCTGATAAGCATAGAGGAGCACATATCCCCGGCAAGAAACGACGGCAGAAGTCAGCTTTTAAATATATTTGACGATCTGAAAGGTCTGAATGAAATATTCGATTATATTTCGGGGAAAAATATATGGTACTGCACAGGAAGCGAATTGGCTGAATACTACTACTGCAGGGAGAACAGTGTCATAGAGCAGAGTGGAAATGAATTCGTTGTGAAATTCAAATCGGAAAATGTCGAACTTTCATCAAAATACCTGAGCCTGAAAGTGGAGGGAGGCAGCGTTGAAAAACTTATACTTCCAGATGGAAAAGAAGTTTCGAAAACAAACGGTGTATTCAATGTTGAGATAATGGATGGCGTATATAAAACGACATAATTAAAATGGAATTTACAATAGGATGGAAATCTCAAACAAAAAAAATGGGACCAGAGTAGGATGTTTAAACTCAAAAACAAATTATATAATTCAAAAGACAATAAAATTATACAAAGCAGGTATAAGTGAAAATTTGAAAGGAGGAGAGTGCCAAAAATAACCTGCATAAACCTAAAAAAACGGAGGAAATTAATTATGAATATCAAAAACATGAGAAAAGGTGTAGCGCTTTCGATAGCGGCAATTATGGCAATGAGCGGCCTGGGGACAGTTTCTGCACATGACTACAATAGAACATACAGCAGCTCAAGCCGAACAAGCAGTGACGCTGTCATATATAATTATCTGAACGCGGATTTCTTTGAAGAATATTTCGATGTAGATTATTCTAAGGACTCTGCAAAGCTGAAGGCACTTCAACTTGAGGTGAAGAAGCTGCTTGTCAAAAAAGGTGTAAGGTTGGACTCAAGAAGGAGCGTTAAGAGATATTTGCTAAATAACAAAAGCGAAGTCTACGCTATAATCAAGGCTCTGAATGCATCGGCTTCAGCATCTTCTACAACAACTACAACAACTACAACAAAGCCTTCAACAACTACAACAACTACAACAACTACAACAAAGCCTTCAACAACTACTACAGCTTCAACAACTACAACAAAGCCTTCAACAACTACAACTGCACCTTCCACAACAACTACGTCTTCTACGACAACAGCGTCATCTTCAATATCGGGAACATCACTGATTAATGACGCTTTCGACAGCCTTTCAAATTGGAACAAGGAAACTTCAACATCATACGGTGTAACTATAACAAAGGATCCACTGAATTCAAACAACAACGTTGCAAGATTCGAGCTTAGAGATACAGATTCAAAAGTATACAGCGGACTTAGAAGTGAAATAGCTTCAAAATGGAAGGCCGAGCCGGCGGGAAGCGAGATCTGGTACAACTGGAAGTTCATGGTTGACCCTGCGCACTCAAACAACTCGGATTGGGAGATACTAGGTCAGTGGCATCCACAGCCAGTAGATGGAAACTGGGATAACGCAGATGAGTATGTAAACGGAAGACCTACAATATCAATTCAATATCATGATGGATATATGTATGTGGTAGTTCACAATCTAAAGGTTGGAGTTACAGAGATAAGATCTGAAAAAGTTGCAGTTAAAAAAGGTCAATGGGTAGACCTGAAAACTCACATAAAGTGGTCACAGGGAAATGATGGCTACATAGAAGTACTTGCAGATGGCAAGCCTATGGCATTCGTTACTGAGTACAATGCCAACTGGGATGCTAAAAAACTTCCTGGCGATTACAGATTGAACATACCAACTCTTCTGAATTCTGCGGGAGATTACTTAAAGCTTGGTTCATACCGTAACACATCTTCACAAACAGGAAAAAGCATAATATATTATGACGATTTGAAGATAACAAGAGTAAAATAAATACAGATTAAATTATTTAGTTCTAAAGAGCCTTAACAGGCTCTTTTTTTTTATTTATATGCGCGTGTATTTGGGTATAAAATATTACGATATTGCAACGATTGCAAAATATGCGGATGGAGAGAAATCAAATGAAAATAGTTATAGTCAATGACTATGCAGACATAAAAGGAGTTTCAAGTGCTGTAGCCATTGAGAGTGCCAGAGCCCTTGCTCAAGCTGGCGAGAGTGTGATATTTTTTTGTGCTGCAGGGCCGATTGATGAAAAGTTAATTCACAAGAACATAACAGTTATAAGTATGGACCAAAAGGATATCATAGAAAACAGCTATGAGAACAGCAGATTATGGAACAGAAAGGCTTATGTGTCCTTGGGACGTTTGCTGGGTTCACTAGATAAGAACAACACTGTAGTTCATTTTCATTCGTTTGTGAATATCCTTTCATCAGCTGCACTAAGAGTAGTTAAAGACAGGGGCTTCAAGTGCGTGCTCACACTTCACGATTATTTTACTGCATGTCCCAATGGCAATTTTTATGACTGCAGAAATGAATCTTGCTGCGAACTCGAGGGGCTTTCAGCAGCATGCATAAGGAGCAATTGTGAAAAGCGGGGGTATATGCACAAGCTGTGGCTATGCTCACGGCAGGCGATACAGATGAAAAAAGGCAGGGTGCCTGCAGGCGTTGATGCCTTTATAAGCATTTCAGAGTATAGCGAAAGAATACTTCGTCCATATCTGTCTGAATCAGCCAGAATATACAGGGTGAAAAATCCGGTTAATATACAAAATGAAGGTCCGGAGAGGGTGGCGGAAAGCAAGGTTTTCACTTTCTTGGACCGACTAGGAGCTGAAAATGGAGCCGGCATATTTGCGCAAGCCGCATCATTGGCGGGCGTTGAAGCCACTTTCATAGGTGATGGGCCGATGAGAAAACAACTTGAAGAAATATTACCGGGCGCATTATTCAGCGGGAGGCTGAGGCCTGAAAATGAAATAAGACTACTTCGCGAATCGAGAGCTATTGTTTTCCCCACGTTGCTTAATGAGATGCATGCTTTAGCCGTACTAAAAGCCAAAGCTCTTGGAATTCCGTCAATAGTATCAAGCGGCTCTTCTGCAGAAGAGTTCGTTGAAAGCGGCGAGGACGGGTTTATATTTGAAAGGGGAAGCATAGATGATCTTGTGCAAAAGCTCAAGATTATGGGGAGTGACTCTTTGGTTAGAAGAATGGGGCGGGAAGCTCACAGAAGATACTGGGAGGCTTCTTGGACTCCTGAAAACCATGCTATAGAGCTGATGGAAGTATACAATGATGTCTTGGGAGGAATATGAGCATGCAGAGAAAAAAAATATGTGTTCTGGGACTTGGATATATTGGTTTACCAACGGCTGCGATGTTTGCAACACATGGACACAATGTAATTGGCGTGGACGTGAGAAGCAAGGTTGTTGATGCGCTCAACAATGCTAAGATAACAATAGAAGAGCCTTATCTTGATATATTAGTGCAGGCGGCTGTCAAATCAGAGAATCTTATAGGCAGCACGGAGCCAGAGGAAGCCGATGTTTTTATAATAGCAGTGCCAACGCCTATAACAAATGACAAGAGGGCTGACATGAGATATGTTGTTGAGGCGGCAGAGAGTATAGTTCCATACGTCAGAAAAGGCAACATAGTAGTTCTTGAATCAACATCGCCTCCGGGAACGGTAAGGGATGTCCTATGTCCAATACTTGAGCGCAGCGGGCTTGTTCTTGGCGAAGAGTTGTATGTGGGACACTCGCCTGAGAGAGTTTTGCCGGGCAAAATACTAATGGAGCTGGTGGGCAATAACCGTATAGTGGGCGGCATAAACAGGATAAGCGCAGAAAAGATAAAAGACATATATAAGACCTTTGTAAATGGTGAAATTTTTCTGACTGATGAAACAACGGCAGAAATGTGCAAGGTAATGGAGAATACATTCAGGGATGTCAACATAGCCCTTGCAAATGAACTTGCCAAGATATGTGAGGAAACAGGCATAGACGTATGGGAAGTCATAAGACTGTGCAACAAGCACCCCAGAGTGAACATACACCAGCCGGGGCCTGGCGTAGGCGGACACTGCCTGGCAGTGGATCCATGGTTCATAGTCGAAAAAAATCCTAAAACCGCAGGGATAATAAAAATGGCAAGACAGACAAACGATTCTATGCCGCATTTTGTGGCGGATGCAATAGATGGAATGCTAGGAGAAAGCGACTATTCGCGTAAGATATGTATTTTGGGTGTTACATATAAGGCGGATGTTGATGATACGAGGGAGAGCCCTATAATAGATCTAATTTCCGTACTCGGCAACAGAGGATATGAAGTCGCCGCTTATGATCCGCATGCAACGAAGTTCTCATGTGAAGCGAGAAGCCTTGAAGAGGCGGCAAGTGAAAGTGAAATGGTTGTGCTTGGCGTGAATCATGAAGCCTTCAAAAAAATTAATTTTACAGAGCTATGCAGGCTTACTAAGGGAAAAGTTTTTTTCGACCTTCGCAACTTCATGGACAGAGAAGAACTCGAAAGGGCAGGATTTAAAGTCAAGGTGCTGGGCAGTGGCAAGGTGGATGTGAAGGAGGCTGAGGCGGAAGATATGGCGGAATAATCGATAATTAGATACTTAGATAATTAATTCAGCTGGGACAAGGGGATGATATAGTAGCCTCCTGTCCCAATACTTTTATGGAGATGAATTTCATGGGCAAAAATGGAATTAATGATGAATATGTGATAATAGTAGGCTGTGGGAGGCTGGGAGCGCATCTTGCGAATGCACTTTTTGAATCTGGTAAAAGCGTTGTAATAATAGACATGAAACCTTCTGCTTTCAGAAGACTGGTTGAGGGTTTTGGAGGTTTTGCTCTTGAGGCTGACGCCACAGAACTGGACACCTTGAAGAAGGCTGGAATTGAGAATGCGGATGTTTTTGCAGCTATAACTGATGATGACAACACCAATATAATGCTGGCGCAGATAGCAAAAACTATATACGGCGTTAGAAAGGTTATTGCAAGAGTCTACGAGCCCAACAGACAGAATGTATATGAGGAATTGGAAATTAAAACCATATGCCCCATGACCCTTTCAGCCGAGGCCTTCAAGGATAGCATAGAGAATGATGAGGGAGGTGATTAGGTTGAATATAATGGTTGTAGCTGGATATAGAAAGGTGCATTTCCTCGTAAAAAAATTTATTTCGGAAGGGCACAAGCTGACGATTATACACAGGGATGAGGAGGAGTGCAAAAAACTCGCCAAGATACATAAGGCGTCTATTGTCCATGGAGACGGTACTGACCCGGCAATACTTGAAGATGCGGGAGTTATGGACAATGATGTACTTTTGGCCATTTCGAGCAATGACGCTGAAAATTTTGTGGCTTGCCAGATTGCGGGAAGGGTGTATGGAGTCGATCGTACATTGGCTTTTGTAAACGAGCCTGAATATATAGACGTGTTCAAACGCCTTGGCGTAAGCACTGTAATAAGCACTGCTGATATAATATACAATATGATAGATCAGAAGATTTCTGTAGAGGAGATAATTAACCTTATGCCCATGGAAGATGGGAAGATTGGCATAATGGACATAGAAATAGCAGATGATTTTAAATCGGCAGGAAAGAGTCTTGCGGAGATTTCGCTGCCCGAGGATTCGGTAATAGCCTTTATTATAAGGGGAGAGCGGCAGATGGTGCCACGTGGGAGCACCGTAGTGAAAGAGGGTGACAGACTCATAATACTTTCTCTAAGTAGCGTGCAGACCGCGGTGATTGAGGCAATTAAGGGAAGGGTTGATTGATTTGACGTATTCAGACGTGATGCAACAAAGGCGCAGGCTTATATGGGGCTACGCCGGCAAGATACTTATGGGATCTTCGCTTATATACCTTCTGCCTCTCCTTCTGATCCCATTTTATCCGGAGGAGTCTGCTAATGCAGCGGGATTTTTAATTCCTGCTGCATTGGCGCTAATAATAGGATTCATATTTAATTCTAAGGGTGATGGGAAGGATGAAATATTAACAACAAAAGAAGGCGGCGTAATAGTTATAATAACTTGGAGTCTGACGGTGCTTATATCGGGATTGCCGTTTATGATATCGGGAGGCATGAATTTCACGCAAGCTATTTTCGAATCTGTAAGCGGTTGGACTACAACGGGACTTTCTGTAGTAGCAGACGTGAAGAATACCTCTAAGCTGTTACTTTTGTGGAGGAGCATAACGCAGTTCTTAGGAGGCGCAGGTCTAGCTGTCATTATGATATCCGCCATAATAGGTCCCCATGGCTTTGGATTTTACAGTGCCGAGGGAAGGGAGGACGTGGTTCCCAACGTCGTAAAATCAGCAAAGAGCATAATGATTATATACATAAGCTACTATATAATAGGCGCGGCATTCTACATTGAAGCGGGAATGCCTTTCTTTGAGGCCATAAACCATTCTGCCTGCGCCATAGCCACGGGGGGATTTACAACCAGGCCTGGAAGCATAGGCAGCTATGACAGCAAACGGATAGAGCTTATAACAATTATGCTCATGCTCCTTGGAAATATAAACTTTGGAACGCACTATATGCTAGTCAAGGGAGAGGCGCGAAGATTCTTCAAGCTTGGAGAAATAAGATTACTTGCATTTATATTGTCGCTGTTCATACCGCTTGTTTTTTTGTTTTCGACTTCGAGGATTTACAATTCGGCAGAAATGGCTGCAAGAGCTTCGTTTTTCGAGCTCATATCGGCCCTTACGGGTACTGGATATACAATAGTAGACTACAATAGGTGGGATGATTTTGGAATACTAGTAGTAATTATGCTTATGATAATAGGGGGAGGTACATGTTCCACATCAGGGGGGATTAAGCAGTACAGGGTATTGTTGCTTTTTAAGGCGCTCTACTGGAGCATGAGGAGGTATTTTGCACCTAAAAATGAGATTAGGCATGAGTATATTGAACGAGCAGAGGGACAATACGAAATAAGCAGCGAGCATATTGTCAGCACGGCCTGTTTTGCAATAATGTATATGAGTGTTTATATTGCCGGCATAATTGTATTTGTCATAAACGGCTACAGTCTCAGGGATTCAATGTTTGAGTTTGCATCGGCAATTGGCACGGTCGGTTTTTCTATTGGAATAACCTCGCCTAGCGCGCCGGGAATAATCCTCTGGACTGAAATAGCAGGCATGTTCCTTGGGAGACTGGAGTTTTTCGTGGTGTTCTTTGGGTTTATAAATCTTGTGAAATTGCTTCGGGTGCAAAAGCGAGCATAATGGGAAATCCGGTGAAATAATCGGCCGTACGCTAAAAAACCTGATAAAACGTGGAATCCAAGTTTTATCAGGTTTCTTTTTACGCCAGCAGCATTCTGTCGCTAACCTCATCTTCGCAGCCTGCCTTCTCGAACATAGAAAGCAGCTTATCCTGAGTGAGTTCTTGCTTTTCCTCGCCGCATATGTCGATGGCGATTCTGCCCCTTTGCATCATAAGCAGTCTGTTGCCCATCTTCATGGCGTGGTTCATATTGTGGGTCACCATCAGAGTTGTTATCTTCTTCTCGGTGACAATTTTTTCGGTAAGATTTATTATTACCTCAGAAGTTTTCGGGTCGAGCGCTGCGGTGTGCTCATCCAGAAGCAGTAGCTCAGGAGAAGTCATTGTAGACATTATGAGCGAAAGCGCCTGCCTTTGGCCGCCCGATAGCAGGCTGACCTTGGTGTGGAGCTTGTCCTCGAGTCCTATGCCTATTTGGGAAACAAGTTCAGAGAAGAGTCCCGTCTGCTTCTTGCTGGCTCCCCTTGAGAGGCCGTATATCTTGCCCTTGTTGTATGCAAGCGACATGTTCTCAAGTATTGTCATTGAAGGGCATGTGCCCTTTGAAGGATCCTGGAAAACCCTGGCTATAGACCTGGCCTTGCGGAACTCAGGCATGTGAGTTATGTCGGAGCCTCCAAGAAATATCGAGCCCTCGTCCGGATCTATCTTGCCGGAAACCAGGTTTAGGAGCGTCGACTTGCCGGCTCCGTTGCCGCCTATTATCGTTATGAAGTCGCCGTCGTTTACGCTTAGAGAAAGTCCCCTGTATAGGTTGTTTTCATTTACAGTTCCTTTGTTAAAGGTTTTGTACAGATTGTTTAGCTGAAGCACCTGCAACCCCTCCTTTCAATAACCTTCTGAGTCCGGTGAACCTGTGTGCGTTGCCGGCAGAAAGGGCAAAAACTATTATTACGCATGTTACAAGCTTAAGATCGGTAGGCGAAAGCCCAAGATTGAGCGCCGCGCCTATGCTGAATCTGTACAGTATGGAGCCAAGCAGCGCCATTGTTGTCGGAAGCATTATGGAAATTCTCTTGAATATAGTCTCTCCGAATATTATGGATGCAAGCCCCATTACAACTATTCCTGTTCCCATTCCAACGTCTGCAAATCTCTGGTACTGAGCCATTACGGAGCCTGCAAGGGCTACAAGGCCGTTAGACAGCATAAGAGCAAGTATCTTCATTTTGCCGGTGTCTATTCCGAGTGAGGTTATCATGTCTGGGTTGTCGCCAGTGCCTATTATTAGAAATCCAAGCTTTGTCGACAGCAGGAAGTCGAGCAGCAGTTTTGATGCCACTGCAAATGCTGCTATGACAATAAGTGGATGCATCTCCAATGAAAATATGGTTTCGTTGTTGAAAAGCGGAAGGTTCGATTTGCCCATGATTCTGAGGTTTATAGAGTAAAGTCCTATCATTACTAGTATTCCCGAAAGAAGGTTGGTTATGCCAAGCTTCACATGAAGGAATCCTGTTATGAAGCCTGCAGCCAGCCCTGATGCAAATGCTGCAAGGCATGATATGAAAGGGTTTACGCCGTTTAATATAAGTACAGAGGCGACGGCTGCTCCTGTAACGAAGCTGCCGTCAACCGATAGGTCTGGAAAATCGAGTATCCTGTATGTTATATATACTCCAAGGACCATTATTGCAAATATTAGTCCCATCTGAAGCACATTTATTGAAAAATCCAGCAATTGAGTCATCTCCCTTAGTCTATTTTACAAACTCTGCCCTTGATTTAAGTTCTTCAGGAATTGTAATTCCGAGCTTTCCGGCAGTAGTTTCGTTTATAACAAGTGTAGTGTCCTCAAGAAGGCCAACAGGTATCGCTCCTGCAGTTTCGCCCTTTAGTATTTTGGCAGCTATTTTGCCTGTCTGAAGTCCAAGGTTGTAATAGTTGATTCCCTCTGTAGCGAGTGCGCCGCCTTTGACTGCGCCGTCCTCTGCGCTTATTACTGGTATCTTGTTTTCAATGCACTTGTTGGCTACAAGAGGCATTGAGGATACAACAGTGTTGTCAGTAGGCACATATAGCGCGTCTATATTTCCAATTGCTGAGTTTAGCGCCTGGTCTATGTCGTTTACAGTTGTGATTCCAACTTCAACTATTTCAAGTCCAAGCTTTGCAGCAACCTCTTTAGCTTGCTTTACCTGAACCAGAGAGTTGGCCTCGCTTGTGTTGTATATTATGCCTATTTTCTTTGCGTCAGGAACAAGTTGATTTATAAGTTCAAACTGTTTTTCCATAGGAGCAGCGTCGCTTGAGCCCGTAACGTTTCCGCCCGGCTTTTCAAGAGAAGCCACAAGGCCTGCGCTTACAGGGTCAGTTACAGCAGTAAAGACTATAGGTATGTCTTTTGTTGAGTTGTATGCAGCCTGAGCTGAAGGAGTAGCTATTGCAACTATCAGATCCTTCTTGGCGGCGACAAAGCTGTCTGCTATAGTCTGGGCATTGGCCATCTCGCCCTGAGCGTTCTGAAGGTCTATCTCAAGGTTTTGGCCTTCAACAAAGCCCTCTTCTTTGAGCGCGTCAATAATACCCTTTCTTGCATCGTCGAGTGCAGGGTGTTCAATAAGCTGTGAAATTCCAATGCTGTACGTTTTTTCTGAATTTGCGGATTCGTCCGGAGCCTTTGAGCAGCCTCCTAAAAATGAAGTGGACAAAAGAATTGAAGCACAAAAAATAGATATGAGTTTCTTTACCATACTACCATCCTCCTAAGATTTGAAATTGTGATTTGATTGTTTGATGCTTTAAAATCCTACGCGCCCCTAGGGCCTACAAGTGCTTTTAGCCATTTTCAACTCATATGAAAAGGCTGTATGAGGAAAATTATATATTTAAGAGGGTATAAAGTCAACCCTGCTTTTGCCGATACAATACACAAGAAGCGTTGGAGATTAAATGGCTCCATGGATTGACAAAAAATAATCATGCGCCGGCGCGTGATTATTTTTGAAAATTCCGAATACGCAATTAAACAATTTCAAAAACATGAATATATATGATAAAATGATGTAAATAAAATGATGTGAATTGAACAAAAAAATCAGAGGTGTTGCTTTGTGGCAGATTTGTCGTTCGGCATAAACGTAAAAGGTGAACAAGACCAGTTTGATTTTTTCAGACTCATGTTTCAAAACTACCCTGGCATCATGCTCATAATAGATCCGGACTCGGGAGTGATAGTCGAGGCGAATGCGGCGGCGGAAAACTTTTATGGCTATGGCAGAGAAAGCCTCATAGGAATGGACATATGCAGCATAAATAGATTTCAAAAGCAGGACGCCGAGTTGAGACTCAAGGCTGCGCTCTCCGGTATAAGCATGTCAAATATGAAGCACTACACCTTTGACGGGACCGAGAAGAATGTCAAGGTTTTCCTGGCTCCAGTGGAACTTGGGGGTAAAGTGCTGATTCACGCTGTGATATTCGAGGTGAGCGAGGGCGACGGCGAATTCGAAAATGAAGTAGTCAGCAACAGGAAATACCTCCACATGGCTCTTCATGACGATCTCACAGAGTTGCCCAACAAGCGGTTTTTTAAGATGAGGGTTGAAGAGGAGATACTAAAGGCGAGTGTGGGAGGCGGCGGCTTCGCCCTTGTCTTCATAGACCTTGACGATTTCAAGCACATAAATGACACTCTCGGGCATGTCACAGGCGATAAGATGCTGAGCCTCATAGGCAAAAAGCTCAAGAATTCTGTAAGGGGCGCAGACTTTGCGGCCAGATTCGGGGGAGATGAGTTTGCAATAGTGCTTCCGGGAGAGCAAGACAGAGAAGAAGCCGAAACCATTGCCCAGAGGATAAAAAAATCCATAGAGGATATTTTGGAGATTGACGGCCAAAAGCTTCAGGTTTCTTGCAGCTATGGCATAAGCATATATCCCTCTGACGGAGAAGGCTTTGTGGAGTTGCTCAGGGCGGCAGACAAGGAGATGTACAACTGGAAGCAAAGCGTCGAGGAGAATCATTATAGATAACACGGAAAAAAACCGCATTTGAAAAAATGCGGTTTTTTTATTTCGACTATTCTGATTTGAAATAGACCTTTTCATTCTCGAGCACAGGTATAGATCTGTGTGCAAGGCCTATTACCATGTCATCGAGATGGAGCACCCCGATGCTCAGGAAAAGGCATATGCTTATGTGCTCGCCGGAGCGGGCTATGCCTATTTTTCCTCCTACGCTAAAGCCTGTGGCCTTCTCGGAAACCTGGTTGATTGCTTCCCTGGCTGCGCCTATTATGGCGCCCTCGTGTATGTGTAGGTTTTGTATTATTCCCGTGCGCTTTGACGCCACAAGCGCCCTTTCGATTATCTTGGGTATGGACTGTATGAGATTGCCCCCTACATCCACGCCCGTAGAAAGTATGCCCGCTTTTTTGTAATCCCTGGCAAGCCTTTCCTCCTCTTCGCGAGTTGAAAGAGCGAGTTTTATTGCGGCCTTGGCCACGTCTATGCTTTTCATCATATTTTTCACCTGCCCGAAAATTATAACGGCCAACTGTATGCATACTGGGGCCATTTATGTCACATTATAGCATAAATGCATGCAGCTTACTTAATAATATTTTATTCCCTTTCGAGTGCAAAAAAAACCATGAATATGAATATTTAATATAGGAAGTAATATTTGCGCAAGGCATGAAAAGGGGGAGTTGGCATGGTGGTTGTCAGGGATATTAAGCTTTCGAGGGATTTTTCGCTCTCGGAGTTTGCGTGCAGGGATGAGAAAAGGAGCGTATATGTCGATGCAGAGCTGGTGCAGAGGCTGCAACTTCTGCGGGACTACTTCAAAAGGCCTGTTGTCATAACAAGCGGCTACAGAAGCAGGGAATATAACAGGAGCGTAGGCGGAGCAGACGGGTCGCAGCATCTGGAAGGGCGCGCTGCCGATATAAAGGTCATAGGGGTGGGCATGGAGGATATAGCTAGAGCTGCTATACAAGCCGGTTTTAAAGGCGTAGGCATATACGGAAGCTTTGTCCATGTGGATGTGAGGAAGACTTTGATAAACAGCTGTGGAAGGCAGTATGACGTTTGGCGCGGAAAATAGAAACTGTTTCATATTAAAGACGTATTTTTGTTATAATATATTATAATCAGCCTGTATATTAAGCTGCGATTACTTCCTGGAGAACGGATTTGCGGGAACAGCTTATTTATTAGGAAGCAGGATAAGACGTAATAAAAGTATCATACTTTGGAGGTTGAGATGGATAATACCGGTTACGATAAATTATTGTACGAAAGACTTATATATAGGAAACAATATATAATAATGCCTTATACGATTGACGGGCCTTCGGAGTGGAAAACATACGGCATACGCAACGACAGACTTGTTCTTCATGTACATCCCGAGCTTGAAGTGACAATCGCCGATGACGAAAAAAGAAAGATTGTTCTGCTGGGATACGTTTTGGATTGGCAGAATCCTGAATACGGTAACGGAGACATACTGAAAATGCTGTTAAGGGAAAACAGGGATTTCGACAGCTTTATTGAGGCTACATTCAGCCTTGGCGGAAGGTTCGTCATGATATACGAGGATGACAAATGCTGTAGGATTTATAATGATGCGGCGGGCCAGATGGAGCTATATTACCATAAGGGAAGCAAAGGCTTGGCATGCGCAACTCAGCTTCCGATAATGAAAAGATATATGGAACTCGAAATGAACACGGACAAGGGAGTACAGGAGTTTTACGAGAGTGAAGATTTCGCAAATTCTCTCAGGCAGTGGGTAGGGGAAGACACGATATATAAGGCTACAAGGAGGTTAAACCCCAATTTCTATCTGGACTTAATTGAGGGTGAGGTAGTAAGGTATTGGCCCTTAAAGCCTCTAAGGAAAAGGTCACGCCAGGCTTCAAGTGAAATGGCCTGTTGGATGCTTAAGGGTTTCATGAATGCAATATCAAGAAGAGGTAAGCTGATAATCCCTGTGACTGCGGGATGGGACAGCCGCCTTGTGCTAGCGGCCACAAAGGACATTAGAGACAGAGTGACTTATTATATAATCAAGTATCCCTGGATGGATGACGAAAGCAAGGAAATGACCATACCAAGGAATATGTTCGAGGAATTGGGAATACCATTTAAGGTTCTCAATCCCGGAGCCGAAGCGGATTTGGATTTTAGCAGGGCATATATGGATAACACTGCATACCCCATAGCTGAGAATATTCCGGGAGCTTATAACATATTCTATAGAATGTTCAATGACAGGATTAATATCACAAGCCAAGTGAGCGAAGTTGTAAGAAACTACTGCGGCACAATAAAGTCTCCAAATGGCAAGCTTTTTTCAACATTCATCGGATATGAAGGAAATAACGACTATGTCGTGAGAATGTGTGATAAATGGATCAATAAGAATTCGAAGCTTGCAAAGGAAATGAACATAGACTTGCTGTCACTTTTTATATGGGAAGAGGGGCTTGGCTGGGAGGCTTCGCAGAGGAGCCAGGCAGATATAGCAATAGAGGAATATTCGCCTTTTAGCTGCAGAAATCTTCTGGAGATGCTGCTTTCGGTTAATGATTCCTACAGAAACAAGTACAATTGCAGCCTTTACAGAAGTATGATTGAGATAATGTGGCCGGAGGTGCTTGGAGAGCCTGTCAAACCCTCGTTTAAGAACACCTTGAATGGAGCGCTGGTATCGATGGATATGCTCTATTCCGCAAAAAAGATTTTCAAGAAACTTTAACGAATTGGGCGGAATTCCCCACTCTCAAGGCCACCTTGCTCACGATAGTGAGAGCGTAGGGTGAGGATGGATAGCCCTGCCGTAAGGCAAATGTGGTATACAATGAATACGAGGTGATGCCAATGATTCTTGATACAAACAATCATTCAGTATTCAAATTGAGTTACCACTTGATATTAGTTGTAAAATATCGTCGTAAGGTAATAGATTGTGCTATTTCCAACAGACTGAGAGAAATTTTCGAATATATATCTCCAAAGTACGGAATCACTATTGAAGAATGGAATCACGACAAAGATCATGTCCATGTCTTGTTTAGAGGCTGTCCAAACTCAGAAATATCAAAGTTTATAAATGCGTATAAGAGTGCAAGCAGTCGGCTGATTAAGAAAGAGTTTCCAACTATCAAGCAATATTTGTGGAAAGAATACTTTTGGAGCAAGAGTTACTGCCTGCTAACTACGGGTGGTGCGCCCATTGATATTGTCAGACAGTACATCGAAAGCCAAGATCAGAAAGCGAGGTGAACCGCTATGCTAAGAGCTTACAAGTATCGAATCTATCCAAATGCAGAGCAAAGAGAATACTTCGCCAAGTGCTTCGGCTGTGTCAGATTCGTCTACAACAGAATGCTTGCAGACAGAATCGAGTATTACAAGCAAACTGGCAAGAGCTTAAACAACACTCCTGCCGAGTACAAGAAGGAGTTTGAGTGGCTCAAAGAAGTAGACAGCTTAGCTCTTGCAAATGCTCAACTCAATCTAAACAAGGCGTACAAGAACTTCTTTCGAGATAAGTCCGTGGGTTTTCCGAGATTCAAGTCGAAGAAGTCCAATAGGCACGCCTACACGACCAACAATCAAAAAGGCACAGTCACCATTGAAGATGGCTACATTCAAAGCCAAGGGCAGCAGCAACAGAGCCAAAGCAAGGCTCAAAGTAGCCAAGCTGCATGAGAAGATTGCCAATCAGCGCAAAGACTTTCTTCATAAGGCTAGTTCTAAAATCGTCAGCGAAAACCAAGCAATAGCGATTGAAGACCTCAAAGTGAAGAATATGCTGAAGAATCATTGTCTCGCAAAAGCCATATTCGAAGTGTCGTGGAGCATGTTTAGGACAATGCTTGAATACAAGTCTAAGTGGAATGGCAGAGATTTGGTTATCGCACCATCGAATTATGCCAGTTCTCAATTATGTTCAGACTGCGGATATAAAAATCCAGAAGTCAAAAATCTTGGACTAAGAAAGTGGACTTGCCCTGAGTGTAGAGCAGTACACGAGCGTGATATAAACGCGGCAAAAAATTTGCTGAAACTAATATAATAGTTTTGGTATTTTCGAGGTCGGGACGACCTTAGGAGCTTGGGTAAACTTGGAGCGGTAGCTCTATTGACCAAGAAGCTCCCACTTCTAAAGTGGGGGTAGTTCACCTAAGAAACGATCTAGAAAGACTGATGATGCTTAGGGGAATTCATATCCAGGTTTGTAGTATTCGCATTTTAGATGTATTATTATATTAAAAAGAGTAGGAAAAACAGAGAAATGGAAGTCTCGTGATACTAGGAGGATGCGATGCTAAGGGAAGTGGATGCGAAGTTAATAACGCAGGCGGTAAAGGAGATGTGCATAAGCGCGAATATTAACCTTCAGGAGGATGTGCTGGATAGCCTAAAAGGCAGCATAGCTATAGAGGAGTCGGCTGCAGGCAAAGGGATACTCGAGATAATAGTTCAAAACGCCAATCTGGCCAGGGAAAAATGTGTGCCTATATGCCAGGATACGGGAATGGCAGTGATATTCGTAGAGCTTGGGCAGGAGGTGCACATAACAGGCGCAGGCCTGGAGGATGCAATAAACGAAGGCGTGAGGCAGGGCTACGCTGAAGGATACCTTCGAAAATCTGTGGTTTCAGATCCGCTGCTCAGGGTCAACACTGGGGACAACACGCCGGCCATAATATACACACAGATTGTAGAAGGCGACAAGATCAAAATCACAGTTGCGCCAAAAGGCTTTGGAAGCGAGAATATGTCCAGGGTTAAGATGCTCAAGCCTTCGGACGGGGTAGAAGGCGTAGTTGATTTTGTGGTTGAAACCGTTTCTATTGCAGGTCCAAATCCGTGCCCGCCTATTGTAGTTGGCGTTGGCATCGGCGGAACAATGGACAAGGCGGCATACCTTGCCAAGAAGGCGCTGCTGAGGGAGATTGGAAAGCACAGCGACAAGGAGCACATAAGGGAGCTTGAAGTAGAGCTGCTTGAGAGGATAAACTGCCTGGGCATAGGGCCTCAGGGACTCGGGGGAAGGACAACGGCGCTTGCTCTGAACATAGAAACATACCCCACCCACATAGCGGGGCTCCCTGTGGCTGTAAACATAAACTGCCATGCTTCAAGGCACGAAGAAAGAGTCATATAAACCCAAAAAGACCTGGATACTTACTCCAGGTCTTTTTGGGTTGTGAAAATTCATTCAAAATCGTAAAAAAATATTCAGAACTGAAAAAATATTTAAAAATTGAAAAAATATTTGAAAAACATTTTTATTTATATATAATATATAAGGGACGATTTTAGGAACGTCTGTTGATACATAGATACTTATTTTAAAAGCATTATTTTTAGGAGGATTATTAGAATGGAAAACAATCAAAACTGTAAGATTGTCACAGCTGATCCGTCGGCACTTGGTCTTTTTGGACTTGCAATGGTTACTCTAGTGGCTTCGTCTTCAAAGCTTGGCTGGACTAGCGGCGTTTCTCTTGTTATACCTTGGGCTATATTCCTTGGAGCATTTGCTCAGCTTTTTGCATGTATAAACGATGCGAAAAAGAACAATGTTTTCGGAACTACTGCATTTGGAGGATATGCTTTCTTCTGGATGGCTGTGGGAACTACTTGGCTTATACAAAACGGTGTTTTTGGAAAGGCTCTTGCCGAATCAGCCGATGTAAAGCAGCTTGGATTTGCATTCGTAGGATATCTTATATTCACGCTCTATATGACTATAGGGGCAATGGAAACTCACAAGGTTCTCTTCATGATATTCGTCCTTATCGATTTCCTTTTCCTTGGACTTTCATTCAGCACACTTGGAATAGCAGTGGAGCCTATGCACCTGCTTGCAGGATGGTCTGAGTTTGCAATAGCAATGCTTTCATTCTATGGATCGGCAGCTGCAGTGCTTAATACGCACTTTGGCAAGGTTGTGCTTCCTGTAGGAAAGCCTTTTGGAATATTCAAATAAAAAGAGAGAGCAGGGCTTTCGCCCTGACTCATATAATTTTTCATAATGCAATCATATTAAGAAGGGGTTCTCTTGAAGGTTTCAAGGGGACTTTTTTCTATTTTGGAAAGTATTATGGAGCTACGTGCCTGTTTGCGTATTTAATTTATACGAATAGTATTACGCTATGTGGTGGTAAAAATGCGTACAAAAACTTATATTTTTATGGTGATGTATGTGATATTATAAACAGAGCAGATAAATTATGTTTTAATTTTTAGAAAGAGGGGAATCTGAATGAGCGAAGTCATAAGAATAAATGCCCCGCTTACAAAGGAAAAGGCAATGGAGCTAAGGGCGGGGGATATGGTGCTTATAAGCGGCAGTATATACACTGGAAGGGACGCGGCCCACAAGAAGCTTATGGAAGCGATAGCAAATGGTGAGCAGCTTCCTTTCGACCCTAAAGACCAGATAATATACTACGTGGGACCAACTCCGGCAAAGCCCGGGGCTGTTATAGGTTCGGCGGGGCCTACAACAAGCAGCAGGATGGACAAGATGACTGTTCCGCTTCTCGAGCGCGGCCTGACAGGTATGATAGGCAAGGGAGCCAGGAGCGCGGAGGTCATTGAAGGAATGAAAAGCAGCGGAGCCGTTTATTTCGCAGCCGTGGGAGGAGCGGGAGCTCTGATATCAACGTGCATAAAAAGCTCTGAGATAGTTGCATACGAGGAGCTCGGCCCCGAGGCTATAAGAAGGATATACGTGGAGGATTTTCCGGCTGTTGTTGTGATAGACAGCAAGGGAGATAGCCTTTATGAAAGCGAGAGGGCTAAGTACAGTAAGGAATATGCAGAAGACAAACCCAAATAGCAAGTTTGAAAAAAGTTTACTTGATTCAACAAATATATAGAGAAAATGCTTAATACAATATTTTAATATCCGGAGGGACTTTATGGATTTCAACAGCATGTCGATTGAACTTCACAAAAAACACAAGGGCAAGATAGAAGTATGCAGCAAGGTCAAGGTTGAAGACTCTGTGGATCTTTCTGTGGCTTACACTCCCGGAGTGGCTCAGCCTTGCAGGGAGATAGCTGAAAAGAAGGAAATGGTATATGAATATACTTCAAAGGGAAATCTGGTTGCGGTTGTAAGCGACGGAACAGCAGTGTTGGGACTTGGCGACATAGGTCCTGAAGCGGCAATACCGGTAATGGAGGGCAAGGCCATACTTTTCAAGGAGTTTGGCGATGTTGATGCTTTCCCCATATGCCTTTCAACAAAGGACGTTGACGAGATAGTAAAGGCTGTAAAGCTCATGGAGCCTGTTTTCGGAGGGATAAACCTCGAGGACATATCAGCTCCAAGGTGCTTTGAGATAGAGAAAAGGCTAAAGGAAGAGCTCGACATTCCTGTTTTCCACGATGATCAGCATGGCACTGCCATAGTTGTGGCTGCAGGACTCATAAACGCCCTCAAGCTCACAGGCAAAAAGCTTGAGGATATGGAGGCTGTAATAAACGGCACCGGATCTGCGGGAATAGCAATAGGCAAGCTCCTGCTTAATATGGGCATCAAAAACATAGTGTTCTGCGAAAAAAAAGGAGCCATATACGAGGGCGCCGAAGGCATCAACTGGGCTCAGGAGGAGGTTGCAAAGCTTTCAAACACCCACAATGAAAAGGGAACCCTTGCGGAGGTGCTTAGGGGCAAGGACGTTTTCATAGGAGTGTCCGGTCCTGGAGTTGTGTCTGTAGAGATGGTAAAATCGATGAACAAGGACGCCATAGTGTTTGCAATGGCAAATCCGACACCTGAGATAATGCCTGAGCTGGCAAGGGAAGGCGGGGCATTGATAATAGGAACAGGAAGATCTGATTTTCCAAACCAGGTAAACAACGTGCTTGCATTCCCTGGAATATTCAGGGGAGCTCTTGACGTTAGGGCAAGCGAAATCAACGAAGAGATGAAAATAGCGGCGGCGTACGCCATAGCCAACACAATATCGGAAGATGAGCTCGAGCCTGAGTATATACTTCCAAAGGCTTTCGACAAGAGAGTTGCAAAGAACGTGGCTGGGGCAGTGATGGAAGCTGCAAGAAAGACTGGAGTCGCAAGAATATAGCGGAATACTGACTGTATGATTAAATATAAATTGAAGCGGATGTGCATGTGAAAAATATTCTGGGGTATATAATATACCTCGGAATATTTTTTTGTTGGGTTTTCGCTATTTTGGCACAA
This sequence comes from Peptoclostridium acidaminophilum DSM 3953, assembly GCF_000597865.1. Classification (GTDB taxonomy): domain Bacteria; phylum Bacillota; class Clostridia; order Peptostreptococcales; family Peptostreptococcaceae; genus Peptoclostridium_A; species Peptoclostridium_A acidaminophilum. The sequence continues at coordinate 1,869,592 of NZ_CP007452.1, read as the reverse complement.
AAGTTTTTGTCATATAATTAATATTATAAGTCAGGTGGCCCAAATGCATGTTTACGTAATTTTCAAAGTATTATACAATATTATCATTATCGAATGAGAAAATATAATCGGTATAAATTTTTTTTTGAAAGGAAGTAATTTATGAGCTCTAACGTGAGATTCAAGAATATAGATGATATAAACAGGATAGTTATAAAGATTGGAACGTCGACACTGACTTATCCGGGCGGCAAGCTCAACTTCCACAGAATAGACCAGATTGCGCGTGTGCTTTCAGACCTTAACAACCAAGGCAGGCAGATCGTGTTCGTGACATCCGCAGCTATAGGCGTTGGGGTCGCAAGGCTTGGAAGACCGGAACTGCTCGCGAGCGTTCCAGGCAAGCAGGCTGCGGCGTCGGTTGGCCAGGCGATGCTTATGAAGATATACCAAAGGATGTTCAACGACTATAACCAGATAGTGTCACAGGTGCTCCTGACAAAATATGTGACAGACACCGAAAGGACAAGGGTTAACGCCCAAAACACCATGAACACCTTGCTTGAGATGAACGTCATACCTATAGTCAACGAAAACGACACGATAGCCACGGAAGAGATAGTGTTCGGGGACAACGACACGCTGTCTGCAACTGTGGCAGCGCTCATAGATGCGGACCTTCTGATTTTGCTTTCGGATATCGACGGTCTTTATACGGGCAATCCGAAAACAAATCCTGATGCAAGGCTGATATCGCGTGTTGACGATATTACAGAGGACATAGAAAATCTGGCTTCCGGCAAGGGCTCAGCTCTTGGAACAGGTGGCATGATAACAAAGATAAAGGCGGCAAGCATAGCGTACGAGAACGGTATTGACACTATAATAGCAAACGGAGACAATCCTGAAATACTCTACGACATACTTGAGGGCAGGAACGTAGGGACTCATTTTGTGGCTCCGTCGCACAGATAGCTTTCGCGGCATAAAGCGTATACTATTACGGCAGACAATACGGGTAATCGGCAGCGGACAGGTTAGATAGTCTGAAAGGTGGAGGATGTCATATGTGCAAGAATGAGAAGTATGACAAGGAAAAAGGCGTATACATGTGCAAACTGAGTGGCAATGAATGTATAAGCAGGGAGAAGGGCCTAATGTGCCCTATGTTCACCGAGGCCAGCGAACAGCCAGCCGAAAGGAAGCTCAGAACGCTCTGGGAGAAGAAAAAGAAGGCTAGAATCCAGCATAGAAAAGAATAAAATGTAGCGATTAACCAGACTAACCAATTAAGAGAGCTTTGCGCAATGCGCAAAGCTCTCTTTTCTAATCAGAGCATGTTGTGTGTGCGCGGCAGATGTGTTATAATATCACAAAGTCTTTATACAGAGTACACTTGTGTCTGTGATAAACACAGCGGGATGGGGGATACATGGATGAAGGAGAAAAACAGCGGCTATCTCATAGTAGACAAGGAAATATTGCCTGATGTATTTGAAAAGGTTGTAAAGGCAAAGGATATGCTGCGAACGGGAAAGGCAAAGGGAATAACGCAGGCGTGCAAGTTTCAGGAAATAAGCAGGAGCACCTTCTACAAATACAAGGACTATGTTTTTGCTGTTTCGGAAGCTATGCGGGGCAGAAAGGCAACTATAATAATGATACTCGACCACACTCCCGGCGTACTTTCGGATGTGCTCAACAAGCTTGCAGAGCTAAAGGGCAACATACTCACCATATCCCAGGACATACCAATAAACAATGCTGCAAATGTCAGCATAACTCTTGACATAAGCGATCTTGAAATTGAAATAGATGAGCTGGTAAGCAGGATACATGACATTGACGGAGTATTCAAGTCAGAGCTCATGGCCGTAGAATAAAAAAACTACTGGAGGAATTACAATGATAAGAATAAAAGTTCCGGCAACTACTGCAAACATGGGGCCAGGATTTGATGCGATAGGAATGGCGCTTAATCTATATAATGAAATAGAGATTGATACAATAGATGAAGGAGTTCAGGTTGTATGGGACAACCCGGAGCTGGAGCTGCCGCTTGAACAAAACATGGTATACACAAGTATGCTGCATGCGTTTGAAAAATATGATTTCAAATGCAAGGGTATCAAGATAAGGATAAAAAGCTGCAATATACCTCTCAGCAGAGGACTTGGAAGCAGCGCATCTTCTATTGTCGCCGGAATAGTAGGTGCAAATGAGATAATGGGCAAGGTCATGTCGTGCGATGACATAGTTGATATGGCAACTGAGCTTGAGGGCCACCCGGACAACGTTGTACCGGCCATAACGGGCGGTATGGTAGTATCCATATATGATGGAGGCAAGGTGACATATTCAAAGGTGGACGTGCCAAAAGAGATAAGGTTTGCAGTCATGATACCGGGTTTTAAGGTTAGCACTGAAAAGGCAAGAGGTGTTATGCCTGAGAGCTATGGCAAAAGCGACTGCGTATACAACATCTCGAGGGTGGCGATGCTTGTCAATGCAATGAACAAGGGTGAACTAGACAAGCTAAGAGTGTGCTTCGAGGATAAGATACACCAGCCGTACAGAAAAAATCTGATAACGGGGATGGATGAAATCTTCGAAGAGGCGAAAAAGCTTGGCTCTATAGGTGAATTCATAAGCGGATCGGGATCTACGCTTATAGCGGTTGTGAAGACTGACAATGAAGGTTTTGAGAGTTCCATGAGAAAGTATTTGGCAGAAATAGATGGAAATTGGGAAATAAAGATGTTAGAAACGGACTATGACGGGGTAAATATCTAAACATAGTAAGCGTTAAGATTTCCACCCGACTGAGGGGATGGCCATATGGCGGCTTTGACTGATGCAAAGACCGCAAATGCCATCCCTTTAGTTTTGAAAAGATGCAGCGCGTGCAAATATGAACCAACATGCAAAAAATGAAGCACTGAGTTCGGATTAAGGGCGAACGCATAAAGACTTAACAAAACATTTAGTTTGGGAAAATAAGATTCATAAAAAAAGTTGATGAAATGTGTTGACGAAGAATATGAAAGCTGGTATATTAGTCTATGTCGCTGAGAGCGGCAGCAAAACGAAACGAAGAGCAGCAAAAAAGAAATAAAAAGAAACGAAAAAAAGTGTTGACTTGAAGAGCTTGAAGTGATAAGATAATCAAGTCGCAAATTGAACCTTGAAAACTAAACAGCAGGTTTATTTTTTAAAGATGGCAAAGCCATCGAAATTATTTAAAGTCAGTGAGACATCGCAAGATGTCAAAGTGAGCTAAAGGGACATAGTCCCAAGGATTTCTTTTTAAGAGTTTGATCCTGGCTCAGGATGAACGCTGGCGGCGTGCTTAACACATGCAAGTCGAGCGAACAAAGCGGGAGGGAGTCTTCGGACAAAGCCCCGCTGCGTGAGCGGCGGACGGGTGAGTAACACGTGGGCAACCTGCCCTATGCACAGGGATAACGCACCGAAAGGTGTGCTAATACCGGATAAAGCGAGATGTCCGCATGGACGACTCGCCAAAGCTTTTGCGGCATAGGATGGGCCCGCGTCCCATTAGCTAGTTGGTGAGGTAACGGCTCACCAAGGCTGCGATGGGTAGCCGACCTGAGAGGGTGATCGGCCACACTGGAACTGAGACACGGTCCAGACTCCTACGGGAGGCAGCAGTGGGGAATATTGCACAATGGGCGAAAGCCTGATGCAGCAACGCCGCGTGAGCGATGAAGGCCTTCGGGTCGTAAAGCTCTGTCCCAAGGGAAGATAATGACGGTACCTTGGGAGGAAGCCCCGGCTAACTACGTGCCAGCAGCCGCGGTAATACGTAGGGGGCAAGCGTTATCCGGAATCACTGGGCGTAAAGGGTGCGTAGGCGGTCTTGCAAGCCAGAGGTGAAAGGCTATGGCTCAACCATAGTGAGCCTTTGGAACTGCCGGACTTGAGTACAGGAGAGGAAAGTGGAATTCCTAGTGTAGCGGTGAAATGCGTAGATATTAGGAGGAACACCAGTGGCGAAGGCGACTTTCTGGACTGTTACTGACGCTGAGACACGAAAGCGTGGGGAGCGAACAGGATTAGATACCCTGGTAGTCCACGCCGTAAACGATGAGTGCTAGGTGTCGGGGGTCAAACCTCGGTGCCGCAGCTAACGCATTAAGCACTCCGCCTGGGGAGTACGCTCGCAAGAGTAAAACTCAAAGGAATTGACGGGGACCCGCACAAGCAGCGGAGCATGTGGTTTAATTCGAAGCAACGCGAAGAACCTTACCTGGACTTGACATCCCTTTGACCGCTTCGTAACGGAAGCTTTCTCTTCGGAGACAAAGGTGACAGGTGGTGCATGGTTGTCGTCAGCTCGTGTCGTGAGATGTTGGGTTAAGTCCCGCAACGAGCGCAACCCCTATCTTTAGTTGCCAGCACCTAGGGTGGGCACTCTAGAGAGACTGCCGAGGACAACTCGGAGGAAGGTGGGGATGACGTCAAATCATCATGCCCCTTATGTTCAGGGCTACACACGTGCTACAATGGGCGGTACAACGGGTTGCGAGCTCGCGAGAGCAAGCCAATCCCTTAAAGCCGTTCTCAGTTCGGATTGCAGGCTGAAACTCGCCTGCATGAAGTCGGAGTTGCTAGTAATCGCGGATCAGAATGCCGCGGTGAATGCGTTCCCGGGTCTTGTACACACCGCCCGTCACACCATGGGAGTCGGGGGCGCCCGAAGTCAGCTGTCCAACCGCAAGGGGGAGGCTGCCGAAGGTGAAACTGATGACTGGGGTGAAGTCGTAACAAGGTAGCCGTATCGGAAGGTGCGGCTGGATCACCTCCTTTCTAAGGAGAAATAGCCTGCTGTTTAGTCTTGAGGGTTTAATACCTTCAATTAAGTTTGTACCTTGAAAACTGCATAGCTTTAGATATAAATGGTCAAGTTATTAAGGGCATAAGGCGGATGCCTTGGCACTAGGAGCCGATGAAGGACGCGGTAAGCTGCGATAAGCTTCGGGGAGACGCAAGCAGTCATTGATCCGAAGATTTCCGAATGGGGAAACCCACATGGAGTAATGTCCATGTATCATTAGATGAATACATAGTCTAATGAGGGGAACCCGGGGAACTGAAACATCTAAGTACCCGGAGGAAGAGAAAGAAAAATCGATTCCCTGAGTAGCGGCGAGCGAAAAGGGAAGAGCCCAAACCGATGAAGTTTACTTTGTCGGGGTTGCGGATATGCCATCACGTGGCGGCTATTGTAATCGAAGAGGTCTGGAAAGGCCCACCATAGAAGGTAACAGTCCTGTAGATGAAACAAGAAGGCCACAGGCATACTCCAGAGTACCACGGGACACGTGAAACCCTGTGGGAAGCTGGGGGGACCACCCCCCAAGGCTAAATACTACCTAGTGACCGATAGCGCATAGTACCGTGAGGGAAAGGTGAAAAGAACCCCGGGAGGGGAGTGAAATAGAACCTGAAACCTTATGCCTACAAACTGTGGAAGCACATTATTAGTGTGACCGCGTACTTTTTGTAGAACGGGCCAACGAGTTACGGTATGTAGCAAGGTTAAGGACCTTAAGGTCCGGAGCCGCAGCGAAAGCGAGTCTTAAATGGGCGTTTAGTTACATGCTGTAGACCCGAAACCGGGCGACCTATCCATGGACAGGATGAAACGAAAGTAAAATTTCGCGGAGGTCCGAACCCACGCACGTTGAAAAGTGCGGGGATGAGCTGTGGATAGCGGTGAAATTCCAATCGAGCCCGGAGATAGCTGGTTCTCCCCGAAATAGCTTTAGGGCTAGCCTCGGACGTAGAGACATGGAGGTAGAGCACTGAATGCCCTAGGGGCCCTATGGGTTACCGAAGGCTATCAAACTCCGAATGCCATGAACTTTTATCCGGGAGTCAGTCTGTGGGTGATAAGGTCCATAGACAAGAGGGCAACAGCCCAGACCATCAGCTAAGGTCCCAAAGTGTGGATTAAGTGGAAAAGGATGTGGGATTGCACAGACAACCAGGATGTTGGCTTAGAAGCAGCCACTCATTCAAAGAGTGCGTAATAGCTCACTGGTCGAGTGATCCTGCGCCGAAATATTCTCGGGGCTAAAATCCACCACCGAAGCTATGGATCCGAAAGGATGGTAGGGGAGCGTTGTATAAGGGGCGAAGCTGTACCGAAAGGAGCAGTGGACTTTATACAAGTGAGAATGTTGGCATGAGTAGCGAGAGGTGGGTGAGAATCCCACCGGCCGAAAACCCAAGGTTTCCAGAGGAAGGTTCGTCCTCTCTGGGTTAGTCGGGGCCTAAGCCGAGGCCGAAAGGCGTAGGCGATGGACAACGGGTTGATATTCCCGTACCACCAACCACCATTTGAGTGATGGGGTGACACAGTAGGATAGGCCATCCTTCAGCTGGTTTTGAAGGTCCAAGCGTCAAGGGAGTCATGGTAGGCAAATCCGCCGTGGCAATTCTGAGGCGTGATGGGGAGCGAAATTTAGTAGCGAAGTGGTTGATTTCACACTGTCAGGAAAAGCCTCTAGCGAGGTGGAAGGTGCCCGTACCGCAAACCGACACAGGTGGGTGAGGAGAGAATCCTAAGGCTAGCGAGAGAACTATTGTTAAGGAACTCGGCAAAATTACCCCGTAACTTAGGGAGAAGGGGTGCCCCGTTAGTGTGCAAGCATGAGGGGGCCGCAGAGAATAGGCCCAAGCGACTGTTTACCAAAAACACAGGTCTCTGCTAAGTCGCAAGACGAAGTATAGGGGCTGACGCCTGCCCGGTGCTGGAAGGTTAAGGGGATGTGTTAGAGCAATCGAAGCACTGAACTTAAGCCCCAGTAAACGGCGGCCGTAACTATAACGGTCCTAAGGTAGCGAAATTCCTTGTCGGGTAAGTTCCGACCCGCACGAAAGGCGTAACGATTTGGGCGCTGTCTCAACAATAGACTCGGTGAAATTGTAATGTGAGTGAAGATGCTCACTACCTGCGACAGGACGGAAAGACCCCGTGGAGCTTTACTGCAGTTTGGCATTGGATTTCGATGCTGCATGTACAGGATAGGTGGGAGGCTTGGAAGATGGAACGCAAGTTTCGTTGGAGCCGACGTTGGGATACCACCCTTGCAGTATTGAGGTTCTAACCATGTACCGTGAATCCGGTACTGGGACACTGTCAGACGGGCAGTTTGACTGGGGCGGTCGCCTCCCAAAGTGTAACGGAGGCGCCCAAAGGTTCCCTCAGCACGGTCGGAAATCGTGCGAAGAGTGTAAAGGCAAAAGGGAGCTTGATTGCGAGACATACAGGTCGAGCAAGGACGAAAGTCGGGCTTAGTGATCCGGTGGTTCCGAGTGGAAGGGCCATCGCTCAACGGATAAAAGCTACCCCGGGGATAACAGGCTTATCTCCCCCAAGAGTCCACATCGACGGGGAGGTTTGGCACCTCGATGTCGGCTCGTCTCATCCTGGGGCTGGAGTAGGTCCCAAGGGTTGGGCTGTTCGCCCATTAAAGAGGCACGCGAGCTGGGTTCAGAACGTCGTGAGACAGTTCGGTCCCTATCCGTCGCAGGCGCAGGAAATTTGAAGGGAGCTGTCCCTAGTACGAGAGGACCGGGATGGACGTACCGCTGGTGTACCAGTTGTCGTGCCAACGGCACAGCTGGGTAGCTATGTATGGAATGGATAAGCGCTGAAGGCATCTAAGCGCGAAGCCAACCTTAAGATAAGATTTCCCACTTTTATAGGTAAGATCCCAGGAAGACTACCTGGTTGATAGGCCCAGGGTGTAAGTGCAGCAATGCATTCAGCTGATGGGTACTAATAGATCGAGGACTTGACCAAGTCTAAAGCATGCAGTTTTGAGGGTGCAAACCTTCAAAAAGCTATTGACAAACACGGTGTGCCGTGCTAAAATAGTAAAGGTCCGCAAGGACAATCTGGTCATTACAGCAAGGAGGCTACACCTGTTCCCATGCCGAACACAGAAGTTAAGCTCCTTAGCGCCGAGGGTACTTGGATCGAAGGGTCCCGGGAGAGTAGGACATGGCCAGTTAATAAGGCCCTATGGTCAAGCGGTTAAGACACCGCCCTTTCACGGCGGTAACCCGGGTTCGAACCCCGGTAGGGTCACCATTAGTTTCATAAAAGTGGGAGCATAGCTCAGCTGGGAGAGCATCTGCCTTACAAGCAGGGGGTCACAGGTTCGAGCCCTGTTGCTCCCACCAATATTTGGTCCGGTAGTTCAGTTGGTTAGAATGCCAGCCTGTCACGCTGGAGGTCGAGGGTTCGAGCCCCTTCCGGATCGCCATAATGAGCTGGTGTAGCTCAATTGGCAGAGCAACTGACTTGTAATCAGTAGGTTGCGGGTTCAAGTCCCATCACCAGCTCCATTAATTTAATCGGAGGGATTCCCGAGTGGCTAAAGGGGGCAGACTGTAAATCTGTTGGCAACGCCTTCGCTGGTTCGAATCCAGCTCCCTCCACCAAAAAAACTTGACAAACAAGTCGAGAAGTTGTAAAATGTTTAATGTAAAAGCAACAAATACAGTATGCAGCATTCAATATGCGGGTGTGGCGGAATTGGCAGACGCGCTAGACTTAGGATCTAGTGTCCAGTACGTGGGGGTTCAAGTCCCTCCACCCGCACCACAAAAAAACTTAAAAATTTTGGAAAATGCGGAAGTGGCTCAGTGGTAGAGCATCGCCTTGCCAAGGCGAGGGTCGCGGGTTCAAATCCCGTCTTCCGCTCCAAACATGCGGGTGTAGCTCAGTGGTAGAGCCCCGGCCTTCCAAGCCGGTTGCGAGGGTTCGATCCCCTTCACCCGCTCCATTAACAAAGAAGAGAGTTCTATTTCAGATAGTGCTCTTTTTTTTTTATGTCCGTCATATTTCCTGCGGTTGTTTACAAATTTGAATGCAACTATTAATATAATAAGTGTAGATAATAATAAGCCATAGGGAGGCTCTAGTGGCTAAGAGTTTTTGAAAGGGAGAAGATTGCGTTGTGGGAACTTAAAGACATAATAATGAATATAGGTTTTCTTGATGTTTTGGACATACTGATAGTGGCCTATATTTCATACAGGTTATACATGCTTATAAAGGAGACAAGGGCCGAGCAGCTTATAAAAGGCATACTTGTGCTTGTGGTTGCAACTAAGCTAAGCGAGCTGCTGCAGCTGCATGTGCTCAGCTGGATATTAAAGAACACAATGACTGTTGGAGTTATAGCCCTGCTTATAGTATTCCAGCCCGAGCTCAGGCGCGCGCTTGAATACATAGGAAGAACAAAGTTCATAGACAAGTCGTTTATGGGACTTGAAAACGAACAGGACGTGAGCGCGGCAATAGAAGAAATAGGGGAGGCGGCATTTTCGCTCTCAAGGCAGAAGATAGGGGCTCTTATTGTAATGGAAAGGGAGACTGGGCTTAACGAGATAATACAGACCGGAACAAGAATAGACTCTGTAATTACAAGGCAGCTGCTTATAAACATATTCATACCAAATACGCCGCTTCATGATGGTGCGCTTGTAATAAGAGGGAGCAGAATAACAGCAGCAGGGTGCTTTTTGCCGCTTTCTGACAATAAGAATATAAGCAAGGAGCTGGGAACGAGGCACAGGGCGGGAATGGGCATAAGCGAGATGTCGGATGCCATAGCTGTAATTGTATCTGAAGAAAACGGAGCCGTCTCGGTTGCCCGGGAAGGCAAGCTCAGAAGAAACCTTAATATGGAGCAGCTTGTTGAGCTTCTGGAAAAAGATTTGAAGCCTGAGGGGGAAGCGAAAAAAATATTCAAAAAAGGAGAATCTGGAATAGAAAAGATTCTGAACAAAGGAAGGTCCTTGTAATGATGGATTTGTTGCGAAGAAATACGAAGATAAAGCTTATTTCACTGGCTTTCGCATTTTTGATGTGGGTTTATGTCATGGCGGAGGTTGATCCTATTATTACTCGGGATTTTTCGAGCATTGTGCCGGCTATATCAAATGCGCAGGACATTAAAAATCAGGAGCTTATAATTTCGCCGGAGAGCAGCCTTGATGTGAAGCTCACCGTAAGGGGCAGAAGGTCCATACTAAAGGACATAGAAAAAGAGGATCTCTATCTTGCGGGCTATGTGAAAAATCCGCATGCGGGCAAAAATGTGGTTGAAATCACTGCCCAGGTGCCAAGCGGTGTCACGGCAACTATAATCCCCGACAAGCTTGTCGTGGAAATGGAAGAGCTAAGCGTCCAGAAGAAAAATATTGAGATAATCATAGACAAGAGCGCCGAAGCTGGAGTTGTGGTTTCGGATATGCAAATAGACCCGGAGTATACTTTTATAGAGGGGCCAAAATCACTTGTATCAAAGGTCGTGCGCGTAGTCTGCAAGGTCGACATAAAAGACAAGAAGAGCAATTTCAGCTCGAAATACTCACTTGTGCCGGTGGACAGCCAGGGCAAGGAGGTTGAGCATGTGCAGCTTAGCAACAAGACTGCATATGTGAGCCTGGGAATCAAGGCGGAGAAAAAGGTTCCTGTAGAAATAGTGACCAGAGGTGAAGCGCCAGATAGCTATAAGATAAAAAGCCTCAAGGCACAACCGGAATTTGTAATCATATCTGGAGATAGCGGGGATATTGATAAGATTCAAAAGATTTCAACAAAGCCGATAAGCATATCGGATGCATATTTGGACAAGAATATTGAAGTTGAGCTCATGTTGCCTGAGAATGTAAGCTCTGATGTTCAAAAAATTAAAGTCGAAATCGACGTTTCGAAAGTCATTGTCGAAAATTTGTATATTTCCAAAGAAAGAATTAGTTTCTTGAACAACATACAAAATTTAGACATTTCTAAAAACAATATTCCGGAAAAGGTGAAAGTGAAGGTATTGTATTTAGAGGAGTACAAAAAAAATTTCAAACAGGAGGACATAAAGCTCTCCATAGATTTGCAGGATTACAACCCGAAACTTGCAAAAGCGGAAATCAAAGCTAGTGCTCCTGAGGGGGTTGAAATACTTGAAATAGAGCCAAAAAATGCAATATTGGGATCCGAACTAACCTTCCGGAATCCCGATATTGCATTTTTTTCGTTTTCAATATATCATGTAAGTATATCAAAAAACCAACAATCAAATTCACACGGATTCTGATTTTTTTTATATCCGATTTCTGAAAACGTTTTTCAGGACAAACCATAATATTTCTCGGCATTCTCACATTGTTAAAAAAGTTATAAATGCGGTATTTAAGGTATATAAGTTAATAGCGGCAATAAAAACTTAATTATATGGGGTGGTTTTGTGGCGAGGGAGTATATTTTGGCTATCAATCCGGGTTCGACTTCAACGAAGGTTGCGCTCTTCAAGGGAAATGAAAATGTAATTCAGCAGAATCTGGATCATGCACCTGGCGAGATTGAAAAGTATGAACATATAGCGGATCAGTTTGAAATGAGGAAGGATATAATAATCTCCTGGCTTGAAAAAGAGGGTTATTCAACGAAGGATCTGATTGCTGTTGTAGGAAGAGGGGGCTTGCTTGCTCCGATTCCTGGAGGCACATACAAAGTGACTGAAGCCATGCTTAAGGACCTGAGAGAAGGCAAAAGAGGAGAGCATGCATCCAATTTGGGCGGCATAATTGCAAAGTCCATAGCGGATATGGAGAGTGTGCCAAGCTTCATAGTAGATCCTGTGTCCGTAGATGAATTTGATGATGTGGCGAGAATATCGGGTATTCCGGAAATAGAAAGAAAATCTCAAGGACATGCTTTGAATATAAAGGCGGTAGGCAGAAGAGTCGCCAAAAGCCTCGGGAAAGAGTTTGATGAAATAAATCTTGTGGTTGCCCACCTGGGAGGCGGCATAAGCGTTGCGCCTGTAAGAAAGGGCGAGAACATAGACTACAATAATGCCAATGAGATGGGTCCTTTTTCTCCTGAAAGAACAGGGGGTCTGCCAGTGGGAGACCTTGTGAAGATGTGTTTTTCGGGAAAGTATACTGAAAAAGAGATGAAGCCCAAAATCAAAGGAAAAGGCGGCCTTGTTGCTTACCTTGGAACTAACGATGCAAGAGATGTAATAAAGATGATAGAGGCGGGAGACGAGAAGGCCAAGCTGATATTCGAGGCTATGGGCTACCAGATAGGCAAGGAAATAGGCGCCATGGCTACAGCTCTCATGGGTGATGTACAGGCTATAGTCATAACGGGAGGCCTGGCTTACTCAAGTCTTCTTATTGATTATATAAAGGAAATGGTGAGCTTCATAGCTCCTGTTGTTGTAGTTCCCGGTGAAGATGAAATGGGCGCGCTCAATGAAGGAGCTCTTAGGGTGATAAATGGCAGTGAACAAGCCAAAATATACGAAGACGAGGTGAAGTAAGTGAAGGATTTCAAGGAGATGCTAGAACTTGCAAAGCAAAAGGGGCCAAAGATAATATCGGTGGCTTGCGCTCAAGACAAGGAGGTTCTTGTAGCTGTTGAAGGAGCCAGAAAGCTGGGCATAGCAAATGCGATACTCGTTGGAGACGCTGAGAAGATCGAGCAGATTGCAAAGGCTGAAGGCATAGACGTTGCAAACTACGAAGTAATAGATATAAAAGACCTTGCTGAGGCTTCGCTTAAGGCTGTTGAAATGGTTTCGAGCGGCAGGGCCCACATAGTAATGAAAGGCATTGTTGACACGTCGATAGTGCTAAAGGCTGTTTTGAATAAAGAGGTCGGACTCAGAACCGGTAACGTGCTAAGCCACGTGGCTTTGTTTGCAATACCAGGTTATGACAGGATGTTTATAGTTACAGATGCTGCCATGAACATAGCTCCTGATGTAGCTACAAAAAAGCAGATAATAGAAAATGCTGTATCGGTTGCCCACTCGTTGGGAATAGAAGTGCCAAAGGTTGCGGCGCTTTGCGCCAAGGAAAAAGCTGATCCTAAGATGCCGGCGACAATGGAGGCAAAAGAGCTCGAGGATATGTACAATGCAGGAGAATTTGAGGGCTGCATGGTAGGCGGACCATTTGCGCTTGACAATGCTGTTTCGGAAGAGGCTGCCAAGCACAAGGGAATGGACCATCCTATGGCTGGAAAGGCAGACATACTGCTTGTGCCTGATATCGAGGCTGGAAACGTGCTCTATAAATCAATGGTGTTCTTTGCCAGGTCTGAAAACGCCGGTCTTATAGTCGGAGCAAAGGCGCCTATAGTGCTTACTTCAAGAGCCGACAGTGACATAACAAAGCTTAATTCAATAGCTCTTGCCGTGCTTGCGGCTTCAAAATAAGTTTAGAATACCAGGAGGACATATATGGAAAAATTAAGAGTTTTAGCGATAAATCCAGGTTCTACGTCTACAAAGATAGCTGTATTCGACAACGAGGAGCAGATTTTTGAAAAAACGCTCAGACACTCTACTGATGAGATATGCAAATACGAAAAGATCGCAGACCAGTTCGAGTTCAGAAAAACTGTTATAGAAGAGGCCCTCAGAGAAGGCGGCATAGAGATAAGCTCTCTTAGCGCTGTTGTAGGAAGAGGCGGACTTCTAAAGCCTATAGCGGGCGGAACATACAAGGTATCTCCTGAAATGATGGAAGATCTTAAGGTTGGAGTTCTTGGAGAGCACGCATCTAACCTTGGAGGATTAATTGCACATGAAATAGCTGCAGAAGCAGGCGTTGAGGCTTTCATAGTTGACCCTGTCGTAGTTGACGAGATGAACGATGTTGCGAGAATATCAGGAATGCCTGAAATAGACAGAATATCGATATTCCATGCACTTAACCAAAAAGCTGTAGCGAGAAGAGCTGCCGCTGAAATGGGCAAGAAATATGACGAGGTAAATGTCATAGTGGCTCACCTTGGCGGTGGAGTTTCTGTAGGAGCCCATGAAAAGGGAAGAGTAATAGATGTAAACAACGCGCTTGATGGAGAAGGGCCATTTTCTCCGGAAAGAGCGGGCGGTCTTCCGGTTGGAGATGTTGTGAAGCTTTGCTTCTCAGGCAAAGTGACTCTAAACGAAATGAAAAAGAAGATAAAGGGCAATGGAGGTCTTGTGGCTTACCTTGGAACTAATGATGCAAGGGAAGTTGAAAAGATGATAGAAGAAGGCAATGCAGAGGCTAAGGTAATATATGAAGCCATGGCCTACCAGACTGCAAAAGAGATAGGCGCCTGCGCGGCTGCTCTTAAGGGATCTGTAGACGCGGTATTGCTTACAGGAGGAATAGCCTATTCGAAGTTCATAACAAGCTATATATCTGAAAGGGTTGCTTTCATAGCTCCAGTGAAGATATATCCTGGGGAAGATGAAATGATAGCTCTTGCGGAGGGCGGACTAAGGGTCCTAAGAGGAGAAGAAACTGCCAAGATTTACTAAAGCGTGCAGTGTCTGATAATACGCAGGAAATCGATTTCAATTGTCAAGTGTCAGCGATACTAAGATAAAGTGGTGAAAAACATGCACAGCGAGAAAAGTGGTGGACTGCAAGTGATAAAAGAAGACAAGAGAGTCAGGATAATAACTGGGCACTACGGAAGCGGAAAGACCGAGTTCGCAGTGAATTATGTCATAAGGCTAAGGGAAATGGTGGAAGGCCAGGTTGCAATAGCCGATCTTGATGTTGTAAACCCGTACTTCAGGACGAGGGAAAAAAAGGAGCTTCTTGAAGCGAAGGGCATACAGGTGATAGACAGCTCTATAAATGGAAGGTGCGTAGACGTGCCTGCACTGTCGCCAGCTATAGTGGCGCCGCTTAGAAACAGCACTTACAACTATGTGGTGGACCTTGGAGGAGACCATGTGGGTTCAAGGGCCTTTGCGAGATTTGTAGGAGACCTCGACAAAACCGACTATGATTTGTTCTTTGTCATAAATGCGAACAGAGAGGAGACGACTACGCCAGAAGGAGTCCTCGAGCATATTGGCAAGATTGAATACACTACAGGCATAAAAGTCACAGGACTTATAAACAACACACACCTTGTAAGGGAGACTACTGTCGAAGATGTGTTAAAAGGTCAGGAGCTTGCAAAAGAGGTTTCGAAGGCGCTGAACATACCGATAAGGTACATCTCCTGCATGGAACACATCGCTAAAGAGCTTCCGGAAGGTCTCGAGGGAGAAGTGCTCCCGATAGATATGATAATGAGAGAAGAATGGATGTAGCAAAGAACAGTTTATGAAATTTGGCCAGTCTTATGGCTGACTGGGTTTTGAAATAATAATTTTTCATCAGAACTTTTTAAAATATAAGGAGGGTTCAAATGGCTAAGGGTAAGGTTACTTTTGATGTAGACCGTTGCAAGGGATGCGGTCTTTGCACAACAGTTTGTCCGGTAAATATCGTGGCTATTGACAAAGGAAAGATAAATGCAAAGGGATACAACCCTGCTACTGTTACTGAGCTGGAAAAATGCATAGGCTGCGCTAACTGTGCAACTATGTGTCCTGATTGTGTTATTACTGTCGAAAGAGACTAATTAAAAAAAGGAGGAAACCGGAAAATGGCTAAGATTTTGATGAAAGGCAACGAGGCTGTAGCAAAAGCGGCTATAGAGGCGGGCTGCAGATATTTCTTCGGATATCCAATAACTCCGCAAAACGAAATACCAGAATACATGGCGAAAGAGCTTCCTAAGATAGGTGGAGTTTTTCTGCAGGCTGAATCGGAAGTTTCTGCAATAAACATGATATACGGTGGAGCAGGTACAGGAGCAAGAGTAATGACATCTTCTTCGTCTCCAGGAATCGCGCTTAAGCAGGAAGGTATAACTTATATAGCAGGAGCGGAGCTTCCATGTGTTATAGTTAACATGATGAGAGGTGGCCCTGGACTAGGTGGAATACAGCCGTCACAGGCAGACTATTTCATGTCCACAAGAGGAGGCGGAAATGGAGACTACAGGACTCCAGTATTCGCTCCGGCTTCAATACAAGAGGCTGTTGATATGACTATGGAGGCATTCGATGTAGCTGATTACTACAGAACTCCTGTCATGGTGGTAGCAGACGGTATGATAGGCCAGATGATGGAGCCTGTTGAATTCAAGACTCCTAAGAAAAGAGAGCTTCCTGCAAAGGATTGGGCTACAACAGGAACAAAGGGTGAAAGAAAGCCTAACATAATAAACTCTCTATTCCTTGACCCTCAAGAGCTGGAAGACCACAATATAAAGCTTGACGCAAAATATGCTCAAATAGAGAAAAATGAAGTTCAATACGAAATGTATAAGGCTGAAGATGCCGAGCTTGTGTTCGTAGCTTACGGAACTACTTCAAGAATAGTTAAAAACGTTGTAGAAGAGCTAAGAGCGGAAGGCGTTAAAGCGGGACTTATAAGACCTAAGACTATATGGCCGTTCCCATTTAAAGCATTCGATGAAATACCGGCAGCCAAGAACCTGCTTACAGTTGAAATGTCTATGGGACAAATGATAGAAGATGTTAAAATGGCTTCTAACGGAAGATGGCCAGTGTCATTCTACGGAAGGGTAGGCGGCATGATACCTACTCCTCAGGGAATCAAGGGCAAAGCGCTTGAAGTAATAGGAGGTGCGAAATAATGGCAGTCGTATTCAAAAAAACTCAAGGACTTACTGATGCTCAAACTCACTACTGTCCTGGATGTACTCACGGTATAATACACAGAATTACAGCTGAAGTGCTTGAAGAGCTAGGAGTGCTTGGCGATACTATAGGAGTTGCTCCTGTTGGCTGTGCTGTTCTTGCATACAACTACTTCAACTGTGACATGCACGAGGCAGCTCACGGCAGAGCGCCTGCTGTTGCTACAGGCGTTAAAAGGATATTCCCTGACAAAGTTGTATTCACTTACCAGGGAGACGGAGACCTTGCATCGATTGGTGCGGCTGAAATAGTTCACGCGGCAGCAAGAGGCGAGAAGATAACTACAATATTCGTCAACAACGCTATTTACGGTATGACTGGTGGCCAGATGGCTCCGACTACTCTTCCAGGACAAAAGGCTACGACATCTCCTTACGGAAGAGACGTTGATCACTGCGGTTATCCAATAAGAGTTTCTGAAATGCTTTCAACTCTAACAGGCGCTGCCTTTGTTGAGAGGGTTGCAGTAAACAATCCGGCTAACGTAAGAAAGGCTAAAGCAGCCATAAAGAAAGCTTTCCAGGCTCAGATTGAAGGAAAAGGCTTTGGTATAGTAGAAGTGCTTTCTACATGCCCAACTAACTGGGGACTTCATCCGCTAGACTCTCTAAAATGGCTTGAAGAAAACATGATGCCATATTATCCGCTTGGAAACTTTAGAGATCCAGCTAAAGAAGAGGAGGGAAAATAATATGGCTACGGAAAAAATAATATCTGCCGGATTTGGCGGACAGGGTGTTATGTCACTTGGAATGCTTATTACTTATGCAGGAATGCTTGAAAATAAAGAGGTTTCGTGGCTTCCGTCATACGGGCCTGAAATGCGTGGAGGTACTGCAAACTGCTCGGTTGTAGTTTCAGACCAGCCGGTTGGTTCTCCTATAATAAATGACGATGCTACATCTGCAATAATAATGAACCTTCCTTCTCTTGTGAAATTCGAGAGCAGCGTGGTTCCGGGAGGAAAGCTGTTCATAAACTCTTCTCTCATAACTAACAAGATAGAAAGAGACGACGTACAGGTTTACTACGTGCCTTGCAACGATCTTGCAATAGAGCTTGGAAACCCAAAGGTTGCAAACATGGTTATGCTGGGAGCATTCCTTGAGGCTACAGGACTAGTTGGAATCGATTCTGTAATAGAAGCCTTCAAGAAGGTTTTCGGACCAAGCAAGGAAAAGCTTATACCTCTTAATACAGAGGCGATCAAAAAAGGACAAGAAGCTGTAAAATAATTCTCCATAAAACATATTAAAATGAAGGGCAGTCTGCAAGAATGTGGACTGCCCTTCATTTTTTCTTTCATAGGGTGAATTTCATGTGTTAAAATAATTCATTTTTCTGAACGGTATACACCGATACCATTGTACTGTTGTTCGTGCAAGGCGACAATGCATAGGAACGATTTTTTGATTATGATTTAATTATTAAAAATCATTCACAAGATGAACGGAGAATAAATAAATCGTCATTTATGAAATAAAAGTTGCAAAAGATATAGGCGGGGTATATAATCAATATGTGAAATGCATAGTAATTTCAACGGACCAAGGAAATTGCGCAGATGATGCGACTAAAAAAGCCATTAAGTGCACTGAAATAAATACAGCAAAATGCAGGAAAGTCTGCAGATGTTTTAGTTGGTCTTATAGTAAGTGGTCTTATATTAAAAGGAGATGAATGAAATGGTATCCCCCGTTAGGATATTAGGTATGATACTTGGAAATATTTTTTGCGCCCTGGCCATTAACGGCTTTCTGGTGCCCCACAAGCTTCTCAGCGGAGGAGTCGGCGGCATAGCTATACTTCTCAACGCCACAACTGGAATCCAAATAGGACTTACGGTATTTATAATGAACCTGCCAATATTCCTGGTCGCATATAGAAAACTCGACAGAGAATTTACTATCTACAGTTTTATAAACATGATCCTGTTCTCGCTCACACTGTATTTCACATCAGACGTTTTTAGCCGTTTTGCGGTAGATGACATACTCCTTAGCGCCGTGTTCGGAGGAATATTCAATGGTATTGGAATGGGCTTAACATTCAAAAGCAGATCATCCCAGGGTGGAACCGATATAATAGGGGCTTTTGTTAAGAAAAAGTGGAGCATAAAGGTGACAAATGTGCTAATGGGAGCGAACCTTGTTATAGTATCCATAGGAGGAGTCGCCTTCGGAGCAGAAAGGGCAATGTATACGCTAATGGCAATGTATGTTGCTTATCAAGTGGTTGACAAGGTCCAGCTCATGTTCGACAACAAGCTTTCCGTAATGATAATTTCCCCAAAATCGGAGGAGCTCTCAAGCGTTATTATGGACGAGACAGGTCGGGGAGTCACTTTCTTTAAGGCTGAAGGGGGTTATTCCGGTAGCGACCAGAAGGTAATATACAGCATCGTTAATTCCAGCGAGCTTCAGACGCTAAGAAGCATCGTAAGCAGAATAGATTCGAATGCATTCATGAGCGTCAACGAGGCTACGGAGGTCAGGGGAAGAGGTTTCAAGGAGAGCCTGATATAGAGATTGCGGATCAAGGCAAGTGAATCATGGATTAATCGTTAAAATAATGCCTTAATATGAGATTATAATACTTGTTTGATATGGAAATAAAAGTGGATATATGTTAAAATAAATGAAGGGATTTGATTCCCTTTATTTATTTTTTGCGGTTTTGAAGGGAGAAGTTCAAAATGAGAAAGTATTTTGGAACTGACGGAGTAAGAGGAATAGCCAACAAGGAGCTTACATGCGAGCTTGCATACAGTCTTGGCAAGGCCGGCGCGTATGTGCTGGGCAAAGGCAAGGAGAGGCTCAAGGTCCTGGTTGGAAAGGATACCAGAATATCAGGAGACATGCTCGAGTCTGCGCTTTGTGCAGGGCTTATGTCTGCAGGCGCCGAGGTGGTATGCCTTGGAGTTGTCCCAACACCTGCGGTTGCATATCTTACCAGGAAATACTCGGCTGATTGCGGCGTTGTAATATCTGCTTCGCACAATCCCATGGAATATAACGGCATTAAATTTTTCAACAGCGAAGGCTACAAGCTTTCTGACGAAATAGAGCATGAAATAGAAGCACTAATGGAAAACATGGATTCCATAGAGTTTGTTCCGCTGGGCGAAAAGGTCGGCTACATGACAAAAGCGGATGATTCCATAAGGGATTACGCAAGCTATCTTGAATCAATCGCTGAAAGCAGGCTCGACGGCCTCAAGGTTGTGCTTGACTGTGCCAACGGCGCTGCGTACCAGGTGGCTCCACTTGTATTCAAGGAGCTTGGAGCAAGCGTAGAGCTTATGAACTCAAATCCTGATGGCAAGAACATAAATGTAGAATGCGGTTCTACTCATCCTTTCAACCTGTCTAAGAGGGTTGTTGAAACCGGAGCAGATATGGGTTTTGCATATGATGGTGATGCAGACAGGCTAATAGCCGTTGACGGCTGCGGAAACATTGTAAATGGCGATCACATAATGGCAATATGCGGCAGGCATCTCAAGGAAGAAGGCAAGCTCAAGGGTGACACGCTTGTAGTCACAGTTATGAGCAACATAGGACTTCACAAGGTTGCGAGGGCAGCTGAAATAAATCTTGTCCAGACAAACGTCGGAGACAGGTATGTGCTTGAGGAAATGCTAAGAAACGGTTATAATCTAGGAGGAGAGCAGTCGGGACACCTTATATTCCTTGACTACAATACAACAGGCGACGGCGTGCTCAGCTCTATACTGCTGGCTTCAATAGCAAAGAAGGAAGGCAAAACGCTTTCGGAGCTTGCAGCTGTAATGACTGTATATCCGCAGGTCCTTGTAAATGCCAAGGTCAGGAATGAAAACAAGTCCAGCTTCATGGAAGACCGTGTGATAAAAGAGGAAATACAAAAAATTGAAGACATGATGAGCGGAAACGGAAGGGTGCTTATAAGGCCTTCCGGAACAGAGCCGCTAGTCAGGGTGATGCTTGAAGGAAGCGAAGAAGGTCAGCTTATGGATTTAGCCAAAGGGCTTGCAATTATAATAGAGTCCAGAATGGCATAGTCCAAAACACATAAAATGCAGCCGTTAGGCTGCATAGCGCCTGGACTCGGCTTTGCTGAGTTGACGAGGATCGGGATTATCGAAATATCGGCGGATGTCCCGGCGGCTTTTCACGGCCGAAAAAGGTCTGGCAAATCTCCTGAGTGATCGGGAGGACAAGAAGGATCGGGTGAAGCTGACTTTCTCCTTAAATATATTAACCATAATATCTAAATTTTAAGGAGGAGTTATTTATGTGTGGAATAGTAGGATATGTTGGAAGCAAGATGGCGACAGACGTTATAATGAGCGGGCTTAGCAAGCTTGAGTACAGAGGTTATGACTCGGCGGGTGTTGCAATAAACACAGGTTCAGACCTTGTGATAAGAAAATATGCGGGAAGGCTTTCAGTGCTTGAGCATGAGCTTGAAAAGGAGCCCGTTGAGGGAAGCCTTGGAATAGGACATACAAGATGGGCTACGCACGGAGCTCCATCGGATGTCAACTCGCATCCTCACAGCAATATGGACGATACTATAGCTGTGGTGCACAATGGTATAATAGAAAACTATATGCAGCTTAAAGATGACCTTATAGAAAAAGGGTATAAGTTCAAATCAGACACTGACACAGAGGTACTTGCTCATCTTATAGATCTCTACTACGAAGGGGACCTTTTTGACGCAGTCCACAAGGTGCTTGGAGTTGTAAGGGGATCATATGCAATAGGAGCAATTGCAAAGGGAGAGCCAGGAAAGCTTGTCGCTGCAAGGAAGGACAGCCCTCTTATAGTAGGTCTTGGAGAAGGAGAAAACTTTATAGCGTCAGACATACCTGCGCTGCTAAACTATACAAGAGATATGTACCTCATAGCTGACGGCGAGATGGTTGAGCTTACAAAGGAAGGCGTCAAGGTCTACGATTCAGCCAAAAATCTTGTGGGCAAGGAAGTTATGCACGTGGAGTGGGATGTAGAGGCGGCTTCAAAGGCAGGCTATGAGCACTTTATGCTAAAGGAGATACACGAACAGCCAAAAGGTATAACCGACACTCTTGAAAAGAGACTGGACGAGAAGGGCTTTATAAAGCTCGACGACATACGCCTTACAAAAGAGCAGCTTGAGGACATAAGCAAGGTTTACGTAGTGGCATGCGGAACGGCATACCATGCAGGCCTTGTTGGAAGATATGCGATAGAAAAATTCGTCAAGATACCGGTAGAGGTTGAAATAGCTTCTGAGTTCAGATACAGAGATCCATTCGTGGATGACAAGACCCTAGTTATAATAGTCAGCCAGTCGGGAGAGACTCTGGACACTCTTGCTGCTCTAAGACATGCTAAGAAGAAGGGCGCAAGAATACTTTCAATAACCAATGTGGTTGGATCTTCAATAGCAAGGGAATCCGATGATGTGTTCTATACATGGGCCGGTCCTGAAATAGCAGTTGCGTCTACAAAGGCGTACACTACTCAGATTGTTTCGTTCTACATGATAGCGCTTTACATGGCGTTAAAGCTTGGAAGAATGGATGAGAAGGAATACAAGAGAATCATAGAAGAGATTAAGCTGACATCAGGCAAGGTACAGCAGATAATAGATCAGGATTCAAAGCTCGTAGAGATAGCAAAAGCGATAATGGACAGGCAGCACGGATTCTTCCTTGGAAGAGGCCTTGACTACAACACTGCAATGGAAGGCTCGCTTAAGATGAAAGAGGTTTCATATATACACACTGAGGCTTTTGCAGCTGGTGAGCTAAAGCATGGTTCTATAGCTCTCATAGAAGAAGGGACTCCTGTAATTGGAATAGCAAGCCAGGAGAATCTGTTTGAAAAGATAGTATCCAACATGAAGGAAGTAAAGGCCAGAGGCGCATTCGTTGTAGCAATAGCGCAGGAGGGCAATACAGAGGTTGAAAAGGTTGCAGACATGGTATTCTACATACCGAAGGTGGACAGTCTGCTTGCAAGCATACTTACAGTAGTGCCGCTTCAGCTTATAGCATACCACGTGGCAGTACTCAAAGGCTGCGATGTTGATAAACCGAGGAATCTGGCAAAATCGGTTACAGTTGAATAATTGGAATTCAAAGAATCAGGCGGATTTGCCTGGTTCTTTTTTCTTTTTAGAAAAAAAGGGTATAAGCATATTAGAATATGACTATGGAGGGATTTGCACATGGAGACTATGAAAAGAAATCTTGGACCTGTAGTAGGGCTCTATCCGACGCCGGTGACTGTTGTGGGGACTGAAAGCGGCGGCAAGGCCAATTGGATGGTGATTGCCCATATAGGGCTCATAGGGCGTGAGAATATAATGCTAAGCGTTAGAAAGACGCACTATTCGAACGTGGCGATCATGGATAACAAGACTGCATCTGTAAATCTCATTAGGAGCGAAATGCTTAAGGAGACGGACTATATTGGTATGGTTTCCGGAAACGATGAGGACAAGTCGGACATTTTCGAATATTATCACGGATCGCTAAAGGGAGCGCCGCTTATAAACAACTCGCCGATTTCAATGGAGTGCGAAGTGGTTGACGTATATGATATAGAGACGCACAGCAACTACATACTCAGGGTGGTCAACACATACGCCGACGAGGATGTGCTCGATGAAAATGGGAATATCGACTATGAAAAGGTCGCTCCGGTGCTGTTTGAAATGCCCCAGGGGACGTATATGTCATCAGGCAAGACAATCGCCAAGTGCTGGGATGAGGGTAAAGGATACGAGAATAAAAATAAATAGCGATTGCAAATGCCCGAGAAATAAGAAAACTTGTTTCTGGGGCATTTTTATGTATTTACTCAATATTTGCAAGCATTTCACTATGTAATATACTATAATATGAAATGGTGGGGGTGATTATTTCAAATGTTTCCTAATGCAATAATGGCAATTGTAATGCTGAGCATATATGTTCTGCTGGCGCTAAACGCAGCGATTTTCTTAGCGACAATAGCCATAGCAATAAAAGACAAAGTAATGATAAAAAAATATGAGCAGGCATGTGCCAGGCTCAGGCCTTATTTAGAGGCGTACATAGAAGATGAAGACTGCCTAGACGGGCTCTTAAGGCATATGGCGGGAGGCTACAACAGGCGTGTTGTGCTGGATATGCTGCTTGAACATGCGCGGCAGTCAAAGAGCTCCATTAGCGGCAAGTTTGAAAGGCTCGGATATGTTGATGAGGGTATAATCCATGCAGGAAAAAGTCTCGATTTCAATGTCATAAAGCAGATGTGTCTTATGAAATCGCCCAAGGCTTTTGATGTGCTCATGAAGGGTTCTGACTCTGAAGATTTTGAACTGAAGTACATGTGCTACTATACTCTCTCGCTGCTGCCGCTTTCGCGGGCACAGGCGGATATATTTGTACGAAAGCTTGTCAGTTCAAGCATTCTAAGGGACAGAATCATAGAGATGATAGACAATATGGACCTTGGTGTGGAAAGATATTTAAGTCTTTTGGAAATGCAATCCTCGGAAATAGGGAAGACGGTTTTCTTAAGGGCTTTGAAAGGAAAGCCGGGAATGAAAGATGAGGCTAATTCGCACAGGCTTCTACAATATCTTGGCGATACTAAGGAAGTCAGGATCGCGGCTGTGCTGGTGCTCGCATCCACAGGAAGCGTCAAGTATTTCGACAATCTTATTGAGCTCTACAGGCAGGAGCGTGAATGGGAGGTAAGGGCGGCCATAGCCAAATCGATGCTTGATTATTCCGAGTGCGGCGCAGATGTTGTTGAGGCCTTGAAGGTAATGACATACGATGAGGCTTGGTGGGTCAGGTTCAATGCTGTGGAGGTGCTTGCAAAGCTGGGTGTCGAGGGTATAAGCGCGCTGGTGGATATCTCGCTTAGCAAGCGGGACGCGGCAGTTTCAGCCTTGGCGTACGGCGCGCTAAATGCGAACCAGGCCGTGTATTATACCGTCAAGGAATATGGGGTGGAAAATGATGACTGATGCAATAAAAATATTTATAGATGGCTTTAGCGGTGTGATGTTCGGCTACTTTATCATAGTCAACTTTTTTTACATGATACTCATAGCCATATCGTGGAAAAGGCTCATGGAGTTTGTAAGGATTGTAAACTCTGATATCACCTTGACGAGCAGCTACACAAAGCCCATTTCAGTAATAGTACCTGCATACAACGAGCAGGAGACTATTATAGACAATATAAAATCTCTGCTTGAGCTTGACTATCCGTTGCTGGAGGTCATAGTAGTAAATGACGGCTCCAGCGATGAAACTCTGGGAAGGACGCTCTCTCACTTCAAGCTCAGGAAGATAGATTTGGAGCTTAATATACAAATACCCTGCAATGAAATAAGAGGTGTTTACTCATCCTTTGAAATGTCAAATCTTGTGATTGTCGACAAGGTGAACGGAGGAAAGGCAGATGCGCTGAATGCAGGCATAAACGTGTCGAAATACCCGCTTGTATGCGCCATAGATGCCGATTGCGTTATAGAAAAAGACGCACTTTTGAGGATAGTAAAGCCTTTCCTCAAATACGACGAGACCGTAGCTGTCGGAGGCATAGTCAGGATTGCAAATGGCTGCGAGATAAGAGACGGAAAGCTTATAAAGGCAAGAATCCCCAAAAGGGCAATTGAAATATTCCAGATAGTGGAGTATTTCAGGGCATTTCTGACAAGCAGAGTGGGGTGGGAGGCGATGAATGCGCTGCTTATAATATCGGGAGCGTTCGGCCTTTTCAAGAAGTCTGCCGTCGTTGCTGTCGGAGGATATCAAAAGACAATAGGCGAGGACATGGAGCTCACGCTAAGGATGCATGAGCATTTCAGGAAAAAGGGTACACCCTACAAGATTGAATTTGCATCTGATGCAGTTTGCTGGACGCAGGCTCCCGACACGCTCAAGGGACTTGAAAGCCAGCGCATCAGATGGCACAGAGGCCTTGCTGACGGCCTTCTCAGGCACAGGAGGATGATATTCAGCCCGGCTTTTGGCAAGGTGGGGATGCTTTCAATGCCTTATTTTTTCTTCGTCGAGATGCTCGGACCGGTAATAGAGGCGATAGGATACATAATGCTTGCAATATCCATATACATGGGATTTTTATCGGAAAAATTCATATACATATTTCTTATGGCATTCCTGTTTGGAATTTTGTTTTCGTTTTCAGCAATATTCTTCGAACAGATTTCATACAAGCGCTACAATGGAATAAGAGAGATTCTCCTGCTGTTTTTATTCAGCCTGCTAGAGCAGTTTTTATACAGGCAGCTGACGGTGTTTTGGAGGATAAAGGCTTTCTGGAACTATAAAAAAGGAAGCAAGCAGTGGGGCACAATACAGAGAAAATCATTTGAACAGGGGTGATGTAATGAAGCTGTATGAATGGCTGCAGATTGCAATAGGCAATGAAGTAGAGGCTGCGGACGTATATGACAGGATAGCTCAAAAAAGTGAGCCTGAAATAGCAGGTATAGCCAGAGTTTTTATGGAGGAAGAGCTGAGCCATGTCGAGAGGATAGCTGCAATCAAAAATAGTATAAGAGAATTTGACGGCGAGCTCTCAGCGGATATGCTCGCCTTGGCGGCGCCAAATGACAAGACTAAACAAAGCTTCGACGAAGAGCTCGGTTTTATGAGCAGAAAAGAGCTTTTTCTGTTTGCGCTAAAGGGAGAGAGGGAATCAATTGAGCTCTACAGCGAACTGGAAAAGCTGTTCGAGAAGGGCTCGCAGGAACAGACGCTATTTGAAAAGCTGGCGGCTGAAGAGCAAAAGCACATGTTTTTCGTACTCCAGCAGCTGCAAGGACTGTAGAAAAAGGAGTTAAGAAGATAAAAATTAGCCGTATTTATTTCCTGGCTGAAGTTATATACATTATATTCTGGGTAAAAATTATGCTGACTATTCAAACAGCGGAGAAAAAGATGCTAAAAACACTTGAAAAAATGATGGCAAAAATAAACACAATAAACATATGGAGCAGTGAAAAAAAATCAATAAAAAAATGTATGGGTTCAGGCAAAGCTGTGAACCCTATTTTTGATGCCGCAAAAATTGCGCTTCTGTACGGCGTATTGGGAGGCTTGTGGATTACGCTTTCGGATAATATACTTGCTGCAATGGTTGCAGATTCTAATAAGTATATTCATTTGCAGACATACAAGGGTTGGTTTTTTGTGGGGATGACAGTGGTAACTCTGTTCCTGTTGGTTGGAAAAAGAATGTATCTGTTTAAATACGCGCTTGATGCGGCAACCTATGAGAATAAAAAGCTCATGGAAGCAAACAACATGTACCAGAAGGAGAGGCTCCTCTCTGAGAATATACTTAACAATGTCGCCTTAGTGGTGGCAATCTGGGACTGTGAGGGAAGGGTAAAGCGAATCAATCCATATGCCGAAAACCTGCTTGGATACTCCCAAGAGGAGCTCGAAGGCAAGAACTGGCTTGAAATGCTGGTTCCAAGCGAGGACAGGGCGTTTATGGGAAATATTTTTGAAAAGGTGAGCAGCGGCAAAACCCTTAAAAATCACGAAAGTCGGCTTAAGAACAGACACGGAAAATATATAGACATGCTCTGGAACAGCAGCGTACTGCATTATGAGGATGGAACCCCGACAGAAATAATTTCCATGGGCACAGACATATCGCAAAGAAAGTCGCTTGAAAAAAAACTGCATTCGCTTGCCTACTACGACGAGCTCACAGGGCTTTCAAACAGGGTAATGTTTGAAAATTACATGAACGAGCTGCTGTATGAAAACGAAGGCTCTGTGGAAAGCTCTAAGAAGGGCTTCGCACTTGTGTATATGGATACGGACAATTTTAAGCACATAAACGACACATATGGGCATTTTGCGGGCGACATACTGCTAAGACATATTGCGGGAAAATTAAAGGAGCAGATAGTGTTCCCAAACAGGGCGGTGCGCCTCGGTGGAGACGAGTTTGCAATAATTCTAGCGGGGGTCTCGAGCGATGATGAGGTACGTGCGAAACTGGACTCGCTTGTAAGGAGTCTTAGAAAGCCCTGGACCATTGGCGAGCATGAGTTTTTAATATCCTTTAGCATGGGCATTGCCATGTACCCGAAGCACGGGGAGGACATGACGACCCTGCTTAAAAATGCGGATACGGCGATGTTCAGCGTAAAGGAAAAGGGAAAGGACAGCTACTGCTTCTATTCGCAGCAGATGCAGGAAAAGAATCTAAGATATATAGACATGGTCAACCAGATAAGGCGTGCAATTGAAAATGAGGAGTTCCTCCTATATTATCAGCCCAAAATCCATTTGGGCAGCGGCAGGATAGTGGGGGCGGAGGCTCTCATAAGGTGGCTGCATCCGGAAAGAGGCTTTATACCTCCAAATGAATTCATACCTGTAGCTGAGCAAACTGGTCAGATAAAAGAGATTGGAGCCTGGGTGCTCAAAAATGCATTGGAGCAGAAAAAGGCCTGGAACAAGAAAGGTTATGAACACCTTTGGATGTCGATCAATCTCTCTGGCAGACAGCTTTCCGAGGAGAATATAGCAAAAGAGATAGGGGGGATATTGGAGAGCGTCGGTACGGACAGCAAAGGAGTGCAGCTTGAGATAACGGAGACGGCAGTGATGACAGATATGGAAGCTGCCGTTGAAACTCTGGGCAAGCTCAGAGAGCTTGGTTTCAGGATTGCGCTTGATGACTTCGGAACGGGCTACTCTTCGCTTACTTACCTCAAGAAGCTGCCAATAGACATTGTGAAGATGGACAGAAGATTCATAAAGAACATTGAAAACGACGACGCGGACGAGGCCATAATAGAAGCTGTAATTCAAATGGCAAATGCGCTAAGCAAGCATGTGGTGGCCGAAGGGATCGAGACAATATCGCAGCTTGAATTTCTCAGGAAAATAGGCTGTGGATACGGCCAGGGATTCCTGTTTAGCAAGGCTGTGCCTGCTCGGGAGTTTGAAGAGATGGTGACTAGAGTGGATGAAAATATAAAACTCGCCAAACGGTAACATTAGTTACATGCATTGATCTTGTCTCCTGCTATACTCATATTATAAGAACAATAAAAAATAAATATTAATCATACAGGAGGGATTCACAATGAATCAGCATTTTATAAAAAACATAGACTTTTCGAAGGCAATAGAAATGAAATCCTTAGTTGAATACCAGGAGGGCCAAGTTGTAAGCAGGACTCTTGCTCAGGGCAAGCCGCTTAGCCTTACACTGTTTGCATTCGATAAGGGCGAGGAGATAAGCTCGCATTCATCGGGAGGGGATGCACTTGTGTACATTCTCGATGGCCAGGCTGAAATAACAATCGGGGATGAAGTGTTCAGCCTGAAGGAAGGCGAAACAATAGTAATGCCAGCCGGGATACCGCACGCCCTGCTAGCTCAGGAAAAATTTAAGATGTTGCTTGTAGTAGTGTTCAGTCTGTAAGCAAGGCTGTTCAAAATAGAGCAAATTAATTCAAAGCTGCTTCATTTTATTGAGGCAGTTTTTTTATTTGTAAATTTGAAGTCGAGCGGCTGATTGATAGCAGTGCCGCCGAGGTGGTATTATATTAATGTAAATTATGCGGAAAATGATGAGATTTAATAGTATAATTATTACATCTTAAAAATAGTTTCCGTATAATATATTTGTATAAGGCTGAAAGGGAAGGGATGCATATGAAAGCACATGAAAAGATAAGCCTCCTCAGAGAGCAGATGAAAAAAAAGGGGCTGGACGCATACATAATCCCTAGCTCTGACCCTCATTCAAGCGAATATGTGGCTCCAAGATGGAGCTCGAGGGCATGGATCTCCGGATTTACAGGCTCCGCGGGAACGCTTGTTGTCACAATGAGCGAAAGCGGGCTATGGACCGACGGAAGATACTTCATACAGGCAGAAAAGGAGCTCGAGGGCAGCGGAATTAAGCTCTTCAAGATGAGGCAGCCCGGGGTTCCAACATACAGGGAATGGCTCATGGAAACGCTTGGCGAGGGCATGTGCGTAGGCTTTGACGGCGGCGTAATTTCTTCGCTTGAAGCCAGATCGCTTGAAAAGTCATTTCAAAAAAAAGGCATAAAGATAAGCGGCGAGCATGACATAATCGAGCATATATGGAAGGACAGACCCTGCGTGCCTTCAGGCAAGGTGTATGTCCATGAACTCAAGTATGCAGGCGAGAGCAGTTTTCAAAAGCAGGAGGCAGTCAGGGCGAGGCTCAGAAGAGAAGGCGCGCAGTACTACATAATAAGCACACTGGACGACATCGCATGGCTGTTTAATTTGAGGGGCTCGGACGTTAAAAACAATCCTGTTTTCATGGCCTATGCAATCATATCAGGCAGCGATGCCACGATATTTGTGGACAGAAAAAAGCTCACAAAAGAAGCCAAGGAGAGCCTTGAGAAAAACTACGTGCAGATAAAGCCTTACGATGCCGTGGGAAAGGCCATAAGGAGATTTGAAAAAAAATCGAGCGTGTATATCGACCCGTCAAAGCTTAGCTTCAATCTTTCCAGGCTGATTCACAAAAGCTGCACAAAAGTTGAAAAGTCGGACATAGTTGAAAGGCTGAAGTCTGTAAAGAATAAAACAGAGATTGAAAACATAAGGGTGTGCCAGGTGAGGGACGGAATAGCCATGGTAAGGTTCCTGCACTGGCTTGACAAGAATGTAGGACAAATGGATATAGACGAGGTGTCCGCAGCGCAGATGCTTGAGAGCCTAAGACGAGAGCAGCCGGGCTTTGCAGAGCCAAGCTTCGATACTATATGCGCATATATGGGCAATGCGGCAATGATGCACTATAGCGCGTCAAATGAAAGCTGCAGCCGTCTTGAGCCAAGGGGATTCTTGCTGCTTGATTCGGGGGGGCAGTATCCTGACGGGACTACGGACATAACAAGGACAATAGCTCTTGGTGAGCTTACCAAGGAGCAAAAGCGGGATTTCACGCTCGTGCTCAAAGGCCACATAGCGCTTGCCAGGCTGATATTCCTGCACGGAGCTACAGGCACAAACCTCGACGTAATTGCAAGGCAGCCGCTGTGGAAAGAAGGCATAGACTACAAATGCGGAACGGGACACGGGCTTGGATATTTCCTGAGCGTGCACGAAGGGCCGCAAAGGCTGAGTCAGAATCCAAACTCTACAGTGCTCGAAGAAGGCATGCTTCTCACAAACGAGCCAGGCATATACAGAGAGGGCGAGTATGGTATAAGGACGGAGAACACTCTGCTTGTAAAAAAGGCGCAGCATACGGAATTCGGGCAGTTCATGGAATTTGATACAATATCGCACTGCCCAATCGATTTAAGGGCAATAGACAGCTCAATGCTGGACGATGGAGAGCGTAGTTGGCTTAATGACTACCATGGCAGGGTCTATAAATACATAGCGCCGCACGTGAGCGATGAAGAGAGAAGCTGGCTGCATGAGATGACAAGGAGCATATAGCCCTCGAAAGGAACGGATCATGATTAGCGCATTAGAAAGCATAGCAAGCATATTCATAGTAATAGCAATCGGGTATGGTCTCCTGCGGAGCAAGTTGTTGCCTGAGAGCGCATCCGGAGTTCTAAACAGGATAGTATTTGACGTTTCAATACCAATGCTTATGGTTACAAGCGTATACGAGAAATTCACACGCGAGATGATCTTGGGCTCGCTGGGCGGCGTGCTGATAAGTATCATTTCAGTTGTAGCATGTTACATCATCGCAAGGGTTGTTTTTGGACTTGCAGACAAAGGCGAAGGTGGAAACAGCGTTTTTTCGGTTCTGTTTTCATTTTCGAACACAATATTCATGGGGCTTCCGATATGCGTAGCCATACTGGGCCAGGAGGCTGCTACGTACGCACTTATATACTATTTTGCCAACACCACGCTTTTTTGGACAATGGGGCTTTATTTCATAAAGAAGGAGGCGAAAGTAGATGAGGGCGGACATCCGATTGTTGGGGGGCTTGTGAACCTGTTTTCAGCTCCCTTCGCCGGATTTCTCGCAGGGCTGGCTCTGGTATTTACGGATGCAAGGCTGCCGGAATTCATATTCGCCACACTAAAGAGCGTGGGAGGAATGGCAACGCCGATGTCGCTTATTATCATAGGAATGATGATAAGCAGGGTTGAGTTTTCAAGAGAGCTTATAGACAGAAAATGCGTCATAGCACTAGCTGGCAAATTCATAGTGCTTCCGCTTTTGACGGCTCTGCTTGTGAATTACAGCAGCATGCCCGTGCTCATGAAGAAGACCTTCGTGCTCCAAGCTGCCATGCCAATAATGGCTCAGAGCGCCATAACAGCAAAGAAATTCGGAGTGCAGGAGGAGAACGCTTCATTCCTGGTTGGGATAAGTACCGCGCTGAGCATAGTCGTAATACCACTGTATGTGATTTTGCTGCAGCTTTTTTATGTATAACTTATTTTGTTTGACACTAGTATTTATAGTAGGTACAATTAATTCTACGGGAAACTTCAAAAAAACGAATAAATATAGTCTGTTTATCAATTTTTTTGAATGAAGAAATTGATTTCGGGTAAATATGAATTTGTGGGTTTTCGGCACAATATAAGCAGGAGGAGATTAAAAATGTCAGGCAGAAACGTCCAAGAAAAAAATGCAGATGGGAAAAAGAAATTTTCACTAAACAAGCACGATATACGGACAAGGCTCATTGTGCTAATAATGATTTCCATAATAACGCCGCTTGCGGTATTTGGTTTCTTTTCGTACAAGAAGTCATACGAGCTGCTTGAAAACAAGCTTCTGGTTACATCGCAGCAGACAATAGACGCAACTCAGTACTATGTAAATCAGTTTATAAATACCATGGAGAGCCAGCTTCTGGCTATCACTGAAAACAAAAACATCAAGGATGCGCTTTCAACAGACGCTGCAGTGGAAAGCAATGCGAGGGAAGTGCTCGATGCTACTCAAAAGAGCAATCCTGACGCACTTGGTGTATACATTGGTCTTGCTAATGGCAATACGTACATATATCCCGAGCAGGAGCTTCCTGAAGGGTATGACCCAAGGGCGAGGCAATGGTACAAGGATGCGCTTGAAAATTCTGGTGAAGTTGTAGTTTCGGAGCCGTATGTGGATGCATTCACTCAGAAGATGGTAATAACACTCTCAAAGACGGTAAATGATTCTGCAGGCAACCTTACGGGCGTAGCAGCCATGGATATAGATATTTCCAACATATCATCAAAAGTTTCCAAGCTTTCAATAGGCAAGAACGGATATGTTTCGCTTGCTTCTAGCGAGGGGATAACAATAGTCAATCCTGAAGAGGAACTCATAGGAACCGAAAAAATCAAAGAGCTTGAATTTTGGGATAATGTGAGCTCAAATGAAAAGGGAAATCAAAAATATGAATATGCAGGCAAGCAAAAATTTATGGCTTTTTCTACTGATAGCGATACAGGCTGGAAGATAATAGCATCAATGGATGTTGACGAGCTACTTACAGATACGAATGTGATAAAAAAATTCGCCATAGGCGCTATTATATTCGGCTTGATTGCAGCAGTTGCAATAGCTCTTCTTATTGCAAACAATGTGGCAAAGCCAATAGCAGAAGGCGTTGGATATCTTAGAAGAATGGCAGCGGGTGATTTCACATCTGAAATATCTCGAGAAAGCCTGGAAAGACAAGACGAACTAGGCGAAATTGCAAAGGCCATAGACAAGCTTCAGGAAGACCTTAAGTCACTCCTGGGCAATATAGTCCAATCGACATATACTGTAGGCGATTCTGCCGCTGCGCTTGCTGATATTTCAAATCAGTCGACTCATGCAGCGGAGGAAGTGGCAAGGACTGTTGAGGAGATTTCAAGAGGAGCAGAGGAGCAGGCCGGTGATACGGAGAGAGGCTCAACTAAGATGCTTCATATTTCTCATATGATGGAGGAGATTTCAAGCAAGGCAGCTGACATGACACAGATTTCAAGGTCGACAGGAGAGCTTGCTGAAAAGGGAATCGAGATAGTAAAAGACCTTACAGATAAAAATGAGCTAAGCAGCAAAGCTTCAGGCGAAGTTGACAGCATTGTAAACAAGGTGGCGAAAGACGTTGCCGGAATAGGCGCTATACTTGAAACCATAGTATCCATAGCAGAGCAGACAAACCTGCTTGCGCTTAACGCCAACATAGAAGCTGCAAGAGCCGGGGAACACGGAAGAGGCTTTGCAGTAGTTGCCGAAGAGGTAAGAAAGCTTTCGGAAGAGTCATCGAAGTCGGCAGAAGAGATAAGAGGAATAATCCAGCAGATACAGGGCAGCACTGCCGAGGCTATAGTTGCAATGGAGAAGGCGGACAGCGCCTCCAAACAGCAGAGTTCGTCAGTTGGGCAGACAAACGAGGTGTTTACAACCATTTCAAAAGCGCTTGGAAATCTGGCGGGGTATATCAATGAGATGCAAAAGGACATAGCGGGAATGAATGTCCAGAAGGAAGAAATGGAAGGCCTGATGCAAAATATTGCTTCTTCTGCGCAGCAGTCTTCAGCAGCAACAGAAGAGGTATCGGCAGCCATGGAGGAACAGCTTGCTTCTATGGAGGAGCTTTCAAGCAACGCCCAAAACCTTGAATCACTTTCGGAAGAGCTTAAGGTCCAGGTTGGAAGATTTAAGATATAGGCATTTAGAATGTAAAATATAATGGTTTTCAAAAAAAGATCAGCTATAACAGCTGGTCTTTTTTTTGCGCCACTATACCCGTCTGAGATTTTGTTATACCCATACCCCTCATGGGATGGCGTATGGCAATTATTGCAAGAGAAAAGGTGGCAAAGCATATTAAATTAAGAAAATTTACAAAAATTACATATAAATACATTGAATAGAAGAACTAAAGCTTATAAATAAAATCAATTTTACAGGATTGGATTTAAATTATAGAATTTAATATGTAAAACATAATTGATTGAATTGTTTGTGGCTAATGCCATAAACAATTGTGCTGAATAGGTTGATAGCATAAGCAACAGTATGGACTGCATCAGAATGATGAATTAACATACCATCATATAGTATAATTACAAACAATTCAATGAAATGAAGGAGAGGGAAATATGAAATTTATCGATTTGACTAAGAAACTAAAAAAAGCTGCTGTGCTCACTCTTGTAGCAACAGTGCTTGTAACCTCTGTTGTGGGATGCTCTCCTAAGGAGAAGCCTGCAACTGAGTCGGCTGAAAAGGTTGACGATTATACTGTGAAGCTTGGCTACTACAACTGCGACCACATGGTATCAGCGTGCGTTGGTGAAGCCGCAGGAATATACAAGGAGCTTGGACTTAACGTCGAAATATTGGGGAACGGAAAGGTGCCTGAGGCCATGGCTGCAGGGCAAATGGACGTGGGCTATATAGGCGCAACTGGGCTTTCAGAAGCATCTACAAAAGGTGCTCCTATAATGATAGCGGCGACAAACCACCTCGGAGGCTCCATGTATCTTGTTGTTGCAAACGATATCAAAAAGCCTGAAGATCTTTACGGACAGCCGGTTGCATTAAGCTCTGACCTTTCAACAGATGAAGCCTGGCTGCTTGCATACGGCCCTCAGACTGGACTTCCTGCTGATTCAAGCAAGTTCCAGTGTCTTGAGTTCGGTTCACAGGCAGACAAGTATCTTGCACTAAAGACAGGCCAGATAAAGGCTTTCACTTGCTGTGACCCTTGGGGCTCAATGGCTGAATTCGAAGGCACAGGCAAGATAATGGGTACATATCTTGAAATGGATGGACAGCTTGGAGTTTGCTGCGTATATTCGATGAACAAAAAGTTCAAGGAAGAGCACCCGGAGCTAGCCAAGAAGATGGTGCTTGCACATACAAAATCAATGGAATATGTGTACACACACCCGCTGGAATCCGCCAAAATATTTGCTGAATACTACAAGGTGCCAGTTGAGGTTGCTGAAATGACAATATACAAAAAGACTGTTGGCGAGGGAAGAACTCTTAGCTGGAAGATGGACGAGCAGGCTCATAAGCATGCGCTTGAAGTGTACAAGAAGTTCAACATAATGGAAAATGTTCCAAATTACGATGATATAGCTATGAAGGACATACTCAAAGAATCTGGTGCACAGGATTTTGATCAGTTTATAAAGGAAAAGGTTGACCCTGTATTCCCATTGGGAATGAGCTTCGAGGATTGGAAAGCTAGGGCTTTAGAAATAGACCCTCAATAAGCAGCATAGGTAGATTAGCAAAATATTAGAGGTGTCCTTGTGACACCTCTGGTTTTATGTTGGATTATATGCTTACAATTATTTTTTCTATGTTTTTCCAATGTAAGGGGAGTGATGATATGGAGAACAATAGAGCTATCGTTTATAATGGCAGTTTCAAATATGCGGAGCTTAAAAAGCAGAACATGCTGGATACGCTATACAAGCTGATTATGGCGGGACTCCTTTTTGGAATATGGCAGATAGCGGCAATGAAAATAGACAGCCAGCTTCTTTTGCCTTATCCGGCAGTTACAATGAAGGCGCTTTTGGAGTGCGTTACAGATGCTGAAACAGTCAAAAACATACTCATAACGCTTGGAAGAGTTATGAAGGGTTTTGTATTTGCAATGCTTTTCGGGCTTCCTTTAGGTTTTCTCATGGGATTTTCAAAGCCTGCAGACAAGCTGCTTGGTGGCTTTATAGACTCGATAAGGCAGGTTCCCATAATGGCATGGGTTCCGCTTACGATTGTTTGGTTTGGAATAGGCGATGGGCCGACAATATTTCTCATAGCCTTTTCGGGAATATTCCCAGTGATACTTAACACAATACAGGGCGTAAAGAGCATATCAAAGGACTATTATAATGCGGCCAGGAGCATGGGTGCAGGAAGAATCAGCGTATTTTTGAACATAATACTGCCAGCTTCACTGCCTGACATACTCACTGCTGCAAGGATTGCTATAGGCGCTGGCTGGATGAGCGTTATCTGAGCGGAGTTCATTGCTACGAGTGCCGGTCTCGGCTACTCCATGGTTGAAGCGCAAACGAGAATGCAGACTGAAAAGCTGGTTGCGCTGATGTTCTTTGCGGCAATAGTAGGGTTCTTGATAGACAGGGTAATACAGTATCTCAACAAGGCTATCACCAAATGGAGGTATGCTGAATAATGAATCTTGAAATTCGTGATATAAACAAAACTTTCAAAAATGAAAAAACGTTCAACCATGTACTCGAAGACATAAGCCTCACGGTTGAAAAGGGCCAGTTTGTATCGCTCCTTGGACCATCCGGATGTGGCAAGACGACGTTGCTTACAATAATAGCGGGATTCCAGAAGGCTGACTCGGGTGAAATCCTTGTAGAAGGAAAAAGGGTCACAAAGCCCGGCCCTGACAGAGGCTTTGTGTTTCAAAACTATGCACTCTTCCCATGGATGAACGTAAGGGACAATATAATGTTCCCTATGAAGCAGCAGGGCATGAAAAAGGAAGAAAGGGAAAGAAAGCTAGCGGAGCTCCTCAAGCTTGCCCATCTAGAGGGAAACGAGAAGCTTTTTCCGCACCAGATATCCGGCGGAATGAAACAGAGGACTGCCGTTGTGAGGGCGCTTGCCTGTCAGCCGGAGCTGCTGCTAATGGACGAACCCCTTGGCGCTGTAGACTTTCAGATGAGACATCTCCTTCAGGAGGAATTGGAGGACCTTGTTATAAACGCAAAAACAACGGCTGTCATGGTCACTCACGATGTCGAAGAAGCCATATACATGAGCGACAGGGTCATAGTAATGTCGAGAGACAAGGGCAAAATACTCGAGGATATGAGCATAGACATGGAAAGGCCCAGGGACAGAAAAAGCGAAAGATATAGCGAATACAAGGAAATGCTCACGGAGGTTCTTAAAGAAGCTCTCGCGGGTAAGTAAGAACAGGATTAAATAAAAAACTATAAGGGGAGATTCGAATGAAGGTAGCATACGTAATAAGCTCTGACAATTCAAGGAAAATACTAAGGGATATGATAATACCTCAGCTTGAGCAGGGAATACATGGGGCTGAAGTTGTGGGAATGTTCTTTGTGTTCGACAACACTTTCATGCTGCTTGAGGGTACTGAAATAGGCGAAAGGCTGTCGGCGCTTCACGAAAAGACTGGAATGGTCCTGCTGGCATGCGACCAGTGTGCAATTGAAAGGGAAATACAGGACAGACTAGTTTCTGGAGCTGCCATAGGATGTTTCCCGATACTTTATCCGACGCTGGGATCTGCGGGAGCTGAACAAATAATAACTCTATAGGTAATTATATATAAATTTTATAAATGGGAAGTGGTTTCAGCGTGGAAAGTTTTAAGATTAAAGGCAATGACGCCGTAAAGCAACATGTAAGCAAAATGCCATTCAAGTATCATCAGGCTGAAAGGCTGCTTATTGATAGTATGGATTCAAGGCTTGAAGCAGACGAGAGAAAAGTGAGAATGCACATTATAAACAGCATAATAGACAGCGCTGCTCCTTATAATTACAGCGTTATTACAGCTGATGTCCAGAAAAAGCTTGGAATGAGCGAAGTGCAGGTAAAGACTGCAATAGGCAGGATAATAGAAAAAAACGCTGCAGTTGCAGATGAAGAGGAGAATATCAACTTCATATATCCGGTTTCTGGTTTTCCGACGAATCACCAGATAACTCTCGAGGACGGCAGGAGCTTTTGCGCAATGTGCGCAGTTGACGGCATGGGCTGCGCCTTCACATTCAAGCAAAATGTAAAGGTGCATTCAAAATGCAGCGAGTGCGGAGCTGACATAGCTGTGGAGATAAGGGACGGCCAGATAGTGAGCCTTTCGCCAGAAGCGGCGCATGTGCTTCACGTAGACCTCAACGGCAACCAGAACTGGTCCGGCAGCTGTTGAAATATAATGAACTTCTTCTGTACGAAGGAGCATTATGATTCATGGGTCAAGAGCATGGAGCTTCCAGATGATGAGATATTCTGCCTTGAGGCTAAAGAAGCAATATGGGTTTCAAAGATGCTTTTCAGCCTTGAAGACTAATCAAGCTTGAGCAATGTAGAGGAGGTATGATTTTGAAAGATTTGCCTGAAATATTCGAAGATTTTAGCGAAGCCAGGAAGGAAGGCTTCCTGAAGATGAAAGATATAAAGGAAAGCGGGAAGAATGTTGTAGGAATATTCTGCACGTACACTCCAAAGGAGATTATTATGGCAGCTGATGCTGTTGCCGTAGGCCTTTGCGGCACGAGCGAGGAACCTATACCTGATGCGGAAAAGGATCTGCCAAGGAACCTGTGTCCGCTTATAAAGTCAAGCTACGGCTTTGCCATGACGGACAAGTGTCCTTACTTTTATTTTTCAGACCTGCTGGTTGGCGAGACTACATGTGACGGCAAAAAGAAGATGTTTGAATTGCTTGGTGAAATAAAGCCGGTGCACGTTATGCAGCTTCCTCAGACATATGACTGCAGCGAGGCTCTGAGGCTCTGGAAAAATGAGATTATTAAGCTGAAGGAAAGGCTTGAGAAAGATCTTGGAGTGGAAATAACTGATGAAAAACTAAGGGCTGCAATAAAGCTTAGAAATCAGGAAAGAAAAGTTCTTAAGGAATTCTACGACCTTTCGATGGCGTGCCCTCCGCCAATGAGCGGTTATGAAATGCACCAGCTGCTGTATGGCTCTGAGTTCAAGTTCGACAGGCTGGAGTTTATTGAGAGCATGAGGGGCATAATAGACAAGATAAAGTCTGAATATGAAGCTGGCAGCAGACCAATCTCAGACAAGGCTCCAAGGATAATGGTGACAGGCTGCCCAACAGGTGGAGTTGCCGACAAGGTCATAAAGGCCATAGAAGACAGCGGCGGTGTTGTAGTATGCTATGAAAACTGTGGCGGAGCCAAGGAGAAGGAGACGCTTGTAGATGAAAGCAAGGATTGCTATGATGCTCTTTCTGAAAAGTACCTTAACATAGCATGTTCTGTAATGTCTCCAAACGATGCAAGATACGAGCTCCTGTCAGAGCTTGCAGACAGGTTCAAGGTCGATGGCGTGGTGGAGATAGTTCTCCAGGCTTGCCACACCTACAACGTAGAAGCGTTCCAGGTTAAAAAACATGTGAGTGGAAAACTGGGACTTCCATATCTTTATCTTGAAACAGATTATTCCAAATCGGATTCGGGCCAGATAATGACTCGTGTTGGTGCGTTCCTTGAGATGATAGACAAATAGGAGATTAATACTGTTTATATTAGACGGTAAGAGAAAAGAGCCTTGAACTCTGCATTCATATGCAGGATTCAAGGCTCTTTCTTAATTGCGTTGTTTGTTTCATATCTGGTTAATGCCATTTGGAAATCTAATTCACTATTCTGGACTCTCAATCTGATTCATTTGATCAATGCTTTTTATGTCAGATTCCTTTATCTGAGGAAATTCAACGGGCTTGTTGAAGTCGTAATATTCGAACGAGCCGACAGCATTAGTCGTTGTCTTTATATCTCCCATGGACATGTCAATCTTTTGCTTTATATCGAAGGACCTGTATTCAAGGGTTTCCTTGTCTACTATGAATTTGTATCCCACATTGACATTCATGTTTGAAAACATGGCGTTTAGTGTAGCTTTGAACTCCTCCATCTCCTGCTCGCTCATGTCGGATTGCTCCTGGTCAAGCTGCTGGAGGTTGGAATCTTTGTAGAACTCAATAGTCTGATCCATTATCTGCTTCATGAGCTTGTTGAACGTGGCGCTGTCCAGCTCCACATTTATCGTATAGCAGTCCTTGCCGTCTATCTTTTCATCTAGTCCATATTTTGCAAACATTCCGTAGAGCTCCAGCTGCTCTCTTGTGATGCCCTGGTTATTCATGCTGCTTGAGCCTGTCATGCTCTGGAGCTGCTTTATCAGAGGCGTTATGTCGAGCTCGAACCACGAGTCGTCCATGCTGGTCTTCATGAGGTACTTTTGACCGTCATAGTAAAGCTCGCTTGTCTGCTCAAGCATGTCGCCAAGCTCTTCTTTTTGCTTTTCATTCATAGGAATGATAGTCATTGTTGATTTCACATAAATATTTTCGGGTTTTTCAAATACGCCTTCTTGCACCATTTTCAT
Source organism: Peptoclostridium acidaminophilum DSM 3953 (assembly GCF_000597865.1). GTDB lineage: Bacteria > Bacillota > Clostridia > Peptostreptococcales > Peptostreptococcaceae > Peptoclostridium_A > Peptoclostridium_A acidaminophilum. The sequence continues at coordinate 1,828,899 of NZ_CP007452.1, read as the reverse complement.
TTTGGTGTTTTCTGTAACCGGGTTGTTGTTCTCGTCTGGCGCAGTAACCGTGGAATCCATGTCCATGTCGCCCTTGAACTTGTATGTGTCGTATTTTTCTATATTTTTTGAAGCCTTGTCAAGTATAAGGGCTGCAGAATAGCCTTCCCGTGAAAGCTTGGAATCAAAAAACGATTTGCATTTTGAATAAAGATCGTCAGCAAACGATGCCGCGGCAATTTCTTGAGGTCCGAGTGATCCTGAGGCTTCCAAAAGGCCGTTTTCTACAAGGTATGCAACTGCAGGCTTTGCCCAGCTTGAGATTGCGCTGCTATCGGAGAATTTGAGGAGTGATGACATCTTGTCCTGGCTTAACTGCTGCGCAAAAGGCTCTTCGCCCATCGCCCTTACAATAATTACAATAGCCTGTTCTTTTGTGAGTTTTGAATTAGGAAAGAAGTTGTTGTCGTAGCCCTTGATCAGTCCGTAGCTGCTTGCTGCGTTGGAATAAGGGATGTCGAGAGAATTTTGGATGTCGCCAAACATTGAAGCTGATTCACTGGAAAGCTCATATTTGGACATGCCCAGTACTTTCTTTGCAAATTCGAGTCTTGTCAATCCACCCTCTTGCGCAAAAGAAAAAGAGGACATCAACAGAGTTATGAGCAGAGCAAATGGAATGTAAAGTTTCTTACTCAATTAAAACACATCCTTTCGATTATAGTCTGTTTATTTAGTATACCCCTTTACATTCGTCGTATGCATATTTATAAGAAAAAACGGTTAAATTTATTTATAATTAAACTGTGCAGTTAATAAAAATGCTATATGAAGCGCATGTTTGCAGAATAGCAATTAGTGAGGCATAATAATTAAGAGGAACGGAATATAAAAAATGCAGGGAGTGTGCAAATGGATTTCAAAGTGTTTTTTCAGCTTGATGCAAGGCTGCTATATATGATTGAAAGTGCTTTTAAATCGGGTGCTATGGACCATGTGATGCTGTTTTTTACAAGGATGGGGGATTTTGGATTTGTATGGATTGCAACAGGCATAATGCTTGCGGCAATACCTAAATACAGGAAGGCAGGCATATACACACTGCTGGCTCTGGCCGCAGGCGCAATTGTTGGCAATCTGGTGCTCAAGCCTTTGATAGCAAGGCCAAGACCATTCATGGAGCTTCAGGGAATAAGCAACACGCTGGGAATGTCATTTTCCTATTCGTTTCCGTCAGGTCATACAACATCATCGTTTGCCGCCGCATATATGCTGACTAGATGCATCGGTAAAAGCGGAGCGCTTGCGTATGTTCCTGCGGCTTTCATAGCGTTTTCGCGTATGTATTTTTTTGTCCACTATCCCAGCGATATAATAGGAGGAATTATTACGGGTACGGTGTGCGCCCATATGGTGTATGAAGCTTCAAAAAAGAGTGAAGAAGTGAAGCGTTCTGACCACCTTCAATAGAAAGCCTCAAAAAAAATTCAAAAAAATGAGTTTTTTTGTTCAAAACGGGTAAAAAATATTGTATAATGCCAGTATGAAAACGATTTCATATGCATTGAAATATCGCGCCCGGGGGAGTGGACCTTAATGGAGCAGATGATTAACCGCAATGTCGTAGATTTGGAACAGTGGAAGCGAAACAGGGGATTGGAAAAAGCCGCAAATGCGAAAAATATAAAGAATGCATCTGCCAATGCTTCTTTAAGCAATAATCCGGAACAGACTCTGTGGATTTTCATAATGATATTCATGGTATCTGTAATAATTTCAATTATAAACCTATAAACCTATACTATAAAACCTGCCTTGCTTTGTCTGGGCGGGTTTTGTGTTTTAAAGGGTTTTTTAAAAGATTAAATGCTGCGCATATTAGGTATATTAAATACTAAGGTTCAATTGTAAATTGTTATCTATATTTTGGAGGCGGTTTGAGATGATACAAAGCATACTACTTCCGGTGGAAGGCATAGAATTCAGCAAAAGGGCGTACAAGATAGCTCTTGATATTGCCCAAAAATACGGCGCGTTTGTTACTATACTCCATATAGATAAAAGACCTGCGTATGCTCCGGTGGAACCGGTTAAGGCCAAGCCGCCGAAAAAAGGGAATGTATCAGAATTCAAGCACGCTGCGAGGAGCAAGGGAAAAAACGACATAGCAAACAGCGCAAAGGCGTACTTTGGAGCGCATGGGATAAAAGTGCAGGTTATAGTGACGTATAGCGATACGGTGCAGGCAATACTCGAGCACGCCGCCAGCGGCAAATATGACGTTGTCATAATGTGCAACTACGAGGATTCCCTCATAAAGAAATTTGCAACCAGTTTCACCATAAAAAGGATTATTGCAAAATCGCAGATTCCCGTGCTTGTTGTCCAGGCCTCAAGCTACAAGATCATAGACATGGAAGAGGAAAGAATAAGACGGATTCAAGAGGAAATAAAATAAGCCCCTGATTCTTCAGGGGCTAAATAACGCTTTGATTATACTACTTTGCTCCGCAGCATTTTTTGTATTTTTTTCCGCTTCCGCAAGGGCAAGGCTCGTTTCTGCCGGGAAGCTGCTCTTTTACTACTGTCTTTGTCTTGTCGTATTCCTTCTTGATTTGCTTTCTTTTTTCAGTAGAGAGCACGCCATCCCACTCGTCAAGATTGTAGAGCCAGTCGGCTTTGGCGTCAAGCATGTTGTAGTAGAGCTTTTCAAAGTCAACATTTAGAGAGATATTGCTGTCTTCAGTGAGTTCGTCAAGGTCTATGCTCTCTTTAAGGCTGTCGTTGATGCCGTCAATAAAGCCTGCAAACGTAACTGTTTCCATGTTGAATTTATCTGCAATGTCGACGAGCTTTCCACCTACAGTCTCATCCTTGTGCGAAAGTATATACTTGTAGTTCTCCATCTCCTTTGGAAGATATTCTCTCCAGAATGTTTCGTAGCCTGCGTTGTCAAGGTTCTCGTAGCTTTCTTTCCAAGATTCATATAGTTTCATAGATTTAGTCTCCTTAGTCAAGTTATTTCGCAGATAATTATATCATACATGGTATGATTAATGAATAATTATATGGCATAAAAAAGATGTTTCCGGCTGCAAATGAAAAAAATGTACGCTTATAGCGAATAATTTATTAAAATAATTAGTCCAATGCTAAATTTATGTTATAATTTAGAAAGGACTCTTGTGGCAATTGAAATTAATATACCTGCAACGAGGACAATATAAAGATATAATCCATTGCAGTCGAGCCGGGGCTGCAAAAAGGATAGTCAAGGAGGGCGTAGTTAAGTGAATAATTCTGAAAACATGCTTACAATGCAAGAACTTTTGGACAATGAAGAACAGGAAATGAAGAGGATAAAAACAGGTGATATTGTAAAGGGAACAGTTATTCTTGTAAATGATAATGAGGTTATGGTTAACATAGGATACAAGTCGGACGGTATCATAACTAAGAGTGAATTTTCAAGCGATTCTGACGTAGTACTTACAGAGGCTGTTAAGGAAAACGATGAAATCGAGGTTTATGTAGTAAAGCTTAATGACGGCGAAGGAAACGTTCTGCTTTCAAGAAAGAGACTGGAAGGACTTAAGGTGTGGGACGATTTCATTGCTATGCATGAAACAGGAGAGATTTTCCCGGTAAGAGTTGTAGAGGTTGTAAAGGGAGGAGCAATGGCTCTTTACAAGGGAATCAAAGGATTCATACCGGCATCTCACATATCTATGGGCTTTACAAAGGATCTTGCCGAGTTTGTAGGAAAGACTCTTGAAGTAAAGGTTATAGAAGTTGACAAGGGCAAGAGAAAGCTTGTATTCTCAAGAAAAGAAGTGGAGAAAAAGGAGATAGAGTCTAAAAAGGCAGCTGTCCTTGATTCTATACAAAAGGGCGAAGTCAGAAAAGGCCAAGTTAAGAGACTTACTGATTTTGGTGCGTTTGTAGACTTGGGCGGAATAGACGGCCTTATACACGTATCTGAGCTTTCGTGGAAGAGAGTAAACAGCCCAGCGGAAGTTGTTTCTGAGGGTGACATGGTAGAGGTTTATGTGATTGACTTTGACAAGGAAAAAGAGAGAATATCTCTAAGCCTTAAGCAGGTTACTCCAGATCCTTGGACGCTTGTTTCTTCAAAATACAATGTAGGCGACGTGGTTGAAGGTACTGTGCTTAGACTCCCTAATTTCGGAGCATTCATAGAGCTTGAGCCGGGTCTTGACGGATTCTGCCACATATCGCAGATAGACCAAAAGCATATTGCAAAGCCTTCTGACGTGTTAAGCGAAGGACAAAAGGTCAGTGCAAAGATAATAGAAATAAAGCCTGAAGAAAAGAAGATAAGCCTAAGCATAAAAGAGGCTCAGGGCGGAGAAACAGAAGCTGCAGAAGACTACAGCGACGAAACTCCTGTAAACACTGTAGAAGATTCAATAAACGAATAACTAATATCAAGAGGTCTGCAAGCTTTTGCAGGCCTCTTTTTATATATGCTGAAATCAAATTAAAAATGTTATTATTCCAGGTTTACACCATGCGGCATGTGATATAGTATGGATATATGCAAGAGAATAAAGCTATACTGAAGTATGGGAGGTATACAGATTGCGCAGTGACTCGGTGAATTTAAAAATAGACAATATAATGGAAGGAATAGGCTTTCTAAGTCACATATACGATGCTGTAAGGCTTGTGGATCCTGTGGCCAAGAAGGTGTATGATATAGGCGACAACCCGGTGGAGAGTGAGTCCAAATGCTATGAATTTTGGAATACTGGGCAGGTGTGCAAAAACTGCACATCCATGCGGGCTATAAAAGAAAACAAGACATTCATAAAGATTGAATACAACGGAGAAAGGGTTTATATGGTCACTGTGGTGCCTTTGCAAGTGGAAGGCAGAATCTTTGTGGCGGAACTGCTTAAGGAGGCGAGCGACAGCAATCTCGTGGATGAGTTTCTTGGCAAGGGCAAATCCGAGATATACGGCATGCTTGAGAGAAAAAACCTGCTCCTGGTTAAGGACGAGCTGACGAAGGTATACAACAGAAGGTACATAAACGAGAGGCTGCCGTATGAAATAATGAGCGCATGCGAAAAGGGAGAGGAAATCTCAATAATAATGGCCGACATAGACAAGTTCAAGAGCATTAATGATAATTACGGCCACATAGCGGGGGACAAGGTGCTCGAGGCTTTTGCGGGGGTGCTTGAAGGCTGCGTAAGGAAGGACTTGGACTGGGTGGCGCGGTATGGAGGTGAGGAGTTCATAGTATTCCTCAAAGGAGCCGGCTGTGACAAGGCGCATGAAGTTGCTGAGTGTATGAGAAAATCTGCAGAGGGCTTTTCGTTGGAGTATGACGGCAATGATATAAGTTTCACATCAAGCTTTGGAGTATGCACATTGCTTAAGAACTTAAGCCTCGAGAAACTAATAGCTGCTGCAGACAGAAACCTTTATGCGGCCAAGAATGCGGGCAGAAACAAGGTTGTCTCATCTGAATATGAAGGCGGTGATTGCAATTAGAAAGGGTCTCATACTCAAGCTGTTTGACGCGGCATATATGCAACGGTGGAACGACCACCTCAGGCCTTTTGATCTTATAGAGCTCGATAAGCAAGGCCACAAGATGGTCGTGGCTTATTTCATAGGAAAGCACGAAGAAGGCAGGGAAGGCTTCGACTGGATACAGGTCATAGAAGGGGCCATATTCGACTTGCTTCAAAGGATTGTAATAACCGATATAAAGCCTCCTGTGTTCTACAGGATAAAGCAGGACGAGGAAAAATACAAAAGACTCAACAGCTTTGTATTGGCGGAGCTAGACACTGTAATATCAAGCATGGGATCTGATTTCAAGGGGAGATTTGAGAGCCACTTGGCAGGCAACATCAGCAAGGCTTCAGCCGATGTGCTCGAGGCGGCCCACAGCTACGCGTCGTACTGGGAGTTTGGAATAATAGAGAGGATGAACCCGGATGCGTTCGAGCTCGAACATATAAGGGATGACTTTGTTCGCAAGATAGAAAGCTACAGGTTCCTTGAGGGCATGAGATTGATACTAGATGACAAAAAAAGCAGAAGCTTCATTGACATATGCGGAAGGTTAAGGTACCAAAACAGATGGGCCCAGCTTCACCGAATTCCAAGGACATCGGTGCTTGCCCACTCTGCGTATGTGGCTATGCTCTCGTATATTTTCTCGCTTGAGATGGGAGCATGCCCAAGGCGATGCGTTAATAACTTCTTCACAGGGCTTTTCCATGATTTGCCGGAGGTGTTTACGCGGGATATCATATCTCCGGTTAAAAGATCGATAGAAGGCCTTGAGGAGCTCATAAAGGATATAGAGCGCGAAAACATGGAAAAGGTCATATATCCTCTGCTTCCAAAGGCGCATTGCGAAGACATTCAAAGGTTCACCCAGGATGAGTTTGACGATGAAATAGTGTTTGACGCCAAGAGGATCGGGAAGACTATCGGAGAGATAGACCGGGAGTTCAACCTGGATATTTACAGTCCAAGGGACGGCAAGGCTGTAAGGGCAGCTGACAGGCTTGCGGCATTCATAGAGGCTTATTCAGCCATACAAAACGGCTGCGTGAGCATGGATTTTAGAAAGGCTGCCCTTTCTATAAGGTCGGAGTATGAAAACACAAAGCTGGGCAGGCTGGACCTTGGAAGTCTGTATGCCGATTTTTAAGAAAAGTGAAAAGGCAAAACAAAAAAGGCACCCAGGGGGTGCCTTTAAATTGCATTGAAATATTCTAAAACACTCTGATTATTTTGCAGAAGCTGCCGGAGGAGTGTATTTTCTTTTTCCAAGCTCCATGTCGATCATGAAAAGTCCCCTGCTGTCTCCGCCAAGCATATTGACGTAGTTGAGAACCTTCAGGGCATTTTCTTCTTCTTCCATCTGCTCGTCTATGAACCAGTTCAAGAATGATATTGTGGCATGGTCTTTTTCTTTGACAGCCTGATCCATAAGCTTGTTTATAGAGGCTGTTATGAATTTTTCGTGTTCAAGAGCAGCAGCCACAACTTCAGCCACGTCTGCGTAGTCCGACTTTGGTTTTGGTATCTCTTCCAGTGTCACTTTGCCGCCTAGCCTGTTTACATAGTCAAATATCTTGTAGGCGTGGTCCTTTTCCTCAAGGGCCTGAATTCTAAAATAGTTTGAAAATCCGTCGAGGTTGTTTTCAGCAAACCAGGCCTCCATTGCCATGTAGATATATGAAGAGCTGAATTCCTTTTGGATTTGTTCGTTCAAAGCTTGAAGCATCTTTTCGCTTGCCATTTTTCATAACCTCCCAAAGTGTAGTATTAGTATTTGCATTGACAATCAGCGTTTGGCTGCATGTCATGGATTTGCATTGCAGCAACAGTCAGTTTTGAGGCTGTTGCATTACAAGATATTATATACCCCATGAGAGTACGTATAAACACGCTAAAGAGTGGTTTGCAAATAATTCCATAGGGTATAAAAATATTATGAAAATCGCACATAGAGCAGACAAATATGGGGGTGAGCTGTTTGAAAAATAGAGTTGTCATCGTGGGGAATGGAGCAGCGGGGTATTATGCGGCAGAAACGCTTGCAAATCATGGAGAGGAGTGCGAAATAACGCTTATAGCCGAAGAAAAATATGTATCATATTTCAGGCCAAGGCTATCACATTTCCTTGGAGAGAGAGAACTTGGAAGAAACTTTTTTTTGAAGGAGGAAGCCTGGTACAAGCAGAGTGGGATAAGACTCATGCTGAATACAAAGGTTATGAGCATTGATACGGCTTTGAAGTCTATAACTACGGATACAGGAGAGACTGTAGAATATGACAGGCTTATACTCTCCCACGGAGGCAGCAGCTTCCTGCCGCCCACAGAGGGCGCGGAGCTAAAGGGCGTATTTACTCTCAAGACACTCGATGACGCATACAAGATAAAGGAGTGGATGGGCGACTGCCAAAAAGCTGTTGTAATAGGCGGCGGACTTCTGGGGATAGAGGCGGCGTGGGGCATGAAGCAGACGGGGCTTGATGTAACAATAAGCAACACATCCGACAGACTCCTTTCAAACCAACTGTGCCTTGAAAGCGGCAAGTTTCTGGAAGGTGTGGTAAGGCAAAAAGGAGTGGATGTGGTCCTTCAGGACAGGGTTGTAAAAATTTCGGGGACTGACAGAGTTGAGTCTGTGGAGTTCGAAAGCGGAATGACTATGGAAGCAGACATAGTATTGTTTTCCGTGGGGATAAGGCCAAATCTTGCCATAGCCAGGGAGGCAGGCATAGAGTGCAACAAGGGAATAGTGGTAGATAGAATGATGAGGACAAGCGCAGAAGGTGTTTTTGCGTGTGGTGATGTGGTTGAGCTTGAAGGAAGGGGCTTTGGCAACTGGATGCATGCCATGCAAATGGGCAAGATTGCGGCTATGAACGCGATCGGAAGACAGGCAGAGTTCCACGACGGTGTGACCTCGATTGTTACGAATTCATTTGGAACTAGTGTCAACTGCATAGGGCAGACCCTGCTGGAAGAGGGAACGGAAAAGATTGTGACACAGGATGCTTCGGGAGAAAAGTTCAAAAAGCTCATATTCAAGGATGGCAAGCTTGTGGGAGGCATAATAATAGGCGATGCAGGAGCATACCCCAAGCTTATGGAGGCGGTCAGCCAGGAGGCCGACATTTCGAACTTCAAAAAGAAATAGGAGCTTAGGTTGCATTTTGTGATAACATTGGAGGAGCAGGAGTATAAATTCCTGCTCTTTTTTTATTAATACTCTTGAGGTATAATAAATAGTTAGTCTTATCATAAATGGAGGTATTTTGAATGCTGCTTTTAGCTGATGAATGGAATGAATATGAACTTATAGATTCAGGCGGGGGAGAAAAGCTCGAAAGATGGGGCGAGTATATACTCAGAAGGCCGGATCCGCAGGCTATATGGCCTCTTGTGCAGGAGTGGGACATGTGGAAGAAACCTCATGGACACTACCACAGAAGCAGCAAGGGGGGCGGGAATTGGGAGTTCTACAAGAGGACTCCCGAGCGATGGACAGTAAACTACAAGGGACTTTCGTTCCATATAAAGCCTACGGGCTTCAAGCATACAGGCCTTTTCCCGGAGCAGTCTTCAAACTGGGACTGGATAATAGACAAGATATCGTCGGCTGGAAGGCCGATAAAGGTGCTCAATCTGTTTGCGTATACAGGCGGGGCGACTGTTGCAAGCGCATATGCGGGAGCGCAGGAGGTAGTCCATGTAGATGCGGCTAAGGGCATGATAGCATGGGCCAAGGAGAACATAGAGCTTTCGGGGCTTGCGGAAAGAAAAGTCAGGTATATTGTGGACGATGTAATAAAGTTTGTAAAAAGGGAGATAAGACGAGGAAGCAAGTATGATGCTATAATAATGGATCCTCCTTCTTACGGAAGGGGTCCAAAGGGCGAGATATGGAAGATAGAAGATGAGCTGTTCCCTCTTGTGGAGCTTTGCATGCAATTGCTTTCCGACAGGCCGCTTTTCTTCCTGATCAATTCGTACACATCAGGATTTTCGCCATACGTAGTTGAAAACATACTTAAGCTCTCGATGGGGCAAAAATACGCAGGCAGGATATACTCGGGAGAGGTAGGAATACCGGCTTCAAGAAACGACCTCATACTCCCTTGCGGAATATTCGGAAGATGGGAAGAAGAGTAATGAAGCTTGATGTACTCTATGAGGACAACCACATACTTGTTGTCGTAAAACCTCCAAATGTGCTCTCGCAGGAGGACAGCACGGGCGATGCTGACATGCTGACGCTCTGCAAAGAATACGTAAAGGAAAAGTATAGCAAACCCGGGAATGTGTATATAGGTCTTGTACACAGGCTTGACAGGCCCGTGGGCGGAGTCATGGTGTTTGCAAGGACATCTAAGGCTGCCTCCAGGCTCTCTGAAGAGATTAGAAGCAGGAGTCTCAAAAAGGGATATCTGGCAGTGCTGCGCGGCTGCCCGGAAAAAAGGAACGCAAGGCTCGAGGACTATCTTGTAAAGGACAGCAAGAAAAACCAGGTCAGTGTTGTAAAAGAAGGTGAAGAAGGCGCCAAGAAGGCGCTGCTCTCGTACGGTGTCGAGGGCGAAGCTGACGGACTTTGCCTTGTGCGAATAGAGCTCGAAACGGGAAGGCCTCATCAGATAAGGGTGCAGTTTGCAAGCAGAGGTTGCCCGCTCTATGGCGACCAAAGGTACGGAGCTCGTGTGAATACAGCGGGTGAGCAGATAGCGCTCTGGTCGTATCATATAAGCTTCATGCATCCTACGCTTAAGGAGAGGATGGATTTTTTCGCATATCCGCCTAAAGAATACCCCTGGAGCATGTTTGACATTGAATCGGTTAAGGTGAATAATCATGGAACGCTATAACGGATTTTATATAGAAAAGCCCGCGGGCAACAACGCATTTTCATACGCTGAGCGAACTCAAAAGCGCATATATGTGGCGCCTCTCGTAAAGGCGGGACCAGAAAGCCTGAGCAGCCTCCAGGTTTCGGCTGAAATTGCATTTTGCGAGGTGTGTGAAGGCCAGGAGCAGTGCTGCCATGGCCTGAGGAGTTTCCTGGAGCTCGAAGTCAGCGGCAAGAAGGTGTATATATTCGACAACCACAACCACGCCTTTTATTTCTGGAGCAGGGCCCTGAGTGAAGGTCGCTTTGAAAAGGGATCGCTCCTTGTGCATGTCGATCAGCACAAGGACATGAGGGAGCCGGCGGCATATATAGATTCTGTTGAGAACGAAGCGGAGGTATTCGAATATACGAACTTTGAGCTCAATGTGGGCAATTTCATAAAACCTGCCTTGAGGCTGGGGCTTTTCAGGGATGTACTTATAATAGACAGCAGCAGAGCTTTCAAGGAGCGCATAGAGGGCGACATAGTACTCGACATAGATATGGATATCTTTTCGGATGATATGGACTACATTGATTTTGATCTCAGGTTTGAAAAGATAAAAGAGCTCTACGCCGCAGCTAGTGTTGTTACGGTAGCTACAAGTCCTTACTTCATAGACCAGTCCAGGGCCATAGAGCTTATTAAACGGATAATTGAATGACCATTATAGAATATAAAGCGGGAATCCAAACTTTTATTGCAAGCCTTGCAAGCGTAAAGTTTGGATTCCCGCTTTTGTTGCATAGAGCGTTGAAAAGTGCCTAAACGGGGTATTAATCAATTAAATGAGGAGGTGTATCTTATGAGGTATACTAAGGACATAGGTGCAATAAGCATGCAGGAGCATGAACTGATAAGAAACAAGAAGATACTGGTGGCAGGGTGCGGCTCTGTAGGCGGATTTGTAATAGAGGGGTTTGCAAGACTCGGGGTAGGCAGGATGATGGCGGTAGACAACGAGGCTTTTGTGATATCAAACCTCAACAGGCAGCCTTTTTCAACCGAAAAGAACATTGGCAAGGAAAAGGTATACGTTGCAAGGGAGCGGGTGAAGGAGATCAATTCTGATGTACTCTTTAGCGGGATAAACGACGACATAAGGAGCGTGAAAATAGAAGGTGTAGACTTCATATTCGATTGCAGCAGCAACATGGATACCAAGTTGTTTCTCAGGGAACTCTCGAATGAGACCAGCACTCCGCTTGTCAGCGCAAGTATAGGGGGGTGGAAAGGTGCTGTATGCATATGCCCGCCAAAGGGAGAACTGTTTGAAAGGGAATATGCAGCTTATGCCAGGGAGCTTCTTGAAAAGGGAAGCATGACATATTTTACAGCTTCATTTGCGGCATCTATAATGATAGCCAGAACTCTCCAGGTCATTATTGGAAGAACAGAGTTGGGCGAAGGCGAAACAATAAGATTTGATATGGAGAATTTTAAATTCTAAAACCGACATATAATTCGTATTTGCGGGAAAACGTATGCCTGGGGCGGCGTACAAAAAGTATTTCATATAACCATGAGGGAATATTAAAAAAATCAATATATTTTTTTGGTAATCGCGATGTTTTTTTGTATCTTGAAAATGATAAAAAACTCTGAAGTTGTTGAAAATAGTAGGGAATTTATTTGAAAAAATGTATTGACACCCAAATTAAATATATGTAAAATATAAAGTTAACTGTTTGACATCCGTCTTGAAATATGTTATTATGTAAACATAGCGAAAAAAGAAACATACTATTATGTAAACATAAAAAAAGAGGCGGGTGATTTTTTTTGGCCAATAAAAATACGTTGGACGCGATCAGAAAAAACATTGAAAAGCACCTCGGAAAAAAAATAGTCCTAAGGGCTAACAAGGGCAGGAAGAAGATAGTAGTAAAAGAGGGAATAATCGAAAACACCTACCCTAGCATATTTGTTGTAAAAATCGACGATGAATATAATAATACTACAAGAGTTTCCTACAGTTATTCCGATGTGCTGACATCTACAGTCAGACTGGAAGTAAAGCCGATAGAAGGTAAGAGGCAGATAATTTCAGGAATGCCGAATTAATAAAATAAAAATTGATTTAAGAAGGGCTGTCTTTATTAGATAAATAAAGGCGGCTTTTTTATTTTCGCAATAGATACAAATGCCTTTGTATTTTTTTTGTATTTTATAGTATAATATATACAGTATATAATAATATGCGCTGTAGTTTCGGGCTGCCAGTATTTTAGCTGCAAAGCCGCCTGAAATTTTCGGAGGAGATATTATGGAAATCAAGCTGAAAACAAGGGCTAAGGTTAATTTTTCTATAGATGTTGTAGGGAAAAGAGATGATGGATATCATCTTGTTGAGATGATAATGCAAACTATAGATCTTTATGATCTTATAACGCTCGGCGATGCTCCCGGCAAGGGAATAACGCTAACGTGCAGCAGCAGTATTGTACCGAGTGATGCTAGAAACATTGCTTACAAGGCGGCTGCACTTTTGAAGGATATGTTCGGAGTTGAAAAGGGCATCAAAATCGATATAGAAAAGCGGATTCCGGTGGGTGCAGGCATGGCGGGCGGAAGCTGCAACGCGGCTGGTGTGCTTGTGGGTCTAAACAAGCTTTGGAATCTGGGGCTTACTACTGAGGAGCTAAAGCAGCTGGGCCTTAAGCTGGGAGCCGACGTTCCCTTTTGCATAGAGGGGGGCACCGTCCTTGCTCAGGGAATAGGTGACAAGCTCACGACGATAAAAGACGTCAAGGATGTTTGGATAGTAGTTTGCAAGCCTAATTTTTCGGTTTCGACAGCGGAAGTGTATAAAAGCCTCAAACTTGACAACATGGGAACAAGGCCTGATACTGAAAGGCTTTTAGGATATATTGAAAAAGGCGATATCAAGGCGCTTGCGGGCGGGATGGCGAATGTGCTTGAAAGCGTCACGCAGAGCCGATACTCGGTAATATCCCATATAAAGGACAAAATGATGCATCAAAGGGCGCTTGGAAGTATTATGACGGGCAGTGGCCCGACAGTTTTTGGAATATTTAAAAATTTCGAGGATGCCCATAAGGCTGAATCAAGGTTGAAGCAAATGTGGGAACAGACTTATTTGGTAAAAACTGAAAACAGGGGTGTTGAATTCAATGAAGGGTAAAATAGGCAATCTTAAGCTTGAAAACTACAAGCCGCTTAGGGACATAGTTTTCGAACATTTGAGAGAGGCAATACTTATTGGAAAGCTTGAGCCCTCAACAAGGCTCATGGAGGTCCAGCTTGCAGACGAGCTTGGTGTCAGCAGGACCCCTGTGAGAGAGGCAATAAGAAAGCTTGAGCTTGAAGGGCTTGTGGAAATGATACCAAGGAAGGGCGCATACGTGGCGGATGTGTCTGTAAAGGACGTCGAAGAGGTGCTCGAGATAAGAACAGGTCTTGAAGGATTCGCATCAATGCTTGCAGCCCAGAGGATGATGAAGGAAGACCTTGGAGAGCTCAAGAGGATACTTGAAATATTCAAGAAGGCTTACGAGGAGAACAATCCGGAAAAGATGGTCGAGTCCGACATAGCCTTCCACGAGGTTATTTTCAAGGCCACAACAAACAAGAAGCTAATGCAGATGAACAATTCGCTCAGAGAGCAGATATACAGGTTCAGAAGGATGTATATAGTCGAGTACCATAAGTCCGAAAATCTAATAAAAGAGCATGAGGACATAATAGAGGCTATAGAAAAAAGGGACGGCGAGCTTGCCATGCACAAGGCTATGAAGCACATAAAGCTGCAGCAGGAGTTCATAGTGGAGCAGACAAAGGCAAAGAAAAGCAAATATTAAAACAAAAGAAAAACCAAAATGCAGACGTTTTGGTTTTTCTTTTTGGCCTGAATGAAAATATGTGTTTTACTTGAATGCTGATAATGTGTAAAATATAATTATATTTATTTATGTAAATGACGAGAAGACTAAATGTTCCTGCAGGGAACCGGGGGGATTATAGGCATGGAAAAGCTTAACGTTGTCATACTTTTTGGCGGGAAGTCCGGAGAACACGATGTTTCACTTGAATCGGCGGCATCCGTATATAGAGCTATAGACAAGGACAAATACAACATACATACAATAGGAATTGCAAAAAACGGCAAGTGGGCTTACTGCAGCTGTGGACCTGATGAAATACAAAGCGGCAAGTGGGTGGAGCATGAGGTAGAGGGCTCGAAAATAAATTTCATACCTTCTCAAAAGGGCTCGGTAGGTATAGAATTGAATGATGGAAGCCTGGTGCCAGTGGATGTTTGCTTCCCGGTGCTTCACGGGCCGCGCGGCGAGGACGGCACTATACAGGGTCTCTTTGAAATGGCTGAAATCCCATATGTGGGCTGCAAGGTGCTGGCCTCCAGCCTGGCAATGGACAAGATAATGTTCAAGAAGATAATGGATTTTGAAGGCGTACCCCAGGTCGATTATGTATATACGACCAGATTCGAATTTTCAGATGATCCCCAGGGCTTTGCCGACATTGCTGAAGAGAGGCTAAGGTATCCCATGTTCACAAAGCCTGCAAACATGGGCTCGAGCGTTGGGATATCCAAGGTGGGCAGCAGGGCGGAGCTCATCGAAGGCGTGAAGAATGCGCTCGAGTACGACTCGAAGGTGGTTGTGGAGCAGGGCATAAGAGCGAGGGAAATTGAGGTCGCCGTGCTTGGCAACAGCGAAGTAGAGGCTTCGGTGGCAGGCGAAATAATACCATGCAAGGATTTTTATGATTATGAGGCAAAATACCTTGCAAATGAGTCAAAGACGCTCATACCTGCAGGCATAGACAAAGAGCTTGAAAACACGATAAGGGAAATGGCGATAAAGGCTTTCAAGGCCATAGACGGCAGTGGAATATCAAGGATTGATTTTTTCGTAGAGCATGAAAGCGGCACCGTATATCTAAATGAGATAAACACAATGCCGGGATTCACAAAGATAAGCATGTACCCAAAGCTTTGGGAGGCAACCGGAGTGGGCTACAGAGAGCTCATAGACAAGCTTATAAAGCTGGCAATGGAAAAATAGATTTGAAATAGATTTGAGAGGTGTAGATATTGAAAGAAAGTCCCATAGGAGTTTTTGATTCGGGTATTGGAGGGCTAACAGTACTCAAGGAGATAATGAATGTTTTGCCAAATGAGAATATAGTCTATTTTGGAGACACGGCCAGAGTTCCATATGGCTCGAGATCTGCTGAAACAGTTACAAAGTATGCGTTCCAGTCGATAAATTTTCTGCTTGAAAAGGGCGTCAAGGCCATAGTGATAGCCTGCAACACGGCGACGGCCAGAAGCCTTTCGATAGTGCAGCAAAAATACGACATTCCCATAGTTGGTGTAATAAAGGCCGGCGTGAGAACGGCAATGGAGCTTACAAGCAGCGGGGTCGTGGGAGTCATAGGTACGGAAGGAACTGTTGGTTCGAGGGCTTATGAGCTTGAGATGAAGAGTATATCGAGCAGAGTGCAGGTGAAAGGAAAGGCTTGTCCGCTGTTTGTGCCGATAGTTGAGGAGGGCTGGCACGATACTGATGTTGCCGAGATTATAGCCCACAGATATCTGGATGAGCTCAGAGAAGACGGCATAGATTCACTTGTTCTGGGCTGCACGCACTACCCTTTGCTTACAGATACAATACAAAGGGTGGTAGGCGAGGCGGTCAAAATAGTAAACCCTGCCAAGGAGACTGCCATGGACCTAATGGACACACTCCAAAAGCACAAACTGCTCAATGAAAGAGGAGCGCAGCCATCATACGAGTATTACGTTTCTGATAATCCGGAAAAGTTTTCCCAGGTTGGAGAGAAGTTCCTCAACAGGGCCATAGATGGCATAAAACTTGTTGAAATACAAAAATATTAATGCTAAAATGGTTATTGCAACATTAGTAGCTAATGGGGCTCTATTTGTTAATGAGGTGGTTTTTTGAGCAGGGAAGTAATGATAAATATAAAAACTTGTCAGACTGATTCAAAGGGAAATACAGACGATATAGAGCTTGTAACCCGAGGGGATTTCTACAAAGAGGACGGAGTCATATATGTAGTCTATGAAGAGACGGAGCTTTCTGGCATGGAGGGGACAACAACTACTCTCAAGATATTTGAAAACCAGGTTGTGCTAAAAAGGCTTGGACAGAACACGTCGGACATGATTTTTGAAAAGGGCAAAAGATTCAAGACTAAATACAAGACATTCCACGGTGATATTTCAATGGAGCTGCTTACGACGGCGGTGGATGTCAATGTGGACGAAAAGCAGTGCAAGGTGGATGTGGATATAGCGTACGACATAAACATATCGGGCATATTCGAAGGCAAAAACAGGATGAATATAAGAATAAGCTGACAATATGAGGCAGAGGATTTCCAGCTGCCTCTATTTATTTATGTTTCAGTCAACTAATAAAATTAATGCTTGTCAAATTGGGTATAAACTTAAACGTTGAAAATAATACAGCTGAAAACGAGGTAGCCGTATGATTCTTGAAAAGGTAAAAAATACTATTGAGAAGCATTCTATGCTTAAAAAAGGCGACAAGGTTATAATAGCGCTCTCTGGCGGGCCGGATTCGGTGTGTCTAATGGACGTGCTTTCAAGGCTTAAGGATGAATATGGGATAAGACTCTATGCTGCGCATTTGAATCATCAAATAAGGGGCATAGAAGCCCAGAAGGATGCCATGTTTTGCATGAAGCGCTGCGAGGAAGAAGGCATAATGTGCTTTATAAAGGCATACGATGTGCCGGCCTATTCCAGGGAAAAAGGGCTCTCGATTGAAGAAGGGGCCAGGGAGCTGCGCTACGGCATGTTTTTCGAGCTTCAAAAAAAACTAAGTGCAGACAAAATCGCAGTCGCCCACAATCTTGATGATCAGGCAGAGACACTAATAATGAGGATGATGCGGGGCACGGGGCTTGAAGGTCTAAAGGGAATGGAATATTCAAGGCGTGACGGCATAATAAGGCCTTTGCTGGATGTGACCAGGGCGGAGATTGAAGCTTATATTTCCCAAAGAGGACTAAGCTTCAGACTTGACAGCACGAATCTAGAGGATATATATACAAGGAACAAGATAAGGCTTAGGCTGATACCTTATATGGATGATAACTTTAATGTGGATATGAAAAAAGCTCTTTCAAGAATGGGATCGCTTCTGAGCGATGATGCAGAGTATATCAATTCTTGCGCCAAAACTGAATTTGACAGAGTCTGCAGCATGGAGGGCGAGGTCAGGATTGACACGGATGCTCTTACGGCGCTCCATAATGCGATTTCCAGTAGGGTTGTGAGAATGGCCATAGGCGCCATACTGGGAGATATTAAAGGAGTCCAGCAGGTTCACATAGAATATGTCATTGAACTTGCCCGAGGCGGCAAGGAAGGCTCCCGTATTGACATCTCACGGGGCTTGATGGCCATAAAGGAAAACGGCCGCATAGTCATCAAAAAAAATCAAGCGCCAGACTCGAACGCAGAGAAAATGAGTTTTCATTATGACCTGGAAAGCGAAGGCAGCGTGAGAATAGAAGAAATCGGGGTGCGTGTGCAGACAAAGATAATAGACAAAGGAGACTCTTTGCATATCGAAAGGGACAGGCACACGGCATATTTTGACTTTGACAAGGTAAAGGGCAAGCTGTCCATAACAAGCAGAATGGAAGGCGACAGGATAAGGCCTATAGGACTTGGCGGAACCAAGAAGCTGAAGGATCTTTTTATAGACCTTAAGATAGAAAGAGAAAAACGAGACTATATACCTGTGCTAAGAGACGAAAATGGGGTCATGTGGGTGATGGGATACAGGCTGAGCGAAGCCTACAGAGTTGATGCGCATACAAAGAGGCTGCTCAAGGTGACATTCACAGAGCTCTAATCTGGAATTGGAAAATATTGAATTAAAAAAATTTTTATGGTACAATTACAGGTATATATTTAGGGAGGAGGATCCATTTTGCAGAAATTTTTTAAGGGAGCAAGTTTCTATTTGCTCATATTTATAATAATAGTTTCGGTAGTCCAGTTCTTTGGCAAGCCGGCAGAAGAAGTTGTAGACATGAAGTTTTCTAAAGTATACCAAATGCTTGAAAAAGAACAAATTGGAGAAATTACATTTACTAACGAACAGATACAGGGAACAGTAAAAGCAACAGGCCAGAAGTTCACATCATATATTCCTTATGCAGTGAGCAAGGAGCAGCTTTCGCAGATAATACTAAAGCAGGCTTCAGGTGGAAAGCTTGTTGTGAGCGGAGAACCGGAACCGGGCACTCCGTGGTTCTTTGAGATTCTTCCGTCGGTATTCATGATACTGATATTCGTGGTTTTCTGGTTTGTATTCATGCAGCAGTCACAAGGCGGCGGAAACAGAGTCATGAATTTTGGGAAATCAAGAGCCAAGCTTCACAAGGAGAATGAAAAGAGCAAGGTTACATTCAACGATGTTGCAGGGCTGGATGAGGAAAAAGAAGAACTCCAGGAGGTTGTTGACTTCCTCAAGAATCCCAAAAAGTATACTGAGCTTGGCGCGAGAATACCTAAGGGACTTCTTCTTGTGGGACCTCCGGGAACAGGAAAGACTTACCTTACAAAGGCTGTCGCAGGAGAGGCAGGAGTTCCGTTTTTTAGCATAAGCGGCTCTGACTTCGTGGAGATGTTCGTCGGAGTGGGAGCATCGCGCGTAAGAGACCTTTTCGAGCAGGCGAAAAAGAGCGCTCCTTGCATAGTTTTCATAGACGAGATTGACGCTGTGGGAAGAAGAAGGGGAGCAGGCCTTGGCGGAGGCCATGACGAGAGGGAGCAGACGCTCAACCAGCTGCTCGTCGAAATGGACGGCTTTGGAATAAATGAGGGAATCATAATAATGGCGGCCACAAACAGGCCTGACATACTTGACCCCGCTCTGCTTCGTCCGGGAAGATTCGACAGGCAGGTAGTTGTAGGTGTTCCAGACATAAAGGGACGAGAGGCCATACTCAGGGTTCACTCAAAGCACAAGCCACTTGCAGACGATGTGGATCTTAAAGTGCTTGCGAGAAGAACGCCTGGTTTTACGCCTGCAGACATAGAAAACCTCATGAACGAGGCTGCGTTGCTTACGGCAAGAAAAAAGGAAAAGCACATAAAGATGGACACCATAGAAGAGGCTATAACGAAAGTTATTGCCGGACCGGCGAAAAAGTCGAGAGTCATAAGCGAAAGGGAAAGAAGGCTTACGGCTTATCATGAGGCAGGGCATGCTGTAGTTGCAACGCTGCTTCCTGATACGGACCCTGTGCACCAGGTTACTATAATACCAAGAGGAAGAGCCGGCGGTTTCACTATGATACTTCCGAAAGAGGAGAAATACTACGCCACAAAGCGTGAGATGGAAGAGCAGCTTATACACCTGCTTGGAGGAAGAGTAGCCGAAAAGCTTGTGCTCAAGGATATATCCACAGGGGCGCAAAACGACCTTGAAAGGGTAAGCCACATAGCGCGCGCTATGGTAACAAAGTATGGCATGAGCGAAAAACTAGGCTCCATGACTTTCGGAGAGGCTTCGGATGAGGTTTTCCTTGGCAAGGATTTTACAACAAGGAAGAACTACTCTGAGGAGATCGCTTCTGAAATAGACAGGGAGATAAGAAGAATAGTCGACGAGGCTTACGACAAGACGCTTAAGCTGCTTGAAGAAAACTTGGCTACGCTTGACAATGTGGCCAGAGCGCTTCTGAAATTCGAGACTTTGGATTCGGAACAGTTCAAGATGGCGTTTGAGGGCACACTTGTGGTTACAGAGGAAGACCTTGAAATTATAAAGGTTGAAAAAGCAGAGCTGGCCGAGTTGGTTGTTCAAGAGAAAGAGGACAAAAAAAAGGCGACTCATGTTGAAAAAGCAAAAGAGGCAATACAAACATCAACGACAATGGATTCAGAAAACTAACAAGTAAAAGCCGGGGATTTCCCGGCTTTTTGATATGGAAATTGATTTATGGACGGGGGATAATGAATGAAGGATGTTAAACCGGGCGTGAAGGCGAGTGTTCAAAGGGTTGTAAGCTTTGAGGACACAGCAGCTGCCCTTGGGAATGAGGGAATAAAGGTGCTTTCAAGCCCTTCGATGATACTGCTTATGGAGCTGGCCAGCTCCAAGGTTCTCGAGCCACTTTTGGAAGAAGATGAGCGCACTGTTGGGATTTCATTTGACATAAAGCACATGGCGCCCACTCCTGCAGGGATGAGTGTTGTGGCGAATTCGGAACTTGTCGAGGCCAAGGGCATAAAGTTCAAATTCAATGTCGAGGTGCTTGACGACCTGGAAAAAATAGGCGAAGGGACGATAAGCATGGCTGTAATAAAAATGGACAGATTTTTGGAAGGGGCCATAGCTAAAAAGCTGTAGCTTTGGACATTAGCAGTATTATAATTACTACATTCGGGAGGCGATAGCTTGAAAGAAAAGATACTTGAGTTTCTTGCGCAGAGCAAGGGCAGCTACGTTTCAGGCGAACACATATCTGAAGAACTTGGGATATCGAGGGCTGCCGTGTGGAAGCACATGAAGGCGCTCAGGGACGAGGGGTACACGATTGAGTCTTCAAGCAGGAGAGGCTATATGCTGCCGCTTGAAGCCGATGTGCTTATTCCGTCAGAGATAGAATCAAGGCTGGATACCGAGTTTGTAGGAAGGCACATAGTATTTTTGGAATCGATAGATTCCACGAATGACCACGCAAAAAAAATAGCGTCGAAAGCTCTCGACGGCACGCTTGTACTAGCAGATGAGCAGACAAAGGGCAAAGGGAGGATGGACAGAGCCTGGAGTTCTCAAAAAGGAGAAGGCGTATGGATGAGTCTGGTCCTAAAACCGAATATAGCGCCGCACAGGGCATCTGTAATAACACTTATTGCAGGGGCGTCGGTAGCCAGGGCGCTTGAGAGGTTTGGAGCCGATGCAAAGATAAAGTGGCCAAATGACATACTCCTGGAGGGCAAGAAGCTGTGCGGCATACTCACCGAGATGAGCGCACAGATGGAGAGAATCGACTACATAGTGCTGGGCATAGGTATAAATGTAAGCACTATGGAATTCCCTGATGAGCTACGGGACATAGCGACTTCACTGAAAAGAGAGGGTCACTTGCTTGAGCGGAGGGACATAATAATAGCGGTCCTGGAGGAGTTCGAGCGCATGTACTCTGCTTACGTAAAAACAGGTGACGCATCAGAAGCCATAGGCATATGCAGGGAAAAGTCGAGCCTCATAGGAAGAGACATATACGTCATAAGCTGGAGCGGCAAGGTTCCCGCAAAGGCGCTCGATATAAGCGGTGAGGGCGACCTTGTTGTAGAGTACGAGGATGGGAGCGTCGAAAGAGTTATTTCGGGAGAGGTGTCCGTAAGGAATAGATAAAGCCTCATGAGTCTTGTTTTATATTAAATATTTGACATGGTTGTTGAAATGGGAAAAAAACACTGTTAAAATAAAACCTGCAAGCAATTCGAAAAGAATAAACCATCAGGGAGAAGATGATATATGCTTTTAGTGTGTGACGTTGGCAACACAAACACGGTGCTTGGAGTATACAAAGGCGACAAGCTCATGAATTACTGGAGAATGAAAACGGACAAGCAAAAGACATCGGACGAATACGGAATGCTGATCCACCAGTTTTTCGCATATGAAGGACTTGATTTTTCTCAGATTGAGGATGTTATAATATCCTCCGTAGTTCCCAATGTCATGCATTCGCTGGAGAACTTCTCCGTTAAATACTGCGGCAAGAAGCCCATGGTGATAGGTCCAGGCGTAAAGACGGGCATGAACATAAAATACGACAACCCCAAGCAGGTGGGTGCGGACAGGATAGTAAACGCGGTAGCTGCATATCAAAAGTACGGCGCTCCGCTTGTAATAGTTGACTTTGGCACTGCTACTACCTTTTGCGCAATATCTAAAAATGGAGAATATCTTGGCGGCAGTATAGCGCCGGGAATACAAATATCAAGCGAGGCTCTTTTTCAGATGGCGTCAAAGCTTCCAAGGGTGGAGCTGGTAAAGCCGGGAAATGCTATAAGTAAAAACACTGTCGGAGCCATGCAATCAGGCATAATATACGGCTATGCGGGCCTTGTCGACAGGATTGTGGACCTGATAAGGGCGGAGCTTGGAGACAGCGATGCCAAGGTTATAGCTACGGGAGGGCTTGCGACGCTAATAGCGTCGGAAGCAAGGAACGTTGACTTTGTGGACAGATTCCTGACTCTTGAGGGGCTGAAGATAATATACAACAGGAACAAGGCCGATTAGGTCCTTCCTTTGCGTATCAAAATTGTTGGAGGAGATATATTGAAAGCTGGTTTGAAAATTGCAGGCCTGGAGCTTAGGCACAATGTTTTTCTGGCGCCAATGGCCGGCGTGACAGATTTGCCATTCCGTCTCATATGCAAGGAGCTTGGCAGTGATTTGCTCTATACCGAGATGATAAATGCCAAGGCGCTGTGCTATGAAGACGAGAAGACAAGATCCATGATAAAAATAGAAAAACAGGAGCATCCGGTGGCGCTCCAGATATTCGGGCACGAGCCTGAGTTCATTGCCGAGGCTGCAAGCATACTCAATGACCATGATAACGAGATACTAGACATCAACATGGGCTGCCCGGCTCCGAAGGTAGTAAAAAACGGTGACGGCAGTGCGCTTATGAAAAATCCGGAGCTTGCAGGCAGGATAATGGAAGCTGCGGTAAAGGCGTCGAGAAAGCCTGTGACAGTGAAGATCAGATCCGGCTGGGATGAGCATAACATAAATGCCGTGGAAATGGCCAGGATTGCGCAGAATTGCGGAATAAGCGCCATAGCAGTTCATGCAAGGACAAAGGAGCAGTACTATTCAGGGAGCGCCGATTGGTCGGTAATAAAGGCTGTAAAGGATGCGGTTTCGATTCCGGTAATAGGCAACGGCGATGTGAAATCCGCGCAGGATGCGCTAAGCATGCTTGAGAAGACCGGTTGCGACGCTGTTATGATAGGCAGAGGTGCCCAGGGAAATCCCTGGATATTCAACGAGGTATACAGATATTTGGAATACAATGAGCAGGTAAGGGAACCTTCACCGGTTCAAAAAATTGAAACAGTAATCAGGCATCTTGAACTTGCAGTCCAGATAAAGGGAATGCATACCGGGGTGGTGGAGATGAGAAAGCATATTGGATGGTACCTCAAGGGAATGAAGGGCTCTGCAAAGATTAAGAATGAAATAAATACGCTGTATAGATTCGAAGAAATCAAGGGCAGGCTGCTCTCCTACATGGATGAACTGAATGTGCTGCTTGACACATAAAAAATACTAATTTATAATACATTATAATGTGCAAGGGTATGTAAAGGCCCTTTTGTATTTGAATTCCAATAATTATTGACATATTGATAAAATCCTATTGGATTCTATCAGTTTTTTTGTTTTAGATTAAAATCAGGAGAGAGGGGAATTTAAATGGATCCAAACTCAAAGGAAATACTTCTTACGAAGGAAGGCTATAAAAAGATAGAAGACGAGCTTGAAATGCTTAAGACGGTGATGAGGAAAGAGGTTGCCGAGAGAATAAAGGAAGCCATATCTTTTGGAGACATATCCGAGAATGCCGAGTATGACGAGGCGAAAAACGAGCAGGCGAAAGTGGAGGAGAGGATACTAAAGCTTGAGAATATGCTCAGGAAGGCCAAGATAATAAAGGAAGAAGACATAGAAGCTGACATTGTTACGGTAGGGTCTATAGTTAAGGTCAAGGATTTTGATTTCGATGAGGAGATGGAGTACACTATAGTGGGCTCTGCGGAAGCGGATCCTTATGACAACAAGATATCTAACGAATCTCCGGTTGGAAGTGCGCTCATAGGAATGAAAAAAGGCGACGAAATCGAAGTGAACGTTCCTGACGGAACAGCGAGATTTAAAATACTGGATATAAGAAGATAAACGGAGGTGCTATAGTTGTCAGAAGAATTGAATTTGAACGAGATGCTGCAGATTAGAAGGGACAAACTAAAGAAGCTTCAGGAAGCTGGAAATGACCCTTTTAAAATAGAAAAATATGACGTGAGTGCATATTCTGCTGACATTAAGGAGAATATCAACTCCATGCAGGGACAGCAGGTAAGCATAGCAGGCCGTATAATGAGCAAAAGGGGCCATGGAAAGACTACATTCATGGACGTGCAGGACGGTAAAGGCAGAATACAGTCATATGTGAAGGTGGACGGACTCGGTGAAGCTGAATACGATGTATTCAAGACATACGACATAGGCGACATCGTGGGCGTGGAAGGCGAGGTTTTTATAACTCAAAAGGGAGAAATATCTGTTAAAGCCTCAAAGGTTACGCTCCTCTCCAAATCACTCCAGATTTTGCCTGAAAAATTCCATGGGCTCAAGGATCCTGACCTTAGATACAGGCAAAGGTATGTGGATCTTATTGTGAATCCGGAGGTCAAGGAGAAGTTCCTTACAAGAAGCAAGGCTGTAAAAGCTGTAAGGGAATTCCTTGACGAGAGAGGTTTTCTTGAAGTGGACACGCCTATACTAAACACAATAGCCGGCGGAGCATCTGCAAGACCTTTCATCACTCACCACAACACTCTTGATATAGACATGTACCTGAGGATAGCAAATGAGCTCTACCTTAAAAGGCTGATAGTGGGCGGATTCGACAAGGTTTACGAGATGGGCAGGATGTTCAGGAACGAGGGCATGTCAATAAAGCACAATCCGGAGTACACTGCCATAGAGCTGTATCAGGCTTATGCGGATTACGAGGAAATGATGAACATAACGGAAAATATAGTTGCGTATATGGCACAGAAGTCTGTCGGCTCGACTAAGATTACATACCAGGGCAAGGAGATAGACCTTACTCCGCCTTGGAACAGGATGAGCATGAAGGAAGCCGTGAAGAAATATACGGGAATAGACTTTGACGATATCAAAACCGACGAAGAGGCATATGAAATTGCAGACAAGAAAGGGCTTGATCTCAGAGCGGGCCTTACAAAAGGACACATACTCAGCGAAATATTCGAAGAGTTTTGCGAGGAGCATCTTGTTCAGCCTACATTCATAACTCACCACCCAGTGGAGATTTCTCCGCTGGCAAAGAGAAATCCCGACGATCCTACAATAACAAACAGGTTTGAGGCTTTCGTGAACACATGGGAGATAGCAAATGCATTCTCGGAGCTTAATGATCCTATAGACCAAAGAGGCAGGTTCATGGACCAGCTAAAGCAAAGAGAGCTTGGTGACGATGAGGCTCAGATGCTTGATGAGGATTTCATCAATGCAATAGAAGTGGGACTGCCACCTACAGGCGGGCTTGGAATAGGCATAGACAGGGTGATGATGTTGCTTACAGACTCATCATCAATAAGGGATGTAATACTATTCCCAACGATGAAGCCTATCATAAGTGAAGATAAATAAAAAACATCCGCATTTTATTAAAATTTAAGTTTAAAAAATAAGTAAAGGGTATTAATAACCTCGTGAGTCGCTGACTTTCGGGGTTTTATTTTTTGTTAATTTTTTAATAAAACACTTTATTTTTTATAAAAACTTTGGTATATTTGAAATAAATACCATAGCTGTTGGCTTTTTCATACAGGAGAGGAGGATTTTATTAAATGTTTACGTGGATATGCTTGATATGCATAGTGGTGCTGGTTTTCAAGGTAATGTGGTTTTTATCGATGAGCACTCTCTCGGAACTGTATGAAAGCAAGCCTACAGGACGAAAGGCAAAGAGGAAGGCCGTGCAGACGGCAATGGGTTATACATATGCAGCAACTGGTACATACGGAAATGGTGGATATACATCGGATTATTACATAGAAAAAAGAAGAGGCATGTAGATGCCTCTTCTTTTTTATGTTGTGCGCCCAGCATGGGCGATAACTTGGTGGTGAAAGTCCACTACGCGCTCGGTAGCAGGAAGCGTTAGTCAAAGGCAAGGGTGTCCATCGCGAGGTGGAATCTGAAGGAAGCCGGAGGCAAAGTCCCGAACCGACGAACAGAAACCGCATATTGAGGCCGAAATAGGGCGGACGAGTTTGCAACTCAAAACGAAGTCCAATGCTACCCGAACCCTACACGGTAAATGCGGCGGTTACATGGGATGAAGGTTATCGTTCTTACCCGGGGAGGTCTCACGGACGTTGAGTAAGATAAATCTGAAATACGGAGTAAAGCTTGCCGTGAGAAGTCAGCAGAGGCCATAGTACCGATTTTTTTTTCGGGAAGGGCTGAACAATCGCAAGTCTTGAGTAAGAGCCGGAAGGAGGCTGGTGCGTTGAAAGCAGAATACCGAAAGGGCTGCCTGCAAAGGGATAGCGTGGAACGTCAAGAGTATGCAGGAGCGCAGAGCACCAGCGCTCGGGAAAGCAAAGAAAGAGATGGTGCAATCGACCTGCTCGAAAGGATACTGGAACGGGATAACCTCAACAGAGCCTACAAGCAGGTCAAGCGTAACCATGGAGCGCCAGGAATCGATGGAATGACTGTCGAGGATGCGTTTTCGTGGATAAGGGAAAATAGGGATGAACTTCTGCAAAGCATCAGGGATGGAAGCTATAAGCCGAGTCCGGTGCGACGCAAGGAAATTCCCAAATCCGATGGTGGTGTGCGAAAACTGGGGATTCCCACGGTAATAGACCGAGTCATCCAGCAGGCCATAGCGCAGAAGTTACAACCCATCTTCGAACCAATATTTTCAGAAGGAAGCTATGGCTACCGTCCGAAAAGAAGCGCACAGCAAGCGATTCTAAAAGTGAAAAGCTATGCAAAGCAGGGATACGGACACGCAGTAGAAATAGACCTGTCCAAATACTTTGACACCTTGAACCATGAACTGCTTCTTAACCTTCTGCGAAAGAAATTCCAAGACAACCGCGTGATAGAGCTCATCAAGAAATATCTAAAGAGTGGAGTCATGGCAAACGGAGTATTCAGCAAAACTGAGGAAGGCTCGCCGCAAGGCGGGCCGCTTTCACCTTTACTGGCCAACATCTACCTGAATGAATTCGACAAGGAGATGGAAGGCCGAGGGGTTAAGATAGTCAGATATGCGGATGACATTGTGGTGCTTGCGAAAAGTAAACGAGCCGCAGTACGTCTAATGGAAACCTGTAGCAGATATCTTGAGGACAGACTCAAACTCAGAGTGAACGCCCAAAAGAGCAAGGTGGTAAGCGTGTTTGCAATAAAGCACTTCAAGTTCCTAGGGTTTTGCCTCGGGAAGAACGGAAAGGGAATATACATACGAGCTCACCGGGAATCCCTTTCAAAGGCGAAACGAAAGTTGAAGGAACTGACCCGCAGGAATCAGGGAAGGAATGTGCGCATGGTCATGGAGAACGTCAAAAGATACATCCGTGGATGGCTTGGCTACTATAATGTGGCTGACATCAAACGAACTCTGCTCAAATGGAACGAATGGATGCGCCGAAGGATTCGCATGTATATCTGGAAGCAATGGAAGAAACCAAGAACGAGGGTGAAGAACCTGACGAAACTGGGCATTCCAGAGTGGCAGGCATACCAATGGGGCAACACGCGGCTGGGATACTGGCGTATAGCAGGTAGCGCGGTTTTATCCCGCTCCATCACAAATGAAAAGCTCGTACAGGCCGGATACTATGACTTTCCGGCGCAGTACGAGCAATTACGCAAAATGCACTTAAGCGGTTGAACCGCCGTATACTGAACGGTACGTACGGTGGTGGTGTGCCATGAAAGGCATACGGATGATGAAGGTAGGTCCTTCGACAGGGATTGAACAGGCAAACCTGTCAAACAACCTTAATGCTGCTGTGATTAAGAGTCGTGGTAGTGAGCGATTAAGGAAAAGGCTGCACAAGCAGTCATGTGAGATATGTGAAGATGAACGAAAGTGAACCGCTGATGAAGTATCGATAGCGTAAAGTTCCTGCAAAACTCAACTCTTCACCACTGATTGAGGAAAAGGATAGAAGATACCTGTAAGGCTGACTATCTGTGGGACGGTATTAAGGCGGCATGAGCATATATCAGGCATCTGTATGAAACATGGGAACCTGCGGAATGATGGTAATCGAAAAAGTCTAAGCCACAGAAAGGCAAAGCTGAAAGTAGAGATGCATTTCGCAGGGGCGGAGATGTTCGTAGTAGTGATGAAACTGCTGTAATGGCAGTGGAGCGAAGGGGCATCATCATTCAGCTCAGAAGCAGAAAACAACTATATCAAATAGGAGGATTTGATGCGGATGAGCAAACCGTACAAAATACCGAAGAAAGTAGTACTTGAGGCATATAAAAGAGTGAAGGCAAACAAGGGAAGTGCCGGGATAGATGGCATAACCTTTGAGGTCTTTGATGAAAATCTCGAAAAGAACTTATACAAGATATGGAATAGGATGAGCTCAGGAAGCTACATTCCCGCCCCGGTTTTGGCAGTTGAAATACCTAAAAAGACCGGAGGGACAAGGCGACTGGGCATACCTACCATCACCGACCGAATAGCGCAAATGGTAGCAAGAATGATTGTCGAGCCTAAGGTTGAACCCATTTTTCACGAGGACTCATACGGATACAGGCCAAACAAATCTGCATTAGAAGCAGTGGGAAGAGCCCGTGAGCGAAGCTGGAAGTACGACTACGTGATAGAACTGGATGTGAAGGGTCTGTTCGATAATATCGACCATGAACTTCTCATGCGCGTGGTAGAAAAGCACGTGGATGAAAAGTGGGCCAAGCTCTATATAAAGAGATGGCTCGAAGCCCCTTTCACAACTAAAGAAGGACAACACATAGCTCGGAAAGCCGGAACCCCTCAAGGTGGCGTTATCAGCCCTGTGTTGGCGAACATGTTCCTACACTATGCGTTTGACCGTTGGATGGAAAGGAATTATCCGAAATGTCCTTTTGAGAGATACGCCGATGATGCCGTTATTCATTGTCAAACGCCTACACAAGCCAAACAGCTGAAGCAAGCGCTGACGGAAAGAATGTTGGAATGTCGATTGGAACTTCATCCCGAAAAGACTCGGATTGCTTACTGTCACGATAAAGACAGGAAGGAAAACTATCCAGTCAGAAGCTTTGATTTTCTCGGATACACATTTAAAGCGATGAATATCAAGTGCAGGGACGGAATTCTAAGGTATAACTTCATCGCATCCGTAAGCAAAACGTCTTGTAAGAGCTTTAGAGATAAAATCAAGGCCTTGGAAATTCACAAAAGAACTGGGAGTTCCATAAACATCATAGCTGAAATCATAAACCCGATAGTGAGGGGATGGATGAACTATTTCAGCAAGTACAATCCGTCAGCCATGAAATACTCCCTGGACTGCGTAGATAGAAGACTCGTAAAGTGGGCGATGTGTAAGTTCAAACACTTTAGGGGACATAGAAGACGGGCAGAAAAATGGCTCTCTGAGGTTAAAAGCAGAGAGCCGGGACTATTCGCACATTGGAAACTTCGGTATATCAGTTAATGCGGTTATGAATGATAAGAGCCGTATGAAGGGAGACTTTCACGTACGGTTCTGTGAGAAGCTCGGGGTGAAACTCCCCTTGCTTACTCGACTGAGAGGTCGGCTGATGAACTAATCGTCAGCCTCCTACTCGATTAAAGCGATTTTATAAAATTGCCTATCCTGTTTATTCCCTCTGTTATTTCTTCGTTTGAGCACGCATAGCACATTCTTATGAAATCGTCTGTTCCGAAAGCTATTCCCGGAACAACAGCCACTCTTTCCTTTTCAAGAAGGCTTTCACAAAACGCCATTGAGAGGCTCTCGTTGTGAGGCAGCTTGTCCCTTAGGCTCGATATGTCGGCGTATATATAAAACGCTCCCTGAGGGTATACATATGAAATTTCACTTATCTTGTCAAACAGAGAGGCTGCAAGGTCTCTTCTTTGCTTGAACACCTCCACCATGTTGTCCATGTCCGATTCGCATTTGTCGAGTGCTGCGAAGGCTGCCCACTGTGAGATTGTGCTTGGGTGGGATACGAGGTGGCCCTGTATTGATATTATGGCTTTTGCTATGGCACTGCTAGATGCTGTGTAGCCTACTCTCCAGCCTGTCATTGACGCGGACTTGGAAAATCCATTTATGGTTATAGTCATTTCCTTTGCCTTGTCGGAAAGGGACGCTATGCTTGTAAATTCGCCTTCATAGTTTATCTTTTCATATATCTCGTCTGCAAGTATTATTATGTTCTTCTCGATGCAGTAGTTTACTATCTCTTCAAGCTCTTTTTTTGAATAAATTGCCCCTGTAGGGTTTGAAGGATTTGATATTATTATCACTCTGGTTTTGTCGCTTATATGCTTTTCTATGTCTGAAACTGTAACCTTGAAGCTGTTTGACTTGTCTGCATCTACGAATACAGGAATTCCGCCCACTAGCTTTACTGTTTCGGGATAGCTCACCCAGTAGGGTATTGGTATTAGGACCTCTTCTCCTGGATTTATTACAGCCATCAGAGCATTTGTTATAGCATGCTTGGCACCGCTCGATACGACGATCTGGTCGCTCGTGTATGAAACCTTGTTTTCCTTTTCAAGCTTTTCAACTATCGAATTTTTAAGCTGTTTCAATCCAGAAACCATGTCATATCTGGTCTTGTTGTGGACTATTGCCTCTATTGCAGCAAGTTTTGCCTTTTCAGGAGTAGGAAAGTCAGGTTCTCCCACGCTGAGGTTGATTATTTCAATATTTTGTTCTCTTAGTTTTGCAACCTTGCTGTTTATTCCTATTGTAACTGACGGGGTGATGTTCAGAGCTCTTTGTGAAAGCATATGATATTTCCTCCTTTTGATATGCCGAGTATGCAACTTTGCATAAATCGGATTTCAATGCGATAAAGTATAAAGTAAATTATAAAGCAAAAAAATAGTTTTGAAAAGGCTTATATCAGGCCTTTTAAGGTGTTTTATTATTAACAAGAACAGATCAAAAGCCGGTTGACGCTGCATGCCATAATGGAGTAAATTATATAGTAGCTGAAACTAGGCGGAGGCCGAAAAATAAGTCTGGAGGATTTGGAAATGACAGGCAAAACACACATATCTATTGGCGTGGCGGCTTCATTTTGCGCGGCAGATGCATTGGGGATAATGCCGGGAGCCGAATACATAGCGGCAGCAGCTGTAGGCAGTATGCTTCCCGACATAGACCATCCGGGGGGTATGCTCAACAGAAAAATACTTCCAGCATCAAACGGAATAGACAAGCTTGTAATATATGTGATTCTGGCGTTTCTTTCAGGATACCTG
This sequence comes from Peptoclostridium acidaminophilum DSM 3953, assembly GCF_000597865.1. Classification (GTDB taxonomy): domain Bacteria; phylum Bacillota; class Clostridia; order Peptostreptococcales; family Peptostreptococcaceae; genus Peptoclostridium_A; species Peptoclostridium_A acidaminophilum. The sequence continues at coordinate 1,797,169 of NZ_CP007452.1, read as the reverse complement.
TATATGAAAAATTCCGGTATGGGGTCCATTCTATATATAGTGCCTATTTTTTTGATTGTCGCATTTTCAAAGCACAGGGGTGTGACGCACAGCATGCTTGGAAGCGTTGTCTTCGCATATGCGGCATACAAAATAGGGTTTGAAACGGGAAGGGAGAGCCTCGCTTTTCCTTTTGCAATAGGATATGTGCTCCATATAGTGGCTGACATTTTCAATTCAGGAGGAGTCCAGCTTTTTTATCCGGCAAAAAAGAGAATCAGCCTGCTAAAAGCCTTTAAATCGGGAAGCGCCGGAGAAAAAACGCTGTTTCTGACATTCTCGCTGCTGGCATTCTATATGGCTTTCAAAGTGTATTTTGGATAGATCAGCTGCAAATTTGAGCCACATTGCCTTTTACAGAATTGAATTTTTTTGTTTGTTGCCAAAATTTTAGTTGTTTTTCTGAACAGTCTAGATTTGCTTGTATTCGTATTTTCGAATAAGCAATCCCAACGTATCTGGCGATTTGCCAGATTTCAAAAAAACTGATATGATATATGGCATAGATGAAACTATATAGAAGAGACAGTTTATAAAAGGCAAGCCTTTCTTTAATGCGAGAATCAGCGCATAAAATTAAAAAGGCAATTTTTTTTGTTAGACATATCTATATGTAGTGTATATATGGAATGTACCCACAATATAGTGTGGATTACTTGTGGATGATGTGGATATTTTAGTTTTAGAATCGCGAAGGGAGCCATGAATATGATCGATATGATAAAAAAGAGAGATGGAAGAATCATTCCGTTTAACAGCGAGAAAATAACAAGGGCAATATATCTTGCAGCAAGCGAGGCTGCAAAAAAAGAGGGTAGAACTGCGGACTATAGCGTTGCCGAAGCGCTTACAGACGATGCCATAGCTTTTATAAACAAAAAATTTGCAGGTCAGGTGCCTACTGTTGAAGAAGTTCAGGATGCGGTAGTAAGAACGCTAATAAAGACAGGCCATGCCAAGACGAGCGAAATCTACATACTCTACAGGGCTGAAAGAACAAGGATAAGGGATTCCAAGAACAGGCTGATGCAGGACATACACAACATAACCTTCCTGGATTCAGAGGATGCTGACATAAAGAGGGAAAATGCAAACATAGACGGCAACACTCCTATGGGGATAATGCTCCAGTATGGAAGCGCCGTATCTAAGGAGTTTTGTAAGAAGTTTGTCATAAAGCCTGAGCATGCCATGGCTCATGAAAGAGGGGATATACATATACATGACATGGATTTCCTCAACATGGGAACAACTACATGCTGCCAGATAGACATATCTAAGCTGTTTGACGGGGGCTTTTCGACAGGCCACGGTTTTTTGAGGGAGCCAAATGATGTACTCAGCTATGCCGCACTTGCAGCAATAGCCATACAGGCAAACCAGAACGACCAGCACGGCGGACAGAGTATACCTAAATTCGATTACGACATGGCAAAAGGAGTTATGAAGTCTTTCCAAAAGAGACTCAAAGAAAATATCTCCAAGTTCGCAGAAATAGAGCTTGAGCTTTCGGATGGAGAGCTGGACGAATTTGTGGATTCGGTTATTGCGCAGTACGGAGCAATCAGATCCATTGAGTTTTCAAGCGAAGAAAGGGAAAAGCTGTCAAAATGCATAGAAGGAGCCATTGCCGGAAGGCTTGAAGCTTGCACTGGTGAAGCGGCAGCTATTTCAAGAAAAATGGCGGAGTTTGCCTTAAACAGGTCGCTAAAGGAAGTAGACAAGCAGACATACCAGGCTATGGAGGCTTTTGTCCACAATCTCAATACCATGCATTCAAGGGCGGGAGCGCAGGTTCCTTTCTCGAGCATAAATTTTGGAACTGACATGACTCCGGAAGGAAGGCTGGTTTCCAAAAACCTGATGCTGGCCCAAGAGCACGGACTTGGAAACGGAGAGACGCCAATATTCCCGATACTCATATTCAAGGTGAAGGACGGAATAAACCTTAGCGAAACAGATCCGAACTACGATCTTTTCAAGCTTGCATGCAGGGTTTCTTCAAAGAGACTCTTCCCTAACTTTTCATTCCTGGATGCTCCTTTCAACAAGCCATACTATCAGAAAGGCAAGCCTGAGACTGAAGTGACATACATGGGCTGCAGGACAAGGGTAATGGGCAATATATTCGGTGAAGAGGTTGCAACAGGAAGAGGAAACATATCGTTTTCATCGATGAATCTTCCAAGGATAGGACTTAACCACGGGATTATACTTGGCGAAAGAACAGAGCCTGACATGGAAGGCTTCTACAGGGAGCTCGATGAAAAAATAGAGCTTACTGTGAATCAGCTGGTAGAAAGATTTGAAATACAAGGTAGCAAGAGGGTCAAAAACTTCCCATTCCTCATGGGCCAGGGAGCATGGATACATTCAGACGAGCTTGGGCCTGATGACAAGATAAGAGACGTAATAAAGCATGGCAGCCTTACAATAGGGTTCATAGGTCTTGCGGAAACTCTTACTGCCCTTATTGGAGAGCATCACGGGGAGAGCGAAAGGGCTCAAAAGCTCGGACTTGAAATAGTAGAGCATATGAGGAAAAGAGCCGACGAAGCCTGCCAGAAGCATAGCCTTAACTTTGCGCTCATAGCAACTCCGGCTGAAGGTCTTTCAGGCAGATTCCTAAACATCGACAAGAAACAATACGGCGTCATAGACGGCGTTACTGACAAAGAGTACTATACGAACTCATTCCACATACCTGTAGGCTACAAGCTGAGCGCGTATGACAAGATAGGCAAGGAGGCTCCATACCATGAATTTACAAATGGAGGCCACATATCATATGTGGAGCTTGACGGAGATCCTAGCGATAATCTTGAAGCTTTTGAAAGCATCGTAAAGCATATGGCGACAACTGGAATAGGCTACGGCTCCATAAACCATCCCGTGGACAGGTGCCCTTCGTGCGGATACACGGGAATAATAAGAGACGTGTGCCCGGAATGCGGAATAATAGAAGGCCAAAACGGCATTCGCTTTGAGAGGATAAGAAGGATAACTGGATATCTCGTGGGCACTGTGGACAGGTTCAATGACGCCAAGAAATCCGAAGTCAAAGACAGGGTAAAGCACGTTTAAGCAAAATGGAATATTAAGGAAAAAGTCCGTGGGCGGCCTTTATGGCTGCCCACGAATTATCGATGCAACTACTAATGTTGCTTTTTAAGGAGGAAACACATGAAACTTAGACTTTCAGGGCCAATGACTATTGACAGCATAGTAGACGGGGATGGAATAAGGGCTGTTGTTTGGGCTCAAGGCTGCAGACACGCCTGCAAAGGCTGCCACAATCCACAGACCCATTCCTTCGAGGGCGGGATTGAGTTTGAAGCGGATGACATTATAGAGCAAATAAAGGCGCTGAGGCTCCACAAGGGCATTACGCTTTCCGGAGGCGACCCTTTCGAGCAGCCCGTGGCTTTGGCATACGTATGTAGGGAGGCGAAGAAAGCGGGTCTTGATGTCTGGGCTTATACAGGCTATACTTTCGAGGAGCTTACAGACAGAGGCAGCGAAACGTATGCTGAGTGGGCAAGCCTGCTAGCGGAGGTTGACGTGCTGGTAGACGGAAGGTTCGAGGAAGAGAAAAAAAGCCTGCGTCTTAAATTCAGAGGTTCTTCAAATCAAAGGATACTAGATGTCAAAAAGTCACTCGAGCAGGGAGCGGCTGTAATATATGAAAAATATCTAGATGAAAAATTCGAATAAAAAAATCACACAAATCTGTTGACACTTATTTTGAAAGCTGGTATAGTAATCTATGTTGTCCCAAGGGGCGGCAAAACGAAACGAAGAGCAGCAAAAAAGAAATAAAAAGAAACGAAAAAAAGTGTTGACTTGAAGAGCTTGAAGTGATAAGATAATCAAGTCGCAAATTGAACCTTGAAAACTAAACAGCAGGTTTATTTTTTAAAGATGGCTAAGCCATCGAAATTATTTAAAGTCAGTGAGACATCGCAAGATGTCAAAGTGAGCTAAAGGACATAGTCCTTAAGGATTTCTTTTTAAGAGTTTGATCCTGGCTCAGGATGAACGCTGGCGGCGTGCTTAACACATGCAAGTCGAGCGAACAAAGCGGGAGGGAGTCTTCGGACGAAGCCCCGCTGCGTGAGCGGCGGACGGGTGAGTAACACGTGGGCAACCTGCCCTATGCACAGGGATAACGCACCGAAAGGTGTGCTAATACCGGATAAAGCGAGATGTCCGCATGGACGACTCGCCAAAGCTTTTGCGGCATAGGATGGGCCCGCGTCCCATTAGCTAGTTGGTGAGGTAACGGCTCACCAAGGCTGCGATGGGTAGCCGACCTGAGAGGGTGATCGGCCACACTGGAACTGAGACACGGTCCAGACTCCTACGGGAGGCAGCAGTGGGGAATATTGCACAATGGGCGAAAGCCTGATGCAGCAACGCCGCGTGAGCGATGAAGGCCTTCGGGTCGTAAAGCTCTGTCCCAAGGGAAGATAATGACGGTACCTTGGGAGGAAGCCCCGGCTAACTACGTGCCAGCAGCCGCGGTAATACGTAGGGGGCAAGCGTTATCCGGAATCACTGGGCGTAAAGGGTGCGTAGGCGGTCTTGCAAGCCAGAGGTGAAAGGCTATGGCTCAACCATAGTGAGCCTTTGGAACTGCCGGACTTGAGTACAGGAGAGGAAAGTGGAATTCCTAGTGTAGCGGTGAAATGCGTAGATATTAGGAGGAACACCAGTGGCGAAGGCGACTTTCTGGACTGTTACTGACGCTGAGGCACGAAAGCGTGGGGAGCGAACAGGATTAGATACCCTGGTAGTCCACGCCGTAAACGATGAGTGCTAGGTGTCGGGGGTCAAACCTCGGTGCCGCAGCTAACGCATTAAGCACTCCGCCTGGGGAGTACGCTCGCAAGAGTAAAACTCAAAGGAATTGACGGGGACCCGCACAAGCAGCGGAGCATGTGGTTTAATTCGAAGCAACGCGAAGAACCTTACCTGGACTTGACATCCCTTTGACCGCTTCGTAACGGAAGCTTTCTCTTCGGAGACAAAGGTGACAGGTGGTGCATGGTTGTCGTCAGCTCGTGTCGTGAGATGTTGGGTTAAGTCCCGCAACGAGCGCAACCCCTATCTTTAGTTGCCAGCACCTAGGGTGGGCACTCTAGAGAGACTGCCGAGGACAACTCGGAGGAAGGTGGGGATGACGTCAAATCATCATGCCCCTTATGTTCAGGGCTACACACGTGCTACAATGGGCGGTACAACGGGTTGCGAGCTCGCGAGAGCAAGCCAATCCCTTAAAGCCGTTCTCAGTTCGGATTGCAGGCTGAAACTCGCCTGCATGAAGTCGGAGTTGCTAGTAATCGCGGATCAGAATGCCGCGGTGAATGCGTTCCCGGGTCTTGTACACACCGCCCGTCACACCATGGGAGTCGGGGGCGCCCGAAGTCAGCTGTCCAACCGCAAGGGGGAGGCTGCCGAAGGTGAAACTGATGACTGGGGTGAAGTCGTAACAAGGTAGCCGTATCGGAAGGTGCGGCTGGATCACCTCCTTTCTAAGGAGAAATAACCTGCTGTTTAGTCTTGAGGGTTTAATACCTTCAATTAAGTTTGTACCTTGAAAACTGCATAGCTTTAGATATAAATGGTCAAGTTATTAAGGGCATAAGGCGGATGCCTTGGCACTAGGAGCCGATGAAGGACGCGGTAAGCTGCGATAAGCTTCGGGGAGACGCAAGCAGTCATTGATCCGAAGATTTCCGAATGGGGAAACCCACATGGAGTAATGTCCATGTATCATTAGATGAATACATAGTCTAATGAGGGGAACCCGGGGAACTGAAACATCTAAGTACCCGGAGGAAGAGAAAGAAAAATCGATTCCCTGAGTAGCGGCGAGCGAAAAGGGAAGAGCCCAAACCGATGAAGTTTACTTTGTCGGGGTTGCGGATGCATTCACAATGAAGTAATCACTGTAGTTGAAGAGGTCTGGAAAGGCCCACCATAGAAGGTAACAGTCCTGTAAACGAAACGGCGATCTTTAGAGTGTATTCCAGAGTACCACGGGACACGTGAAACCCTGTGGGAAGCTGGGGGGACCACCCCCCAAGGCTAAATACTACCTAGTGACCGATAGCGCATAGTACCGTGAGGGAAAGGTGAAAAGAACCCCGGGAGGGGAGTGAAATAGAACCTGAAACCTTATGCCTACAAACTGTGGAAGCACATTATTAGTGTGACCGCGTACTTTTTGTAGAACGGGCCAACGAGTTACGGTATGTAGCAAGGTTAAGGGCTTTGAGGCCTGGAGCCGCAGCGAAAGCGAGTCTTAAATGGGCGTTTAGTTACATGCTGTAGACCCGAAACCGGGCGACCTATCCATGGACAGGATGAAACGAAAGTAAAATTTCGCGGAGGTCCGAACCCACGCACGTTGAAAAGTGCGGGGATGAGCTGTGGATAGCGGTGAAATTCCAATCGAGCCCGGAGATAGCTGGTTCTCCCCGAAATAGCTTTAGGGCTAGCCTCGGACGTAGAGACATGGAGGTAGAGCACTGAATGCCCTAGGGGCCCTATGGGTTACCGAAGGCTATCAAACTCCGAATGCCATGAACTTTTATCCGGGAGTCAGTCTGTGGGTGATAAGGTCCATAGACAAGAGGGCAACAGCCCAGACCATCAGCTAAGGTCCCAAAGTGTGGATTAAGTGGAAAAGGATGTGGGATTGCACAGACAACCAGGATGTTGGCTTAGAAGCAGCCACTCATTCAAAGAGTGCGTAATAGCTCACTGGTCGAGTGATCCTGCGCCGAAATATTCTCGGGGCTAAAATCCACCACCGAAGCTATGGATCCGAAAGGATGGTAGGGGAGCGTTGTATAAGGGGCGAAGCTGTACCGAAAGGAGCAGTGGACTTTATACAAGTGAGAATGTTGGCATGAGTAGCGAGAGGTGGGTGAGAATCCCACCGGCCGAAAACCCAAGGTTTCCAGAGGAAGGTTCGTCCTCTCTGGGTTAGTCGGGGCCTAAGCCGAGGCCGAAAGGCGTAGGCGATGGACAACGGGTTGATATTCCCGTACCACCAACCACCATTTGAGTGATGGGGTGACACAGTAGGATAGGCCATCCTTCAGCTGGTTTTGAAGGTCCAAGCGTCAAGGGAGTCATGGTAGGCAAATCCGCCGTGGCAATTCTGAGGCGTGACGGGGAGCGAAATTTAGTAGCGAAGTGGTTGATTTCACACTGTCAGGAAAAGCCTCTAGCGAGGTGGAAGGTGCCCGTACCGCAAACCGACACAGGTGGGTGAGGAGAGAATCCTAAGGCTAGCGAGAGAACTATTGTTAAGGAACTCGGCAAAATTACCCCGTAACTTAGGGAGAAGGGGTGCCCCGTTAGTGTGCAAGCATGAGGGGGCCGCAGAGAATAGGCCCAAGCGACTGTTTACCAAAAACACAGGTCTCTGCTAAGTCGCAAGACGAAGTATAGGGGCTGACGCCTGCCCGGTGCTGGAAGGTTAAGGGGATGTGTTAGAGCAATCGAAGCACTGAACTTAAGCCCCAGTAAACGGCGGCCGTAACTATAACGGTCCTAAGGTAGCGAAATTCCTTGTCGGGTAAGTTCCGACCCGCACGAAAGGCGTAACGATTTGGGCGCTGTCTCAACAATAGACTCGGTGAAATTGTAATGTGAGTGAAGATGCTCACTACCTGCGACAGGACGGAAAGACCTCGTGGAGCTTTACTGCAGTTTGGCATTGGATTTCGATGCTGCATGTACAGGATAGGTGGGAGGCTTGGAAGATGGAACGCAAGTTTCGTTGGAGCCGACGTTGGGATACCACCCTTGCAGTATTGAGGTTCTAACCATGTACCGTGAATCCGGTACTGGGACACTGTCAGACGGGCAGTTTGACTGGGGCGGTCGCCTCCCAAAGTGTAACGGAGGCGCCCAAAGGTTCCCTCAGCACGGTCGGAAATCGTGCGAAGAGTGTAAAGGCAAAAGGGAGCTTGATTGCGAGACATACAGGTCGAGCAAGGACGAAAGTCGGGCTTAGTGATCCGGTGGTTCCGAGTGGAAGGGCCATCGCTCAACGGATAAAAGCTACCCCGGGGATAACAGGCTTATCTCCCCCAAGAGTCCACATCGACGGGGAGGTTTGGCACCTCGATGTCGGCTCGTCTCATCCTGGGGCTGGAGTAGGTCCCAAGGGTTGGGCTGTTCGCCCATTAAAGAGGCACGCGAGCTGGGTTCAGAACGTCGTGAGACAGTTCGGTCCCTATCCGTCGCAGGCGCAGGAAATTTGAAGGGAGCTGTCCCTAGTACGAGAGGACCGGGATGGACGTACCGCTGGTGTACCAGTTGTCGTGCCAACGGCACAGCTGGGTAGCTATGTATGGAATGGATAAGCGCTGAAGGCATCTAAGCGCGAAGCCAACCTTAAGATAAGATTTCCCACTTTTATAGGTAAGATCCCAGGAAGACTACCTGGTTGATAGGCCCAGGGTGTAAGTGCAGCAATGCATTCAGCTGATGGGTACTAATAGATCGAGGACTTGACCAAGTCTAAAGCATGCAGTTTTGAGGGTGCAAACCTTCAAAGAAAAGACAATGCAGTCACAATAGCAAGGAGGATACACCTGTTCCCATTCCGAACACAGAAGTTAAGCTCCTTAGCGCCGATGGTACTTGGATCGAAGGGTCCCGGGAGAGTAGGACGTGGCTGCGTAGTCTTTTTTTTGCGTTTTTGTATTCGAATCCAAAGGAATAATTGGCCTTTAAATTTCGTTTTGTGATTTCCAATTGGCTTATGCACTCTGAAATCTGGAATTTTGAGAACTCGCTGCGCTCAGACACTCAAAATTCCAACGATTTCATTCATGCATTTCTCCAGGAAATCAATCAAAACTCATTAAATCAGGCCTGCTTTATTCCGTTTGGATTCTTGCCGCAAGATATCCGCTCAATTGGCCGCTTGAAATGAAGTGGCCATCGGATTCATGCTGCAAAGTGCGCACATATCCGGAGGCCTTGCAACTCATTAAATCAGGCCTACATCAATTAGCCGGCTAAGCTTAGCCCGGCTTTTTTTATATAAAAAAATTTACGCAGCTGGGGTGGGAGAGGGAAAACCAGCGCACATGACTGCGTGGCTCTGCAATGATAAATCAGGGCGACTTTATGAGGTTTTGATGGATTCCCAATCGAAATCCTGACATGGAGCCGGTAAAAAGCTTTGACTGTCTGAGCGCAGCGAGTTTCAAAGCTTCCGGCGAAATGGCCGGATGAGATAAAAGGGAATCCCAAAACAGAGTCGGCGCCCGTTTATCATGCAGAGTCAGTAGCAGAGCCAAAGTACAAAGCCATCACAAAACCTTAACACCTGAAAAACAAAAAAAAGCTCGGAACCATATATTTTATGATAAAATGATAATTATGGGATAAAAAGGCCCAGTTGCAATATATCAGTATGTCGGTGGCAAACCGGTCATTAAAATAAAAATAGAATCTTGAAACGAGGGACTAAGTATGGAATTTATAAAAGAGTTATTCGGGGGCAACAAAAGAGAAATCAAAAAAATCGAAAAAATAGTAGACAAGATAGAGGAAATAGAACCCAATTTTGTTGGGATGAGCGATGCAGAGCTAAGAGGCATGACTCAAAAGCTTAAGGACAGATTGTCTGGCGGCGAGACGCTTGACGACATACTTCCGGAGGCTTTTGCCACAATGAGGGAAGCTGCCAAGAGGGTGCTTGGAATGAGGCACTACAGGGTGCAGCTTATAGGAGGTGTTGTTCTTCACCAGGGAAGAATAGCCGAGATGAAGACAGGTGAAGGTAAGACTCTTGTGGCTACGCTTCCGGTATATCTGAACGCGCTTTCAGGCAAAGGCGTTCACGTTGTCACTGTCAATGACTATCTTGCAAAGCGTGACAAGGAATGGATGGGCAGCATTTACGAATTCCTTGGCCTTACAGTAGGCGTTGTAGTGCACGGACAGACTCCTGAGCAGAAGAAGGCCGCATACAATTGCGACATAACATACGGTACCAACAATGAATACGGCTTTGACTATCTAAGGGACAACATGGTCATATACAAAGAGAATATGACGCAAAGAGAGCTTAACTTTGCCATAGTCGATGAGGTTGACTCCATACTTATAGACGAGGCGAGAACTCCGCTTATAATTTCTGGACCTGGGGACAAGTCTACGGGACTATACCATGACGCCAACACTTTTGTGCAGATGTTAAAAGGCAGGGTTATGGATCCTTCAGAGGACAAGCAGGACAGATTCGACAGGGAATACAAGGAAGAGACTGTTGATTTCACGGTCGATGAAAAAGGCCATTCAGTAATGCTTGCAGAAAACGGAGTCGCAAAGGCTGAAAAATATTTTAATATTGAAAACTTTGCCGATCCTAAAAACATGGAGATTTCGCATCACATAAACCAGGCACTCAAGGCACACAACCTTATGAAGCTGGATGTGGACTATGTCATAAAGGACGGCGAAATAGTAATAGTTGATGAATTCACAGGAAGACTCATGTTTGGAAGAAGATACTCAGACGGACTGCACCAGGCAATCGAAGCAAAGGAAGGACTCGAGGTTCAAAGGGAGTCTCAGACGCTTGCGAGTATAACATTCCAGAACTATTTCAGGATGTACAAGAAGCTTTCGGGCATGACGGGTACGGCCAAGACAGAGGAAGAGGAGTTCAAGTCGATATACGGCATGGATGTAGTCCTTATTCCTACAAACAGGCCTATCGCAAGAAAAGATGAGGCCGACAGCGTGTACAAGACTGACGAAGGCAAGTTCACGGCAGTAGTTGATGAAATTGAAATGAGATACAGGACTGGACAGCCTATACTTGTAGGCACAATAGCTATTGAGACGTCTGAAATGCTATCTGGCATGCTTAAGAGAAAGGGCGTAAGGCACCAGGTTCTAAACGCCAAGCAGCATGAAAAAGAGGCTGAGATAGTCTCTCAGGCTGGAAGGCTTGGCTCTGTTACTATAGCTACGAACATGGCCGGAAGGGGTACCGACATAGTACTCGGAGGAAACCCGGAGTTCATGGCCAAGAAAGAGATGAAGAAGCTCGGCTACAGCGACCATATAATATCGCTGGCTACAAGCTTTATTGAAACTGAAGATCCTGAAATAATAGAGGCCAAGGACAAATACAAGGGAATATACTACGACATAAAAACGCAAACAGACGAGGAGCAGGAGAAGGTCAAAGCGGCCGGCGGCCTTTGTATACTCGGAACCGAAAGGCACGAGTCGCGAAGGATAGACAACCAGCTAAGAGGGCGTGCAGGACGTCAGGGTGACCCTGGTATGTCGAAATTCTTTATAAGCCTTGAAGACAACCTTATGAGGCTGTTTGGAAGCGAAAAGATAAGAAGCGTTGTCGACAAGCTGGGAATGGAAGACGACATGCCAATAGAGCACTCGCTGCTTTCTAAATCAATAGAAAACGCGCAGAAAAAGGTCGAGGGCAGAAACTTTGGAATAAGAAAGCACGTACTCCAGTTCGACGATGTTATGAACAAGCAGAGGGAGATAATATACAAGGAAAGAAGAAGTGTCCTTGAAGGCGAGAATATAAGGGAAAACATAATGTCCATGATTCAAAAAATAGTGGACTACTCTGTAGAGCGCTTCACAGCAGAAGGCAGCTATCCGGAGGAGTGGGATTTGCAGGGCCTCAAGGAGAGCATGTATTCTGCATACCTTCCAAAAGACAGCATCGACTTTGGCAATATAGAAAATCTAACAAGAGAAAAGATAAAGGACATGCTGCTTGATCTTTCCGTATCGCTGTATGAGCAAAAAGAAGCTCTAATTGGCGAGGAGAGGATGCGGGAGATTGAGAGGATAATACTCCTTCAGGTTGTTGATACAAAATGGGTTGACCACATAGACGCCATGGAGCAGTTAAGGCAGGGAATAGGACTTAGAGCGGTAGGACAGGAAGACCCTGTAAGGGCATATCAGTTCGAGGGCTTCGACATGTTCGAAGAGATGATAAGAAGCATACAGGAAGACACAATAAAATTCATGTTTGGATTCTCTCTCGAGGAGCGTATAGAAAGGAAGCAGGTAATAGATGTGGACCACCTTTCTCAAAGCTCTGCCGACCTTGATTCGCCAAGCCAGACAACAGTTGAAAAGGATGATAGGGTCGGAAGAAACGATTTGTGTCCTTGCGGCAGTGGAAAGAAGTACAAAAAATGTTGCGGAAAGAACTCATAGGAGGAAGCATATGCTTAATATTCAGGAATACAACCAGAAGATACAGGAAATAAGTGAGGCAATAAAGGAGCTTTTGGTTTCTCTTTGACATAGAAAAGCTTAGGGATTTGGTGGATGAGCAGGAAAAAGCCATGGCAAGCCCGGGCTTTTGGGATGACAATGAAAGAGCCCAGAAAATGCTTCAATCCAACAAAATGATGAAGGAAGAAATAGAAAGCTTCGAAAGGCTTGAATCATCATATGAGGACGTGCAGATACTTCTTGAAATGGCCGTTGAAGAAGACGACGAGGCCACAGAATTGGAAGTAAAGCAGGCTATAGAAGAGCTTGAGCAGGAGATAGCAGGTATAACTATAAAGACTCTGTTATCGGGAGAATACGACAAGAATAATGCAATACTCTCCATACATGCCGGCTCAGGAGGCCTTGACGCTCAGGAATGGGCTCAGATGCTCCTGCGAATGTATAAAAGATGGGCCGAGCAGAAGGGCTACACAACTTCTGTGATAGACATGATTTCAGATCCGGAGGCCGGGATAAAAAGCGCCACTATTCTTGTGGAGGGCATAAACGCATACGGATATCTTAAAGGGGAAAAGGGCGTTCACAGGATAGTCAGGATTTCGCCCTTCGATCCTTCGGGCAAGAGGCACACATCATTTGCATCTTTGGATGTAATCCCCGAAATAGATGAAGATGCAAGCATTCAGATCAACCCTTCCGACCTGAGGACAGATACCTACAGGGCTTCAGGAGCCGGTGGCCAGCACGTCAACAAGACTGATTCGGCCGTAAGGATAACTCATTTGCCTACGGGAATAGTAGTCCAGTGCCAGAATCAAAGGTCGCAGCACAGTAACAAGCAAATGGCCATGCAGATGCTAATGTCAAAGCTCGTTGAGATAAAGGAGCTTGAAAAAAAGGAGCGCATAGAGGACATACAGGGCGAGTATTCCCAGATAAGCTGGGGAAGCCAGATAAGATCCTACGTGTTCAATCCCTATAACATGGTCAAGGACCACAGGACTAATGTGGAGGTTGGCAATGTCCAATCTGTAATGGACGGGAATATAGACATATTCATAAACGAATATCTCAAGTGGATAAAAACCGCAAAGTAGACCGGGAGCAATAAAAAACCAAACAAAAAATGGAAGGGAGACCCCTTCCATTTTTTACATTATGACGTCAAGCAAAAGTCCCTTTACGCCGTCTATGCGCTTTAGAACATTCACATGATCAAGCTGGTCCTTTAGAAATTCCTTGGTTATTATGTCAAGCTCTCTATCGACCTGCTTGACTATGGAATACATCCTGTGTCTGCCCCTTCTGTCCAGCAGGTTTTGCTGGGCAAAGCTATGGGAATTTTCGACGGCTACCGAGAGCAGCTCCTTTACCAGCTTCTTATATTCAAGCACATCCTTTAGATAAAGGTTGTTTTTTAGGCTTTCAGACTTCTCGACTATCTTTTCATACAAGGATTCGACCTTGTCCCTTACATCGTCTGATTTTATCTTTTCAAATTTCTTGAGAAACTCGCTCTTTTCAAACTGCTGCAGTTGCTTACCTTGAAGTTGCGTTTTTTTAATATCGCCTGTGCTGACGATGCCTGAAATATTATTAATACCCTGCATAGAATCACATCCCTGCTTACAGTCTGTATAGAACTTATCTAGTAAATTCTACCATGCAAAAATATTTTTATCAATAAATATATAGTACTATTCAAAATTGAACAACATGCTCTAGCTAGCTTGTGAACTGGGGTACATTCGCTAATATAATTTTGCAATCTGACGATAAAATAAGTATGGTCATTAATCAATAGAAAAGGGCGGGATAGGCTTGAATATAGATAGTCTTACAGTATCAGCAAAGACAGCTAAGAGCATAAACGAGCGATACTCCGGCATATCGTTTACCAGCGTATCAGGAAAAATAGAGAAGATTGATGAGTGCAAAACAAGCGTCAAACTCAGGTCTGGCAGCGGGACGCTTTATGATGTTGTGCTCAAAAATCCTATATTGGCTAATGAAGGAGACTCTGTTAAGCTTGAAAAAAAAGACATCAAGTCCATAAGTGAACACGAGCCCGAGAAGCAGAAGCAGGAGCGGCGCATGCTCGAGGCCGAAAACTCAAGATATGCAAGGATACTCCGGGATATTGGGATCATACCGAATGAAAAAAATATAGAGGCGGCAATGCGACTCGAAAGAGCAGGCATAAGCATAACGCCATCTGCGGTAGCTGAATTTATAAAGGTCGATTCGTCAATAGAATCCATAGGCGGCTCCATTACCGCGCAGAAGGCGGCAATTCTTGTGGAATCGGGCTTTGATATTGAAAATATGAGTCTTCCTGAGCTTGCAGAAGCTATAGGGGCGCTTGGCGAAGACAGGGCTGGAGATGAATTCATTGGAAAAAAAGAGATTTCTACTGAAGAGGCAGAAGCGATTGCAAAAAAGCTTTTCGGAAGCAGGATGGGGAAGGACATAACCGACATCATAAAGGCGCTGCATATAATCGGAGTAGAGCCCTCGAGAGCCGTCGTAGAAGAGGTGAAGGGCGCAATTTACAAGCTGATGGCAATAGAGGGATCCATTGAACGGAACGCTGCGCTGCTTGTAGCAAAAAACATAGAGCCTACAATTTCAAATATATACAGCATTGTAAGCGGAATAAAAAACTCGGCCATAGAACCTTCAAACAAAAGCCTTGTAAGTGCATACTCGGCAGGTTTCGTTTATTCGGCGCCTCCTTCGGACATGCACCTTGAAAAGCTTGAAACTGACATAAGGGCCAGGCTGAATGATTTTGGAATACAAGATTCACCAGGCAGCATAAGGATATGCAAGGAGATCATAAGGCTTGGGCTGCCTTTGGAAAAGGGCTTGCTTGCAGAGACAGGCGAAATATTAAGCTCTATAGGCATAGTCAAAAGCGGGTTGGATGCAAGTGTGGCTGCTGCTGCAGTGCGAGCGGGCATGGAGCTTGAAAAGACTGATATAAGAGATATGGCCAGATTTGTCGCTATGGAGCAAGCGACAGCCGCTAAGGCAAACGAGGGCATGAAGGAAGCCGTAACCCCGCTAAGCGACAGCAGCAAGAACAGCATGCTAAAGGAGCTTTCGCATCATCAGGCCATGAGGCACATTGCCGACGATTTTAAGACAAATGGAATAATTGATAGGATAAGCCTGCTTGTGGGGAACAAAGGGGATGTAGCAGCATATGCCGCAAGCCAAAAGGGCGAGATGTCGTTTGCAAACATCACCGCCATGGCTATGCGTCTTACAGGAGATTCGTGGAATGTGGCGGTACTTAGCAACATGTCACGAAGCATAGGAAGAATGCTGCGAATAAATGACGAGTCGCTTAGCGCAAGCAGCAGGGATGATCTGGTCAGGGCCGCAGGTGAAATAAGTAAAATTGCCCTGAAAATAAAGGCTGAGGTATTAAGGGGCGGCATGGGACAAAATGAAATAGATGAGATTATAAAATCGTCTCTTGAACAGATAAAAAAGGAGCTTGGCCATGAAAGTGGCGGCATAAAAAAGATCATTGAAGAGGCCCAAAAACTTTTAAAAGACGAGGAGCCGCTCATTGAGAAGCTGATGACGGCTGGCAAAATACTCGACATTCCGGCAGAGTCAGCTGGAATGCCTTTGAGGGTGAACATTTTTATACGCGATAAAAAGAATCAGGAAAGCCCGGATATAGATCCTGAAAATGTCAGCTTGATTATAAGGATAAAAAACGATGCTGCGCAGGATACTGTACTGGATGTAGATATAGCAGGCGCTGCCGTGGATATAAGGGTGCTGCAGGGAGATATGACAAGCTCGGAAATTGCATTGTCCGAAAGTCTTATAAGAAGGGCGGTCGAGGACAGCGGTTATATGCTCTCGAATGTAGCGAAAATGGAGGAAAATAAAGTTCAAGGTGAAGAAGCTGCGCCTAAAGGGAAATTGGGAATAGATGCAATAATATAATAAACGCATGGCAGCCGATACCTGATTAGTGGGAAATAAAAAGCAGGGCTGTTTATGCGCCAAAAGAGGGATTGAGCATGGAAGATACCATAAAAGAGGATTTAAAAAACAAGGATGAACAGCAGAATGTGGTTTTAGAGGAGTCAAGTCAAGATGATTCCCAAATGCTGTTCGAGCTGGTTTACGGGCTTGTGGAGGCATTTGAAAAGATCCGCGTAAAAAGTGAAAAATAGAACAAAACTCTTTCTGAACAATATTTTGCTTTGTGATATAATCTTAATGGCATTAATTTAGACGGGAGAGATAACATTATGATTACAGGCATGCTTGTAAAAGAGCTTGGCATAAAAAAAGGGCAGGTTGAAAGTGCCATAAAGCTTATAGACGAGGGCAACACGATACCATTCATAGCAAGGTACCGAAAGGAAATGACAGGCGGCCTTAGCGATGAAACATTAAGACAGCTGCATGAGAGGCTTACTTATCTTAGAAACCTTGAATCCAGGAAGCAGGAAGTAATAAGAATAATAGATGAGCAGGGCAAGCTTACAAAAGAGCTTGAAAAGGCCATCAGCAGCGCTGACATTCTGCAAAAGGTTGAGGACCTGTACAGGCCCTACAAGCAGAAAAAGAGCACCAGGGCTGAAAAGGCAAGGGAGAGAGGACTCGAGCCACTTTCAAAAGCCATAATAGAGGGAAGAAGCGGCATATTGGAGTTTGCAGCGAGTTTCGTAGACGCTGAAAAGGAAGTGGACACGGCAGAGGCGGCAATAGCAGGTGCGAAGGATATAATAGCCGAAGGCGTATCAGACAACGCCGCATACAGGCAGTGGATAAGGGAGCTTTGCACTAGGACTGCCGTATTAAGTTCTCAGGCAACAGACAAGGACAGCGACTCTGTCTACTCAAACTACTATGAATTTAGTGAGCCCATATCAAAGGCGGCAGACCACAGGATACTAGCCATAAACAGGGGCGAGAGCGAGAAATTCCTCAGGGTCAGGCTCGTATTCCCCGACGATAGGATAGTCGAATACCTCAAATCGAAGGAGATAAAGTCTGCAAACGAGTGTACATCGTATATAGAAGAGGCCATCGAGGATGCCTATAAAAGGCTCATACAGCCATCCATAGAAAGGGAGCTGCGCAGCGGCCTTACGGAAAGGGCTCAGGAGAATGCAATAGCTCTTTTTGGAAAGAACCTAAAGGGGCTTATTATGGCTCCTCCGGTCAAGGATGTAAGCGTGCTTGCAATAGACCCGAGCTTCAGAACGGGCTGCAAGCTCAGCGTGCTTGATGAGACAGGCAAGTTGCTTGAATACTCGACCATATATCCAAATGCGCCTAAAAATGATACTGAAAAGTCAAAACAGGAGATGCTCAGACTCATAGAAAAACACAAAATAGACATCATATCCATAGGCAACGGCACAGCCTCGCGCGAGACCGAAGCCTTTGTGGCAGAATCCATAAAGGATTTGAAAAGGTCTGTGCACTACACAATAGTGAGCGAAGCCGGTGCATCCGTATACTCCGCATCTAAGCTTGCAAATGAGGAGTATCCGGACATAGACGTTTCAATAAGAGGAGCCATATCGATAGGCAGAAGGCTTCAGGACCCAATGGCCGAGCTTGTCAAAATAGACCCAAAGAGCATAGGCGTTGGCCAGTACCAGCACGATCTCAACCAAAAAAGGCTGGATGAGGCCCTTAAAGGCGTGGTCGAGGACTGCGTCAACTCTGTGGGCGTGGACCTTAATACGGCAACAGTATCGCTGCTTAAGTATGTTTCCGGGATATCGGAATCCATAGCAAAAAACATAGTCGCATACAGGGACGATAATGGAAGATTCAATTGCAGGCAGGAGCTGAAGAAGGTAAAAAGGCTTGGTGACAAGGCTTTCGAGCAGTGCGCCGGATTCCTAAGGATACACGGCGGCGTAAATCCCCTTGACAACACGGCTGTCCACCCCGAGTCATACGAGGCTGCCATGAGGCTGCTCGAGATACTGGGCATAGACATAAGCGGATCCACAAAGGTGTCTATAGACAAGTCGAAAATTGATATCAAAGCGCTTTGCGAGCAAACATGCATAGGTGAGCTGACGCTCGGCGACATAGTCGATGAGCTGCTGAAGCCGGGCAGAGATCCAAGAGATGAGCTGCCAAAGCCGATACTAAGAAGCGACGTGCTAAGCATAGAGGATTTGAAGGTGGGAATGGTGCTCTCGGGCACTGTAAGGAACGTCGTGGACTTTGGAGCTTTCGTGGATATTGGTGTTAAAAATGACGGACTCGTGCACATATCGCAGATATGCGAGCGGTTCATAAAGCATCCTATGGAGGTTCTAAGTGTGGGAGATATAATAAATGTAAGGATTATAGATGTCAACCATGAAAAAGGGAAGGTTTCCCTTAGCATGAAGGATATATAGAGGTCAAATTGGAAGGAGAATAATATGCTACTTATAAAAAATGGCAAGGTGCACACAATGACTAGCGGTGTGCTTGACTCGGCCGACATACTTGTAAAATCGGGAAAGATAGTCATGATTGCAAATGACATAGATGCTACTAGCGAAATGCAGGTTGTGGATGCCTCAGGAAAACATGTTTTTCCAGGCTTCATAGATGCGCACACCCATATGGGCCTCTGGGAGGACGGGATGGGTGTGGAAGGTGCTGACGGCAACGAGGAGACGGATCCTGTAACTCCGCATCTTAGAGCTATAGACGGCATAAATCCTATGGACAGGAATTTCAAGGAGGCGCTTGAGGGCGGCATTACGACAGTTGCTACGGGTCCTGGAAGTGCGAATGTAATGGGCGGCCAGTTCGTAGTAGTCAAGGCCTTCGGAGACAGGATAGATGACATGATAATAAAGAATCCTGCGGGCTTCAAGATAGCGTTTGGAGAGAATCCAAAGAGCGTTTACGGAAAGGACGACAGGGCGCCGCAAACGCGCATGGCAATTGCTGCTCTAATAAGGGAGACTCTAAAAAAAGCAGTGAATTATCACGAAGACATGCTCGATTATGTTTCAGACGAGGAAGCAGACAGGCCGGAATATGACATTAAGCTGGATGCGCTCATTCCGCTGCTGGAGAAGAAGGCTCCTCTGAAGGCGCATGCGCACAGGGCTGACGACATATTTACGGCCATAAGAATAGCCAAGGAATTCGACCTGCCGCTTACGCTTGATCACTGCACTGAAGGCCATCTTATAGCCGACCATATAGCCAAGGAAGGCTATCCGGCTCTTGTTGGCCCGTCACTTTGTGAAAGGTCCAAGATAGAGCTTAAGAATCTTGACTTCAAGACGGCTGCAGTGCTTAGCAATGCAGGCGTTCAGGTCGCCCTCATTACAGATCATCCGGTCGTACCTATACAGTATCTGCCGCTTTGCGCAGCTCTTGCAACAAAGGCTGGAATGGACGAGCAAAAGGCTCTTGAAGCCATAACAATAAACCCGGCAAGGATATTGGGGCTCGGAGACAGGATAGGCAGCCTAGAGGAAGGCAAGGATGCAGACATAGTCATATGGGACGGGTATCCGCTGGATGTCAAAAGTGTCGTAAGTATGACTATAGTTGACGGTAGCATAGTATATAATTCAGCTGGATAACATAGCTGTTGACAATAAATGTCTGGCGTATTAATATAATTATATAAGTGAATATATTTTAACTTCAGGGCAGGGTGAGATTCCCGACCGGCGGTATAGTCCGCGAGCCTAAGGGCTGAACTGGTTAGATTCCAGTACCGACAGTGAAAGTCTGGATGGGAGAAGTATGTATTTTTGTGCGAGCAGAGGAACCTGGAGATTATTCGGGTTCCTTTTTATTTTAAACTACGGAGGGATTATAATGGATAGAGCTGTAAAACTAAATCCAGGCAGGCTGTTTACAACATCAAACCTGGTTAAAATCTCAATGCTGGGAGTAATGTCTTTTTTGATAATGTTCATAGAATTTCCGGTGATGTTCTTTCCTGAATTTCTAAAAATCGACATATCGGACTTGCCGGCTGTTATAGGCGGTTTTGCGCTCGGTCCTGTGGCGGGGCTTATGATTGAGCTTGTAAAAAATCTGCTTCACTTTGCAATAAAGAGCCAGACCGGCGGTATAGGCGAATTTGCCAACTTTCTTGTGGGCGGAGCCTTTGTTTTTGTATCATCGGGAATATACTACTCCTCCAAAAGCAAAAGGATGGCAGTGATTGGGTGTATAGCTGGAACGATGGTTATGGGTATAGTGGGCGGACTTGCAAACTACTTTATACTCCTGCCGTTTTACTCGACATTCATGCCAATAGAAGCCGTGGTTTCTATGGGAGCGCAGTTTAACAGCGCCATAACAGACCTTAAGACATTTGTTTACTATTCAATAGTGCCCTTCAACATAATAAAGGGCGTATTGCTTTCTGCAGCGACGCTTGTGATGTACAAGAGGGTGTCACATATTCTCAAGGGATAAGTCTTTAAAAAGGCATATGAAACTGCTGTAATCAGACTCAGGCTTGAATATGATGAGTGTATATATAAAAAGTGGGCATACGCCTACTTTTTTATTTGTTTAGGATAAGGTTTTTTTGCTATAATGAAAGATGGACTACAGCAGAGTATAAGACTTAAGTCATATAATAATACTTAGAGAATCATCTTGAGGAGAATTGCTATGAAAAAAATCCTTATGAAAAACGAACGGGAAACCACGGAGCTAGGCTATAAGCTTGGCTCGCTCATAGATTTTCCTGCTATCGTGTGCCTTTCCGGGGACCTTGGAGCCGGCAAGACGACATTTGTGCAGGGATTTTCAAAGGGCCTGGGAGTCAGTGAGAACATTACAAGCCCAACGTTCACAATAGTCAACGAGTATAATGGAAGGCTGAAGCTTTATCACTTTGACGTATACAGAATTTCATCCTCGGACGAGATGTATGATATAGGTTTTGATGAATATATAAGCTCGGACGCCGTATGCATAATAGAGTGGGCCGAGATGATAGAGGATCTGCTCCAGGGAATAGAGAAGCTTTGGATAGAAATAAAGTATGCTGAAGGCTCAACCTTCAAGAGGGAGCTCTTGATGAGGCCGGAGGGAGAAAAGTATGAGAAATTAGTCGAGGAGCTGTTTAAGGAATGAACATCATAGGCATAGACACGTCTTCAGCGGTGGCCACTGTAGCGCTGATGAACGAGAGCAAGCTTATAGCCGAATACACTTTAAACCACAAAAAGAGCCATTCAACAAATCTCATGCCTATGCTGGATGAAATGCTAAAAGCGTGTGAAATGAAAACTAGCGACATTGACCTTATAGCAGTATGCAACGGCCCTGGCTCATTTACCGGTATAAGAATAGGAGTAGCGACAGCAAAGGCACTGTCTCATGTGCTGAACGTGCCTATAGTTGCCGTAAATAGCCTTGAGGTTCTCGCATTCAACTCGGTCAGCTCATACAGCTACGTGATGCCCATGATGGATGCTCAAAGAGGCCAGGTATACTCTGCACTCTATAGGTGTGACGGCCAGGTAGTTGAGCTCGAGGGCATGGGAGTTAAAACCATTGAGGAAGTGCTAAGTCAGATTGAAGGCTTAGGCGAGCGAGTGATGGTGCTCGGGGAAGCTTCCGAGCTTTACAGAGATGAGCTGTCAAAGCTCAGCAACGCTGTAATCCCTCCGCGCAGTCAGCGCATGGCAAGAGCGTCAAGCGTGTGCGAGCTTGCGGCTAAAAAGTATAGCTGTGGCGAAATCAGCAATGGATTTGAGCTTAGGCCGGTTTATATAAGGAAATCCCAGGCTGAGGTGCAGTACGAGGAAAAAATGAAGAAGGCTCTCGGCAATGAGTAACATATATGAAATAAGGGAAATGACAGCAGACGACATAGACGGCGTGCTTGAAGTGGAAAATATAAGCTTCAAGACACCGTGGAGCAGAGACTCCTTTGAAAAGGAAATGGAAAACTCACTGGCGTTTTACCTCGTAGTATCGAGCGATGATGGAATCGCTGGCTATGGGGGTATATGGTTCATAGCCGGGGAAGGGCATATAACAAATATAGCGGTACACCCGGATTTTAGAAACAGGGGACTGGGCAGAGCCATTGTGAAGGGTCTGATAGAAGAATCCTTGAAACGCAAAATAGAAGCTATGACGCTTGAGGTTAGAATTTCAAACGAGACGGCGATAGGCCTTTACAAGTCTCTTGGATTCAAGTCTGCGGGAGTCAGGCCCGGATACTACACCGACAGCAATGAGGATGCGCTTATAATGTGGAAGGAGCTATAAAAAAAGATGAAAAGTGTAATAACGCTTGCCATAGAGAGCAGCTGCGATGAGACTTCAGTGGCTGTTATAAGGGACGGAAGGCAAGTGATGTCTAATATAATATCAACCCAGATGGACGAGCATAAAAAGTTCGGAGGGGTAGTGCCGGAGGTGGCATCAAGAAGGCACATAGAAAACATACAGGGCGTAGTGCAGGAATCGCTCGACGAGGCGGGAGTAACTTTCGGCGATATAGACATTGTCGGAGTGACATATGGAGCAGGTCTTGTGGGAGCGCTGCTTGTGGGCCTTTCTACTGCAAAGGCCATATCGTTCGCGCTTGGAGTACCGCTAGTTGGAGTAAACCACATAGAAGGCCACATATGTGCAAACTTCATAGCACACGAGGAGCTTGAGCCTCCTTTTGCGTGCCTTGTGGTTTCGGGAGGCCATACGCATATGGTTGAGGTTAGAGGCTACGGCGATTACAACGTGCTTGGCATGACAAGAGACGATGCGGCGGGCGAGGCTTTCGACAAGCTGGCAAGGGCAATAGGACTCGGCTACCCTGGAGGCTCCAAGATAGACAGGGCCGCAAAGCTCGGCGACAGGAACGCGATAGATTTCCCAAGGGCTTATCTTGAAAAGGGCAGCTATGACTTTAGTTTCAGCGGCCTCAAGTCGGCTGCGCTTAACTACCTCAACAGCAAGAAAATGAAAAAAGAGGATATATCGATAGAGGACGTGTCAGCCTCATACCAGGAGGCCATAGTCGATGTGCTCGCAGAAAGAAGCATAAGGGCGTGCCTTGAAAAAGGCTACAAGACACTTGCAATAGCAGGCGGAGTTGCAGCCAACTCGAGACTCAGGGAAAGGCTTGAGGGCGATGCCAAAGTACATGGCATAAATGTAAAATATCCGCCTATAGAGCTTTGTACTGACAACGCGGCCATGATAGGCTGCGCGGCATATTACGACTACATCGGGGGAAAGGTATCATCACTTGATCTGAATGCGGTTCCGGGACTTCGAATAGGAGAGCGGGAATAAAAAAAACAGGCTATGCCTGTTTTTTTTATTCGGAAAGCTCCTCCCAGCGCTCGTAAAGGGATGCGAGCCGGTTTTCGAGATTTGACTTGCTTAGATTTATTTCCCTTGATTTTTCTGGGTTAGAGTAGACCTCCTCGCTGCACATCAACACATCCAGCTCGCCTATACTTTCCTCTATGTCCATTATCTCCTCTTCAAGAGCCGCGCGCTCTTTTTCAAGCCGCTTTGTCTCTACCTGTTTTTCTTTCTGCTTTTTTTTCTCGTCCCGCAGCTGAGTTTTCGTCTTTTCGGGAGACTCTTCTATTGCACTCATCTCCTCGAGCATACGCTTTTTTTCGTGGTAGTAGTCGTAGTTTCCAAGGTACTCGCTGTAGCCGCCATCTTCGAGCACTATTATCCTGTCGGCTATCTTGTTTAGAAAATACCGATCGTGGGATATTACAAATATAGTCCCGTCATATCCTAAAAGGGCGTCCTCGAGTACCTCTTTTGAGTCAATGTCAAGGTGGTTCGTGGGCTCGTCGAGAAGCAGGAAGTTGGATTTCGAGAGCATCAGCTTGAGCAGCGATACTCTGGCTTTTTCTCCGCCGCTTAGGGAGGATATGGGCTTGAACACATCGTCGCCCTCGAAGAGGAATACTCCAAGGTATGTTCGCACCTGTGTCTGAGTGAACCCTTCATTTGAATCCCATATCTCATCTATTACCGACTTGCCATTGTCGATGTTCTCCTGCTGCTGGTCGTAGTAGCCAAGGCTTACATTGGTGCCCATGGAAAATTCGCCTGAAATAGCGTTCTCCTTGCTGCAGAGTATCTTGAAAAGCGTGGACTTGCCCTTGCCGTTTGGCCCTATGAGGGCAACGCGCTCGCCCCTGTATATGTCGAAGCTGAGATTTTCAAACAGCAGATTGCTTTCATAAGCCATTGACAGCCCCCTGGCATGAAGCACGTCCTTGCCGCTTTGGGCGGCAGCCTCAAAGTGCATCTTCGCCTTCTTGCTGTATAAGAGAGGTTTTTCAGGCTCTTCGAGCTTTTCAATCACCTTTTCACGGCTTCTGGCCCTTTTGACAAATTTTTCGTTTCCGTAGCCCTTGAGCCTTTGGGCTATCTCCTTCTGGCGTTTGATTTCAGACTGGGCTTCTTCATACTGCTTGATTTCAAGCTCGCCCTCCTGGGCTTTTTTGCTGACATAGTATGAATAGTTGCCGCTGTATTTTTTAAGGCTTGTGCCGGAGAGCTCAAAAACGTTGCTGACAGTCTGATCGAGAAAATATCTGTCGTGAGATACTATTATAACCGTTCCAAAGTACTGTTTAATGAAAGTTTCCAGCCATTCGACGGCGTTTATGTCCAGATGGTTTGTAGGCTCGTCAAGAAGAAGTATCTCGGGCTTCTTGAGCAGCAGCTTTGCCAGCAGAACCCTCGTCTTTTCGCCGCCCGAAAGTATGGAGGCCGGCTTGTCGAATTCGCTTTCGTCAAAACCAAGTCCCTTTAGTATGCCCTTGACCTCTGATTTGTAGCTATAGCCATTTTTCTTGTTGAACTCATCGAGCCGCGAGGAGTAGTCCTTCATAAGCATGTCGAGCTTTTGTGTGTGTCCGTTTTTGCCCTCGGCTGATATCTCATGCTCAAGCTCCCTTAGCGAGGCTTCCTCCGCTATGAGGTCTGAAAATACGCTGAGTGTCTCCTCGTATACTGTGCTTTCTGATTCGAACTCGGCGGTTTGCTCCAAATACCCTATGTTGTTTTGTTTGGATACGAATATTTCTCCACTGTCTGGCTCATAAATGCCGGCGAGTATCCTGAAAAGCGTTGATTTGCCTGATCCGTTTATGCCGACAAGCCCTATGCGTTCCCCGTCATTAATTGAAAAAGAAATATCCTTGAGTATAACATCTATGCCGAAGCTTTTGCTTATATTTTTGCAAGATAATACTATCATAAAATCACTCCCCAGAAGATAATTATAATGATAATGCCTGATATATTCAAGATGCTGGGATATCAAAATCTTAGCCAGCTGACAATAAAGATCAAGCAAATGTCGTAATTATAAAGTTCGTAAAATTTTATCAAAAATTGTTTTTAAATTAGAACAAAGTGTGATATAATTTCACTTGCAGGTATTGTAAAGTGTTATATTATTGAAAATAACCATGGAAACAAAAAAAATCATAGAGAAAATCAGGCTTATAAATATTCACAGCAGAGCAAATTAATCACAAATTCGATTGACGATTCATGCGTTATTTGTTATAATCGTAACAAAGTTTAAAATTCAAAACGGAGTAGGTGAAATTCATGTCTAGAAAAATTTCAATGGCCGTAATTAGAAGACTGCCGAAGTATCATAGATATCTTAGGGATCTTCTCGAAAAGGATGTAAATAGAATTTCCTCCAAAGAGCTTAGCAAGATTATAGGGTTCACTGCCTCGCAAATAAGACAGGACCTTAATAACTTCGGTGGCTTCGGGCAGCAAGGATACGGCTACAATGTGGAAGAACTTTACAAGGAGATAAGTACAATACTGGGCCTTGAAGAGGAATATAATACTATAATTATAGGTGCTGGAAACCTTGGTCAGGCTATAGCCAATTATGCGGGTTTCAGGTCATCGGGATTCAGGATAAAAGCTCTTTTCGACATCAATCCAAGGCTTATAGGTCTCAAGATAAGAGAGCTTGAGATATTCGACATAGAGGATATCAAGGAGTACGTAACAGCAAATAACATAAAAATTGCAGTAATATGTATACCAAAGGATAAAGTTCAAAGCATTGCAAATGAACTTGCAGACGCAGGCATAAGCGGAATATGGAATTTTGCTCCGGTAGACCTTGAGCTTCCAGAGGACGTAATAGTTGAAAATGTGCATCTGACTGAGAGCCTTTTTACGCTTTCATACCTTCTAAATGAAAAAAAACTCGGCCACGAATTGCCGGAGGAATAAAAAAAATCTGTCGCTATGACAGATTTTTTGATTTTTTTGGGTGTTTTTAGCGGAATAAATTTAAGTGTGTGTTATTTTATGAATTTATGGGTATATGAAATTATGTTTGGAAGGAATTGATTTTGGAGGGTCTGACTGATGCATGAAAAGAGGATTGGAATACTCGTGGAAGACGATTTCGAAGATCTCGAGCTGTACTATCCGTATTTCAGGCTCATTGAAGCCGGCTGCAAGGCTGAAATAATCGGCTCAAGGGGCAGGGATTACTACAAGGGCAAGAAGGGCTTGAGCATAAGAAAAGATGTGGCAATAGAAGATATAATGCCGAAGGCTTACGATGGAGTTATAATACCTGGAGGTTGGGCTCCCGACAAGCTCAGGCGAAACGAAAGGGTTTGCAGCTTCGTCCGGGAAATCTATAATCAGGGAAAGCTTGTAGCTTCAATATGTCACGGTCCCTGGGTTATGATATCTTCGAATATTGTAAAAGGTCACACTATGACAGCAACAGCTGCAATAAAGGATGATCTCATCAATGCAGGGGCACACTGGGAGGACAAGGCTGCGGTAAGAGACGGGAACATAATAACATCAAGAAATCCGCATGATCTTCCGGCATTCATGAAGGAAATTTTAAGCTTCATAGATTAAACAAGACAGGGAATGACATATGAAGATATACGCATTAATCGGGCCGAGCGGCACCGGAAAAAGCTACAGGGCTCTCATGGTGGCGTATGAAAACGGTATAGACTACATAATAGACGATGGAATACTCATACATAAGGCAAAGATACTTGCAGGCACCTCCGCCAAGAGATCAAGGACAAGCATGGAGGCTGTAAAAAGGGCCATATTCGAATATGAGGATCAAAAAAACGAAGTCAGGCTTGAGCTTGAAAAGCAAAAGCCAGAGAAGCTGCTTATAATTGGGACATCTGAAAATATGATAAGCAAGATAATGGAGAGGCTTGGAATTGGAAGGGACTACGAAAAAATTTCGATATACGATGTCGCCTCCGAGCAGGAGATATATCAGGCCAAGTCGACAAGATCGCTTCAAGGCATACATGCGGTACCGCTGCCCACATTCGAGCTGAAGAGTCATTTTTCGGGGATTATAAAAAATCCGGTTAAGCTGTTTTTCAAAACAAAAGACACAAATGAAATAAAAGAATTTGAAAAGACGCTCATAAGGCCGACTTTCAGCTATCTGGGAAAATACTTCATATCCGAAAGGGCAATAATTCAAATTATAAGGCACGAGCTTGAAAAATCAAAGTGCGTGCAGAAAGTATATAGTATAGAAATACAAAAAGCCCAGGATGGTATAGATGTAGAAGTGACAATTGGTGTCAGTCTTTGCAGGATGCATGTGGAAGCCGCGCGATTGCAGGCGGAAATTGCAGAGTCGGTTGAAGAAATGACGCTTATTAACGTTAAAGTTGTAGATATCAGAATAATAAGGGTGTTTTGTGGATAAAAAAATAACGATTAAATGCAAGTATTAATGTATACGTGGTTTGTCTATTTGCAGACAAAAATCCACAAAAAACCGCTAGTTAAGGACGAGTCATGAAACAGGCAAGATTATTCGGAATTTCCCGGGTATAAATATTTATGCAGCGCGACATACTCTGCACATATGCAAAACTGGATTGTGATAATTTTAAATACATATTCAAACACTGAGATACAAAAAAGTACATAATTATGAGCCTTTTCAATTTGATATAAAAATATCAAATTTATCTTGTTTACATACAAAACCCACTATGTTATAATTTAATCAACAACAGGAAAATGTTTTCTGCTTCTTTTATTGGATTTTGTTGGAAATCATGTGGAGTGAGATTGTCTATTGTTCCACATGCAAAAATATTAATAGTAAGAGGGGATGTAATGATGAGCTACGTTGAAAGCGTATTGGAAAAAGTAAAACAAAGAAATGCCAGTGAGCCCGAGTTCATTCAAGCTGTTGAAGAGGTTCTATCTTCTCTAGGACCGATAGTTGAAAAAAATCCTGAATGGGAAGCAGCTAATCTTCTTGAGAGATTCTGCGAGCCAGAAAGACAAATAATGTTCAAAGTGCCATGGGTTGACGATCAAGGCAAAGTGCAAGTTAACCGTGGATTCAGAGTACAATTTAACGGAGCTATAGGACCATACAAAGGCGGCCTTAGATTCCACCCAACTGTATACCTTGGAATAATAAAGTTCCTTGGATTCGAGCAAATACTTAAGAACTCTCTAACAGGTCTTCCAATAGGTGGAGGTAAAGGTGGAGCAGATTTCGATGCAAGAGGAAAATCTGACGGCGAAATAAGAAGATTCTGCGAAAGCTTCATGACTGAGCTTTACAGACATATAGGACCAGATGTTGACGTTCCAGCAGGAGATATAGGTGTTGGCGCAAGAGAGATAGGATTCCTATATGGTCACTACAGAAGAATAAGAGGAGCTTTCGAAAACGGAGTTCTTACAGGCAAGGGACTTTCTTACGGAGGAAGCTTGATAAGACCGGAAGCTACTGGATATGGCATATCTTACTTTGCTAACGAAATACTTAAGCACGAAGGAACTGATTTCGCAGGCAAGACTGCTGTAGTTTCAGGCTTTGGAAACGTTGCTTGGGGTGTTTGCAAGAAGGTTAGAGACCTTGGCGGAAAAGTTATAACTCTTTCAGGTCCAGACGGATATATACACGATCCAGAAGGTATAACAACTGACGAGAAGATAGACTACCTTGTTGAAATGCTTAAAGAAAACAAAGGTGCAAGAGTTCAAGACTACTCTGACAAGTTCGGATGCGAGTTCGTTGCTGGACAAAAGCCTTGGGGCGTAAAAGCTGACCTTGTAATACCATGTGCTATCCAAAACGACATAAAAATAGACGATGCTAAGACTATAGTTGCCAATGGCACTAAGTATGTTGTTGAAGGTGCCAACATGCCATGTACAAACGACGCTATAGAGTACTTCCAATCAAACGGCGTAATAGTTGGACCTTGCAAGGCTGCCAACGCCGGTGGAGTTGCTACTTCAGCTCTTGAAATGTCACAAAACAGCATGAGATACAACTGGACTGCTGAAGAAGTTGACGCTAAGCTGCATCAAATAATGATAGACATACACAACAACGCTATGAGCGCTGCTGAAGAATACGGATTCGGATACAACCTTGTTGCCGGTGCAAACATAGCTGGATTCCTTAAAGTTGCTGAAGCAATGATGGCTCAAGGTGTATATTAATATTTAGATTACAGCAATCAAAGAGGCTGCCCATAAGGCAGTCTCTTATTTTTGATCAAAAAAGGTTTAAAAGCAAGCATCTGCGGTATAAATGTATTAGGATTAGTTGAAAGGAAAAATGACTGAACGTCAGTAACATTTATTATTGGCATTCGGTCTTATTGTTTGTCTAAATATAATGTCAGCCGGTACATAATAAACATACTTGAGAGCCAGAGGGAAGTGACATGATGAAGATACTTGTAGTAGACGACGCAGCTTTTATGAGGGAATTCATATCAGCAAACATTTTGAAGGCCGGATTCGAGGTGGCCGGATACGCATGCGACGGCAAAGAGGCAGTTGAGAAGTATGCGGAGCTAAGGCCTGACATAGTCACAATGGACATCAACATGCCGAGGATGGATGGAATACAGGCGCTTGCAGAGATACTGAAGCTAGATGCAGATGCCAAGATAATAATGATATCCGATATAGGGCAGCACAGCAAGATAATAGAGGCGATAAAAAAAGGAGCGCTGGATTTCATAGTAAAGCCGGTGCATCCTCAAAAGCTTATACAGGCACTTGAAAAAGCAGGAAATTAACTTGCTTTTTTTTATTGCAGAGGCTAAAATACCATTAAGGGGTATGTGCAAAATAATACCTGTGGAAAGAAGGTGGAATCATTGGCCAAAAAAGAGTTCAACATATCCGGAATGACCTGCGCCGCATGCGTAAGAACGGTAGAAAAGGCTGCTCTGGCGTTGGAAGGCGTAAAGAGCGCGGTTGTGAATCTTTCACTTGAAAACATGGTGGTTGATTATGATGAAGACAAATTGACGACTGAGGATATAATTAAAGCCGTGGAAGCCAGGGGATACGGCGCATCCATCAAGGAAAACACAAGGGAAGTATCGATACCGATACGAGGTATGACTTGTGCGTCTTGTGTTAGGGCAGTTGAAAAATCGATCCAGAAGCTGGACGGTGTTGAGAGTGTCAGTGTAAACATTGCAACTGAAACGGCCCAGGTTGTTTACGATGCGGACAAGGTCAGAATATCGAGCATCAAGTCGGCCATAAAAAATGCCGGCTATGAGCCTCTTGAAATAAGTCTTGATGTGGCCGACACGGACAGGGATGAAAAGGATAGGCAGACTAGAGATATGCGAAAACGAGTGAGAGTGGCCATTGCCTTTGCCTTGCCACTTCTATATATAGCCATGAGCCACATGCTTGGGCTTCCTTTGCCTGGCTCAATAAGCCCTGAAAGCCATGCGGCAAGCTTTGCGCTAGTCCAGCTGGCGCTGCTGATTCCAATAGTGGTATCAGGCAGGAAATTTTACACGGTAGGCCTGAGGGCGCTTTTTAAAAAAAGCCCCAACATGGATTCGCTGGTGGCCATAGGCACGGGAGCGGCCATAATATACAGCGTTTACTCAACGTATATGATAATTATGGGTGAGCATTATGTGCATGGGCTTTACTACGAATCGGCGGGAATAATAATTGCGCTTGTGATGCTTGGCAAATACCTGGAGACAAAATCAAGAGGCAGGACCTCGGAGGCTATAAAAAAACTTATGGGCTTGCAGCCTAAAACGGCACTTGTGGCAGCAGACGGCGGCGAGATGGAAATTTTAATAGAAGAAGTCGAAATAGGTGACACTCTGATTGTAAAGCCGGGAGAGAGGATACCTGTAGATGGAGCAGTAGTCTACGGCTACACAGCAGTGGACGAATCCATGATAACCGGCGAGAGCATACCTGTCGAGAAAACCGCCGGCAGCAGCGTCACTGGTGGCACAATAAACAAAAACGGCACAATAAGGTTCAAGGCCACCAGGGTAGGAAAGGATACTGCGCTCTCGCAGATAATAAGGCTTGTGCAGCAGGCCCAGGGTTCGAAGGCGCCGATCGCAAAGCTGGCTGACATAGTTGCCGGATATTTCGTGCCTGCTGTAATGGTAATAGCGGCAGTTTCCGCTGCTCTCTGGTATTTGGCGGAAAAGGACAGCGTCTTTGCGCTTACAATATTCATTTCCGTGCTTGTTATAGCCTGCCCGTGCGCTCTTGGACTGGCAACGCCTACCGCAATAATGGTGGGCACAGGAAAGGGCGCGGAAAACGGCATACTCATTAAGAGTGCCGAGGCGCTTGAGACCGCCCACAAGATCGATGCGGTTGTGTTTGACAAGACGGGAACGATAACGCTTGGAAAGCCGAAGGTCACGGACATGCTCACCTACGGCGTTAGCGAAATTGAATTCTTAAGGATTGTGGCAGCAGGCGAGAAGGTCTCGGAGCATCCCCTCTCGGATGCCATACTGCAGCACGCAAGCGACCTGGGTGTTCAAGTACCTGATGTTTCGGGATTTGAGGCTGTCCCTGGAAAGGGAATAAGATACACTCTTGAGGGCAGAAGGGTTGCGGTTGGAAACGAGGCGCTCCTTTTGGAAATGGACATTCCTTTTGGTAATGGCGACGATGCCAGGAGGCTTGCAGCCCAGGGCAAGACGATCATAATATGCGCTCTGGACGATACGGTGATAGGCGTAGTTGCAGTTGCCGACGTCATAAAGGATACGAGTCCAAAGGCTGTTGAAATGCTAAGGGAGATGGGTATAGAAGTAATAATGATAACGGGCGACAACGAGGTGACGGCAAACGCCATTGCACAAAAGACGGGAATAAGCAGGGTGTTTGCAGGTGTGCTGCCTGAAGGCAAGGCTAAGAGGATAGAAGAGCTTAGAAACGAAGGCAAAGTAGTCGCCATGGTAGGCGACGGAATAAACGACGCTCCTGCGCTTGCAGCCTCTGATGTGGGCATAGCGATAGGTTCGGGGACTGACGTGGCAATAGAGTCCGCAGATATAGTGCTTATAAAGGGCGACATATCTGACGTTGCAAGGGCCATAAACCTGAGCAGAAAGACGATAAGAAATGTCAAGCAGAACCTGTTTTGGGCGTTCGTATACAACACACTGGGAATACCGGTAGCCGCAGGAGTGCTTCACATATGGGGCGGGCCGCTACTTAGCCCCATGCTGGCAGGAGCGGCCATGGCTTTCAGCTCCGTGTCGGTAGTCACGAACGCGCTTAGGCTCAGGAGACTGAAGCTGTAGTCTGGCATTTACTATATTTTTACTGGGAGGAATAGCGATGAGAAAGCTGGTGTATATAGAAGGCATGAGCTGCAGCCACTGCGTCAACAGAGTGAAAGGCGCCATAGGCGAGCTCGAGGGCGTGATATCTGTGGATGTAAGCCTTGATGAAAAAAGAGCCATCGTGCAGATGGACAGAGAGGTTTCGGACGAGGCGATCAAAGCGGCAGTTGAGGAGTGGGGCTACAGCGTCACAAGCATTGAAACTGCTTAGCTGGCCTTAATATGGCTTTACAAAAATACTAAAGGATCAATATGTAATTAAAGCCCTTTGCTGATTTGCGGAGGGCTTGATTTTGCTTTTGTGGGAGGGATTCTTTTGGAACTTAAGATATACGAAGAAAAAAAGGGCATAATAGTCAGCGGCTTAAATGACTTTGAGCCAAGGCATATATTCGAATGCGGCCAGTGCTTCCGCTGGGACAGGGAGGAGGACGGTTCCTATACCGGGGTAGCACACTCCAGGGTATTAAATGTAAAAAAAGAAGGCGACATAGTGATATTTAACAATACAAGCCGGTCTGACTTTGAGGGCATTTGGATGGACTATTTCGACATTGGGAGAGACTATTCCGCCATAAAGGAAAAGCTTAGGAAGCTGGACGAGCATCTTGAAAGATCGGTTGAATTCGGATACGGAATAAGGCTGCTAAAGCAAGATGTCTGGGAAACCACTGTCTCGTTTATAATATCGGCAAACAACGCCATACCAAAGATAAAAAAGACTATAGACACTCTCTCTTATCTTGCAAATGAAGAGATAATAGAATACGGGGGCAGAAAATTCTACGCTTTTCCCAGCCCGGAGACAATACACATGTTCCATGAAAAATGCGTAGACAACTGCAAGGCGGGCTACAGGGCGCAGTACATAAAGGACAGCTGCAGCATGATAATCAACAGGGATGTAGACCTGGAAAGGCTAGCGGAGTTTGGTTCTCATGAATGCAGAAAGGAGCTTATGAGGCTTCCGGGAGTGGGCCCAAAGGTTGCGGACTGCATAATGCTCTTTGCGCTCCAAAAATTTGATGCGTTCCCAGTCGATGTATGGGTAAAAAGGGTTATAAGCAGTCTCTACAACCAGGAAGACATGAGTCTTAACAAAATGCGTGAATTCGCCCTGGGAAGGTTTGGAGACCTGGCGGGCTTTGCTCAGCAGTATCTTTTTTATTATGCCAGAGAAAACGGGGTAGGCAGAAAGTAGGGGAGCTTTGATGGAGGCCACGGGTGTTTTAGCGTATATAATAGGTTTTTTTGTGATGTCTGCTGCATTTGTGTCTGTGGTTATATTTCTTGAAAACAGAGATCCGTCGAGAACTATAGCCTGGCTGCTTGTTCTGCTTTTGTTTCCTGTAGTAGGATTCGTCATATATATTCTGTTTGGCCAAAACATGAAAAAGAAAAAGATTTTCAAGATACAAAAGCTCTTTTCTGAGATCAATGCCAACAAGATATTCGAAAGCATACAAAATTTTGAGAATCTTATTACAATACAAAAGCAGGCCATAATGGAGGATTTGGTATTTTACGATCCCGACATAAACATTAAAAGAAGGGTTATGAACCTCCTTTTGAATACAGGCAGGGCGCCCTTCACGCTCAACAACAGCGTTAAGATACTAAACAGCGGCGAGGAAAAGTTCAAGGCGCTTTTTGAGGACATAAGAAACGCCAAGCGGCACATACACCTGGAATACTATATTATAAAGGATTCCCAGATAGGAAGGGCTGTAAAAGAGCTGCTTATTGAGAAGGCAAGAGAGGGGATCCAAATACGCCTGCTCTATGATGATGTCGGCTGCTGGAATCTTTGGTTTAAACGCAGCTTTTTCGATGAAATGAGGGAATGCGGCATAAAGGTGGCGCCGTTCCTGCCTGTAAAGCTTCCGTTCCTCAACAGAAGGCTCAACTACAGGAACCACAGGAAAATTGTAGTTATAGACGGCAAAATAGGATATGTAGGCGGCATAAACATAGGCGATGAATACCTTGGAAAGGACGAAAAGTTCGGATACTGGAGAGATACGCACATGAGGATCGAAGGCGAGGCCGTGTATATGCTTCAGCTTACATTCCTTCTGGACTGGTATTTTTCGACGAAGGAAAAGCTGTTTTCCACGTGCTATTTTCCGGCGATATCCTACTGCGGCCACAATGTCATGCAGATAGTTGCCAGCGGTCCCGATTCAGACTGGGAGGCCATACATCAGGCCTATTTTACAGCCATTTCACAGGCCAAAAGGATGATATACATTCAAACGCCCTACTTCATCCCTGACGATTCGCTGCTTGTGGCACTCAGGACTGCCGCGCTGAGCGGAGTTGACGTTAGGATAATGTTTCCGGGAAAGCCGGACCACAAAATTGTCTACCACGCTTCACTATCGTATTTCGAATCCATACTCAAATCAGGCGGCAAGGTATTTTTGTATGATGAGAAGGGCTTCCTGCACTCAAAGGTCATGGTGGTAGATGACGACATAGCTTCTGTTGGAACAGCCAACATGGACCTTAGGAGCTTTATGATAAATTTCGAAATCAACGGCTTTATATACGACAAGGAAATAGTGAATTCGCTCAAACAGGATTTTTTGAACGACCAGCTTAGGTGCAAGGAGATTACCCTTGAGGAATACCATAACAGGCCAATGCTTCAAAAACTCAAGGGGTCGTACGCCAGGCTTTTTTCACCGATATTGTAAAATAAATAAATTTTAATTAAAAATGAGTAAAACGGATATATTCGATGAAAAACAGCAATAAATGCTTTAAATCGCCCAAAATCGACCTTAAGGTCTATTGCCAATGAAAAATCTTTTTAATAGTATATTATATGTAGTTAGCACTCGCGCCTATAGAGTGCTAAAATGATAATATGTATTTCTGGCACATATAAAATATAATCAAATTTCCAAGGAGGGTTACATTAATGAAAATAAGACCACTTGCAGACAGAGTAGTAATCAAAAGACTTGAAGCTGAGGAAAAGACTAAAAGCGGAATAGTGCTTCCAGGAAGCGCAAAGGAGCAGCCGCAGATGGCCGAGGTAGTAGAAGTCGGACCAGGCGGAGTAGTAGACGGCAAGGAGATCAAGATGGAGCTTGCAAAGGGAGACAAGGTAATATTCTCCAAGTATGCAGGCACAGAAGTGAAGATTGACGGGGAAGAATTTACAATATTAAGACAAAGCGACATACTTGCAGTAGTTGAATAGTAAATAATATATCAACATAAACTATAGGAGGTTAACAGTAATGGCAAAAGAAATAAAGTTCGCTGAAAGCGCAAGAAAAGGACTAGAAGCTGGAGTAAACAAGCTTGCAGATACAGTAAAGGTGACTCTTGGACCAAAGGGAAGAAACGTAATACTAGACAAGAAATTCGGTTCTCCGCTTATAACTAATGACGGTGTTACAATAGCCAAGGAGATTGAGTTTGCAGACGCTTATGAGAACATGGGAGCTCAGCTTGTAAAGGAAGTTGCGACTAAGACTAACGATGTTGCAGGGGACGGAACTACTACTGCTACAGTGCTTGCTCAGGCAATAATAAGAGAAGGACTTAAAAACGTCGCAGCCGGCGCGAACCCTATAATAATAAGAAAAGGTATTTCAAAGGCAGTAGACACTGTTGTTGACGAGATAAAGAAGGTTTCAAGACCTATACAAAACAAGGAAGAGATCGCTCAGGTTGCGGCTATATCTGCAGGAGACGAGGAAATTGGCGCGCTTATTGCCGATGCAATGGACAAGGTGGGCAAGGACGGTGTAATAACTGTAGAAGAGTCAAAGTCGATGATGACCGACCTTAAGGTTGTTGAAGGAATGCTCTTTGACAGAGGATACCTCTCGCCTTACATGGTTACAGATGTGGAGAAGATGGAAGCTGTAATAAGCGACGCTTACATCCTCATAACTGACAAGAAGATTTCCAACATACAGGAAATACTTCCAGTGCTTGAGCAGATAGTTCAGCAAGGCAAGAGACTGCTTATAATAGCAGAGGACGTTGACGGAGAGGCGCTTGCGACTCTAGTTGTAAATAAGCTGAGAGGAACCTTCGAGGTTGTAGCTGTCAAAGCTCCTGGTTTTGGAGACAGAAGAAAAGCCATGCTGGAAGACATAGCTATACTTACAGGCGGAAAAGTCATATCTGAGGAAGTTGGCCTTGAGCTTAAAGAGGCTACAATGGACATGCTTGGAAGAGCCGAGACTGTAAAGGTTACTAAGGAAGAAACTACAGTAGTAAACGGAGCGGGAACAGAGTCTGACATACAAGACAGGATTGCCCAGATAAAAAGACAAATTGAAACAACAACTTCAGATTTCGACAGGGAGAAGCTTCAGGAAAGGCTTGCCAAGCTTGCTGGCGGAGTTGCGGTTATAGAGGTTGGAGCTGCCACAGAATCAGAGCTTAAAGAGAGAAAGCTAAGAATAGAGGACGCCCTCAACGCTACTAGAGCTGCAGTGGAAGAGGGAATAGTAGCAGGAGGAGGAACTGCTCTTGTAAGCGCTATTCCGGCACTTGACAAGCTTGTAGATGAAACAGAGGGAGAAGTTCAAACAGGTGTTAAGATAATAAAGAAGGCTCTTGAAGAGCCGCTAAAGCAAATAGCTATAAATGCAGGTCTTGAAGGAGCTGTAATAGTTGAGAAGGTTAAGCATTCTGAACCTGAAATAGGCTTCGACGCACTTAGGGAAAAATACGTAAACATGGTAGAGGCTGGAATAGTGGATCCTACTAAGGTTACAAGATCTGCTCTTCAGAACGCTGCATCAGTTGCAGCGGTATTCCTTACTACAGAAGCTGCAGTAGTTGACATCAAGGAAGAAAACGAGCCTTCAATGCCTGGCGGAATGGGCGGCGGAATGCCGATGATGTAAAGGGCTCTTTACAAGGTTAGTGAAGTGAAAAACTGAAATATTGTAATTGAATTGCCACCGCGGAAAGGAATATCATCCGCGGTGGCAATTTTAATGTACGGAAAATATAGAATAAATTAATAGTCAGCTTAAAGGCTATAGAAAATATTTATATGATGCGTTTGGGGGCAAATAGTATTTGTCGCGGCGAGCGGGCACGTATATACTAAAATAGATCAAACAGCATAGTCCAAACTCATATTTAAAATCAAAACCCGATTAAGGTGATTAAGTGATATCTATAATAGTTCCTGTATTAAATGAAGAAAAGACAATAGAAAGGCTGCTCCTGGAGCTCAAAGCCCTTGAAGGCGAAAAGGAAATCATTGTCGCCGATGGCGGGAGCACAGACAGCACCGCAAAAATCGCCTCGCAGCATTCAAGGCTCACAGGAGGAGTCAGCGGCAGGGCCAGACAGATGAACAAAGGCGCCGGCATAGCCAAGGGAGATATACTTTGGTTTGTGCACTCCGATTCGAGTGTGGACAGGAGCAGCCTTTGCCATATAAAGGCTACAGTAGAAGAAGGCTTTGCAGGCGGAGGATTTTCGATGTTTTTTCACGATTATGACACGCCGCTAATGAGATTCATAGCCTGTTCGTCAAACATGAGGGCAAGGCATATGGGTCTTTATTTTGGAGATCAGGGTATATTCGTAAGGCGCGAAATTTTTGAACGCATAGGAGGTTATCCCGACATCCCCCTAATGGAGGATTGGGAGCTGGGCCGGACACTCAAAAATGAAGGCAAAATGAAGCTGCTTAATGCTCAGATAGGAACATCCGGGAGAAGGTTTAAAAACGGCGGTGCTCTGAGGACTCTGCTGTTTATGCACAAGATAAAGTTGCTTTACATGCTGGGGACATCCCCTGAAAAATTAAGCAGCTCATATAGGAAGGTAAGATAATGAAGGCATTAATACTTATGACAAGAATACCTGTTCCGGGTAAGACAAAGACAAGGCTAATGGAGATCCTTTCGCCGGAGGAGTGCGCAGCACTGCATGAATGCTTTCTTAAGGATGTTTTTGCAGCGCTTGAGCTGCTTGATGATGTGGACATATATGTTTCGCATACGACCGAAGGAGATCTTGACATACTTAAAGCTATTGTGCCAAGAGGAGTTGAGTTCCTGCCCCAAAAGGGGGAAAAACTCGGCGAGAGAATGAACAATGCTGTAGCTGAAGTCTTGCTAAGAGGATATTCGAAGGTGATGCTGATAGGCTCGGACATACCGGGACTGCAGCCTTGCGATATAGACGATGCGTTTTCACGGCTCGACGCAAACGACGTGGTCCTGGGACCAACTCTGGACGGCGGCTACTACCTGGTGGGGATGAAAAGTCTTCATGCCCGGATATTTGATGACTCTCTCAAGTGGGGAAACAAGTCGGTGCTTGAAGGAACACTCGACATAGCAAACAAGCTTGGCCTGGAGACAGGTCTTGCAGCCAAGTACAGGGATATTGACACCAGGAATGATCTGGAGTGTTTCATGACGTTTGCAACAGAGGGAGTAAATCATTGTGAAGTATTTCCGCAAAACACCGTGGAATTTCTCATAACCCGCTGGAGTGGTGATTATGCTAAAAGATACGCTGAAAAATAAAATATATGATTATGTAAAGGCAAAAGGCCTATGTGAGCAGCTTGGCATGTGTAAAAACGCCAAAGTCAGTTTTTTGGCTCAGGGCGAGTACAATATAAATTTCACTCTCGAGGGGGCTTCGAAAAAATACGTCCTCAGGGTTAACACGGGAAGCCAGCTTGAGCTCGACAACCAGATAGAATACGAATACGAAGCATTACTAAGGCTCTATCCAAGCGGCGTTACGCCAAGGCCTTATTTCGTTGACGGCTCCAAGCAGTATATCGATTATGGGATTTTGGTGATGGAGTTCCTGGAAGGCGCCCCGCTTGACTACGGCAGGGATATGGAAAAGGCGGCCGGCATATTCTCAAGGATACACTCCATGGACATAGAGCGGATGGATGCTTCGAATTTCATATTTGAAAAAACCATATTTTCTGACAGGGTCAGCGAAGCCCGAAGGCTCCTTAAGGATTTCATGGAATCGACCGTTATAGACTGCAAGCTCAAGAAATTCTTTGCGGATTTTATGGACTGGGCTGAAAAAAATGCATGCAGGGAAGGCTATTTCACTCAAAGTCCGTGGAACGCCATAAACAATACTGAGGTTAACTCGGGGAATTTCATAATAAACGACAAGCGCCAATATCTTATCGACTGGGAAAAGCCGGTGATAAGCGATCCGTGCCAGGACATAACCCAGTTCCTGGCTCCGACCACAACCCTTTGGAAGACTAGTCACATTCTCTCCGAGCATGAAAAAGAGAAGTTCTTCAAAAGCTATACTAGCGGCTTGGAATGTAAAGACAAGGATATAAGGGAACGGGTGCAGCTGTATACGCCGTATCTGTACCTGAGGGCGCTTTCGTGGTGCGCTTTTGCATATCTCGAATACATGAATCCGGACAAGAGCATCAAGAATATGGATACTTTTGAAAAAATAAAGTCTTATCTGGATATAGATTTTATGAACGGTTTGCTAAGGGGCTTCATATAGAAAAGGAGCGAGGACGTATGGACAAAAATAAAAAGCTGATGCTGTCTATAGCTCTTATTGCGGCGACGGCTGCTGCAATGATGTATTTTCATCGCACAGGCATGGTGAAGCAGTGCACCCCTGAGGGCATAAAAGGGTATGTAGATTCATGCGGCATGTTAGGCCCCATGATATATATGATTATGTTTTCTGTGATTCCATCGGGAGCCATAATAGCAATAGCCGGCGGCATGGCTTTCGGCATGGGGCTTGGAACGCTTTATACGATGCTCGGCGCTCTCATAGGCGCAACCACCGCATTTTATATATCAAGGCTGCTTGGAAGAGATTTTGTAATGAAGCTTACAAGGGGCAGGCTCAAAAGCTTCGACGAAGGGGCCGCAAGGCACGGCTTCAAGCTGATACTCGTAATGAGGCTTATTCCAATAATACCCTTCAATCTAATAAGCTTCGGGGCGGGGCTTACGAACATGAAATTCCGTGATTATTTGCTGGCTACGGTGCTGGGAATAGTTCCGGGGGTATTTGTGTTTACGAATCTAGGCGACAAGGCAATGGACATTCAGTCGCCTCAGTTTCTCGTTGCGGTGTGCGTGCTTCTGCTGCTTGTGGCCGCGTCAATAGTTTTCAAGAGAAAATTCAATCTTGAAGCTTTCCAAAGAAGGCTTTCGCAGGATAAAGCTCAATAGATAAAAATCAATATTTAAATGCACATGCAAAGAGGCCTCTTTTTCTTTAATCCAGTTTTTTTATACTGAGGTTAAAGAATGAGGCCTCTTTGCTCTTGGACAAATTCCTGATTTATGGGAATCTGCCTCCTTTCAATTGATAAACTCCATTACTGAAATCTATCTGATCCAACTAGTCGTTTTTTCTTCAATAATACTGCTTTTAAAGGGTCACCTTACATATCATGTTCCTTAGCCTTTTGAAGCCATCCTTTAAATTGTATCCTGCAAGCTTTTATTTGTGAACTTAGAGACTATATTCTCTAATAGGCCTGTTCAGGCTGGAGTAATATTTTTCATTCTCTAAGATAAGCAATTGTAAGGATTATTATAAGGACTTTTGGGTTTCAAACTACTTAAGGGATAATATAAAGCAATTTCCTTTGCAGCGTTTATTATTGAATATTAACTTTTAGTTGGTAGTATATATATATCCGCCAACTCTGCAATTAAACACAAAACATAAAAATAATTATAAAGAATTACAAATAAAATACACTAGCGAAAACAGCTTTGAAAAACGTTAAAAAAAGGCGTATGAGTAATGTTTGGGATAGAGGGTTAAACGGCCCTTTCATAATTTTTTTGGATTGACACTAAAAAAACGATACTGTATAATTTTAATCGAGTAGTGATATGGACTTCGAGCTTTCGTCTCTTAGATTTATTGTTTTCTAGCGGGCGAGGGCTTTTTTAATGCGAATCCAGTTTTTACAAAAAATTCTAATCTATGAATGGAGGTATTGTTATGAGAAATATCAAAAGAATATTGGCATTGGTGGTTTCGATTTCATTGGTATTTGCACTTACTGCATGTGGCAAGAAGGACGGCGCTTCGAGCGACGCGGGCAAGCTCGAGCAGATAAAGGAAAGCGGAAAGCTTGTGCTTGGAACAAGTGCTGACTATCCGCCATTTGAATTCCACAAAGAAATAAACGGCAAGGATGAAATAGTGGGCTTTGATATTGAAATAGCAAAAGCCATGGCGAAGGAGCTTGGCGTGGAGCTTGAAATAAAGGATATGAAGTTTGACGGACTTTTGGCTGCGCTTAGCACCGGAAAGGTCGACATAGTAATAGCGGGAATGAATCCAACGGAGGACAGGAAAAAGGCTGTCGATTTTTCTCAGATATACTACAGAGAGGTTCAAAGCGTTGTAGTCAGGACTGAAAGTGCTGACCTTATAAAGACATTGGATGATCTAAAGGGCAAGAAGGTTGCCGTTCAAAAGGGAACTACAATGGAAGCTATGGCGCAGCAGCACATGGCAGAGTCTGAGATAAAGGGACTTGGCAGGGTCACAGACGTTGTGCTTGAGCTTAAAAACAAAAAAGTGGAAGCTGTAGTAATGGAAAAACCCGTTGCAAAGGCTTACGTGGCTGCAAATCCGGAGCTAATGCTTACAGAAATAGAGCTTTCGCCTGAAGACACAGGCTTTGCAGTAGCAGTTAAAAAGGGAAATGAGGATTTGGTGGCAAAAACTAACGAAATACTCAAATCGCTAACAGATCAGGGCAAGATAGACGAATTCGTTGCAGATGCAAACAAATTGATGGAAGAAGAATAATATTAAATGGGCAAATACATATATGTATTTGCCCAAATCTATGTATTTTTTAGGAGGACTGTAAAGGTGGATTTTAGTTTTTTGAAAGACTATTACATGTTTTTTGTATCGGGAGCTAAGATAACTGTACTCCTCGCAGTATTTTCCGTGTTTTTTGGAGTGGCGCTGGGAGTGTTTTTTGCACTGCTCAAGCTTTCGAGCAACAAACTGTTAAGAGGAATAGCAGCAGCTTACATAGAATTTCTAAGAGGCACGCCTATGCTTGTTCAGCTGTATATAATATATTATGGGCTCCCTCTGATAGGAATAAACTTCCCTGACATTCCGGCTTTTGGAAGCAGCTTTCCGGACTTCATGGCCGGCGTAGTATGCCTTTCGCTTAACAGCGGCGCATATGTAGCCGAGATAATACGTGCAGGCATACAGGCTGTGGACAAGGGTCAGATGGAGGCGTCAAGGTCGCTTGGGTTTACTTATGCCATGACCATGAGGTATATAATAATACCGCAGGCGTTCAGGAATATACTTCCTGCTCTTGGAAATGAATTCATTGTAATAATAAAAGAGTCGGCAATAGTTTCGATAATAGGCATACATGACCTTATGTACAACGCAGACACTGTAAGGGGCAACATATTCCAGCCTTTCGAGCCGCTGATAGTAGCTGCGATAATGTACTTCATGATGACGTTCACGCTTTCCAAGGCGCTTGGAGTTGTTGAAAGGAGGCTGAAAACTAGTGATTAATGTAAAAGACTTGCACAAAAAATTCGGAAAACTGCATGTGCTCAAAGGCATTGATATCGAGATACAAAAGGGAGAGGTTGTAGTTGTAATAGGGCCTTCGGGCTCGGGCAAATCTACATTCCTAAGATGCCTCAACCTGCTCGAGATGCCAAGCGACGGCGAGATAATTTTCGAAGGGTTTTCTATAACCGACAAGAAAAACGACATAAACAAGCTAAGGCAAAAGATGGGGATGGTGTTCC
The DNA here is from genome assembly GCF_000597865.1 of Peptoclostridium acidaminophilum DSM 3953. Lineage (GTDB taxonomy): Bacteria > Bacillota > Clostridia > Peptostreptococcales > Peptostreptococcaceae > Peptoclostridium_A > Peptoclostridium_A acidaminophilum. Next base: position 1,753,425 of record NZ_CP007452.1, on the reverse strand, counting down.
AGCAGTTCAACCTGTTCCCTCACATGACAGTGCTTGAGAATATAACGCTCGCACCCATGAAGCTCAAGAATCTCAGCAGGCAGGATGCTGATGAGGTTGCGATGAAGCTGCTCAACAGGGTTGGGCTTGCAGACAAGGCATCAAGCTATCCGGCGCAGCTTTCAGGAGGTCAAAAGCAAAGAATAGCCATAGCAAGGGCTCTTGCCATGGCTCCTGATGTGATGCTCTTTGACGAGCCGACATCTGCGCTCGATCCTGAGATGGTGGGCGAGGTGCTTGATGTTATGAAGGAGCTTGCTGCCGAAGGAATGACAATGGTAGTTGTAACTCACGAAATGGGCTTTGCAAAAGAAGTCGGAGACAGGCTTCTTTTCATGGATGAGGGCAAGATACTAGAAGATGGCAAGCCAAGAGAAGTGTTTGCAAATCCGCAGCATCCAAGGACAAAGGACTTCCTTGGTAAAGTACTAGCATAAGTAAATACAGATTTTACGAACAGTCGCCATTGGCGGCTGTTTTTTTAAAAAACCCATTCGCGTGTTGACACAGGTTAGTTATTCTGATATTATTTTTTAAATAAAAACTGAATATTAAACGGATAATCACTCGTATAAATTCGGCAATAAGGCTGATTATGTCTGTCGTCATACAGTGAATAGCCGGATATGAATATAAGATAATTATTCTGCTTTCGGGTTTGTTATCCGGTTTTTTTGTTATAATGCTATAAAGGATATATTTATAAATTCAAATCGGAGGTAAAAAATGGAGAAGATTTTAAAGGAAGCCTTAACATTTGATGACGTTCTATTGATTCCACAAAAGTCTACGGTTTTGCCAAAGGAAGTCGACATTTCAACGCATATTACAAAGAAAATAAAGCTGAATGTGCCGATAATGAGTGCGGGCATGGATACTGTTACAGAGTCTAAAATGGCAATAGCTATAGCAAGAGAAGGCGGAATAGGCATAATACACAAGAACATGAGCATCGAGGAGCAATGCCTTGAAGTAGACAAGGTAAAAAGAAGTGAGAATGGCGTTATAATAGATCCGTTTTACCTAAGCAAGGAACACACAATAGCCGATGCGGACGAGCTCATGGGAAGATATAGGATATCAGGTGTTCCTATAGTAGATGAAAACAAGCGCCTGATAGGTATAATAACAAACAGAGACATAAGATTCGAGGAAGATTTTTCAAAGAAGATAGACGAAGTGATGACAAAGGAAAACCTCATAGTGGGCAAGGAAGGCACAACTATGGAGGAAGCGCAGAGCATACTAAGAAGAAGCAAGATAGAGAAGCTGCCTATAGTAGATGAAAACTACACGCTTAAGGGGCTTATAACAATAAAAGACATCGAAAAGAAAATCAAGTTCCCAAAATCCGCGGTAGATGAAAGAGGAAGACTTGTATGTGGAGCTGCTGTAGGCATCACTGGCGACATGCTCGAGAGGGTTGAAATGCTTGTCAAAGCAAACGTGGATATACTAGTGTTAGACAGCGCTCACGGACACTCACAGGGCGTTATAGACAGCGTGAAAGCCATAAAAGCCAAATTCCCTCAGGTTCAGGTTATCGCGGGCAATGTGGCTACTGCTCAGGCAACAGAGGATCTGATAGCTGCAGGAGCGGACTGTATAAAGATAGGCATAGGACCGGGTTCCATTTGTACTACCAGGGTTGTTGCTGGTGTTGGAGTTCCACAGGTGACGGCTATAATGGATTGCAGCGAGGTTGCCAAGAAGCACGGAGTACCTGTGATTGCGGACGGCGGAATAAAGTATTCAGGAGACGTTGTAAAGGCTCTTGCTGCAGGAGCCGACATGGTCATGATGGGCTCTATGTTTGCCGGAACAGAGGAAAGCCCGGGAGAGACTATACTCTTCAAGGGAAGAGCTTTCAAGGCTTACAGAGGCATGGGATCTGTAGAGGCTATGAAGCAGGGCTCTAAGGACAGATACTTCCAGGAAGACACCAAAAAGCTAGTGCCTGAAGGTGTCGAGGGAATGGTGCCTTCGAAAGGCTCGGTGGCCGACATGGTATTCCAGCTTGTTGGAGGCTTAAGATCAGGAATGGGATACTGCGGTGCAAGAACAATAGAAGATCTACAGCAGAAGTCTCAGTTTGTAAGAATTACAGGAGCCGGCCTTAAAGAGAGCCACGCTCACGATATAACGATAACTAATGAAGCGCCAAACTATAGCGTACAAGGAGAGGTATAATAATGAACAGAGAGCTTGTTTTAGTAGTTGACTTCGGAGGGCAGTACAACCAGCTTATCGCCAGAAGGGTAAGAGAGGCCAATGTTTACTGCGAGATAATACCTTTTAACTATCCACTCGAGAAAATCAAAGAAAAAAATCCTAGCGGAATAATATTCACTGGCGGACCTTCAAGCGTATATGGTGAAAATGCGCCTATGGTAAACAAGGAGCTTTTCACACTTGGAATTCCTGTGCTTGGAATATGCTATGGAGCCCAGCTTATGGCGCACACTCTTGAAGGCAATGTTACAAGGGCTGACAAGAGAGAATACGGAAAGACTAAGATAAAGTATGAAGATTCAAAACTCTTCAAGGGAATGAAATCAGACAGCGTTTGCTGGATGTCGCATACAGACTATATAGAAAAGGCTCCTGCAGGATTCACCTGCTCTGCATCGACAGCAGACTGCCCGGTAGCTGCCATGGAAAACGTGGAGCAAAAGCTTTATGCTGTGCAGTTCCACCCGGAGGTTGAACACACTGAGGAAGGTTTCAAAATAATAAGAAACTTCCTTTACGAAGTGTGCGGACTTAAAGGCACTTGGACTATGGGTTCGTTCGTAGATGAGAAGGTTAAGGAGATAAAAGCTGCGGTTGGTGACAAGAAGGTGCTTTGCGCACTAAGCGGCGGAGTCGACTCTTCTGTTGCAGCAGTTCTTGTGCACAAGGCTATAGGCGACAACCTTACATGCATATTCGTTGACCACGGCCTTCTTAGAAAGGACGAGGGAGACCAGGTTGAGAGCATATTCAAAGAGCACTTCCATATGCACCTTATAAGAGTCAACGCCCAGGAGAGATTCCTTTCCAAGCTTGCAGGAGTTGCAGAGCCTGAAGCAAAGAGAAAGATAATAGGCGAAGAGTTCATAAGAGTATTTGAAGAGGAGTCTCACAAGCTTGGCAAAATGGACTTCCTTGTTCAGGGAACAATATATCCTGACGTAATAGAAAGCGGCTCGGGAGAAAGCGGAGCTTCAGTTATAAAATCACACCACAACGTGGGAGGACTTCCTGAAGATGTGGATTTTGAAATAGTAGAGCCTCTTAGAGAGCTTTTCAAGGACGAGGTTAGGTTGCTGGGCCTTGAGCTTGGAATAGCTGAAGACCTAGTGTTCAGACATCCATTCCCGGGACCTGGTCTTGGAATCAGGGTAATAGGAGAGGTTACAAAGGAAAAATGCGACATACTAAGAGAAGCTGACGCTATATATATGGAAGAGCTTAAGAAGGCAGGGCTTTACAGAGAAATATGGCAGGCTTTCGCAGTGCTTCCTGATGTAATGACTGTAGGTGTAATGGGAGACGAGAGGACATATTCGCATCTTGTGGGACTAAGAGCGGTAGCAAGCAGCGATGGAATGACTGTTGACTGGTACAAGATGCCATATGAGGTACTTGAAAGAATATCTACAAGAATAGTAAATGAAGTGGAGCATGTCAACAGAGTGGTTTACGACATAACTTCAAAGCCTCCTGGAACAATAGAGTGGGAGTAAAGAACAAATTATAAAAAGACGGCCGCCGGCGATAAACCGGCGGTTTTTTTACGCGCAGAGAAATATGCGAAATATAAAAGAATGTTTGGAGGGCAATATTCGTGTCAATGGCGAATGTGCAGCCTTTGCAAACATATAAAAATACACTTTATTATTGACATTGTTATTTGTATTGATTTACAATATATTTGTAAACGAAAAATGAATACAGCAAATTATATTTGCTCATATATTCCCGGTAATATGGTCCGGGAGTCTCTACAGGAAATCCGTAAAATTCCTACTATGAGCGGAACTTCTATATGCTTTTAACGGAGTTTTGCTTATATCGGGCGAAGCTCTTTTTTTACAGGCCATAGATGAATCGATATTCCAGCTTTTAATTTCAAGAATATGTAGTATGTATTTTGTCCTTTAAAAGTGAATAAATGCCCCAGTTAACCAACGGGGCTTTTTATATACAATTATTGCAGCAGACACACGTATTATCCGGATTGAAAATAACTTAAGGTTCGGGTGATTATAGGTTTGATATCATCAAATAGGGATATATTCAAAGTAAGCAGGTACATGAGATAAAGATACGAGTATATTAACGGAGGTGCTTTTATGAAGGTTACTGTTATTATGGGTTCAAAGTCGGACTATCCGAAGCTTGAGGATGCTATAAAGCTATTAGAAGGCATGGGAGTAAGCACGAGCGTCAGGGTGCTTTCGGCACACAGAACGCCAAAGGAGCTTTTTGAGCATATAGAAAAGATAGATTCACAAGGTTATGATGTTATAATAGCAGCGGCCGGCAAGGCTGCCCATCTTCCTGGGGTTATAGCGGCACACACCCTCATTCCTGTAATAGGACTTCCTATAAAATCGTCAACAATGGACGGACTCGATTCACTTCTTTCGATAGTTCAAATGCCCCAGGGCATACCTGTTGCAACTGTTGCAATAGACGGCGGACTCAATTCCGCCATACTGGCGCTTCAAATAATGTCTCTTAAATATCCTGAACTCAAGACAAAACTAAAGGAACATAGACAGCAAATGGCAGAAAAGGTGCTTGAGGACGACAAGGCCATTGGCAAGTAGAAATGAAAACGGCGTCATGGCTGGATTAGTTGTTAAATCCGGCTTTTTGGCTTTGCTATAAACAAACATAAATAAAAATTACAAATACAATGGAGGTACTTTCATGAATAAAGAAATGCTTTATGAGGGAAAGGCAAAGAAAGTATATAAAACTGATGCGGCTGGAGAGTATGTAGTATACTTCAAGGATGATGCTACGGCATTCAACGGTGTTAAAAAGGATACGCTTGCTGAAAAGGGCATACTAAACAACAGCATATCTTCAATACTATTCGAACTGCTTGCCAAGGAAGGCGTTGAAAGCCACTTCATAAAGAAGCTTTCTGAAAGAGAGATGCTTGTAAAGGCAGTTGAAATAGTGCAGCTTGAAGTAATAGTCAGAAACATATCGGCAGGCTCAATGAGCAAAAGGCTGGGCATTGAAGAAGGCATAGTATTCCAGGAGCCTATATTCGAGCTGTGCTACAAAAACGATGCGCTCGGCGACCCTCTTATAAACGATGACCACGCAGTGGCAATAGGTCTGGCTACAAGAGAAGAGATAGCTCAAATAAGAGAGCAGACAATGAAGATAAACACACTTCTCAAGGAGTTTTTCAAGAAGGCGGGTCTCAAACTTGTCGATTTCAAGCTTGAATTCGGAAGATATGACGGCAAAGTAATACTGGCAGACGAGATTTCGCCTGACACATGCAGACTTTGGGATATAGAGACAAATGAGAAGATGGACAAGGACAGATTCAGAAGAGACCTGGGCAATGTAATGGAAGGCTATAAAAAGGTTCTTCAAAGACTCGAAGAAAAATAGAGTGCATTAAATTAAATAGAATTATGCAGAATATATAATCCTGGAGGAGAAAAATGAGCGAAAAGATAAGCTACAGCCAATCGGGAGTAAACATAGATGAAGGCAACAAGACTGTTGAACTTATTAAGGAAAAGGTAAGGTCGACATATAACTCAAACGTGCTGGGAGACCTCGGGAGCTTCAGCGGGCTTTACAGCCTCAAAAGCTTCATGGGCATGAAGGAGCCTGTACTTCTTTCGTCTACTGACGGCGTGGGAACAAAGCTTAAAATAGCACAGCTTATGGACAAGCATGACACGGTTGGAATAGACCTTGTTGCCATGTGCGTGAACGACCTAATATGCCAGGGAGCAATGCCTCTGTTTTTCCTTGACTATATAGCAGTTGGAAAGCTTGACTCGCAGAAAGCCAGGGACATAGTGTTTGGAATAGCAGAAGGCTGTAAGCAGGCCGAATGCGCACTTGTAGGCGGAGAAACAGCGGAGATGCCGGGCATGTACAGCGAAGACGAATACGACCTTGCAGGCTTTTCGGTAGGAATATGCGACAAGGAAAAGCTCATAACAGGTGAAAATGTAAAAGAGGGCGATGCCATAATAGGTATAGCATCAAGCGGAGTGCACAGCAACGGTTATTCGCTTGTTCGAAAGCTCTTCCTTGACAAGCTCGGATGGAGCCTTGAAAGGCCAATGGAAGGCTATGACTGCACACTTGGAGACATGCTGCTCAGGCCTACAAAGATATATGTAAAGCTTGTAAGAGAGCTTATGGCTGATTGCGAGCTAAAGGCAATAGCTCACATAACAGGCGGCGGGCTAATCGAGAACGTTCCAAGAGTATTGCCAAAAGGTATGTCGGCCAGCATTAAAAAGGATTCATGGGAGGCAGCCGACATATTCAGCGTCATAAAAGAGCTTGACATGGTAGAGGAAAGAGAGCTCTACAGAAGCTTCAACATGGGCATAGGGCTTGTCATGGTTGTAGATAAGGAAATAGCGAACAAGGTTATAGAGAAAGCAATGGCATGCGGCGAAAAGGCGTTTAAAATCGGAGAGATAGCAAAAGGCGACGAGGGCGTTGTGCTATGGTAAATATTGCTGTATTGGTTTCAGGCTCTGGCACAAATCTGCAGGCGGTAATAGACGCCTGCAAGAACGGAGCCATCGGGAGCGGAACCGTTAAGCTTGTAATTTCAAACAACAAGGACGCATACGGCCTTGAGAGAGCCAGGAATGAAGGTATAAAGGCCGTATTTGAAAATAACGAAGCAAAAGTACTTGAGCTTCTTGAAAGCGAAGGGATAGACCTCATAGTGCTTGCGGGCTACCTCAAGATACTCAGCCCTGAGTTCATAGGAAGGTACGAAAACAGGATAATCAACGTTCACCCTTCGCTAATTCCCTCGTTTTGCGGCAAGGGCTACTACGGCCTTATAGTCCACGAGAAGGCCATAGAGTACGGAGTGAAAATAAGCGGGGCAACAGTCCACTTTGTAAACGAAGAGGCTGACGCGGGTCCTATAATAAGGCAAGGGGCTGTGCCGGTGCTTGACAGCGACGATGCTGTCTCGCTCCAAAAGCGTGTTCTCGAAATAGAGCACAAGCTTCTTGTGGAAGCTATAGATCTTTACTGCAGCAAAAGACTCAGGATAGACGGAAGGAGAGTATATACAGATGGCAAATAAAAGAGCGCTTATTAGCGTAACTGACAAGAGTGGCATAGTTGAGTTTGGAAAAAGCCTTGTAGAGCTTGGATTCGATATAATTTCCACTGGAAATACACACAGGATACTCAGAGAAGCCGGAGTAGACGCAATTACAATAGATGAGCTTACAGGCTTTCCGGAAATACTAGACGGCAGGGTTAAGACGCTAAACCCGTTAGTGCACGGAGGAATACTCTACAGAAGAGATGTGCAGGAGCATGTTGATACTGTGGAAAAGCTGAGCATCAAATCAATAGATATGGTTGTAGTAAACCTGTACAACTTCGAAGGCTGCCTCAGATCCGGAGCGCCAATGGAAGAGATGATAGAGAATATAGACATAGGCGGCCCGAGCATGATAAGGTCAGCAGCCAAGAACTACAAAGACGTAATAGTTGTAACAGATCCTTCGGACTATGATGGAATAGTAGAAAAGCTAAAAGGCGGCGGACTAAGCCAGGAAGACAGGCTGATGCTTTCATACAAGGCATACTCTCTTACAGGCCATTATGACTCGATAATTTCAAACTACTTCATGGATGTTGTTGGAGACAGGTATCCAAGATACTTCAACATGTCATTCGAGAAGGAAGACGAGCTAAGATATGGAGAAAACCCACACCAGGCTGCGGGGCTGTACAAGGAAAGCTACATACAAAACACAAAGCTGGATTTCGAGCAGCTCCACGGAAAACAGCTTTCGTTCAACAATATAAACGACCTCAATGCGGCGCTTGAGATACTTGCTGAATTCGAAGGGGAGGAAGGGGTTGCATCTGTTGCCATAAAGCATGCAAATCCATGCTCGGCAGCAGTTGGAGCTGACGCTTTCGAATCATTTAAAAAGACATACGAAGCCGACAAGGTTTCGATATTCGGTGGAATAGTAGGGATAAACTCTGTTGTGGACGGCAATACGGCGCAGGTATTAAGCGAGATATTCCTTGAAATAATAGCTGCGTACGATTTCACTCCAGAGGCACTTGAGATACTAACCAAGAAGAAGAACCTGAGAATACTGAAGCTAAAGAGCCTTACGCCAAAGACAAGAGGCTACGACATGAAGTATCTTGACGGCAAGCTGCTTGTGCAGGACAAGGACCAGGTACTTTTGGAAAAGATACAGACGGTAACAAAGGCAGAGCCTTCAAAGGCGCAAATGGATGACATGATGTTTGGAATGAAGATTGTAAAGCACATGAAATCAAACGCAATAGCAATAGTAAAGGACAAGACTACTCTTGCGCTTGGACCTGGACAGACATCAAGGATATGGGCGCTTGAGAACGCAGTGGCAAACAACGAGGGCAAGAGTCTTGAAGGCAGCGTGCTGGCTTCAGACGCATTCTTCCCATTTGACGACTGCGTAAAATTTGCAGCTAAGAGCGGTGTTAAGGCAATGGTCCAGCCGGGTGGCTCGGTAAATGACGAGGATTCCATAAAGGCGTGCGACGAGCTTGGAATAGCTATGGTATTTACAGGAATAAGACACTTCAAGCATTAAGGGGGATAAGTTATGAAAGTCTTGGTAATCGGTAACGGCGGAAGAGAGCATGCAATAGTATGGACATTGTCTAAGAGCCAGAGAGTAGACAAGATATACTGCGCTCCGGGGAATGCCGGAACGGCAGCTATAGCAGAGAATGTGGACATAAGCGCTGACAACATCGACGCACTTTTGGATTTTGCAAAGAAAAACGACATAGGTCTGACTGTAGTGGGACCTGAGGTGCCGCTTGTGCTTGGCATAGTCGATCTTTTCGAAAGCGAGGGTCAGAGGATATTCGGGCCAAACAGGCAGTGTGCAATGCTCGAAGGCAGCAAGGCGTTTTCCAAGGATTTCATGATAAGAAACAACATCCCGACTGCAATGTATGCGGAATATACCGACTTTAAGGAAGCTGTTTCAAATATAGACAAATTGGGATTCCCTATAGTTATAAAGGCTGACGGACTTGCTGCAGGCAAGGGCGTGCTCATAGAATATGAGCTGGAAGATGCCATAAAAAACCTTGAAGACATAATGGTCAACAAGGTTTTCGGGGAATCTGGAAGCAAGGTTGTATTTGAGGAGTTCATGACGGGCATAGAGGCTTCGATGCTGTGCTTTGTGGACGGCAATACTATAGTTCCAATGGAGAGCGCCCAGGATTACAAGAGGATATTCGACGAGGATATGGGGCCCAACACCGGCGGCATGGGAACATACTCTCCAAGCCTTATATTCAACAGCGAGCTTGAAGGCAGAATCGAAAAGGAGATTCTAGACCCTATTATGGCGGGCTTCAAAAAAGAGGGCCTCAAATTCAAGGGCGTGCTTTTCATAGGCCTTATGATAACATCAGAAGGACCAAAGGTGCTCGAGTTCAATGTAAGATTCGGCGATCCTGAGACTCAGTCTGTGCTTCCAAGGCTAAAGACTGACCTTGTGGACATATTCGAAAGCGTGATAGATGAAAAGCTCGCAGACCAGGAGATCCTGTGGAGCGACGAGAGGACAATATGCGTTGTAATGGCATCAGGCGGCTACCCTGGAGACTACGAAAAGGGCAGGAAGATAGACGGCCTTGAAAGCGTCGACCCTGATGTTGTGGTATTCCACGCCGGAACAAAGCTGTTTGGCGGCGATGTAGTGACAGACGGCGGAAGGGTCCTTGGAGTAATGGCAAAGGGCGCTACTATGGAAGAGGCGTCAGGCAAGGCTTATGCCAATGTAGCCAAGATAAGCTTCGAAGGAGCACAGTACAGGAAAGACATAGGAAAGCTTATTCAAAGATAGCAGTTATCTTGGTAAAATACTTATTACAAAGGAGTATTGAAAAATGAGCGAAAGAGTTAGAAGGATATTTGTCGAGAAAAAAGCCGGGTTTGATGTTCAGGCTCAGGCGCTTCTTTCGGATATAAAGGAAAGCCTTGGAATAGGGAGCATAGAGGGGATAAGGCTGCTTAACAGATATGACATATCGGGCATATCTGACGAGGTGTATGAGGGTTCAAAATACACAATTTTTGCCGAGCCACCTGTAGACTATGTATACGATGAGGTTGCAGCTGTTTCAGAAGGAGACAGGGTCTTTGCAGTTGAATACCTTCCTGGACAATATGATCAGAGAGCCGATTCTGCGGCGCAGTGCATACAGATACTTTCGAAGGACTCAAATCCTCAGGTCAGGGCTGCGAAGGTGTACGCGCTGAGCGGCGACATAAGCGAAACTGATTTTGCAAAAATAAAGGCATACTGCATAAATCCAATAGACTCAAGAGAGGCGGAGCTTGGAAAGCCGCTGTCGCTTGAAATGAAATACGAGGTGCCTGCCGACGTGAAGGTGCTCGACGGCTTCAACGCTCTTGACGAGCAGGGCCTAAGGGGCTTCATGGAAGAATACGGGCTGGCCATGAATTTCGAAGATCTTGAGTTCTGCCAGGGATATTTCAGGGACACTGAAAAAAGAGAGCCGTCTATAACTGAAATAAGGGTAATAGACACATACTGGTCGGACCACTGCAGACACACAACATTCGATACGCAGATTGAAAATGTACAGATAGACGATGGAAAATATACAGAGCCAGTAAAGGCTGCATACGAGAGCCTTAAGGAGTCAATGGCCGATGTGTCTCCTGAAAAGTCGGCAATATGCCTTATGGATATAGCCACGCTGGGCATGAAAGAGATGAGAAAAAACGGCATGCTTGACGATCTTGAGGTTTCTAAGGAGATCAACGCATGCAGCATAGAGGTAGAGGCCGATGTAGACGGAAAGCCGGAGAAATGGCTTGTGATGTTCAAAAACGAGACCCACAACCACCCTACTGAAATAGAACCTTTCGGCGGAGCGGCCACATGTCTTGGCGGAGCCATAAGAGACCCGCTTTCAGGAAGATCTTATGTGTACCAGGCAATGAGGGTTACGGGAAGTGCGGATCCAAGGACTCCTATAGAAAAGACTCTTCCGGGCAAGCTTGCTCAAAGGAAAATAACTACAGAGGCTGCCAGAGGCTACAGCTCTTACGGAAACCAGATAGGTCTTGCAACCGGCATGGTCTCAGAGCTGTATGACGAAGATTTCGTGGCAAAGAGGATGGAGGTAGGAGCAGTTATAGCTGCAGCGCCTAAGGACAATGTGCTCAGAGGCAATCCTGAGCCTTCAGACATAGTAATACTTGTCGGCGGAAGAACTGGAAGGGACGGCTGCGGAGGAGCAACAGGCTCGTCCAAGGAGCATACAGAGGAGTCGCTTACAAGCTGCGGCGCTGAGGTTCAAAAGGGGAATGCACCTACAGAGAGAAAGATACAAAGACTCTTCAGGAACCCACAGGTTGCAAAGATGATAAAAAGATGCAACGACTTTGGCGCAGGCGGAGTATCGGTTGCAATAGGCGAATTGACTGACGGACTTGACATAGACCTTGACATGGTTCCAAAGAAATACGAGGGACTAGACGGCACTGAGCTTGCAATATCAGAGTCTCAGGAGAGAATGGCTGTCGTGGTTTCGAAAGACGATGCCGAGAAATTCATAAGCATGTCTGCCGAGGAGAACCTGGAGGCTACAATAGTGGCCACAGTAACTGGAGACAGAAGGCTGAGAATGAACTGGAGAGGCAAAAGCATAGTCGATCTTTCAAGGGATTTCCTCGACACTAACGGTATAAGACAAAAGACTAGCGTGCAGGTTACGGCTCCACAGGAAGAGAGCTATTTTGCAGCTGTGGAAAAAGAAATTTCTGCTGTTGACATAGAAAAGAAATGGAAAAGCATGATGTCTGATCTTAACATCTGCTCTCAAAAGGGAATGGGCGAGATGTTTGACGGCACAATAGGCGTTGGAAGCGTTCTTATGCCTTATGGAGGAAAATATCAGGATACGCCTGCACAGGTTATGGTTGCCAAGCTGCCTGTACTCGGAGCCGAGACAAGCACTGCAACTGCAATGAGCTTTGGCTACAATCCCAAGATAGGAAAATGGAGTCCTTTCCACGGAGCTATGTACGCTGTTGTGGAGTCGGTTGCCAAGCTTGTGGCAGCAGGAGTTGACCACAAAAGGGTAAGGCTTTCGCTCCAGGAATATTTTGAAAAGCTAAGAAAAGAGCCTCAAAGATGGGGCAAACCTTTCAGTGCATTGCTTGGCGCATACATGGCTCAAAAGGGCTTTGGAGCTCCGGCTATAGGCGGAAAAGACAGTATGTCGGGAAGCTTCAACGAGCTTGACGTGCCTCCGACTCTAATATCCTTCGCAGTGGGCGTTATGAATTCAGGAAGCACAGTGTCATCTGAATTCAAAAAGGCGGGAAGCCAGGTTGTAATATACAAGGCTCCTGTAAAGGAAGATTTGACATTTGACTTTGAAGCCCTTACAAAAGGCTATGAAAGCATACATGCTCTGATTGAAAGCGGCAAGGTGCTCTCGTCATACGCAATAGGCCTTGGCGGAGCGGCAGAAGCCGTGACAAAGATGGGCTTTGGAAACAGGATAGGAATAGAGCTTGAGAAGCTTGACAATGCGGAGCTGTTCGCGCCGGGATACGGCTCGATAATCCTCGAGCTTGAAGCAGGCGCTGGAATGGGCGAGCTTGCAGGCTGCAAGACTATAGGAAAGACAACGGCAGAGGCTGCCATAAAGGTGGCTGGAGTGTCACTCGACATGGGAAACCTCTACAAGCTTTGGGAAGCGCCGCTTGAGGAGATATTCCCAACACGCGCTGGCAATATTGAAGGAACTCCTGTGCAGTCGGTATTCAAGGCAGAGTCTTCAATAAAGTCGCCTGTCAAGATAGCAAAGCCAAGAGTTTTCATACCTGCATTCCCTGGAACAAACTGTGAGTACGACTCAGCAAGGGCATTTAATAAGGCGGGAGCCCAGGCGGAGATAATGGTGCTTAAAAACCTTACTCCAGCCCAGATAGAAGCTTCAATAGAAGAAATGGTAAACCACATTAAGAATTCTCAGATAGTAATGATACCTGGAGGCTTCAGCGCCGGAGACGAGCCTGAAGGTTCTGGTAAATTCATAGCTACTGTATTCAAGAATCCTTACGTGAAGGAAGCTGTTATGGAGCTGCTTACGCAAAGAGACGGTCTTGTGCTTGGAATATGCAACGGCTTCCAGGCGCTTATAAAGCTTGGCCTTCTTCCTTACGGCGAGATAAGGGACGTTGATGCAAGCGCTCCTACGCTGACATACAACAAGATAGGCAGACACGTTTCAAAACTTATAATGACAAAGGTTGTGTCAAACAAGTCTCCGTGGCTTGCAAATATAGAGCCGGGAAGCATGCACACAATACCTGTTTCGCACGGAGAGGGAAGATTCTTTGCAAACGAAGAGACTGTTAAGAGCCTGTTTGAAAACGGACAGGTGGCAACGCAGTATGTTGACTTCGACGGAAATCCAACGTACGACATAGCATTCAACCCTAACGGCTCTGTTCACTCTATAGAGGGAATAACAAGCCCTGACGGTAGAGTCTTTGGAAAAATGGCTCACTCTGAGAGGGTTGGAAAAGATATATGCAAGAACATCCCTGGAAACAAGGAGCAGGATATATTCAAATCAGGAGTTTCATACTTCCTGTAAGAAACTAAAGGGTTAAATTTAGAAGTCACGGATAAAACAGGAGTTTACGTTAAAAAGGAGTGTCGCCAGCTACGTCAGTAGCTTTGCGATACTCCTTTTTTCATATGATTTCAATGATACAGTTCACATAAGTTCTAACGTTCATGCCTGGCACCTACACTGATAAAGTAAACCCCGCTCGATACGAGTATTATCGTTGCGCCCGAAGGGATGTTGAACACATACGATATGAGAAGGCCCAGCATGCAGTTTGCAGAACCTATGATTATTGAAAGCTTCATTATGCCAAGCAGGTTCCGGCTAAAGAGCGAAGCTGTTGCTGGCGGGATTGTAAGCAGAGCTATTACAAGCACTATCCCGACGACCTTTATCAGTATGACTACAGACATACCGACTAGTACTGAGAGAAAGTATTCCAGGAAGCGTGTGTCTATGCCAAGTACGCTTGAAAATTCCTCATCGAAGAGATAGGCCTTCCAGTGGTTGAAAAAAGCGGCAACAGAAAGCAATATGAATACGTCCATGCCCAGCGCAAGTAGTATGTTGGAGCGCGAAATCGTGAGTATATCGCCGAAAAGGTATGATGTCATGTCGGGAGGGTAGCCGGGCGTTATGGCTATAAACAGTATTCCTATGGCCATGCCTACAGACCAAAACATCCCTATGAGTGCGTCCGAGTCGGAGGTGGTGTTTCTTTTTATGCCCGATATGCAAAGCGCCGAGGCAATCGCAAACAGCAGTCCTGTTATTATGGGCTCCACCCCCAGAAAATACCCGAGCCCTATGCCTCCGAAGGACGCGTGAGCTATGCCGCCGCTGAGCATCACAAGGCGTTTTTCTATTATTATGGTTCCTATTATCCCGCAGACTATGCTCGCGAGCAACGCGCCGATTATGGCGTTCTGTATGAAATTATACTGGAGAGCGCTAGTCATTTTTATCCTCCTCGTAGTCTATGTGGGGATTGAGAACCCTGTGGGGCACTCCGTGAGCGATAAGGTCAATATGGCATCCGTAAACTCTCTCAAGACTGTCGGTCAGAGGGGTCTGCTCGTCGCCGTGATAGAAGAGCTTCCTGTTGAGGCACGCTATAGTATCGACATAGGATGATACGGCTCCTATGTCATGGCTTACTATGATTATGGTCCTGCTCTTGCTAAGTTCCTTTAAAAGCGCATATATGTCGGTCCTGGAGGTCGAGTCTATGCTGGCCGTGGGCTCGTCAAGAAGAAGTATGTCAGGGTTTGCGGACAGGGCGCGTGCCAGCAGCACCTTCTGAAGCTGGCCGCCGGAGAGCTTTCCGATTTGCCTTTTTTCAAGCTCGCCTATGCCCATGAGAGCTAAATTTTTTCTGGCATTTGAAATATCCTCACTGCTGAACCGGTGGAAAGGAGAAAGTTTTCCAGGAAGGGTGCCGGTGAGCGTTACATCAAGCACGCTTATTGGGAATGTCCTGCTAAAACTTGAAAACTGAGGTACGTATCCTACAGGCATAGAGCTGTTTATGGTAATCTGGCCTCCAGAGGGTTTTATAAGGCCGCATATTATTTTCAAAAGAGTACTCTTGCCGCCTCCGTTGGGGCCTATTATGCCCAGGAATTCTCCGCGCCTTACATTCAGATTTACAGAATCGAGTGCACAGACTCCCGAATAAGACATGCTTATATTTTTGAGCTCTATTATGTAATCATCCATCTACTCAAGGACCTCCTTGAAAGTTGCGGCTATCTTTTCCATGTTCTTTATGTAGTCGGCAGAAAGCGGAGTTATTTCTACGACCTTGCCACCTATCTCATCAGCGAGTGTTCTCGACTGGGCGCTAGCTATTTCAGCTTGATGGAATATTACTTTTATGCCGCGCTCCTTTGCCAGGTCTACTATGTACTGCAGCTGCCTTGCTGTCGCGTCCTTGCCCTCGCTCTCTACGGCTATCATTGTAAGGCCGTAGTCGTTTGCAAAATATCCCAAAGAAGGGTGGTAGATTATGAACTCCTTTTGCTTGGCGATAGAAAGCTCGCTTTTAATTGACGCGTCAAGCTGAATAAGCTTTTTTTTGTATGATTTTGCATTGCTTGAGTATAAATCACTGTTTTCAGGGTAGAGCATTGAAAGCTCGCTCGCCATGACATCTAGCATTACTATGACCCTTTTGGGAGACATCCATATGTGGGGATCACGGCTGAGAGCCTCACCCTCTTCATGGATTTCCTCTCCATCCTCATGCGCATGTCCGGATATTTTGAGCTCAGGGTATATCTTCTTGACCTCATCATCAAGCCTTACTACTTTTGCGTCCGGGTTAAGCTCCCTTGCCTTTGGAAGTATGTTGGCCTCCTCTGCAGGCACTCCCATCGCAAAATAGATGGATGCGCTGCTGAAAAGCTGCATCTGCTTTGGCGAAGGCTGGTATGTCTCGGGGCTGCTGCCTGGAGGTATTATTGTAACTATGGCCACGCTGTCTCCAGCTATGGCTCTTATAAACTCCTCCTGGGGAGGGATTGAAACTGCAATGACAGGCTTTTGGGATTTCACGCTTTCATCCTGACCGCATGCTGAGAATATGGCGGCCGCAAAAGCCAATAGAAGTATAAGTAATTTTTTCCCTGATAACATGGAATCACCTCGATTTTTTTAGTTTGACTGCAATTGTGAATACCAACATATTAACACAGATAGGCTTTATTACACATGCATTATAATACCCGATTGAAGCCATGCTTAAATAGAGAGTTCTTAAAAATCGGAAATTATGGTAGATTATTAGATAATATGATTAAGAATTCCAAGATGAATATAAAGACTAAATAAATGTATAGGAGATGAAGCATGGAAGGCAAAGGGCTTATTCAGATATACACAGGTGATGGGAAGGGCAAGACAACGGCAGCTATAGGGCAGGGAATAAGGGCGTGCGGAAGAGGTTGCAGGGTAATAATGGTGCAGTTTCTTAAGACATCGGATTCTGGAGAGCTTGAAATCATCAAAAAAATAGACGGCTTTGACG
Source organism: Peptoclostridium acidaminophilum DSM 3953 (assembly GCF_000597865.1). Lineage (GTDB taxonomy): Bacteria > Bacillota > Clostridia > Peptostreptococcales > Peptostreptococcaceae > Peptoclostridium_A > Peptoclostridium_A acidaminophilum. Next base: position 1,736,474 of record NZ_CP007452.1, on the reverse strand, counting down.
TATTCAGGTTCCAGACTCAAGAGGGCTTTTACTGGAATCTTGATGAAGCCGGCAGGAGCAGAGTGGAAGCTGAAACAAAGGCAGCGCTTGAATTTGCAGAAAGAGTCATGGCTGATAAAAAGTGCGATATTCTCATACTTGACGAAATACTCGGAGCTCTCTCGAACGGGCTCGTAAAGCTCGACAGCCTGATCAGGCTTCTGGGAAACAAGCCAGAGGGCATGGAGGTCGTATTGACAGGCAGAGGAGCGCCGGAGGAGCTCATAGAGAAGGCTGACCTTGTCACGCAGATGCAGAAGGTAAAGCATCCGCTTGACAAGGGTATAGGAGCAAGAAGAGGCATAGAATACTAAGCTACACTTCTATAAGGTTAACATTTGAATCAAGGCTGTATATTACATCCTTACGTTCAACGACAATCTGTATTTTCTTGGAGAGGGTTTTCTCACCTTTTATTTTTTTATAAGCTCGTGAGTGGGGTTTATGGCCACCGGATATTTGACTTTTTTGAGCATAGATATGTCGCCGTTCGTATCCCCATACGCGTAGCTTTGGGATATGTCTATGTCGTATTTTTTGATGAATTCCTTTATGGCCACTATCTTGTCCTTTGATTCCCACATGGGGACTATTTCTCCGGTGAAAACACTGTCCTTGAAAATATATTTTGTGCCTATATAGTCAGTGGCATTATACATTTTTGACATTTTTTCAACAAGAAAATCCGGACTGCCTGAAATGAATATTACTGTGTGCCCCATATCAACGTGTTTTTTTATCATGGTTCGCGTGTATCTGTACACTTTTTCGAACTTGACCTCAACAATCTTTTCGCTTGTGTAGTCTATTATTTCGCGTCTTACACCTTTGAGTGAGTTTACATAAATTTGAGCGGCCTCTAGCAGGTAGGAATCATATTCACCTCTTCTGGTGAGCCATTTGTCATATGTATACTTAAGCTTGTCAGTCCAGTGCTTTTCCGGTATGACCTCGAACTTCACCAGTTTTTTGAAGTGCTCAATCATGAGCGAATCCCTGTGCAATGTACCGTCTATGTCAAAGAAAGCAGCAATATTGCCCATATGTTCACACCGCCTTTTGTTATATATTTGCAGAGTCTTTTAGCTATTATACAACAAAACTGTAATTATTAATCTTTAAAATGGAAAATGGCTTGGCAATGGTGTTAAAAGTGTTGCTTTTGTTGTAGAATAATAGGATGTAGAATTAAATAAAGAAGGTGTGTTTATGGAATTTTTATCAGCGGTAGCCACAAACTCCAGACTTATGGGAAGTGTAGGGCTGAGGGTGGCATGGGAATTGCCCGATGGAAGGCTTGATCAGTTTTTTCTGCTTGATGCAGAGGGCCTGGGCATAGCAGATTATGTGGGGATAAAAAATGGCGACTCAAGAAAGCTGCATTCGGAAACTGAAAGGCTAATGGGCGGACTTGGCGCTGAAAGGATAAAACTTGCGTTTGCCGAAGCTGTGACGTTAATAAAGGACTATGCAAAAAGAAATGAAAGCTATGGAAAGCCATTGCCTGAAAACAGGAGAGATTTTGAATTCATACTGAATATGCAGCCGGCGGATGTGGATGCACAGGAGCTTTTTTTCAAGCTGTGCAAGGAAATTGAGACACCGGTTGAATTCATAAACTATATGGTGATGCGTTTTGTTGCAATGGATAAAGAGGCAATAGGTTATTTCGGCGACAACAAGGACATATCCGGAATGTACATAACAAGTGCAAACGCTTCACTCCTTAAAAACAGTGTCAAAAAAGCCAGCAAGCGCGGCTCCGGTTACGTATCAAGGCTGATATACGAGGAGGGCGGCGAGTACACCAGGTGCACACTTGGAATGTCTATGAAGCTAGTTGAAAACAGGTACATGATAGGGGCAATAACAATAGGAGAGGTGGCAAGCCTGGATGCGGCTGAAGCATTTGACGAAATAAGAAGGGAAGAGTACATAGGCATATACCAGATAGATTTCCCAGAGGAATTCGAGAAGACATTTTTGTATGACATGAGCCACTGTCTTAAGAGCTCTTTTGAAAATGGAACAATGCTTACCGAGTTCAGACAGGATAATTCGCATGTAAAAAGTCCGGAGTATCTAATAAGCAACGACATAGCTTCCATATATTTCATTACAAATACAGGTCAGCTCATTGTGGCAAATTACTATCCTCACGAAAGGATAGATGCGGACAGCAGGCTGTTGAATTGCTACAGTGAATATCTGACGCTTGGGGATGAGTTCGTTTTCCCGGCGTCAGTCATATACGAGTTCGCTCTCGGCAGCTGTGAGAGTTTTTACAGCTTTTTGACAAAAAGATAAGTGCAGGTATCCTGCACTTATTTCTATTTCCAGCTTATTTCGACTGAATCGCCATTTTTGAGCTCGTGCATGAATTCAGCTCTATTGCCGTTGACGAGCAGCGTTAAAAATCCCTTGGGCTTAGATATGTCGAAGTCTATATATTCAAATATGTCAGTAAGCACGAAGGTTGATTTGCCGTGGGCTATTTCTAGCTCCTGTCCGTTTACTGTAAGCATCAGATGGTTACCCGGAGTGCCTTGAAAAAGTTCGCTGTATGGAGACTCTAAGTGTCTTGAGGCATCAATATCGTCCGGACTTGGAGTTTCTATGGGTTCTTCAACTTCAAGAGCTTGCAAATCATCTTGTAAGCCGATTTGCAAATCAGCCTGCAAATCGGCGTCTGAATCGGTGGAAGCCGCGGACGGAATAACGTCAATAATATCGCCGTCAGACACAGATGCATCCAAATCCGCAATCTTGTCATTGAGTCTGACTTCATAGCCTTCAAGCGATTCTGCTGCTATGCCTTCGAGCTCAAGGCACTCGAGAATTGAAACAGCCGGGGATTTACCCTTGCGGGCAGGCACGATTGTTATGTCGCAGCCGTCGCTGATGGTGTCCATAAGATTGGCAGGAGAGCCGTTTATACTAATCTGGGCGGGTTCGCCCGGAAGCCCTTTTAGGAGCCTTTGCTCGCCAACTATGAAATACGAGATATCATCGCCCTTTTCAGGTATGAGATTTCTTGGCTTAAAGCCCACTGACAGCAGTGCGTCAGACACCTTGAGCTGCTTTGAGTTGAAAAGCCTTACCGTGCTTTCGTTCAGATTGACCTCTATGAAATTTTTGCGCGCATTCAATGAATGGTTGAGAGCTATCCCAAGAGGAGTTATAGACTGGGGCCCCTGCAGACTCTTTGGGATGTCAATGAATTCAACAGCTATTGAAGAGTCCCTTATGACGACGCGCTCCTTTGGGATACCCATGTGCTCGGCAATCATATCGCCCAGCAAAGGTATCTGGCTGCCTCCTCCCACGAGGAAAACCGCTCCCGGAGCTTTGCCGTTGTGAGAGAGTATTTCGTCAGCGATTTTATGCGCCATGCTCCTGATGGAATCCTCTATGCAGGAAATTATATCTGCTGAAGGTATTGTCTGCTCTATGCCGACAACATCCATGAATTTCACTTCACTTTGAGCTGTGAGCTGGATTTTCACAGACTCTGCCGTATCAAAATCCAGAAGAAAATTTTTCGCAATATCTTCTGTTATGCTGTCACCTGCTCCTGACACCATCGCATAGGATGTTATTGTGCCCTGGTTTGTAATTGCAATATCGCAAGTGCCGGCGCCTATGTCGACCATTGCAAGATTCAGAAGTCGCATGTTCTTTTTTATAGCCACATTCATTGATGCTATAGGCTCGAGAGTCAGGCTCTCTATCTCAAGGCCTACCCTGTCCATAACGCTGTAGAGGCTGTCAACTACAACGTTGGGAAGGAAGGTGGCCAGCACTTCAACCTCAATGCTGTTGCCCCTGTGCCCGACAAGGTTTTCTATAAACAGGCCGTCCAGATAGTATGCTGTGGCGGTATGGCCTACGCAGTAATATTTGGAGTCGCCTTCTGTAAGATTTTCTTCCAGCAGATTCTGGGCGTTTTGGACGCCTTCGAGTTCGAGGCTTTCTACTACAGGCTGCTCTATTTCGCTCAAAAAATCAACGTCGAGCTTGGCTTTTGCCCTGCATGTCTTGAGCGACCTTCCTGCAGCAGCTACGGCGACCCGCTCCAGTCTGGATCCCGTTTGTTCCTCAAGCGAAGCCTTCACCCTGGATACAACACGCGCAACCCCATCGATATTGTGTATCTGGCCGTCATACATGTTTCTGTCGTCATGTTCAGCCACGGAGCTTGCTATTATTTTCAGCACTTCCCCTTCACGTTTGCATACCAGGCCTATTATGGTCCTGGTTCCTATATCAAGAGCAAATATCAAATCGCTTACACGCATTAGACTAATCTCCCTTTGAACATATTTGTTTCATGAAAATGCCATAACTTAATAATATAATAACTGGCGCTGGATTTTCAATTGAAAAACCCGAAAAATTAGATATACTTCCCCAGCTTCGAAAACAGTTTGCCGTGAGTAGATACAGATAAAGGGTATAATAAAAAAATATCCATCGACTAGGCAAGGGGGGAGAATTATGAAAAAATTCGTTGTTACTGCAATTACGCTTGCCGCAGTATCAGGAGCAGCATTTGCATATGAAGGAGAAATAAAGGAAATAGCAGCCCATATAAATGAGCAGATAAACGTCTACATTGATGGGGAACAGGCGGGGGAAGAATTCGCTCCTATAATATACGAAGGCAGGGCTTACATGCCAATTCGAGCAGTTTCTGAAAAGCTGGGAATAAAGATATACTGGAACGAGGAGCAAAAGAGCATTGAGCTTGGCGCAAAAAAAGATGCCTATCAGTTAACGGCAGCAGACTATGAAGACAGGTTCTACTCGGAGTTCACATCGGACAAGGAACTCTTGACTCTAGGCGGCAATAGCAGTGATTACGGCATAATTTTCAGGAGGGACTACGGAGATTTTGGAGACTATGAAGGCGGCTATGTGAACTATGCGGCTGTCGTAAAACCTGGCGGGAACCACACCAAATTCGGCGGCACAATCAGGATGGAGAACAACACAAATGCAGAGAAGGTTCTCTTCAAGTTTTATGAGAACTATGTGGAGGACAGGCTCATAAAGGAAATAGAGGTTAAAAGGGGCGAAGATGTCCAATTTGAAATAGACATAAGCTCAGTAGACAAATTATATATATATCAAAGAAGTGAAGACAGGCTTGAAAAGTTCAGCGATCCTGTGAAAATGATAATAGCAGAGCCGTATTTCAAATAATCTAAAGTGAGGCGATACAATGCTTGAGCTCGAAAAAATGGATATCCATATTGAAAGCGTAATGGAGCTGATTAAAAAATATCAAAGCGGAATTTCGTCAGGCCGAGTACTGCCCAAGGCTTCAAGAAGAGAAATGGAAGACCTGTTGTTTGAGGAAATGCCGATTCAGGGAAAAGATGCCGAAGCTGTCATAGAGGAGTTTGCAGACAAGATTATACCAAATTCGACAAAGGTGGGCAGCGCGAGGTTTCTCTCGTGGATAATAACAAGCCCTTCACAGGCTGGAATATTGGGAGAGATGGCCAATATTGGGCTTAGCCAGGCTCCTTTCCTGTTCAAGGCCGGACCTGCCGCAACGGTCATAGAGGACATGATAATAAACTGGATTAAGGGTATTTTCGATTTTCCGGAGGGAGCAGGCGGCATACTCGTGAGCGGGGGAAGCGTCTCCACCCTCACGGCGCTCGGGGCGGCCAGGGAGGCTATGTTTCCGGGAGTCACCGAGAACGGGATGCATTCCCTCGAGAAGCCTCTTGCTCTTTACACGTCAAAAAAAGCGCATGCTTCGATAGACAAGGCAATAGGTGCTTTGGGCTTTGGGAAGAAAATGCTAAGAAAGATAGGCGTGGATTCCCAGTACCGCATTGATCCAAAAGAACTCGAGGAGAGTATAATAAAAGACCGGCAAAACGGCTGCATGCCATTTTGCATAATAGCGCAGGCCGGCACTTCTGTTGCAGGCGCTGTAGATGACATCCAGAGGCTTTCGGAAATTGCAAAAAAATATGGGCTATGGCTGCATGTGGACGGAGCGTACGGGGGCGGAGCCATACTAACAACAAAAGGCAAGGAGCTGCTAAGGGGCATTCAGGAGGCTGACTCAATATCGGTAGACCCGCACAAGTGGTTTTTCATACCGCCCGAAGCCGGGTGCGTGCTTTTGAAGGATAGAAGGCACCTTTACAACGCATACAGGATGGGGCAGGATGAGTACAACCCAAAGACCCCGGTGGAATTTGTTAATTACGGCATACAGTCGACAAGAATGTCAAGGGCGATAAAGATATGGTTTGCATTCAAGATATACGGCACGCAGACTCTAGCGGCTGCGATTGAAAAAAACATTGAGCTTGCGAAGGCCTTCCATGAAGGACTTGCGGATATAAAAGGGGTGAGCAGGCTCAACAATCCAATGACAAGCGCTGTGTGTTTTTCTTTTGAAGGAGGCCAGGAGGAGAACGAAGGCTTCCTGAGATACATTGAAGAAGAGTTCTTTCTTTCTCCGGCAGTGCTCGGCGGAAAGCACTGCATAAGGGCATGCTTTTCAAATTACAGGACCAAGAAAGGGCATGTTGAAGAGCTTCTGGAATTAATACGAGAATTCAAGCGGAGTTAGCGGCTGATTAAACAAACCTTATTAAAAAAATAAATTAGATAAATAAATAACATTTTCAATAGAAATTATTGTCGACTTCTTTATTTTGTTAAAGAAATACTTATTGCAAAAATCTCAAGAACAATTGAACTTGATGAAAACGATTGTTATAATACACCTAACAGACGGCAGATGATTTAGAAAATTTAGACAAATAAACAAAAAATAAATTACTAAAGGGGAGTAGTTTTATGGCAATGATGGACAAGAACTGTAGAGAATTTGTTGAAGCATTGGCATCAAAGGCACCTGTGCCTGGCGGCGGAGGTGCGGCTGCTTATGGCGGAGCAGTTGGGATGGCCCTATCTACAATGGTTGGAAACTACACTGTAGGCAAAAAGAAATACGCCGATGTTGAAGACGAGGTTAAAGAGCTGATGGCGCAGGGAGAGAAGATACAAGCTGAGCTTTTGGCACTGGTAGAAAAGGATGCAGAAGTATTCGAGCCGCTCTCTAAGGCTTACGGACTTCCAACTGAAACAGACGAGCAGAAAAAAATAAAGGCCGAAACACTTGAAAAAGAGTCAATAAATGCATGCTCTGTGCCAATGGAGATAATGAGGAAGGCATATGAAGGCATAAAAGTACATAAGCGCATGGGTGAAATAGGAAGCCTGCTTGTCATTTCAGATGTCGGCTGTGGAGTCGTATTCCTGAAATCAGCTCTTATAGCTGGAAAGCTTAATGTTGTAATCAATCTGAAGACTATAAAAGACGAAGAATTTGTAAGCAAGGCAAGAGAAGAAATGGAACGTCTGGTAGCCGAAGGCTGCAAAATAGCAGATGAAACTCTTGAGGCTGTAATTGAAAAAATATCATAGGGGGAATTGTTGAAATGGCAGAAAGGTTAATGGGTAAAGAGGTTGCTGCTGCTATCAAGGAAGAGCTCTCTTCAAAGGTTGCCGCGTTAAAAGATAAAAACATCACTCCAAAGCTCGGGATTGTAAGAGTTGGGGCCAGACCAGACGATTTGTTTTATGAAGGCGGAGCAAAGAAGACATGTGAATCTATAGGCATGGATTTTGAAGTGTTCGAGTATCCAGAGGATATAACTCAGGAAGCTTTTGAAAGCGCTGTAAAAGACGTAAATGCCAGAAAAGACGTAAACGGCATACTTATGTTTAGTCCACTGCCAAAGCATCTGAAGGAGCCTGAAATCAGAGAGCTGATCTCGACAGAAAAGGACGTGGATTGCCTTACTGTAGGCAGCCAGGCAAAGGTTTTCATAGGCGACAAAACGGGATTCGCTCCTTGCACTCCAGCCGCAGTTATGGATATTCTACATCACTTCAATATTCCTGTAGCGGGCAAAAAAGCTGTTGTACTTGGAAGATCTCTAGTTGTTGGCAAGCCGCTGGCTATGCTGCTGCTAGGAGAAAATGCCACTGTAACAATATGCCACTCAAGAACAGAAAATCTTCCAGAGGTTTGCAAGGACGCAGACATACTGATCGCAGCAGTCGGCAGAGCAAAGATGGTTAAAGCCAATTTTGTAAAGCCTGGCCAGACTGTAATCGATGTGGGCATCAACGAAGATCCTGAGAATCCTGGAAAATATTGCGGCGACGTTGACTACAACGAGGTTGCGGAAATTGTCGAGAAGATAACCCCAGTGCCAGCCGGCGTTGGTTCGGTTACAACTTCAGTGCTTTGCAAGCAGACAATAAGAGCCTGCGAGATGCAAAACGGATTATAAATAAAAAGCATTGCAAACTAAAAAACGTCCCAAATTACGGATATGAAATCTTAATTTGGGACGTTTTTCTTTTCTTTTATGTTTTTTTGCTAATTGTGAAATAGTCTTACACGACGTATCCACCATTGACGCTGAGCACATGGCCCGTTATAAAGTCGGCGTCCTCGGAAGCCAGGAAAAGCGCGCTGGCGGCTATGTTGTGAGGCTTGCCCAGTCTCATGAGAGGTGTGTCGTACCTAAGCACCTCAAGCTCCTCGTCTGTGTAATCGCTTAGCATGTCAGTTTGTATTACGCCTGGAGCTATGCAGTTGACTTGTATATTGGAAGGTCCAAGCTCCTTGGCTAGTGCTTTTGTAAAGCCTATGACCCCTGCCTTTGCCGCGGAGTAGTGAACCTCGCACGAGCCGCCCACAAGCCCCCACATCGAAGATATGTTTATTATTTTGCCTTTTTTAGCAGGAAGCATATACCTTAGCGCACTCTGCGTGCAGTTGAAAACGCCCTTGAGATTTGTCGCGAAGACGCTGTCCCATTCGGCTTCGGTAATGTCAGTAAAAAGATTTGAAACGGATATGCCGGCATTATTTACAAGCACATCGACTGAACCAAACTCCCTGATACAAAGATCCACCATTGCATCAACCTCGGATCTGACGCTCACGTCAGCCTTGAATGCGAGTCCAGAGAGGCCCTGAGCGTTAAGGAGAGCTTCAAATTCGAGAGCTTCCCTGGAAGAGCTGTTGTAGTTTATTATTACATTGTATCCTTTGCAGGCAAAGTTTTCGGCTATGGAGCGGCCTATCCCTTTAGATGCCCCTGTTATAATTGCAGTCTTTTTCATTTATACCACCTGGATTCCAAATTTCAAAACAGAATAAGCAGAACATAAGTTCATTTTACATCAAACAATCGCAAAGATAAAGTTTCAATATTATTGTTAAAGGGTATTAATAAATTTGCTAGCAGTCCCACACTGCCCGCACTATCTCTATTTCCATATTAACTGCAAAGGCAGGCGCAAGTCGTTGCCTTTGCGCGTTAATATGCACATTTCACAGCAATAAAAATTGCGATTTCAGAAATCGAAATTTGACATATACGAGGCATATGCGTATAATGTTAATAAATAAATGTTTATAAAAAATACTTGTACAAGTGAGGCTGTATCCGTGAAAAGATAACAAGACAAAAACATTACATGGAGGGTATATGATTAAAAAAATCTTACTGAGCGCATCGCTCATACTGATGCTCCTTAATATGGGAATATCATCAGGGTTTGCGCAAGAGGTCCCAAATGCATATGTCAAAGTCAGCAGCTTAAATGTAAGAAATGGCGCAGATATTAATTCGCAGGTTATAGGAAAAGTAGTATCAGGTCAGAAGCTTGAAATTATCGAGCAGTCTGGCAAATGGTCAAAAGCAAGGCTTGAAAACGGAAGTATAGGCTGGGTTTATTCTGAATACATAAGTTCAAACGGCAGTACATACTTGCAAAACAGCGGTTCGCAGGTTGTTAGCAGAGGTGGTTCAAGATCATCAAGCCTAATGGTTGTTGCAAATGCAAAGCTTGGAGCAAAGTATTCAAGAGGCGCTGAAGGTCCTGACAGATTTGACTGCTCGGGATTTGTAAAGTATGTTTATAAAGAAGTGTTTGGCAAAGTGCTGCCGCACAGTTCAAAGTCTCAGAGTCAGTTGGGCAGTGCTGTTTCGAGAGAAGCTGTTCAAACTGGGGACATTGTAGTATTTGCCACGGCAGGCAGCAGCAGTGTAAATCACTCGGGAATATATATGAATGATGGCAAGTTTATACATGCCTCCTCCTATGACGGTAAGGTTGTGATTTCGGACATGAGCTCCGGGCATTATTACAGGGCCTTTAGGGGAGCCAGACGGCTTAATTAAATAATGAGTATAGTGACAGAGCATAGAATACCATGTGCTCTGTCTTTTTTTATTTTTGCTATGGAAAAAACACCATATAAGCTATACAATATAATATAAGTGAGACAAATAAACTGATTTGCATAAAATAATGATGCAACATAAGCTGTAAAAGCAATAATGCTGACGAGTATATGAATCAATTATTAAATTAATGACATCCCATTATAAATATATGGCATACTAAGGCAAGCTTGGATTGAAATGATATTAACAAAAATCCTGTTTGAAAAGTAAATATTTCAGTGCCAATGAGGATAAAACCAGCACAAACAAGCTCAATTTCCAATCAGCTGAAATCAAAGAGATAGAGTGAAACGGTGTATTATTAAGATACAAAGAGTAAAAGCCGGGTTGGGCATGAGCTTCGCTTGCCTTTTGAAATGCAATGCAAGGTTCAGAAAATTTAGTTAAATTAATATCTTTGGTTGAAATGAAGTTTAATGTATTATATTATAACCTTAAATCAGAATACGGACCAAATGAAGGCAGCGAGAGATATTCATGCTTATTCAAATAAACATGGATGGCCGACGGGGCAATATAAGAGAATTGCCAATTCCTTATAGAATCTTTCAGGCGAAAATATCGTTGCTCGATGGAGCTCTGAAGAGATCGCACATTAAACGTGCGACACCGAAGGAGAAAGTGCAAAGTGTAAAGATTTGCATGTAAACTCTCAGGTAAAGAGACAGAGAATATAGTGGCGTATGTATTTTCATGCGAATTTGTCATTGTATTCTTTTTTTATACCCATAATACGATAATTTTGTAATTTATGGGAGCGATTGCAAGTGTTTGAATCGTAATGAATGGGTATAGAGGTAATGAAAAGGTACTAGTGAAGAGAAACCAGTTGTAATTTTAAGAGAGAGCGGCTATGCACCACTGATGAATTGCTTGCTTTATAATCAACAGATTAGTTATACATAAAGCGAAACTAAGACAGGACTGCTGTTCTGGGAGGAGGATTTTTAATGGAAAATGTTAAAAAGACAGCCCTTTACGATCTTCATGTGAAATACGGGGGCAAAATAATTGAATTCTGTGGTTGGGCTCTGCCTACTCAATACGAGGGCGGCGGAATAAACGCTGAGCACGAGGCTGTTAGAACTGCAGCTGGTATGTTCGACGTATCTCACATGGGTGAGGTTGAAGTTAAGGGTAAGGAAGCTGAAAAATTCATAAATTATCTTGTGCCTAATGATATAACTGTATTGGAGCCAAACCAGGTTCTATACACTCAGTTCTGCTATCCTCACGGAGGAACTGTAGACGACCTGCTTGTTTACAAATACACTAATGAAGACTATCTGCTTGTTATAAACGCTGCTAACGTAGACAAGGACTATGCATGGATAGTTGAGAATTCTAAAGGCTTTGATGTAAGTCTTAAGAATATATCTCCTGAGGTTTCCGAAATAGCTCTTCAAGGACCTAACGCTGAGAAAATACTTCAGAAGCTTACAGATACTGATCTTGCACAGGTTAAATTCTTCTACTGCAAGAAGGACGTTAACATAGGCGGAGCAAGCTGCCTTATATCTAGAACAGGCTACACTGGTGAAGACGGCTTCGAGATATATACTTCAAACGAAGATGTTTCAGCTGTATGGGAAAAGCTTATGGAAGCAGGAAAAGATCTTGGAATCAAGCCAGCAGGACTTGGATGTAGAGATACTCTAAGATTCGAAGTTGCACTTCCACTATACGGAAACGAGCTAGGAGAAGACATATCTCCACTTGAAGCTGGACTAGGATACTTCGTTAAGCTAGACAAAGAGGCTGACTTCATAGGCAAGGAAGCTCTTAAGAAGCAAAAGGCTGAAGGTCTTAAGAGAAAGCTTGTTGGACTTGAGCTAAAAGGCAAAGGTATAGCAAGACATGAGTGCGAAGTTTACTCAGGAGACAAGAAAGTGGGCTTTGTAACTACTGGATACCAATCTCCAAGCACTGGCAAAGTAGTGGCTCTTGCTATAGTAGATACAGAATACACTGAAATGGGAACACAGCTTGAAATTCAAATAAGAAAGAACAGAGTGCCTGCAGAAGTGGTTGCTAAGAAATTCTACAACAAAAGCTACAAAAAATAGTTTTTTGTTCGTCGGATAGTGGATATTTAAGCGCCCGTATAGTATCATATTAGTGTGCTAAAGTAACGGGTGTTACAAATAAAAAATGAAATGCCAATAAAAAATACATTTATATTTCTGAGGAGGAATTTATCATGAGCAAAATAGTACAAGGACTTTATTACACAACTCACCATGACTGGGTTAAGGTTGACGGAAACAAGGCATATGTAGGTGCTACAGACTACGCACAGCACGCTCTAGGAGATATAGTATACGTTGAGCTTCCAGAAGTGGGAGAAGAATTTGGCGTTGAAGATGCATACGGCGTTATAGAATCAGTTAAGGCGGCTTCAGATGCTTACGCTCCACTAAGCGGAAAAATAGTTGAAGTTAACAGCGAGCTTGAAGATGCTCCTGAGAGCATAAACGAAGCTCCATACGAAAAATGGCTTGTAGCTATAGAAATGAGCGACGCATCAGAACTAGAAAAACTAATGGACGCTAGCGCTTACGAAGACTTCTGCAACAAGGAGGCTTAAGATGCATAAGTATATCCCAAATACAGAGGCGGATAAGAAGTCTATGCTCGAGAGCATAGGAGTCTCGTCTATAGAAGACCTCTTCAGCGACATACCAGCTGAGCTTAAGCTGGGAAGAGAGCTTAACCTTGGCGAGCCTATGTCGGAGCTTGAGCTAGTGAAGCATATGAACGAGCTTGCTGATAAAAACAAATCAGACTTTGTTTGCTTCAGAGGAGCAGGTGCATATGATCACTACATTCCGTCGCTTATAAATCACATGTTGCTCCGTCAGGAATTCTTCACTGCATACACTCCTTATCAGCCAGAGATAAGCCAGGGTACGCTTCAGATGATATTCGAATTCCAGACAATGCTTTGCGATTTGACTGGTATGGACGTTGCCAACGCATCTATGTATGATGTTGGAACTGCTACTGTAGAAGCAGCGGTTATGGCTGTTCAAAACAAGAAAAAGTGCAAGAATGTAGTTGTGTCAAAGGCCGTTGCACCAGAGACAAGACTTATACTTCACACATATCTTAAGCAAAATGATATAGAAGTAATTGAAGTTGACACTGCAGATGGCGTAACCGATATGGACAAGCTGACTGCGGCTGTTGGAGATGAAACTGCTGGCGTAATAGTTCAAAATCCAAACTTCTTTGGAGTGTTTGAAGATGTTGAGGCAATAGCAGGAGTAGCTCATGACAAGAAAGCTCTTCTTATTGACGTTGTTGATCCGATATCTCTTGGAATCGTAAAAAGACCGGGAGACATAGGAGCAGATATAGTAGTAGGAGATGCTCAATGTTTTGGTAGCGCACTGAACTTTGGCGGACCATATATAGGCTTCCTTACAACTAAATCTAAAATGGCAAGAAAAATGCCTGGAAGAATAGTTGGACAGACAGAAGATACTGATGGCAAGAGAGGATTTGTTCTTACTCTTCAAGCTAGAGAGCAGCACATAAGAAGAGAAAAGGCAACATCCAACATATGCTCGAACCAAGGTCTGTGCACTCTTACAGTTGCAATATACCTTTCAACAATGGGCAAAAGCGGACTTAAAGAAGTTGCGCTTCAGTGCATGAACAAGGCTCAGTATGCTTACAAGAAGCTTACTGAATCAGGCAAATTCAAACCTCTATACAATAAGCCTTTCTTCAAGGAGTTTGCTCTTACAAGCGATGTAGCTGCAGCAGATGTAAATGCAAAGCTTGCTGAAAGTAACATACTTGGAGGATACGAGCTTGAGTGTGACTATCCTGAGGCTAAAAACGGACTTCTTTTCTGCGTGACAGAGAAGAGAACAAAAGAAGAGATAGACTGCCTTGCTCAGGTTATGGAGGTGAATTGCTAACATGAAGAACTACAATAAGCTTGTATTTGAGGTTTCTAAAGAAGGGAAAAAGGCATACAGCCTTCCAAAATGCGACGTGCCAGAGCTTGATGCTGCAAGCGTGATCCCTGCGGGATACCTAAGCAGTGAAGAGCCAAAGCTTCCTGAGCTTAGCGAAGTGGATGTAATAAGACACTTTACAAACCTTTCTCAAAAGAACTTTGGTCTTGACGGTGGATTCTATCCGCTTGGATCATGTACTATGAAATACAATCCAAAGATAAACGAAGACATGTGCAGAATTCCAGGACTTGTGAATGTACACCCTTACCAGCCTGAAGAGACTGTACAAGGATCCCTTGAAGTAATGTACAACCTGGCTCAGAGCCTTGCAGAAATTTCCGGTATGGACGAGGTTACTCTTCAGCCGGCAGCGGGAGCTCACGGTGAGTATGCTGGTCTTCTTTCAATAAAGGAATACCACAAAAAAAGAGGCGACCTAAAGAGAACTAAGATAATAGTTCCTGACTCAGCCCACGGAACTAACCCTGCAAGTGCATACGTTGCTGGTCTTGAAATAGTAGAGATCGAGTCTAACTCTCAAGGCGGAGTAGACATCGAAAACCTTAAGTCCGTTCTAAATGACGAGGTTGCAGGCTTCATGCTTACAAACCCAAGTACTCTTGGACTCTTCGAGGTAAACATAACAGAAATAACTAAGCTTATACACGAGGCAGGCGGACTTTGCTATTATGATGGAGCAAACCTTAATGCCATAATGGGCAAGACAAGACCTGGAGACATGGGATTTGATGTTATGCACTTCAACCTGCATAAGACTTTCTCTACTCCTCATGGTGGCGGAGGCCCAGGAGCTGGTCCTATAGGAGTTAAAGCTCATCTTGCTGAGTTCCTTCCAGTACCAGTAGTAGCCAAGAAGGACGACAAGTTCGTTCTTGACTATGACAGACCGAATTCTATGGGTAAGATTAAAAACTTCTACGGCAACTACGGTGTTTGCCTAAGAGCATATGCTTATGTAAAATCAATGGGTGCAAGCGGACTTAAGGAAGTCAGCGAAGCTGCCGTATTGAATGCCAACTACATGATGCACAAGCTCAAGGGAGAGTACAAGCTTCCATACGATCAGGTTTGCAAACACGAATTCGTGCTTGATGGACTTAGAGGAAGCGAGCTTGAAGTTACTACGCTTGATGTTGCGAAGAGACTTCTTGACTATGGCTACCATCCACCAACAGTATACTTCCCTCTCATAGTGCATCAAGCTATAATGATTGAGCCTACTGAGACTGAAGGCCGTGAAACTCTTGATGAATTTATTGATGCGCTTCTAAAGATAGCTGAAGAGGCTAAGAAAGATCCTCAGATACTCAAAAATGCACCACAGACTACTCTTGTTAAGAGACTTGATGAAGTTAAGGCTGCTAAAGACCTTATACTAAAATATCAAGGCTAAAATAGAATAGCTTATAAAAACACATGCCGGCAAAGCCCATTTGCCGGCATGTGTTAAAATGGATGTATATCAAAAAAAATAGAAATTCAGGAGGTTAGAGGATGAAAACTGACGTTCAAATAGCACAGGAAGCCAAGATGCTTCCAATAATGGAAGTTGCAAAACAAATAGGTCTAGGTGAGGATGATATCGAACTTTACGGCAAGTATAAGGCGAAGATATCTCTTGACGTTTACAAGAGACTTGCTGACAAGCCGGACGGAAAGCTAGTTCTGGTTACAGCTATAAACCCAACTCCAGCAGGAGAAGGAAAGACTACTACAAACGTAGGTCTTAGCATGGGTCTTAACAAGATAGGTAAAAAGACTATAACAGCTCTTAGAGAGCCATCACTTGGACCATGCTTTGGTGTTAAGGGAGGAGCAGCTGGAGGCGGATACGCTCAGGTAGTTCCTATGGATGACATAAACCTTCACTTCACTGGAGACATCCACGCTATAACTACAGCTCACAACCTGCTTGCAGCTCTTATGGACAACCACATAAAGCAGGGCAACGCTCTTGGAATAGACATAAACAAGATAACTTGGAAAAGGGTTCTTGACATGAATGACAGAGCTCTTAGAGACATAGTTATAGGCCTTGGCGGCACAGCCAACGGAATCCCAAGACAAGACGGATTCGATATAACTGTTGCATCTGAGATAATGGCTATAATGTGTCTTGCTACAAGCCTTTCAGACCTTAAAGACAGACTTTCAAGAATGATAGTAGGCTATACAAGCGACGATCAGCCTGTTACTGCTGGACAGCTTAACGCTACAGGAGCTCTTGCACTTCTTCTTAAGGATGCTCTTAAGCCAAACCTTGTACAGACTCTAGAAAACACTCCAGCTATAATACACGGCGGACCATTTGCAAACATAGCTCACGGCTGTAACTCTGTAACGACTACTAAGACAGCTCTTAAGATAGCTGACTACGTAGTTACAGAAGCCGGTTTTGGTGCTGACCTTGGAGCTGAGAAGTTCTTCGACATCAAGTGCCGTTTTGCAGATCTTAAGCCTGACGTAGCTGTAATAGTTGCTACAGTTAGAGCTCTTAAGAACCACGGCGGAGTAGCTAAAGCAGACCTTGGAGCTGAAAACATGAAGGCTCTTGAGGACGGCTTTGGAAACCTTGAAAGACACATTGAAAACGTGCACAAGTTCGGAGTGCCTGCAGTAGTTGCTATAAACGCATTCCCTACAGACACTGAAAAAGAGCTTAAGTTCGTTGAAGATGCCTGCAGAAAACTAGGCGCAGACGTAGTGCTTTCAGAAGTATGGGCAAAAGGCGGAGAAGGCGGAGTTGAGCTTGCTAAGAAGGTAGTTGAAGTAGCTGAAAAAGGCGCAGCAAAATTCAAGCCGCTATATCCAGCAGAAATGCCTCTAAAGCAAAAGATAGAGACAATAGCAAAAGAAATATACAGAGCGGACGGAGTAGAGTTCTCGGCTAAGGCTTCAAAAGAGCTTGATAAATTCGAGAAGCTTGGATTTGGAAATCTTCCAATATGCGTAGCTAAGACTCAGTATTCATTCTCTGACAATCCAAACCTTAAAGGAGCTCCAAAGGGCTTCACTGTATCAGTAAGCAATGCAAGAATATCAGCTGGTGCAGGCTTCATAGTTGTGCTTACTGGAGACATAATGACTATGCCTGGACTTCCAAAGGTTCCAGCTGCAAACCACATGGATGTACTTGAAAGCGGAGAAATAGTAGGTCTGTTCTAATATGGATATCAAGTTTAATAAGTAATAGAACCATCCTCTTAATCTATTTGGGGAAAACCTAGGTTTTCCCCTCTTTTATACACACAGCTATAGAAAAATTCTATCATCAAGGAGGGCATTATAATGGCATTTAAAATTGAAGGCGGAGACGTTAAGAAAGCTCTGGAAGTGAGCATAGATGAGTCAATAAAAGACAGGATAGCTAACGCTTGCGCAACCTGAGATATCAACGCAGTCCTGGCAGTTGCTTGGGGAGTGAAAGAAGAAATAAGCGCTAGTGAAGCTGAAGCAGTAGACAAGACTCTTGCAGAACTTGCAGGTTCAAGCATAGCACTTGAGTCTGGATACAAGGTTGATTTCATGAAGGGCGGATGTAAGGTAAAAGATGACAAGGCCGTGCTTATATACAGATATCAAATAACTGAAAAGCCTTAAGTTTCATATTTTAAGAATCAAAATAATATTTATAATGCAAAGTCAAAACAGTATAAAACAAATCTATGGACAGGCCGTTTATAAACGGCCTGTTTTGTGATAATCTTAGTATATGGTCCAGTATATTATTATAAGGGCTTTCGATATAAACAATACAGTCTGATGGTAGACTTTCAAGAAATTATCAGCCGCAGTTGATTGGAAATATAGTGGGTGAAAGCATGAATATTTTGAAGCTATATAATAAAGAGATAAACAAAATAAATGGCAATGTGATAGCTATTATGCTTGTGGGTTCATACCCGCATCTGCAAAAAGGCGAAGGCAAGGACATAGATATTTTTGTCATACTTGACGAGGGGTCAAATCAGACCAGAAGAATCAAAATAATCGATGGAGTGGAGTTAGACATAAACTATTTTCCGCTCGAGGTGGCCAAACGGCTCATAGCTGACGGGGAATATTTTTTCATATATGAGCTTTCAGAGCGGGCAAGCGTGCTTTTAGACACTGGATATGCAGAAACGCTGATTAAAAATGCAAGGATAAGATATCAAAAGGGCCCGAAGAAAGCAACGCATGAGGACATATGCCTTATGAAGCATGAAACTGACGCGCTTATTCGAAGGACAATAACTGAGACTGACGTCGTGCAGCGGAATATAAATGCTGTGAGCTGCCTTGCAAAAATGCTAAAGGCATATTTTACATCAAGGGGCATATGGTGCCCAAAGGAAAAGAATATAGTAAATGCATTGCGAGAAAATGATGAAACACTATACCTGATGGCAAAGGAATTCATAGAAGATATGGATACTGAGAATTTGGAAAAAATCTCTGAGAAGGTATTTCACAACGTGTGTATGCCTGATGAGTTGAATATAGAATACTAAAAGTGAAAAAAAGAATGGAGGCTGCTTTACATGGATAAGGAAAAAATCAAAAGAGCGTTTAGGGATATAATTGAGGCGATAGGAGAGGATCCTGACAGAGAAGGGCTTAGAGACACCCCGGACAGAGTGGCCAGGATGTATGAAGAGATATTTGTAGGACTTAATGAAGATCCAAGAGACTATTTGGATGTATATTTCGAGGAAGAAAAATATGAGGAGATAGTTCTTGTAAAAGACATTCCTTTCCATTCGGTATGCGAGCACCACTTTGTGCCCTTCTTTGGCAAAGCTCATGTTGCCTATATACCAAAGGGAGGCAGGCTGACAGGACTTTCAAAGCTTGCCAGGGTAGTAGACGTAGTTGCCAAAAGGCCTCAGCTCCAGGAGAGGATATCGCAGACGGTGGCTGACATAATAATGGAAAAGCTTCAGCCGTATGGAGTTGTAGTAGTGATAGAAGCCGAGCACATGTGCATGACAATGAGAGGCGTTAAAAAGCCTGGGTCAACAACTGTCACTTCTGCAATAAGAGGCATATTCAAGAACGATACAGCCGCCAGAGCAGAGATAATGAGCCTCATAAAATAAGGGAGGGATGGCTGTGTTTGAATTTTCAAAGAAGACATATATAATGGGAATACTAAACATCACCCCCGACAGCTTTTCTGACGGCGGCAGCTACGGTTCCGTCCAGGAGGCGGTCGAGAGGGCGAAGGCAATGATAGTCGAGGGAGCCGACATAATAGATGTGGGCGGTGAGTCTACAAGACCTGGTTATACTTTGCTCTCGGACCAGGAAGAGATTGATAGAATAAGACCCGTGATTACTGAGCTTGTAAAAGAAATAAACGTGCCGATATCTATTGACACGTACAAGGCGGGTGTCGCCAGAGAAGCGTTAAGGCTTGGAGCGCACATAATAAATGACATATGGGGACTCCAAAGAGAGCCTGAGATTGCCAAGGCCATAGCCGAGCATGACGCCTACGCAGTAGTAATGCACAACCAGGATGGTACCGAATATAAAGGCGACATAATAGAAAGCATAAACGACTTTCTGAAAAGAAGCATACAGATAGCTGTGGACGCAGGCGTGGACGAAAGCAAGATAATACTTGATCCGGGCATAGGCTTTGGCAAGACCTCTGAGCAGAACATGCATGTAATGAAGAGGCTTTCTGAAATAAAAGCGCTTGGATATCCTGTACTGCTGGGCACATCCAGAAAATCCATGATAGGCAAGATACTTGACTTGCCGCCCAAAGAAAGAGTAGAGGGCACGGTGGCTACGACGGTAATGGGCATAATGCAGGGCATGGACATAGTGCGCGTGCACGATGTAAAGGAAAACTATAGAGCCGCCAAGGTTACTGATGCAATATGGAGAGGTGATTTTTAATGGACTCGATACTCCTTAAAGAGATGGTTTTTTACGGCTACCACGGCGTGTTGCCAGAGGAAAAGAGGCTAGGCCAGAAATTCATCGTAGATGTGACTCTGCATATGGATTTGAAAGCGGCCGGCAAGAGCGACAACCTTGAAATGACTGTAAGCTACCATGATGTATATATAAGGGTAAAAGATATATGCGAGAATGAAAGGTTTGATCTTATAGAGGCGCTTGCACAAAGGATTTCAGACAAGATACTAAACGATTTTTACAAGGTGGAAGAAGTTGAAGTCGCAGTCAAGAAGCCCCAGGCTCCTATTGAAGGAATATTCGACTATATGCAGGTCGCCATTAGGAGAAACAGGAATGACTAGTGCCTGCATCTCGCTGGGCAGCAATATGGGCGAGCGCCTCTCAAACCTTAAAGCGGCGGTGGACATGGTAGCCGGGCTAGAGACGACAGCACTGACAGCCGAATCTGCTGTATATGAAACTGAGCCATGGGGTCTTAAAGATCAGGACAGCTTTCTGAACATGTGCATCAAGATAGAAACCGAGCTTTCGCCAAAGGAGCTGCTAAAGAAGCTTCAGGAAATCGAGCTGGGGCTTGGCAGAAAGAGACTTATAAGATGGGGTCCAAGGACAATAGATCTGGATATTCTAATTTATGATGATGTTCAAATGGACGACGAAGAGCTCACGCTGCCGCATCCAAGGATAACAGAAAGGGCCTTCGTGCTAATGCCGCTTTTAGAGATTGCAGGAGACATAATCATAAACGGAAGACATTTAAGCAGCTGGCTGGAAGATATATCCGACCAGGGAATTTGGATGTTTAAGGAATAACATTATAGGATAAAAAGCTAATGAAGAAGCAAACAAGGGACAGCGGGACGGTTCTAGTGTCCCCTGTCCCTTATATTTTTCAAGTCATCTAATAGCTTATAAGGTTGGTGTGAATATGGGGATATCAGTAAGAGAAATGCTCGATTCAGACTTTTTCAAGGAGTACAAAGTCCTTGCAGGACATGGCGGACTTAACAAACAAATACAGGGGATTGCTGTGTTGGATGCTCCTGATGGCTATCGCTGGACACGTGGGCGGGAATTTGTAGTCAGCGCCGGTTACATTTTTGTGCAAAATCCGGGACTTTTTGAGGAGTATGTACAAACCGAATATTTTAGAAACGCCACATGCTTTGGAATAAAAATAGGCAGATACCTGAGTGAAATCCCTGACAACATTTTGGAGGCGTTCAACAAAAGCGATGTGCCCTTGATATGCATTCCATCCGGGGATTCATGGATGGACATAATGAATGCAATAAACGTCAAGGTTATGAACAAGAACATACGGCAATTCAATATTGGCGAAATAAAGGCCCACAAATTTCTTGACTCATCATATCATGTCAGAAAAATAGATAAAATTTTAAGTGCTATCGAATATGAAATGAAATTTCCGGCGATGCTGTATGATATCTCGAAAGAAAAGGCCCAATACAGCTCACACCGATTCAAAGAGGTATCCGGGAATTTGACCATGGAGGATTTCTGGAATCCATCATTCAATTTCAGCAAGGAGATGCTCTGCGACAATCTGAAGATGGCCAGATACAGGTTCTACGATGAAAGATATGAAAAGCCTTTCAGCTGGATAACAGTGCCTATAACGGTTGAAAACAAGATTAAGGCATATTTTGTTGTCATTGAGGCTACAAGTCTGATTGACTATTTTGACCAGTTTGCCTTGCGAATAGGATTCCTGATGATTCAGGATATGTATGAGCAGATTCTTGTTGCACAAAGCATAGCGGATACTGACTTTGAGAAGTTTATAAACAATATCCTGGAGGAAAAGCTTAGCGGCAAAGAAGAAATAATTAAAGCAGCCAATGAACTGAACCTGGGTATAAACAATAAGTCGTATGTTGCAATAATGAAACAAACAAACAAGAATTTAATCCTTGCGGGATACAGGGATATTTTAAAGAATTGTATAAGAGGTACATTTGAGCCTAATTATTTAAAAATGGCTTTAATTGATGACGACAAGTGTCTATTTCTTTTCAAGCGGGAAGAGGGTTTTTCTGAAGAACAAAACATCGGCCTGATTCGTGAAAAATTGGACAATTTAAAAAAGAGGCTGGAATTGGAGCTGAAGACGGATGATGTTAATCTCGTATTCGGAATGTCGGATGCATCGGATTTTATATACGAGATTAAAAGAAATCACGGCAGAGCTGAACAGGCGCTTAATATTGGCAAACTGCTTTATCCCTCGGACAATTTCTGGACATATTCGCAAATGGGCGCTTTTGCATGGCTTGACATTAAAGATGATGAAATAGATTTAATGATGAAGGATATTGATTTCTTGCTTAGCTGTGAAGAGCACAGGGAGCTTGTGCATACGCTGAGAGTTTATCTGGAATGCAAGATGAATTACAGCCTAACGGCTAAAAAATTATTTGTTCATATAAACACAGTCCGCAAAAGAATTGAAGAAATAACCGACATGACAAAGCTGGATCTGGATAACCCTATGAACAGGCTAAAACTGGAAGTTTTGCTTAAATTGTTTTACTAGAACAATTGAAAACCAACATGTAATTACCATATATGATGGCTTCGTAGCTTTTGCGAGGCCATTTAATTTTTTGAAACTCCTTGAAGAAAATTGAAAAAAATTTCGAGAATTGCGTAAAAAAAGAAAATTTATTCATCCGCACATTATTTCGAAAATTAAGAAAAGTATTTGCGTTGAGATGAAGCCGGGGAAAATGTTATCCTTGTAAAAAGAATGTTATCGATTTAAAGTCTAACATCTAAAAAATTGCAAGACCAGCTAGTTATTGTCAACGGTTAATACGAAAAAATATTTGATTTGTTGCTGTCCTAAAAAAGGGTAACCTAAATAAACGTAAATCCATTGGATTTTCGAACAAGTGGTAGTTATGCATATGTCGGACGTGTATTTATGCAGCCATCTGAGTTGGTCTTTTATATTGCTTGCAATGCTCC
The DNA here is from genome assembly GCF_000597865.1 of Peptoclostridium acidaminophilum DSM 3953. Lineage (GTDB taxonomy): Bacteria > Bacillota > Clostridia > Peptostreptococcales > Peptostreptococcaceae > Peptoclostridium_A > Peptoclostridium_A acidaminophilum. Next base: position 1,713,229 of record NZ_CP007452.1, on the reverse strand, counting down.
TGAGGTGAACGGAGCTCAAAACCCTTTTCATCACGAAGGACTGCAAATATGATGTTACAAATTTTGTGCATGATAGCACCAAGAGCAACCATCTTAGGTTTCTGAGCGGCTTTTTTCATGTAGTAATCGCAAAGATACGGATTGATTGCTTCACCATCTCGTTTCCTGCGGATAGAAGCCAATGCAACAGCGAAAATAGCGCGTCTGGCAATTCTGGAGCCACGTTTGGACATATGGACATCAGTGCCGTTGAAGTTGCCGGACTGGTTTACCTCAGGATCCAGGCCAAAGAAGGCAAAAAGCTGTTTAGGACTCCTAAAGGTTGAGAAATCGCCAATCTCACACATGATGGTTACAGCAGAAAGAAATCCAACGCCTTTGATGGAGTTAAGCCATGAAATCTGTTTGACAAATTCCTCATTCTTATTGAAGGCAACCAATTGCTGGATACGCTCCATAATGGAGTTAATGGCACAAGCCAATCGTTCAATCAGATCAAGCGTCAGTGAAATATTGAAGTAGACACTTTCAATCTGGCAGCCAAAGGATTTAGCAGCTAGCGCGGCCTGATAAAGCTTTTCATAACGATCAGTAGCTTTGGAGATACCTTTTCTTGAAGCTTTTGAGATTTTAGAAATCATGGTTTTTTTATGGCCGCGAAGTATTTTATCCGGAGTACCATACTGGCGAAGAATCATGGTGGATGTGGTGCCGGTAATATCGTTGAAAATACCAATGTACTGTGGAAACACAGTATGCAGATAGCCCTTTAGCCTGTTGATATGAGCAGATTTTTCATCCGTAAGGTCATAGTATTTTCGAGTGAGGGTGCGAAGCTCAAGAACGAGCTTTGCTGGAAACTGAGAAACCGGCAAATCATGAGAAAGACCAAGTTTGGCAATACCGAGAGAATCGATTTTATCATTTTTCACTTTTCTAATGCTTGCATTTTTCACAGAATGTGTGATAATAGGATTGATTATGGACACGTCAAAGCCAGAATCAACCAAGAAGCAGAAGAGTGGGAAATGATAAATCCCTGTGGATTCCAGAAATATTCGACATTTCATGGAATACAGCTCTTCTGCTTTTTTTAGTGCAGAAACAGCCTTTTCCAAGGAATTCGAGTTGTTATGTGTGATCTTAAAAGGTTTTTGGATTGCAGTCCCGCTCTGGTCGACGATGGACATCCAGCTGAAGGCTGAACCGACATCGATACCAGCGGACAGATAATTACGGTTATTCATAGTAAACTCCTTCCGATAGGGTTCCATAAACAACAATGAATACACAACCTGGCATGTGATACGGGTATAGCTTAAGGGCTCCCAACCAGCCTAAAACATAAATTTTCATTGAATGGAATGACTGTCTTAGTTACGGGTATCGTTGAACGAGAGTCAACTCCCTAGGAGGTGAACGTCCTTTTCCCTATCCAATGGAAAATGATACCTTATGTAGCAGACAAAGTCTAGGAGTAAGTAACTATACAAAAATCTTGAAACTTTAAACACGTATCAATGGTTGGATGACATATCCGAGGAGAACCCTCTTACCAACCTTGATATAGATTAGAAATGATGTAGAAGACTACTATTTGTCTATGACTGCATCATACCAGGAGGAGAGTTTCATGGAATCAACAATAAAACAGAAAAGCATCAAAACAGACGATGTCAAGAAAGTCGAAAGCTACAGATGGATTGTATGGTCAATTCTGGCGGCCGTGTATGTGTTCGTAACGTTCCACCGTATGAGTGCCGGAGTCGTAAAAAATGACCTTGAGAGCACATTCAATATAGGTGCTGCCCAGTTTGCGAACATAGGTGCCATGTACTTCTATGCATATTTCATAATGCAGATTCCCTCGGGAATACTCGCAGATAAGATAGGGCCGAAAAAGACAGTGTCAATTTTTTCGATAATAGCAGCGGCAGGATCAGTAATGTTTGGCATGGCGCCAAATTTACTAGTAGCATATGCAGGCAGATTCCTTGTTGGAATCGGAGTCTCTGTAGTGTTTATATGTCTGATAAAAATACAATCAAGATGGTTCTATTCAAGAAATTTCGCTCTTATGATTGGATTTGTAGGAATGTCGGCAAACCTGGGAGCATTGTTGGCACAAACGCCTCTTGTTGTTGCCGTTGGTACATTTGGCTGGAGAAGCACTTTCATATACATGGGACTTGCAATGATAGTCTTTGCAGTATTGACTGTTTTATTTGTAAAAGACGACCCTAAAGACATGGGGCTACCGGGCATGGACGAGCTTGAAAACAGACCTGCAGTAAGTTCTGACATCAAAGTTATGCCGGCACTTAAATCTATAATGTCTAACAAGAGAACATGGATTATATCACTTTCATATATAGGATTATATACAGGATATGTTGTACTGCTTGGAACCTTCGGGGTTTCTTACCTTATGCAGGCCTACACTCTGGAGAAAATACAGGCTGCAAACTATATAATGACAGCCGTTGTAGGTTCCGCAATAAGCGGCCTTGTAATCGGATACCTTTCAGACCGTTTTAAAACAAGAAAGATTCCTTTGCTGGCTACTGGAGGCCTTACTCTCCTGGGATGGATAGTGCTTATCTATACAAGAATGCCTATAGGAATGCTTGCTCCATTCATGCTTGCTTTTGGATTTGTTATGTCAGGCTTTACTATGTGTTGGACTGTGGGCACTGAGGTTAACGACAGAAGACTTGCTGGTATGGCGACAGGTGTTGTAAACTGCATTGGTTTCCTTGGAGCGGCTGTTGTGCCTGTAATAATGGGTAAAATTCTTGATAACTATCAAGCTACGCCGGCAGTAGGATACGAGAAAGCGTATTTTGTCTTAATAGCATTGATGGCAGTAAGCTTTACAGCTTCATTATTCACAACAGAAACAAAGGGTCAGAACATATACGAAGGCTAATAGCTGGTCGAAAATAATGAAATTATGCGATTAATTTAAAGAGTTATGGAAACAGTATAAAACACATCGAGTACTGGATAATAAAATCCAATACGCGGTGTGTTTTATTATTAATCGAATTTATTTTAATTGTAAAAAGCGAAACATTTTTGCGTTAATGTTGATTAGGGTATAAAAAACAATACTACATGCTGAAAAGGAGGTTTACTTTTATGAAGGAGACGTTAATAATCGCTAACAGTCCCATGATGTGGGTGCTGTCAGTGGCGATTATATCAGTTGTTGTTGTACAGGTACTAATCTTCTACAGACTGGCTAAGCATTTTGTAAAGGACACTAATGTGCTGACTGATGATGAAGTCCGTAAATCGCTTCGAATCGGGGTGATTGGAACTCTCGGACCAGCAATGGCTGTATTTGCAATCGCGGTAGCCTTGATTGCCCAGATTGGAGGTCCGATAACTCTAGCTCGTGTAGGCGTCATTGGCTCCGCTGCATTCGAGATGATTGCAGCCAAACTTGGCAGCGCCGGTACTGTAGCAACACCTGATTTTACACCGCAGATGCTGTCGGCAGCTGCGTGGGTTATGACCATTGGAGGATCAGGCTGGCTGATCATGGTGCTGCTGACAAACAAGAAATTGGATAGTTTCCATGAAGCTGCACAAAGATCAAATCCGCTGATTATTGGATATATGTCTACATTTGCTCCGTTTGTTATTTTCCTTACGCTTAGTTACAAGGAGGTAAGTAAGGGACTGGAGAGCTCCACAGCAGCCCCTCTGGCAGCGCTAGTGGCAGGTGCGGTTGTCATGTACATCATTAAAACTGCAGCTGCGCGCAATGAATCCATGAAGTGGATGAAGGAATGGGCAATGGGCTTTGCTGTAATTGCAGGAATGATAGTAGGAAGCATTGTAGGATAGGAGGGATATCATGAACAATGAAAGAATTGATAAATTCAATAGAGACGTTCACTTTTGGGGCAGGCTGACAATTGTGACAGCACTCATATTTTCACTGTCCATACCGGCATATTTGACGTTTGTACTGGGATATGTTCCAAGCTCTGAAAACATAATAGCCGGTCTTGTGGCAATTGCGGGATTTGTTGGGATAGTTTGGATTGTAGAGCCAATTTCTTATTTTCCGGTTCTTGGCCCTGCCGGTTCATACATTTCATTCCTTTCCGGAAACATTGGAAATATGCGGCTTCCAGTCATAAGTGCGGTTCAGTCCGCCATGGAGTTAGAGCCCGGAAGCAAAAAGGCCGAGGTGGCGGGAATATTTGCACTGGTATCATCCGTCATAGTCAATCTGGCCGTACTTGGAGTGGTGATGGTAGCAGGACAGTTGATTGTCAATACAATACCGGCTCCACTTCTGGGCTCATTCAACTATGCGTTGCCGGGGATTCTCGGTGCAATGCTGGTTATGTATGCGTCGTCAATAAAGAAAGAGCATACACTTATGCTCATTGCTTTAGGTGCAGCTGTTGCAGCCGCCATAAGATATTCTCCGAATTTTCTGCCGGCAAAAGTAGCCACGCTGATTATAATGGGAGATGTCGGCGTAGCGGCAATATTTGCTATCGCGTTTGCGCTGATTTTAGCTGGCAAAGCAGGAAAGCCTATAAAAACAGACAAGTAAAATGTATATGCCCATAAAAAAAGAGCTCCTTTTGCTGCATAAAGCAGTTTAAGGAGCTCTCTTTGCGTGCGATTTCAGTTAAATGGATTGATTATTACTTAAGCTCCATTAGCTTTGAAGCTATGAAAGTCTTAAGATCTTCTATTTTTACGAATTCCCTTGACTCAAGATCAAGCTCAACGTTGCCTACAACTACAGGCTTAGACTCAACTCGGTCAGGCTTAACAGTGAAGAAGTTTATGATAAGCTTGTTTCCAACAGTGTAATAAGGCTTAAGGTGAAGAGGAAGGAATATAACTTCTACTTCTTCAATTCCAAAATCGCCTTTTGAATTTACTTCTTCAATAACAGAATCAACATTAAGCACTTTAAGAGGCTGCATTATAGCTCTCATATAGTCCATGTCCTCAAGCATCCACATGTTGTCGTTCCAGAAACGGCCTTCGTTTCTGCTTTTAGGAGTGAAGGGCTCTCTGTTTGAAATAGCACTTAGGCCTTTTCTTGCAGACTCTTCGTCGAAATCAGCACCATAAGTAAGCTTCATTTCCGGAGCTCCGGCTACGGCTTTTATAAAAGCCTCTCCAACTTTTTCTTTTTCATTAGTAGCTTCCCAGTAGTAAAGCATAGACTCCATTACGTTAAGGTTTATTTTTATTTTCTTAAGCATAAAAAACATCTCCTTTTTCTTTTTATAAATTAATGCCTCAACCGGAAAATTTCCGGAGCAACTTAAATGAAATTACGGCAATCTATTTATAATTTCTTATAAGAACTTCTTCGATTTGACCTCTTTTTGAAGATATGGAATTAATGTTTCTTCCTATTTCTATTATTTCTATATTGTAATCCCGATACAGGTCATGAACAAAAGAATCGGAAGAGTTGGAAAGCAAAAAGTTGATCTCCCTTGAAGTCAGGTAGTCGCAAAGCTCTCTGAGCTTCATATGGTCTTCTCTCGTAAAGCCGTTGGCAAACTTTGAATTGTCAGATACAGGAACAGATGGGGGAGCCAGATATACGAAAGCTCCTTTTTCTATATCCTGAAGAGCATCTTCAAAGCTTGTGTTAGTGAATGTTATATTGTTCCTGTTGAAATATTCGCTTACTGATCTGAGTATGATTTTATTCACTATCTTAGGATTTTTGTACGAGCCAAACGGGGCATCAAACTGTCCACACTCGTTTGTCTTGAAAAAACCGTTGAAGCAGGTTTTGTTGAGATATATTATTCTCGAAGCTCTTTCAACGTCTGAAAGGTCATCGATTTTTCCGTTTCGATCAAAAGACCTTATGTTGTAGAAGTATTCCTTTTCGTTGACATGCTTTTTAAGGTCGTCAATTAAAAGCTCCACTTGGTCCCTTATAACTGTATATAAGTTGACGAGCTCGTTATTGACGGCATTCAGGACTGCGTTTTGAGGTTGAAGGTGGAAGAGCAAAGCTCCGCCTCCCAAAAAAAGGCTCCCTGTAGCTTGTGAATTTTCCGGGAATAAATTTTTCGATTTCATTCAAAAGATGTTTTTCATCTTTTGCCCATTTTATAAAAGGGCTCACATATTTATTTCTATTATTAGTTAACATGGCGCAAAATTCCTCCTGACATAAATACCAACACAAAAACAATGGATCCCACAGAATTTTAAGAATTCTGTAATCCGGGTTACATTATGCTATGGCGTTTTAGTGGAGAAAGATTTTGCAAAAGTATGATTTTATAAAACAAAACAAAGAAAAGGTATAAAAAGGCATAAGAAGAAAAAGCCTTTCCATACCCCTGTTATCTTTACCTGAGAGCTTATATGCCTGCCGGCATGTATCCCCTTCGGTGCCGCCAGCCTCGTAAAATAAGCGATGCGGTCTCTTCAGAGTCCCATCTTGCAGCGATACGTTTGCCTGAAAGTTTCTACAAAAAGTCGGCTAAACATTTTGTATTGCATCTTCGGCCATCCGGTCCGGATATCTCACACTGCAGTCATTTGGGTTTTGCATAAGAAAAAATTATAGAATTTTATACTTCAAATAATATACCTAATTAATTATTATTTCAAGTCAATATTTAAAAAAATATTTTTTGAAGACTGCAGCCGGCAATCAAATAGAATTTGACTGCTATAAAAAAGTGAATGGACTTTAAAAAAATATCTGATAGAGTATGTTTCAAAAAGTTATTGAAAAACTTGATGAAAACCCATATAATTATAAATATAAAAGTTAATAGTTCAATACTGGACGAAGGATATAGGAGAGAGCCTAACGGCCGCCGAAGGGACAAACATAACCATTCACACATGGAATGTGAAATTCTCAGGCAAAAGGATTATATCTGGACAGCCTCTGGATTGAGAAATCAGACAGAGTATCAATAGTGGATTGGTACTCTGTTTTTTGTTGCAAAGGAAAGTGAAGGCAGTGCGCATGCGCGATTGTACAAAATGCGTACATGTATATCTATTCAGTGGAACGTAGCGACGTTCCCTAGGTCCGTTGATAACAGTAGTACTTAATTGAGTTTTTAGGAATTATTATTAAAATAGGACGCAATAAAATAATAAAAATTAATAATAACTTCACAAAAACCTATTGAATTATTTTTAAAAAAACATATAATTAAACCTAAAGGTATAAGAAAACTAAATGTTAACTGGACGAAGGATACAGGAGAGAGCCTTGCTAAAAGGCCGCCGAAGGGACAAACTTTTGAAGCCCTGCTTAGATTCAAGAGTGAAATTCTCAGGCAAAAGGATCGTATCCAGACAGCCTCTGGATAAAAACAGAGAAACAAAAGGGCTTAAATGTTTTAGTGTGATTCACCAGGAGAAATTATTTTGCAATAGTATGATGATATATAAAGAATTGGTACCCAGGAAAAAATATTCCTAAACTTATTTTTCAAAAAACTATTGAAAAGGCATGAACAATTTTTTATAATGCAAATTGAGGTTATAGAAAAAATGAATAGCAATCACTGGGCGATGGATATGGAAGAGAGCCTTGCTAAAAGGCCGCCGAAGGGACAAGTCTTGATTTACCCAAAAGGATCAAGGTGAAATTCTCAGGCAAAAGGACCATATTCGGACAGACTCTGGATAAAAACAGAGAAACATGACTTGGGATGGTTTTGTTTTTTCTGTTTTTTTTTATACTCAAAATCCGCTTTGGAGTTTGTATTGCGGCACAGGAAATAATAGCGGGTTTAGAGTTTTGAAAATTCGGAAAACATTTTCAGAGGAGGTAATAAACTTGGAGATTATAACTAATAATCCTCTTGTGAAGGAAAAGCTTCTCCAAAAGGCAGAGAGACCTGACAGGGTAAAAAACATAACGTTTTTATCGGACTGCGATTATATCGGAGTACTCCACAATGTCAGAAATCTTGTGCATTCTGGTTACAAGATACTCACCCATCCTTTGTATGGAAGCGTAAAGCCAAATGAAACACCATACAGAACGATATTTGTGGAACCGGGAACAGGTCTTGATATGGACTCCCTGAAGCTTATTGAAAGCGCAATTCAAACAGTTGAGACATTCCAGAAGAACTACAAGACACCTGTATGGGACGAAAAAGTAACAGACGACTTTCAGGTTGTAGACTTGGATCTTATTGCACACACACTTAACGGGATCAAATTCTAGAGAGTGGCACGCTTGAGATTCGCTGACAATATTTATTATCTGCAAAGGTAAACGCTTGCAAGGGCCAAAGCTGGAGCAGAGTAATATATTATTTTTTCAATTTTTCAATATATTGAAGGAGGTACTTTTATATGCGTTTGGAACTTGGAAATATCTTCATCAAAGACATTCAGTTCGCTGCAGAGACAAAAGTAGAAAATGGGGTTCTTTATGTAAATAAAGACGAAATGATTAAAAAATTAAGCACAATTGAACACATCAAATCAGTAGATCTTGACATCGCACGTCCAGGAGAGAGTGTGAGAATAACTCCGGTTAAGGATGTTATAGAGCCAAGGGTTAAGGTTGAAGGACCTGGCGGAATATTCCCAGGAGTAATAAGCAAGGTTGATACTGTAGGTTCAGGAAGAACTCACGTGCTTAAGGGCGCTGCGGTAGTAACAACTGGAAAAGTAGTTGGATTCCAGGAAGGTATAGTAGACATGACTGGTCCTGGAGCGGAGTATACTCCTTTCTCTAAGACTCTTAACCTTGTAGTAATAGCTGAGCCGGAAGACGGCGTAGATCAGCCTAGACACGAAGAGGCTCTAAGAATGGTTGGACTAAATGCCGGCGTATATCTTGGAGAAGCTGGAAGAAACGTAACTCCAGACGAAGTAAAAGTATATGAAACTGATACAATATTCGAAGGAGCAGCAAAGTATCCAAACCTTCCAAAGGTAGGATATGTGTACATGCTTCAAACACAAGGTCTTCTACACGACACATATGTATACGGCGTAGACGCGAAGAAAATAGTTCCAACAATACTATACCCAACAGAAGTAATGGATGGAGCTGTACTAAGCGGAAACTGCGTTTCGTCTTGCGACAAGAACCCAACATACGTACACTGCAACAACCCAATGGTTGAAGAGCTTTATGCAATGCACGGAAAAGAGATCAACTTTGTTGGTGTTATAATAACAAACGAAAACGTATACCTTGCTGACAAGGAAAGATCTTCAAACTGGACAGCAAAGCTTTGCAAATTCCTAGGACTTGACGGTGCGATAGTATCTCAGGAAGGCTTTGGAAACCCAGATACAGACCTTATAATGAACTGCAAGAAGATAGAAATAGAAGGCGTTAAGACTGTAATATCTACAGACGAGTACGCAGGAAGAGACGGAGCATCTCAGTCACTTGCTGACGCCGATGTAAGAGCTAACGCTGTTGTAAGTAACGGTAACGCCAACATGGTAATAGTACTTCCTCCAATGGATAAGGTTATAGGCCACATCCAGTACATCGACACTATAGCAGGCGGATTCGACGGAGCTCTAAGAGCTGACGGAAGTGTAGAAGTTGAAATCCAGGCTATAACAGGAGCTACAAACGAGCTTGGCTTCGGATACCTATCTGCTAAAGGATACTAATCCAAACCGAAAACGTAAATAAGCAAAAAAGCTTCATTATAATATAAAAATTATTACGCAAAGGAGAGACTTTGGTATGTCAATATTTGACGGCAAAAAAGTCATCATAATCGGTGACAGAGACGGAATACCAGGTCCTGCTATGGCAGAATGTCTAAAAGGCACTGGAGCAGAAGTAGTATACTCTGCAACAGAATGCTTTGTCTGAACAGCTGCTGGTGCAATGGACCTAGAGAATCAGAATAGGGTTAAGAGCTTTACTGAGCAGTACGGTGCAGAGAACATGATAGTTCTTGTTGGTGCAGCAGAAGCTGAATCAGCAGGACTAGCTGCAGAGACTGTTACAGCAGGAGACCCTACATTCGCAGGACCACTTGCAGGAGTCCAGTTGGGACTAAGAGTATTCCACGCAGTTGAACCAGAATTCAAAGATTCAGTAGACTCAGCAGTATACGATGAGCAAATAGGCATGATGGAAATGGTTCTTGATGTTGACTCGATAATAGCTGAAATGAAGTCAATAAGAGAGCAGTTCTGCAAGTTCAATGACTAATTGAGGAGGTAAACACATGAGCAAAATTAAAGTAGTTCATTATATAAACCAATTCTTCGCAGGTGTTGGTGGAGAAGAAAAAGCTGACATCGAGCCTTTCATAGCTGAGTCACTTCCACCAGTAAGCCAGAGCCTTGCAACCCTTGTAAAGGATGATGCAGAAGTTGTTGGAACAGTAGTTTGCGGAGACTCATACTTCGGAGAAAACCTTGTAGAAGCTAAAAACAGAATACTTGAAATGATCAAGTCTTTCAATCCAGACATAGTAGTAGCTGGACCAGCTTTCAACGCAGGAAGATACGGAGTTGCTGCTGCAACTGTTACTAAGGCTGTTCAAGACGAGCTTGGAATACCAGCAGTAACTGGTATGTACATCGAAAACCCAGGCGCTGACATGTTCAAGAAATACGCATACATCATATCTACTGGAAACTCAGCTGCAGCAATGAGAACAGCTCTTCCAGCAATGGCTAAGTTCGCTATGAAGCTTGCTAAAGGCGAAGAAATAGGCGGACCAGCAGCAGAAGGATACATCGAAAGAGGTATCAGGGTTAACATGTTCAAAGAAGACAGAGGAGCTAAGAGAGCTGTCGCTATGCTTGTTAAGAAGCTTAAAGGCGAAGAGTATGAAACTGAGTATCCAATGCCTTCATTTGACAAGGTTGAGCCAGGAAAAGCTATAAAAGACATGTCTAAAGCTAAAATAGCTATAGTAACTTCTGGTGGTATAGTTCCAAAAGGAAACCCAGACAGAATAGAGTCTTCATCAGCTTCTAAGTATGGCAAGTATGACATACAAGGAATAGATGATCTTACTTCAGAAGGCTGGGAGACAGCTCACGGCGGACACGACCCAATCTACGCTAACGAAGATGCAGACAGGGTTATACCAGTAGACGTGCTTAGAGACATGGAGAAAGAAGGCGTAATAGGCGAGCTTCACAGATACTTCTACTCAACAACTGGTAACGGTACTGCTGTTGCAAGCTCTAAGAAATTCGCTGAAGAATTCACTAAGGAACTAGTAGCAGACGGCGTTGATGCTGTTATACTAACTTCTACATGAGGCACTTGTACTAGATGCGGTGCATCTATGGTTAAAGAAATAGAAAGATCTGGAATACCAGTAGTTCACATAGCTACAGTTACTCCAATATCTCTAACAGTTGGAGCCAACAGAATAGTTCCAGCTATAGCAATACCTCACCCACTTGGAAACCCAGCTCTTTCTCATGAAGAGGAAAAAGCTCTTAGAAGAAAGATAGTTGAGAAGGCTCTTGAAGCCCTTCAAACTGAGGTTGAAGAGCAAACGGTATTCGAAAGAAACTATTAATATCAATAAATGCAGGCAAGGGCTTTTGCCCCTGCCTGCAATATATAAGTATTTTCAAGGTATCTTTTATTGGATTAAAAGATATTTTGAAAATGTCTTTGAATAGTCACATTAGAGATGAAAACGTCAAAGGCTGGTAAGATACATAATTCATAACGGATTTTTTAAAAAATTTAATAATGCTAAGTATCTTAAGGAGGAAGTCACAGTGGAAAATGTATACGATTTGGCCATAATAGGTTCAGGTCCTGCAGGGCTGGCAGCAGCTCTATACGGAGCCAGAGCCAAGATGAAGACAATCATGATTGAAGGTCAGAAAGTCGGAGGACAAATAGTAATAACTCACGAGGTTGCAAACTACCCAGGCTCAGTAAGAGAAGCTACGGGTCCATCACTTATAGAGAGAATGGAAGAGCAGGCTAACGAGTTCGGCGCCGAGAAGGTAATGGACAAGATAGTAGACGTTGACCTTGACGGCAAGATAAAAGTAATAAAAGGCGAAAAAGCCGAGTACAAGGCAAAATCAGTAATACTTGCAACAGGAGCGGCTCCAAGACTTGCAGGCTGCCCGGGAGAGCAGGAGCTTACAGGCAAGGGAGTATCATACTGCGCAACTTGCGACGCTGACTTCTTCGAGGACATGGAAGTTTTCGTAGTAGGCGGAGGAGACACTGCTGTTGAAGAGGCTATGTACCTTGCGAAGTTTGCAAGAAAGGTTACAATAGTTCACAGAAGAGACGAGCTAAGAGCTGCCAAGTCTATACAGGAGAAGGCATTCAAGAATCCTAAGCTAGACTTCATGTGGAACTCTGCAATAGAAGAAATAAAGGGTGACGGCATAGTTGAATCTGCAGTATTCAAGAACCTTGTTACTGGAGAGACTACAGAGTACTTTGCAAACGAAGAAGACGGCACATTCGGAATATTCGTATTCATAGGCTACATACCTAAGAGCGACGTATTCAAGGGCAAGATAACGCTTGACGATGCCGGATATATAATAACAGACGACAACATGAAGACAAATGTTGATGGCGTATTTGCAGCAGGAGACATAAGAGTCAAGTCTCTAAGACAAGTAGTTACTGCATGCGCAGACGGAGCTATAGCTGCAACTCAGGCTGAAAAATATGTTGAGGCTAACTTCGAAGAGTAATATTAAGCAAAAAAATGTTTAGTGATTTCAAATGATGGCAATAAAGTTAATAATATAATAAAACTTTAAAAGGAGATGACTTTTAATGAGCGCATTACTAGTTGAAATAGACAAGGATCAATTCCAAGCAGAGGTACTAGAGGCAGAAGGCTATGTACTAGTTGATTACTTCAGCGACGGCTGTGTACCATGCAAGGCTCTTATGCCTGACGTGGAAGAGCTGGCTGCTAAATACGAAGGCAAGGTTGCATTCCGTAAATTCAACACAAGCTCAGCAAGAAGACTTGCAATAAGCCAAAAAATACTTGGACTTCCAACAATAACACTTTACAAGGGTGGACAAAAGGTAGAGGAAGTTACTAAAGACGACGCTACTAGAGAAAACATAGATGCAATGATAGCTAAGCACGTTGGCTAATATTTACTATCTTAATTAAGTAAGTAGACTTTGGCCGTTTGGCGGGAGTTTATTTTATAGATTTAAAATTTTTTATAGGAGGATGGTAACCATGAGTTTGTTTGACGGCAAAAAAGTCATCATCATCGGTGACAGAGACGGTATACCAGGTCCTGCTATCGCAGAATGTTTAAAAGGCACTGCAGCAGAAGTAGTTTACTCTGCTACAGAATGCTTTGTCTGAACAGCTGCTGGTGCAATGGACCTAGAGAATCAGAATAGGGTTAAAGGCTTTGCTGATCAGTTTGGAGCAGAGAATCTTGTAGTTCTTGTTGGTGCAGCAGAAGCTGAATCAGCAGGACTAGCTGCTGAAACTGTTACAGCAGGAGACCCTACATTCGCAGGACCACTTGCAGGAGTCCAGTTGGGACTAAGAGTATTCCACGCAGTTGAGCCAGAATTCAAAGATGCGGTAGACTCAGCAGTTTACGATGAGCAAATAGGTATGATGGAAATGGTTCTTGACGTTGACTCGATAATAGCTGAAATGAAGTCAATAAGAGAGCAGTTTGGTAAGTTCAACGACTAATAGCAGTATATACCAAAAAATAAAAGCATGTGCCGGATAGTTTTATCCGGCACATGCTTAGCAAAAGTATAAATGGGTGATTTTCCAAATCACCCATTTATTAAAATGCAGGAATTTTAACAAAAAAATTATAATCAAGAAAACTACGATAAGATTATTTTATAGATTTAGATATAAGAGAGATATATGGTGGAAGGCTGTCTGATGACAAATTTCTACATTATATATAATATGCTTAATAATAAGCAAATATGATTTCAAAAATTTTGGAGGTGTCAATATATGAATTTTCCAGTTCTTAAAGGTGCGGGATACGTTCTCGTGCACACACCAGACATGATAATGCACAACGGAACAACTCAGACAACAGAAAAGATTGTAAACCCAGAATCAGAATACCTAAAAAAGCTGCCTGAGCATTTAAGATCATTTGAAGACGTAGTAGCATACGCTCCAAACCAGACATACATTGGAAGCATGACTCCAGAGGCACTTGGAGAAATAGCAATGCCATGGTGGACAGAAGACAAGAAAGTGGCGGGAGCCGACAGATACGGAAAGCTTGGAGAGATAATGCCTCAGGACGAGTTCCTTGCGCTTATGTCTGCATCAGACGTATTCGACCTTGTGCTTTTCGAAAAAGAGTTCATAGAGGGAGCAAAGGCTAAGCTTGCAGCTCACCCTGTAGTAGGCAACCTTGCAGAGAGCGTAAACGCAGGAGTAGAGCTAGCTGAGATAGAAAAGCAGCTAAGCGAGTTCCACGCAGAAGGACTATACAATAACGGCAAGCTTGTAGGCTGCGTAAAAAGAGCCCACGACGTAGACGTGAACCTAAACTCTCATACAATGCTTGAGAACCTTGCGGTTAAGGCATCAGGAGTGCTTGCTCTTGCAAACCTTATAGCTAAAAACAACGTAAACCCAGCTGAAGTGGACTACATCATAGAGTGCTCTGAAGAGGCTTGCGGAGACATGAACCAAAGAGGAGGCGGAAACTTCGCCAAGGCTCTTGCAGAAATGACTGGCTGCGTTAACGCGACAGGCTCAGACATGAGAGGCTTCTGCGCAGGACCAACTCACGCACTTATAGCGGCAGCGGCGCTAGTTAAATCAGGCGTATACAAGAACGTAATAATAGCAGCGGGTGGAGCGACAGCAAAGCTTGGAATGAACGGAAAAGACCACGTTAAGAAAGAAATGCCAATACTTGAGGACTGCCTTGGCGGCTTCGCGGTTCTAGTTAGCGAAAACGACGGAGTAAACCCAATTCTAAGAACAGACCTAGTGGGAAGACACACAGTTGCAACTGGATCAGCTCCACAGGCTGTAATAGGCTCTCTAGTTCTAAGCCCACTAAAAGCAGGCGGACTTAAAATAACAGACGTAGACAAGTACTCGGTAGAAATGCAAAACCCAGACATAACTAAGCCGGCAGGAGCAGGAGACGTTCCAGAGGCCAACTACAAGATGATAGGCGCACTTGCTGTCATGGGAAAAGAAATAGAAAGAGCAGACATAGCAGCTTTCGTTGAAAAGCACGGAATGGTTGGTTGGGCTCCAACACAAGGCCACATACCATCAGGAGTACCATACATCGGCTTTGCAATAAGCGACCTTACAGAAGGCTCAGTAAACAGAACTATGATAGTAGGAAAGGGAAGCCTCTTCCTTGGAAGAATGACAAACCTTTTCGATGGTGTTTCAATAGTAGCAGAGAGAAACACAGGCAAAGTGGAGTCAGGAAGCTCAGTATCAACAGAAGAGATAAGAAAAATGATAGCAGAATCTATGAAGGATTTCGCAGCACATCTATTAGCTGAATAGGGGTGAAAAAATGTCAGATATAAAACAAATGATAGGCAAGACTTTCATGGAGATAGCAGACGCTATCGAAACAGGAAGCTTCGCTGGAAAAGTAAAAGTAGGAATAACAACCCTGGGCAGCGAGCACGGAGTAGAGAACCTGGTAAAGGGAGCAGAGCTTGCAGCTAAAGACGCAGCCGGCTTTGACATAGTGCTTATAGGACCAAAGGTTGAAACAAGCCTTGAAGTAGTAGAGGTAGCAACAGAAGAAGAAGCGCACAAGAAAATGGAAGAGCTTCTAGACAGCGGCTATATCCACTCTTGCGTAACAGTGCACTATAACTTCCCAATAGGCGTATCGACAGTAGGAAGGGTAGTAACACCTGGAATGGGCAAGGAGATGTTCATAGCAACAACAACAGGAACATCTGCGGCTCAAAGAGTCGAGGCCATGGTAAGAAACGCGCTTTACGGAATAATAACAGCAAAGTCAATGGGAATAGAAAACCCGACAGTTGGAATACTAAACCTTGACGGAGCAAGAGCAGTAGAAAGAGCGCTTAAGGAGCTTGCAGGAAACGGCTACCCTATAACATTCGCAGAGTCGCTAAGAGCTGACGGCGGAAGCGTAATGAGAGGAAACGACCTTCTTGGCGGAGCTGCAGACGTAATGGTAACAGACTCGCTAACAGGCAACATAATGATGAAGGTGTTCTCGTCATACACAACAGGCGGAAGCTACGAGGGACTAGGCTACGGCTACGGCCCTGGAATAGGCGACGGCTACAACAGGACAATACTGATACTCTCAAGAGCGTCAGGAGTTCCAGTAGCTGCAAACGCAATAAAATACGCAGCCAAGCTTGCGCAAAACAACGTGAAGGCGATAGCAGCGGCAGAGTTCAAGGCGGCCAAGGCGGCAGGCCTCGAGAGCATACTTGCGGGACTAAGCAAGGACACTAAGAAAGCCTCTACAGAGGAAGAAGTGAAGATGCCTCCTAAGGAAGTAGTAACAGGAACAATCTCAGGCGTAGACGTAATGGACCTTGAAGACGCACAGAAAGTGCTTTGGAAAGCCGGAATATACGCAGAGAGCGGAATGGGCTGCACAGGACCTATAGTAATGGTAAACGAAGCCAAGGTTGAAGAAGCGGCAAAGATACTTAAGGATGCAGGCATAGTAGCTTAATAGCTATGCAGCCAGATCTTAACAATAAATAAACAATGTCAGAATATGAAAGGCAGGAATAATTTCCTGCCTTTTTTTTAATATAATGAATATTCACAATAATCTATACAATTTCTTGTTAAAATAGTGAAAAAATTAGCAAAAAATCAATGAAACCTAGACTGACACGCTAATGTAAGTCTGTCTTCTTAATATGGAAAAAAATAACATCAAAAAAGAGCTAATCAACTTGATAATTAATAAATAAACTGATATAATCAATATTGTAGAGACATAAAGCAAAAGGGCTGCCAGATTAAACCAATCTGAAAGTCCTTTTTTCCGGTAGCACGGTAAATGTTGTGAATATTCAAAAAATTAAACCATGGAGGCGTGAAATGTTCAAAATAGTTGAAAAGAAAGTACTTGCGCCATCTATATTCCTTATGAAAATAGATGCGCCAAGGGTAGCAAAATCAGCTAAGCCAGGACAGTTTGTAATAATCAGAATGGATGAAAAGGGTGAAAGAATACCGCTGACAATATGCGACTATGACAAAGAGGCGGGAACGGTTACAATAGTAGTTCAGTCTATGGGATGCTCAACAAGAAGAATGGCAGAGTTCAACGAAGGCGACTACTTCTCGGACTTCGTAGGACCTCTTGGAAGAGAGTCTGAGTTTGTTCATGAGAGCATTGATGCACTAAAAAACAAGAAGATACTATTTGTTGCAGGCGGAGTTGGAACAGCTCCTGTTTACCCGCAGGTAAAGTGGCTTCATGAAAATGGAATAGATGCAGATGTAATAATAGGTGCAAAGAACAAAGAAATGATGATAATGGAAGAAGAGCTAAAGAGCGTGAGCAAGAACCTTTATCCTGCAACTGACGACGGATCATACGGCTTCAAGGGTCTTGTAACTGAGGTTATAAAGGATCTTGTTGTAAACCAGGGCAAGAAGTATGACGAGGTCATTGCAATAGGGCCAATGATAATGATGAAATTCGTATGCAAGGTTACAGAAGAGCTCAAGATACCTACAATAGTTAGCATGAACCCAATAATGGTTGACGGCACAGGAATGTGCGGCGCCTGCAGGGTTACTGTAAACGGCGAGACAAAATTCGCATGCGTTGACGGTCCGGAGTTTGACGGACACAAGGTTGACTTTGATGAGGCCATGAAGAGGCAAACACTCTACAAGTCGGAAGAGTGCAAAAAGACAGAAAGCTACGAGAAAAACTGCAAGATTGGAGGAGCCAACTAATGTCTGAGATAGTAGTAGATAAAATGAAGAAAGTTCCTGTAAGAGAGCAGGATCCACAGGTTAGAGCCAAGAACTTTGAAGAGGTTTGCTATGGATATAACGAAGAGGAAGCAGTGGCAGAGGCTACAAGATGCCTTAACTGCAAGCACAAGCCATGTGTTACTATGTGCCCTGTTGCAATAGATATACCAGCTTTCATACAGCAGGTTGTAAAAAGGGATTTTGCAGAGGCTGCAAGAATAATAGCCAAGTATTCTGCTCTTCCTGCAGTTTGTGGAAGGGTTTGTCCACAAGAGGTCCAGTGCGAATCCAAGTGCGTACTCGGCATAAAAGGCGAGCCTGTTTCTATAGGAAAGCTTGAAAGATTCGTAGCTGACTGGGCAAGAGAAAACAATGTTGACCTTTCTCACACAGAGCCAAAGAACGGTAAGAAAGTTGCTGTTATAGGCTCGGGTCCTGCAGGTGTTACTTGCGCAGGAGACCTTGCAAAGATGGGCTACGACGTTACAATATTCGAAGCGCTTCATGAGCCGGGCGGAGTTCTTCTATACGGAATACCTGAATTCAGACTTCCAAAGGACGGCGTAGTAAAGCCGGAGCTTGAGAACCTGCTTAAGCTTGGAGTGAAGATAGAGACTAACGTAATAGCAGGCAGAACTATAACTATAGACGCGCTTATGGAAGAAGAAGGCTTCGAGGCTGTATTCATAGGCTCTGGAGCGGGACTTCCCAAGTTCATGGGAATACCTGGAGAGAACCTTAACGGTGTGTTCTCGGCAAACGAATTCCTTACAAGAAACAACCTTATGAAGGCATTCAGAGATGACTACGATACTCCTATAAAGCCGGGCACAAAGGTTGCCGTAGTTGGCGGCGGAAACGTTGCTATGGATGCTGCAAGAACAGCGCTAAGACTTGGAGCTCAGGTTTATATAGTATACAGAAGATCTGAAGCCGAGCTTCCAGCAAGGGTGGAGGAAGTGCACCACGCCAAAGAGGAAGGCATAATATTCGAGCTTCTTACTAACCCGACAGAGATAGTAGGAGACGAAAACGGCTGGGTTAAGGGAATGAAGTGCGTGAGAATGGAGCTTGGAGAGCCTGATGAGTCTGGAAGAAGAAGACCTCAAGTAATCGAAGGTTCGGAGTTCACTCTTGACGTAGACACTGTTATAATGTCGCTTGGAACTTCTCCAAATCCGCTAATATCAGACACTACAAAAGGCCTTGATGTAAACAAATACAAGTGCATAGTAGCCGATGAAGAAACAGGAAAGACTTCAAGAGAAGGCATATTTGCAGGCGGAGACGCAGTTACAGGAGCGGCTACAGTTATACTTGCAATGGGCGCAGGAAAACAGGCAGCTGTTGCAATAGATGAATATATAAAGAGTAAACAGGAAAGCAAATAAGGCGAGAAATAAATAAATATGTCTCAAAAATCCCCTTTTGATAAGCTGAAAGGGGATTTTTTTTATTTTATTAAGCAAATTCGATATTTTTGTTGTTTTGATAAGTGATTAGCGTTTATAATTTGGGATATGGTATGAAAAAAAGTCCGACGAGATGGTATAATGAAAATACATATCATAATGTTTTGGAGCGTGATTAGATGGCTACTAATTCGAATTTTGACAGAAATATGATCGGTTCTAAAAACCCCATATTTTCGCAGATAAGGACTACAATAGAAACCGCATTCCTTGGAAACAACGTGGAAGATGTAACATGCATAAAAAAGGCATACAATCTGGCCTGCAGCTCGCCGGGCACTATAGTGACAGATATGATGGTGCACAGGCCGCAGGAAATAGGGCTTGATGAGGATGCCAGGATACTGCTTTTCAACGACGGAGCAGTAAGCGGAAGATGCGCCGCGGCAAGAAGGATAATAGGAGAGTTCAATGTCAACCAGGACGACCTTGCTTCGAAGCTGCGCGACGCTGTATATGGCGCGAGATACAGGAAGCTCTACCATGCGCAGGCCTACATAGGCCTTCATCCTGACTACATGATAAAGGCCCACCTGCTTATACCTGAGGGCCATGAAAATGTCCTCTATAACTGGATGCTCAACTTTCAGCACATGAACGAAGAGTACAACAGCATGTATTCGGACTCGAAAATATACGAAAACGAAGGCGACATCTACGTGTTTTCAGATCCAGAATGGAGTCATAGCGACCACCCGATGGGTCTTTCGCTGTTTGATCCTACTCACAACTGCGCAGCGCTCCTTGGCATGAGATACTTCGGAGAACACAAGAAGGGCACGTTAACGCTCGCATGGGGCTGCGCCAACAGAAACGGATTCGCAGCGTGCCACGCAGGCCAAAAGAGGTACAACCTTGACTGCGGCAGGAAATTCGTGGCCGGAGTGTTTGGACTCTCAGGCTCCGGAAAATCCACAATAACACATGCCAAGCATGGCGGAAAATACGACGTTACAGTGCTGCACGACGATGCCTTTGTAATACATACACAGGATTGCTCGTCTGTTGCGCTCGAGCCCACATATTTCGACAAGACGCAGGACTATCCTCTGGAAGTTGAGGACAACAAGTTCCTCATAACGGTGCAAAACTGCGGAGCCACAATTGATTCAAACGGGAAAAAGGTAATAGTGACAGAGGACATAAGAAACGGAAACGGCAGGGCCATAAAATCAAAGCTCTGGGCGCCTAACAGGGTGGACAAATTCGAAGAGCCTATAAATGCGATATTCTGGATAATGAAGGATTCGACTATGCCTCCTGTTGTAAAGATTAAAAACCCAGTGCTGGCAGCTACAATGGGCGCCACGCTTGCAACAAAGAGGAGCACCGCCGAAAGACTTGCGCCGGGCGTAGATCCCGAGGAGCTTGTAATAGAGCCTTATGCCAATCCTTTCAGAACATATCCGCTTGTAGAGGACTACAACAAGTTCAAGATGCTCTTTGAAAAAAGGGGAGTCGAATGCTACATCCTCAATACCGGCTTTTTCATGTACAAAAAGATAACTAAGGAAACAACGCTGGCCGTAATAGAGAGCATAATAGAAGGCAATGCAAGGTTTAAAAAGTGGGGAAGACTGCCTCACCTGGAGACACTTGACATAGAAGGCTTCAATCCCGATATGAACGATACTTCGTATGTAAGCGAGCTTGCCAACAGGCTCAGCGACAGAGTAAGATTTATTAAGTCCAAGGCATCAGAAGGCGGAGGCTTTGACAGGTTGCCGGAGGAAGCGCTTGAATCGCTAATAAATCTTGTCACACAGCTCAACAGATAAAGATTCAGATATATACAGGCATCAGCAAATATTATAATTGCGGAGGTAGAATAAATGAAGAATGTAGTAGTAGAGAGCTTTACAATGGACCATACAGTAGTAAAGGCGCCTTTTGTGAGAAAATGCGGAGTTATAACAACGCCCAAGGGAGATACAATAACAAAGTTCGACCTGAGATTTGTGCAGCCCAACGTGGAGTCAATGCCTACAGCTGCAATACATGCGCTTGAGCATCTCATGGCAGGATTTATAAGGGAGGAGCTCGAC
This sequence comes from Peptoclostridium acidaminophilum DSM 3953, assembly GCF_000597865.1. Classification (GTDB taxonomy): domain Bacteria; phylum Bacillota; class Clostridia; order Peptostreptococcales; family Peptostreptococcaceae; genus Peptoclostridium_A; species Peptoclostridium_A acidaminophilum. Next base: position 1,691,791 of record NZ_CP007452.1, on the reverse strand, counting down.
AATGTGGTAGACCTGTCGCCCATGGGCTGCAGGACAGGCTTTTATCTGATAATGGTGGGAGAGCTGTCTGAAGAGGAGGTAGCAAAGGCGCTTATAAGCTCGCTTGAAAAGGTGATTGCATCAGAAGAAGTGCCGGCGGCAAACCCTGTGCAATGCGGCAACTACAAGGATATGTCGCTCTTTGGAGCCAAGGAGTACGCCAAGGAAGTCCTGCCAAAGCTTGTTGAAAAGTACAAGGGCAACTAATAAGTCGCGGAATACAAAGCAAAAACACTGAATTATATGGAGGAAATGATGAGCAGATTAAGCAGAAGAATCGCGGCAATATTTTTGATAATAGTAGCCTTTGTAATGGCAGCAGGCTGCAGCCAGACAGGACCAGCGGACTCAAGCAGCTCAAAGGGAGCGTCAGCCGAGGCGAGCGCATACCCTCTTGAGATAAAGGATTCACATGGCAGAACGGTAGTAATAGAGAAAAAGCCTGAAAGGGTAGTATCGATAGCACCTGGAATAACAGAAAGCATATTTGCAATAGGCAAGGGCGAGGTGCTTGTGGGCAGGACTGACTACTGCACATATCCCAAGGAGACTGATGGTATAGAGTCAATTGGCGGAATGCAGGATCCAAACATCGAAAAGATAGTGGAACTGGATCCCGATATTGTAATAGCCTCAGCGCACTTCAAGGAGGAGACTCTCGAGAAGCTCGAGGAGCTCGGCCTTAAGGTAGTGGTGCTATACGGAGAAGAGAGCTTCGAGGGCGTATACGATATCATAGGAAAGCTCGGAACCATACTCGACGCAAAGGCAAATGCAAATGAGCTGACAGCCGAGATGGAAAGCAGAGTTGCCGCAGTTAAAGCCAAGGTTAACGGACTTGAAAAGCCTAGCGTTTACTATGTTATAGGCTTTGGGGAGTACGGCGATTTCACGGCCGGCAGCGACACCTTCATATCAAAGATGATTGAAATGGCCGGCGGCACAAACGCGGCCAGCGACGTAAAGGGCTGGAAATACAGCCTCGAAAGGCTCGTAGAAAACGATCCGGACATACTGATATGCTCGAGCGAATACTCGCCATCTGAGCAGGTGGCTGCTGCAAACGGCTACAAGGAACTCAGCGCGGTCAAAAATGGGAGCATATTCACAATTGAAACGGATACAGTTGAAATACAAGGTCCAAGACAAGTGGAAGGACTTGAAGAGCTTGCAAGGATAATACACCCTGAAGCCTTCAAGTAAAGGCTGGGAACATACGATGGAAATAGAAGAAAGAAAAAAGAGGCGCGCAGGAGCGTTTTGGATAATGGCAGTTGCTGCATTCCTGATTGCCGTATTAATGACCACTGTGGGCACGGCGTCCATATCCTTTGGAGATGCGCTGAAAATAGTCCTCAGCGCATTGCCGCATATCGGGGACTATGTGGACATATCAGGAATAAAGGCTTCCCACGTTGCCATAATAAAAAACATAAGACTGCCGAGGATAATAATCTCCGCGCTTGTGGGAATGGCGCTTTCAATCTCGGGAGCGGTGCTCCAGGGAATATTCAAAAACCCAATGGCGGACCCCTATGTGCTCGGAGTTTCATCCGGGGCTGCCTTCGGGGCCACGTTGTCAATAGCGCTGGGGATAAGCTTTGAATTTGCGGGTCTTAGCTCTACAGGGGTGTTTGCCTTTGTTGGAGCGATTGGAGCAACCATGACCGTATACGGTCTTTCAATAAAAAACAACAAAGCAGACATGACATCTCTTCTGCTTGCCGGGATAGCTATAAACTTCTTCCTTTCGTCACTTATATCTCTCATAATGACGTTCAACAGGGAGCAGGTTGAAAAGATAATTTTCTGGACCATGGGAAGCGTGTCGGCAGCAAGCTGGAACCAGGTGGCCATAAGCCTGCCGCTGATAACAGCCGGCTGCCTGCTGGCAATGTTTTTTTCCAGAGAGCTCAACGTAATGCTAATGGGAGATGAGACGGCTTCAAGCCTTGGGGTGGATGTCCCAAGGACACGGGGAATACTCCTGGTTTTGGCGTCAGTCGTATCGGCTGCCGCCGTTTCAGTAAGCGGCATAATAGGTTTTGTGGGTCTTGTAATACCTCACGTAGTAAGGATTTTCGCGGGCCCTGACCATAGAACTCTTATGCCGCTTGCAATTATAAGCGGAGCGATCTTCATGATGCTCGCCGACATGCTTGCCAGAACACTGGCATCTCCGTCTGAAATACCAATAGGTGTTATAACCGCCATGCTGGGAGCGCCATATTTCATATACCTTCTCAACAGCACTAAAAACTCGATATTCAAGAGGTGAAGAGCTTGCAGAATTTGCTTGACATAGAAAATCTCAACTTGAGCCTGGATAAAAAAAGAATACTCACAGACATAAGCCTGAGCATACAGGAGGGCTCCTTCACCTGCATAACAGGGCCGAACGGGTCTGGAAAGACTACCCTTATGAAGGGGATTGCAGGGCTGCTAAGGCCGGACAGCGGAAGAATACTGCTTGAGGGCAGGGATACAAGCAGTCTGAGTTCGAAAAAGATAGCCCTGAGCGTGGCATACGTTCCCCAGGATACTGTCATTGACTTTGAATTCAGCGCCATTGACATAGTAATGATGGGAAGGTCTCCTCACATTAGGCGTTTTTCGACTGAAAACAGGAGGGACTATGAAATAGCCTGCGAAGCTATGGAGCTAACAGGCACACTTGAGCTAAGGGACAAGAGCATAAAGGGCATGAGCGGCGGAGAGCGCCAGCGAGTCATGATAGCAAGGGCCCTTGCTCAGCAGCCAAAGCTGCTCCTGCTTGACGAACCGACATCGAGCCTTGACATACATCACCAGATAGAGCTTCTGGATGTGCTAAAGGAGCTGAGCAAAAATAGGGGCATGGCCATTGCGGCTGCGATACACGACTTGAACCTGGCCATGCAATACAGCGACAAGGCGTTGCTGCTGGACAAGGGAAGCGTGTATGCACTTGGTGAGCCTGAGAATGTGCTTTCAAGAGAAAACGTATCGAAGGTGTACGGAATAGACATATACATCATAGAAAATCCGCTCACAGGCAAACCGCATATAATACCCTTCAAAAATAAGGCTGCAAATTCACTCTAATTCCAATTTTAATCCCTAGTGAAATACTATGAAATAATTATTGACATTGATAATTTAGTGTCTTATAATTAATTTAAAGTCAATCTTAATTAAGATTATCAACACTTAAATGCTTGAAATTCAAATCTATATCAAATTCCGTGAAGGGAAGAGTAGCAAAGGAATTGGCAAAAGCGAGCCGGAGATTGGTGAGAGTCCGGCGGTCATGAAGCTTGTGAAGTGCATCCCGGAGAAGTCGCTTTGAAACCAACAGGGAGTAGAAACGACCGGCGAAGGCCGTTAAAGCTTTTAAAGAAGGCGTAAAGCCTTGAAAAAGAGTGGAACCGCGAATATATCTCGCCTCTTGCAGCAGCAAGAGGGGGGATTTTTTTAATGTTTGAAAATGTGTGATAAGGAGGCTTTCCAAATGAGAGAGTACATCAAGACGTATATGGAGAAGGACCCGGCGGCAACTAACGCATTCGAGGTGTTTTTGAATTTTCCTGGGCTTCATGCGGTGCTTGCCCACAAGCTCAACCATTTCCTGTATAAAAAGGGATTCAGGGTAACATCAAGGTTCTTGTCCAACATAGTTAGATTCTTTACGGGAGTCGAGATACACCCCGGAGCAACGATTGGAAAAAGACTTTTCATAGACCACGGCATGGGCATAGTAATAGGTGAAACAGCCGAGATAGGCGACGATGTCATGCTTTATCAGGGAGTGACTCTTGGCGGAACCGGAAAGGACAAGGGCAAAAGGCACCCCACAATAGGCAATAACGTAATGATTTCTGCGGGAGCCAAGATACTTGGTCCCATTATGATAAATGAAAATGCCAAGGTAGGCGCAAATGCGGTAGTATTGAGAGAAGTGCCTGCCAACAGCACGGTTGTCGGAATACCTGCAAGAGTAGTCAAGATAGACGGCGTAAGGGTGTGCGACAAGGTAAATATTCCAAACACGGTGTGTGTTTGAACCGGATAAAGAAGAAAAGGACTCGCTTTGATAGCGGGTCCTTTTCTTGTCAGCTGTGAAGTTCGTTGTACATAGATATATACTTTATAAGATCTGTCTTTGAAAGAATCCCCAGGAGGCCGTGTTCGTCCATTACAAGGAACCTTCCGAGCGGGTTCGAAGAAAGTCTTCTGAGCGCATTTTCAGCAGTCTCCTCGGGTGCTATTATGAAGCTGCCATCGAGAGGCTGGAAGAGCTGCTTTACTGTGATTTTGTCCATGTCCTCTTCACGCACCGCTTTTAAAGCTTTAAGCATAATAACGCCGGCAATCCTGCCTTCGCTAAGCACCGGAAAGAACGGATGCTTGTAATGGAAGAAGAAATCCTTGAGAAGTCTCGATGCTGTCATGTCCATGTCTACCGTTACGACTGGCGATGTCATTATGTCTTTTACTAGCACTCCTGCAAACAGCTTTTCGAACAGGGAGTTCTGGTATGATGCCTTTGCGGACTGGCCCAGGAAAACTCCTATCATTATAAGCCACGCGCCGTTTAATATGTTTCCCGAGAGTATGTTGAGCATCCCAAGCATCATAAGCGTATACGAGAAAAATGTGCCTGATGCGCTTGCTATCTTTGCTGCATATATCCTGTCTTTTTTGATCTTCCATATGAGGGCGGTGAGTATTCTACCGCCGTCAAGGGGCATTGCCGGAAACAGGTTGAAAACTGCAAGCACAATGTTCATCTGGCCTATATATGCAAGGGGAGCCGAAATCATCTCAGAGGCATTGGCAAGCGTAAGGATGTTGGAAGTCACTGTGAAGAGTATAGCCAAAAAAAGACTCATGAGAGGCCCGGCGATTGCTATCAGGAATTCCTTGCCCGGAGTGTCGGCATCCCTTTCTATATAGGCCGTGCCCCCGAATATAAACAGAGATATCTTTTTTACGGCTATGCCAAAATGCCTGGATACGAGCGAATGCGAAAGCTCATGCAACAGCACGGAAACAAAAAGCATTATAGCTATGAAAGCTCCCTCCGCCCAATACACCCACTCCGGCCAGTCCTTAAAATAAGTCGGGAAATAGTAATTTGCAAACATGTATGTTATAAGAAGAAAAATCACTATCCAGTTGTAGTTGAGCTCTATGTCAATTCCTTTGATTCTGCCTATCCTTATTGAATTGCTCAAATTAATCACTCCCTTTGCTGTGAAATGTATGAACAGAACTGCGTGTTTGTAAAATATTAACATATTTTCTGGCAAGAATTCCCCCGCCTCTAAGCAAGACGTAGGCGTTGGGATGAATTGCCGGGTTTTTATATGTTTTTCTTTGAAAAATCATGGGTTTTGAGCAAATAATCGGGTATAATTAAAATACAGAACATATGTTCTGTATTTATTTGCGAAAGGAGCAGTCTCAATGATTAGATGCCACAAAACAGACTTTTACTCAACCAAGTCCGACCTCGACAGGCTTTTTGCGTGCAACCGCATTTCTGCCGAGATTTGGAATGCCTGTCTTGCCGTCTCAAAGGACTACTCCCTTGAAAACGGCGGAAAGTGGATAGGCAAGTCCCAGCTTCAAGCCGAAATGAAGGGCAAGTTCCCCCTTCACAGCCAATCGGTGCAAGCTGTTTGCCACAAATACCTGTTCGCCAGAGATGCAGCCCGTGCCGCTAATCTCAAGGGCTACAAGAACAAATACCCCTACAAGAGCAAAAAGCACTACAACACCAAATGGATTGACAAGGCTTTCAAGGTTTTCCCTAACGGGAAAATAGAGCTTTCCATGGGCATAGCCCACGGAAAGAGGCAAAAACCCATAACCATCTGGTGCAAGTATGTCCCCGTCGGGGACATCAAGGAGATAGAGCTTGTCTACGACATGGGGCTCATGGTCTCTATGAGCTACGACGACTACGCAGGAGAAGCTGAAAACGCCGGCACTCTCAAAGTCGGCGTAGACCTTGGCGAGATACACTCTATCGCCGCCTTCTGCGAAAGCGGAGAGAGCTTAATTATAACAGGCAGAAAGCTCCGAAGTATACACAGGCTCAGAAACAAGAAACTCGCAGAGCTTCAAAGGCTTATGAGCAGGTGCAAGAAGGGTTCACGCCAGTGGAGACGTTATAACCAGGCCAAGCAGTACATCTTGTCCAAGTCCGAAAAACAACTGAAGGACGCCCTGCACAAGTCTAGCAGGAAGTTTGCCGATTGGTGCTTAACCAATGCTGTGGGAGAAGTCGCCGTGGGCAAGGTCGAAGGCGTCCAACGTAACACCAAGGGCAAGCTTAGGAAAAAGGAATCCCAAAAGCTCTCGAACTGGGCGTTCGGCAGGCTCCAAGCCTACATGGAGTACAAGCTCAACGCATGCGGCATAGCCATGTCCAAGATTGATGAAAGCTACACAACGCAGACATGCCCTGTCTGCGGCAAGAGGAAGAAGACCTCTGGCAGAAGCTACAAGTGCAAATGCGGCTACAGCTGCCACCGTGACATCCACGGGGCAAGAAACATCCTCTCCAAGCATATCCACGGAGGGTGGATAACATATGTAGCCGACATTGCGAATATAACGTATCTACGGATAGCATAGGACATCCTGTGCTTGAAGTTAGTAGAAGGGCTGTTCCGCCCCGCCCGAAAGGGCGTTGCTTGCTTAGAAATCCCAATCTGCCCCCGCAGCGATGCTGTGAGGGCATGCAGCCAACCTGCATGCCTGTGTGGGAGAAAGGATTTTCGATGGCAAGAAACCCCCAACTTCAAGCTCTGTTAGGAGCTAAGTGGGGGAGGTTCATCTGTATTATACCCGTTTATGTTTTGGGTAAAAGCTTTCCTGTATGTTTTGGAGAGATATTTGGGTAAATACAATATAGGCAATGGAATTTAAATTAATTCATTTTAAAATATAAACGGAGAGTGGTACACATGGAAACGGTGCTGAGGGAGAAGATCAAAGTCGGCATAAGCGCATGCATGTACGGCTGCGAGGTAAGATACAATAAAAAAGGATGGAGCATGCTTGAATATCTGGGGAGGGGGCAAAGCGAATTCATATGGCATCCCGTATGCCCGGAATGCATGGCGGGTCTTGGAGTACCGCGTGAACCCATAAGGATTTCAGGCGGGAACGGAATCGATGTGTGGGAGGGGAAAGCCAGGATAAAGGGCAGAAGCGGCGAGGATGTAACAGAGAGAGTGAAGCATGGTGCCCAAGTATGCATGGAAATGCTGAAGAGCGCAGGTGTTTATGTCTACATATTCATGGAAGGGAGCCCTTCCTGCGGTGTTTACAGGACAACTCTCAAAAATAAAAGAATAGGAAAGCCGCCAGGGGTGTTCGGCGCGCTCCTTTTGAAAGAAGGCTTTTTCCTGATACCGGCGGCCGACCTTCAAAGTCCGGTGAGATGGTGGGACTGGAAAAGAAGGCTGAATGCGTTTGCTTGGCTCAGAAGTGTAGAGCTAAGATCAAAAACCGACATATACGATATGTGGCACACTATCAAATTTATCTGCCAGGAGCTTGACAACGAGGAAGCCAGAGAAATAGGAAAAATGCTGGCCAAAAATGACTGGGAGTTTAGCCCCGATTATGCGGAGGATCTGAGAAACAGCCTGCTGATGCTTCTTAGAAGACCTTCAAGCCTTCCTAAGATAAAGCACATGCTCTGGAAGCACTATATATTCTACAAGAAAAAATCCGGCATGGATGTGGATGAGATAATGAGGCCGGAAGAGTTAAGAAATATGACACATATAGCAAGTGAGCTTATGATTATGGAGAGGAAAGCTGCAGAGACTGGTTTAATGTTCGGCTCGGCGCCCATACAGTATAAGGGCAGGTAGGAAACACGGCTAAAGCAATAAACGCCCGGAAATTTTGTTGTCCGGGCGTTTGCAGTGTCATCAAAGAAAATGTTCCAGGCTAGTGCAGAGATGCTATATCGAGAAAAAGAAAGTCACAAAAAACGGAACCAGCGAGCTGAGAAGCACACCGTTTATGAAGGAAACCACAACCACAGACGGCGATGTGGCCTTGGAGATAAGCGGCAGGGTGGTGTCCATGGAAGTGGCTCCTGCCGGAGCTATAGCCGAATAGTGATTCAGATATTTGGCTATGTAGGGTATTGATATTACAGCAAAGATCTCCCTGAACACGTTGGTCATGAAGGCTATGGTCCCAACCTGCGCGTTGGCAAGCTTTGTAAGCATTATGCCGGAGAGGCTGTACCAGCCAAAGCCTGAGGCTATCGACAGGCTTATGTTGTGCGGCAATCCGAATATTAAGCCTGCGACAAGACCGCCTATAAGGCTACCTGTTATTATTGAAACCGGCACTACGAGCGATGCGAGTCCGCTTTTTTTTATGTCGCTCATAACGTTCCTGTTGGAGCCGACTTCTATGCCAATAAGAAGAAGCAGGGCATTGAGAGATACGGTCGCCAGCAGGTCGGTATTTTGCAAGAAGCTCTCGGGCATTATGAACATGCCTGATACTACGCCCGCGAGTATTGCGGCTATTATGGCAAAAGACACGCTACTCAGCTCCCTTCATAAGTTTTGAGGTTATAAGGAATACGAATGCTATGCTAAACAGTGAGGTCAGCAAAGCAAAGGAAGCAGAAACCTTGCCTATCTTCAATATGTTGGAGAGTATGTCCTTATTGGCCCCTATTGCGCAGCCCATTGAAAAAAGCAGAAATATCAGTCCCGCCTGCTGCAGCGTCGAATTTATCTTTTTCTCCTTCTCGTTCATCCCCCGGAAGTAGCCTATGGCGATGCCAGCAAACAAAAATAAAGCAATGCTCCACATTTTAATGCTCCTTTCAATTAGATATCATAAATAAAATACTACATAAAAAAAGCCCCTTATGCAAGGGGCTATGCCTAATCCAGCCTGTCTGTGAGCCTTTTTATCCTGTATCTGTTGAGCCACTTGCCAGCAAAGCCTGGTCTTATCTGGTTCAAATCCCTGCCTTCAAAATTATCCCCAAATACAATGTCGAGTATGTGGAGCGATTTTGCATCGGCGCTTTGCATGGATTCAACGCACGATTCACAGTAAGTTATTATATAGTCGGCTTCCTTTCCTTCGGAGGCTCTTTTTTTCATCTGCCTTACACCCAGCTTGGGACTTGTAAGGCCTATCATACCGCCCTGGCCGCAGCAGGCTGTGAGTGACCTGTTGCTTTCAAACTCTACCATATTTAGGCCGAGCTGACGGACTATTTCTCTTACGGCTTCATGCATGGAGGCTACATTTCTAGTGGGGCACGGATCGTGCAGCGCAAACATGGCATCTATGCCGCGTCCGACGCCGGCTGCCTTTTCGGGAACCCCAAGGTCTGCCATAACCTCCCAAAGTGATACTACCTTTATATGGGGGCTGTATTTAGCTATGGTCTTGTAGCAGTTCTGGCACGACGTTATTACAGTGTCACAGCCCATTTTGTCCATCATCTTTTCAAGACGGGAGTAGTAGTCGCTGAATTTTTCCAAGTCACCCACTGAAAGTGTTGGCTTTCCACAGCACTGGATTATAAGGCCTACATCCCCGATTTTTCTTTGAAGATATTTGTGGGATGAAATTACAAGCTCAGGGCTGTATGATGCCAGGCTGCAGCCCGGGATGAAGGCCGTTTTTGCTTTTTTGCCAGCTTTTGGGAAGCTGGAGGAGAAAACCTTAGAAAAACTCAGCTTTTGGTGGTTTGCAACTACTGAGAGCCCTTTGGACAGAGGCTTGGAGCTTACACTCCCTGAAGCTACTATATGCTCTCTCATCGGATGGAATAGCGCTGAAAAATCTATGTCCCTTGGGCACACTCTTGCGCAGTACTGGCAGAGGGAGCATGAATAGGGAAGCTCCAGCGGCTGAGTGTCAGCTGAGCCTATGCGGCCAAGAAGCTCCTTTGGCGATGTGCAGAACTCATCGAGCATGGGACAGTTCTTCATGCAGGCCCTGCAGTCTATGCATCTCATTTCATATTCGAGCGACTTTTGCTTTATATTTTCAGGTGTATTAAATGTTGTCATCTGGTGTATCCGTCCTTTCAGGAGCAACTCGTTAAATTTAAAATGTGAGCAGTCATTCATATAGATACTATCATCTTTCGGGGGGACAATACAGCACCTCAATGCCTGTATTGAAATAATTCATAACAAAACAAGCATCGATAGAAAAACATAATGTCAAAGCGGAAGACGCATGGCAAATGACGCCATCAGGATTGATGTAAATATGTGGAATTGAGGAGGGGCTTCGAAATAAAAACATGCTGAAAATGTCGGCAAATCAACAAATGGCAGTAAAAACCTATAAGGCAGGGCTGCACAAATGAGTAGATATGCATAATTTAACCGAAGTAAAAACGAACACAAATAGATAATAAAATAACAATAAAACAAAAAACGAGGATTGTTGGCAAATGCCCAAATGGTAATTATTGAGAATTGTCGTTGTAAAATGCATAAATATTATCTATAATGATTCATGGAATTACAAAACAAACACATACAGATCCAACGAAGCACTTGTGACAAGCAGACTTTGAGGATTATTGAGGTATGGTATCAACAGTAAATACAGGAGGACAGTGGCTATATGAAAAAATCAACATATTTAAAGATAGGAATAATACTGGCGATCGCACTTGTGTACGCTTTTGCAGAGCCTGTACAAAGGAACGTAAAGCAGGCATTTTTCATAATGGGAAACCTGGATGTGGGGCTTGTGAAGGGATACATAAATTCTTTCGGTATACTCGCGCCGACGGTATCATTCCTGCTCATGGTATTCCAGTCCGTAATGGCGCCGCTTCCCGCATTTCTTATAACCTTTGCCAATGCGAGTCTTTTTGGCTGGGTCAAGGGAGCGCTGCTTTCATGGTCTAGCGCCATGGCCGGAGCCGCACTTTGTTTTTATATAGCAAAGTTCTATGGAAGAGGCACTGTGGAAAAGCTCACAAGCAAATTCGCGCTCGAAAGCGTCGACGGGTTTTTCGAAAAATACGGCAAGTATGCGATACTGGTAGCCAGACTTTTGCCGTTCATGTCATTTGACATTGTAAGCTATGCGGCAGGATTGACATCAATGAGCTTCTGGTCGTTCTTCTGGGCGACAGGGCTTGGACAGCTTCCAGCAACAATAATATATTCTTACATCGGGGAAATGCTTTCCGGGGGAATAAAGATGTTTGTGATTGGACTTCTCACACTCTTCTCGCTGAGCGTACTCATATTCATGTTCAAAAAGATTTGGGATGAAAAAAATGCAAAAAAAATTTTAAAAGAAGGAGATGAAAAAAGTGCGTAAAAACAAACTTTTTTCTCTTGCCGCACTGCTTGTTGCAATGATGCTCGTGCTGAGCGCATGCGCATCGCAGCCTGCGCAAGAGACAAATAAGCCTGAAGAATCAGCAGCAAAAGTTGACCTTTCGGGTTTTGAGAATTCAGACATATTCATAACTCCACAGGAGCTAAGTGGAATGCTGGATGATCCAAACGTTATAATATTCGATGGCAACAAGCCGGATGCTTACGCTAAAGGACACATACCAGGCGCAATAAGCGCAGGCTTCCACAGCTTCTCAAAGATCGAGGGCAAGCCGGGAGATCCTCTTTGGGGAACTTCTCTGGACAAGGAGGAGCTTACAAAGAAGCTTGAGTCGTTCGGAGTTACAAACGACAAGACTGTAGTATTCTACTCTGACGTTCTTACAGGTCCCGGACCGGACGGAAGAAACCTGTGGCAGATGAGAATGGCGGGCCTTGACAATGTCAAGCTTCTCTACGGAGGACTGGCATACTGGAAGGAGCTTGGCTATGACATCACAAAAGATCAATCGCCAGCACCGGCGCCTTCGACAGGTCTGGTGCTCAAGGACTTTGACGATAGCTACAGAGCAACAAAGGAATATGTGCAGGAAAACCTTGATAAGACTGTGATAATAGACGTTAGAACAGAAAAAGAATTCAAGGGAAGCCAGAATGCAGGCGAAGCCAGAGGAGGCCACATAGAGGGAGCAAAATGGCTGCTTTGGAGTGATCTTCTAAATGAAAATGCAACTCCAAAGTCTCCGGAGGAAATCAAGGAGATAATGGCGGCTGCAGGCGTTACACCTGAAGATGATTTTGTTGTTTACTGAACAATGGGTATAAGATCAGGATATGTATCCTCGATCCTCAGAGCCGTTGGCTTTGAAAAAGTTAGAAACTACGAAGCTTCTATATACGAATGGTCTGCAGACCAGAGTATGCCTATGGCGAAGTAGTCTTATCGGCACCGCTAATGCGGTGCCTTTTTTGCTCTTTTTGCATTATGAACATATAATGAGGGTAAATAGGGAGTAGAGACAGAGATGATTATACAATCTGATGATGACAGGTGGTAGAACATGATAGAGATAAAGGTTCCCAAGGATGTTTTGGACATTATAGACACGCTCACAGAGAGAGGTCACGAGGCATACGTCGTGGGAGGCTGCATAAGGGACAGCCTTATGGGACACAGGGTCAACGACTGGGACATCTCCACATCGGCCGAGCCGGAGGAGGTTATGAGCGTATTTGGAAATATCGAAGGCTTCCGCGTAATACCAACAGGCCTTAAGCACGGGACTGTGACGGTTCTATACAACGGAGTCCACTATGAAATAACAACCCACAGGATTGAAGGCGAGTACAGCGACAGGAGAAGGCCCGACAGCGTAAGCTTCACAAAGGATGTCCAGGACGACCTTTCAAGGCGCGACTTCACTATAAACGCCATGGCATACAGCCATGAAAACGGCATAGTAGACCCCTTCGGGGGCATGGATGACATAGAAAGAGGCGTTGTGCGCTGCGTGGGAGATCCGGACAGGCGCTTCGACGAGGATGCCCTGAGGATGTTCAGGGCGGTGAGGTTTGCAACGCAGCTTGAATTCGAAATAGAAGAGAACACATTCGCCTCGATACTCAGGAACAAAAGACATGCATGCTGCGTGAGCGTCGAGAGGATAAGGCAGGAATTCGACAAGCTGCTGCTTTCGAGAGTGCCGTCCAAGGGGATACGCCTGCTAGTCGACACGGGGCTTATGGAGTATATCTCGCCGGAGGTTTACGAGATGGTTGGCTTTGACCAGAGGCACCCCTACCATGACAAGGACCTTTTTGAACACACAATGGTTGTACTCGACAACACGCCTCAGACTCTAAATGTTAGGCTTGCGGCGCTTTTTCACGACATCGGCAAGCCAAGGTGCATGGAGCTTGATGAGAGGGGAATAGCGCATTACTACGGCCACGACGACGTGGGCGCAGAGCTTACAATATCAATACTAAGGCGCTTAAGATACGACAAGAGAACAATAGAAGCCGTTGAGGGCCTCATAAGGGAGCACATGGACCAGCTTGAGGGCTTTTCAAAAAAAGGCATAAAGCGTTTTATCAACAGGCTTGGAAGGCAGAATCTGGAGGACTACTTCAGCCTTATATACGCTGACGTGCTCGGCTGCAAGGAGCCCTTTGACTTTGGCTATCTTGAGGATTTCAAGGAAAGAGTCCACAACGTGCTAATGGGCAAGGAGCCAATGACTATAAGCGACCTTGCCGTGAACGGCCATGATCTGATCGCGCTTGGATTCCCTCAAAGCAAGGTTATGAGTGATACCATACACTACCTTTTTGATACAGTGCTGGGGCATCCGGAACTGAATGAGAGAAAGCTGCTCCTGGATTTGGCTGCGAAAAAGCTCGAGGAATACAAAGCGGCTCAAGACGAGAATCAAAGCGAATTATAAAAAGTCCGATTTTTTTGGACTTTTTCATTTTTGTGGGTATATACCATTACAAGATTGATAAAACACAAGAACCCCATGCGCTTTAACTGTGGGAGTTTCTGAATAACACATTAAGGAGGAAGAGCCGTGAAACCTTTAATAGGGATAACAACGAATTTCATGATGGGAGAGATTGGCCACCTGGCTGGCCAGGAGAGATACTTTCTTGAAGAGGACTATGTAAGGGCCATAGAAAAATCCGGTGGAACGTGCATACTATTCCCCCATACATCTGATGTCGAGAATTTTGCAAAATACCTTGAGCTTGTAGACGGAGTCGTGCTTTCGGGCGGAATAGATATAAATCCGATGTTCTACGGAGACGAGCCGCTTGAGAAGACAGGCTACTTCAACACCAAAAAGGACTTTTTCGATGTTGAACTTACAAAGAAGGCCATGCAGAACCATGTGCCAATACTTGGAATATCAAGGGGAATACAGGTCATAAACGTGGCCCTGGGAGGAACTCTATATCAGGATGTCTGCTACAAGGGCGAAAACGTACTCAAGCACTTCCAGGAATCCAAAAGGGGTGACAAGTCTCACTGCATAACCATAGAAGCAGGCTCTTGGCTGCATTCCATAATGGGAGAGGAGAAGGTGTTTGTCAACAGCTTCCACCATCAGGCCATAAAGGACCTGGGCAAGGGGCTCAAGGTAGTGGCGCAGTCAGCCGACGGAATAATAGAGGCAGTCGAACTCGAGGGAGAAACCTTCGTGGCAGGCGTGCAGTGGAACCCGGAGTGCATGGTTGACGAGCATAAAGAACAGCTTGCAATATTCGAAAGCTTCATAAAGGCATGCAGCGAATAGCGGAAAGAACAGCTGGTCTGGATGTTACAGGAAAAAACAGGAGGGCTCCGACGAATTTAAGCGGAGCCCTTGTTGTGTTTTATTCTTGATTCTTGGATGAATTCGCGGCGATGTTTACGGCGTCCCAGACACCTGCAAAAGGAGGTGCATATACAAGATCGAGATAGCCTATCTCATCGAGAGTCATGCCGGCTTGTATTGCCACTGCGAACACGTCGGCCCTGAGCGCTACGCCGCTCTTGCCTGCAAGCTGCGCGCCAAGCAGACGTCCTGAGCCAGTTTCATATATGAGCTTGATGTATACAGGGCTTGCGCCGGGGTAGTAGCCGGCGTGGTTTTTGGCTTTTATAAAATTGGTGCCGACATTGAAGCCCTTCTCCCTGGCGGCGCTTTCTCCTATGCCTGTCCTTGCTATGGTTAAATCCATTATCCTTGTGACAACTGAGCCTATGACTCCCGGAAACTCCCTTGAGCCGCCGGCTAGATTCTCGCCGAGTATCCTGCCCTGCTTGTTGGCGACAGTGCCGAGCGCTATATACTGGTTGTCGCCAAGAATTCTGTGGTAGACTCCTGCGCAGTCTCCTGCTGCGTATATATCCTCGAGGCTGCTCTTCATCTTCCTGTCTATGGCTATGGCTCCGTTTGGAAGCATGCCTATGCCGGTCTCGCGCAGGAATTCAGTGTCGGGGCGTATGCCGAGCGCCATAATGAGCATGTCGGCCTTGTATGTGGCCCTGTCTGTTTTCACCGCCTCAACCTTCGAAGCTCCCAGTATCTCCTCGAAGCTCTCGCCCATGCTGAGCGTCACATTGTCGTATTTGCCTATCTCCGCTTCTATGAGCTCGCTGATTTCACCTTCGAATGTCGAGAGCACATGATTGTTCCTGTCAATCACCCTGACTCTTTTGCCAAGCCTTATGAAGTTTTCGAGCATCTCAAGGCCGATGTAGCCGCTTCCGGCTATAACTATGTCTTCTATACTTTCGGCCTCAAGAGCCTCTTTTATTTTCACGGCATCGTCTATTTTAGTGACCGTAAAGACATTCTCAAGGCCCTTGCCCGGAAAGTCCGGGAATACGGGCTTGGCGCCTACGGCAATTACAAGCTTGTCATACCAGTCTTCAATCATATTGCCTGAGGACTCATCCACTACAACTACTTTTTTTGATTCCGGGATAACCTTTACAGCCCTGCAATTCAATCTTATATCGATTCCCAGGCTCTCGCGGAATTTTTCGGGAGTGCGCGCTATGAGAGAAGCCTTGTCGGCCACAAGACCGCCCACATAGTATGGAAGCCCGCAGGGAGCGTATGAAACCATGTTGCCGCTTTGGTATACAGTTATCTTGAGGCTCCTGTCCATCCTTGCAGCCTTCGAAGCCGCGCTCATGCCTGCTGCGTTGCCTCCTAATACGATTATCTTTTCACCGCTCAAAATCATCACCTCGCTCAAAGTATGAAGCTCCTATAGTTTTAATAAACCAACATGATTTATATTTACCCATTTTTAGACGAATAAATTACTACGCAATTGTGTATAAATAATGGTATAATCATTTAAAACATCTGAAATCAGGAGGCGAAAAAATATGAGCAATATAATAGATAAGGCTAAGGATGTAAGAGCGATTCTCAGCAACATAGAAAAGATGGATGAAATGGGCGAGAGACTTGAAAAGTTTGCCATGAGCTATCCTAAATCACACGTAGTATTAAAATGCGTTAATCCAAACGAGGATATCGACATCACAAATGACTATGAAGTGACATGCGAAGACCTGAAGGCTGTTATGGAATCTAAAAAGGATGCATACGTGGAAAGCCTAAAGGAACTCATAAAAGAAGAAGAGCAGGCTGCTGAGGCACCTGGAGCTTAGCTTTTAAACTCTGCCGAGCGCCAGGTTTATTGACATTGTGAAATAAATGCTGTAGAATTATAGAGTAACATAATTGAATAGCAAATATTTTCTTCGGGGAGGGGTGAAATTCCCTACCGGCGGTATAGCCCGCGAGCCTTGGAAAAAGGCTGAACTGGTGTAATTCCAGTGCCGACAGTCAGAGTCTGGATGGGAGAAGCAATATATCGTGACGCGCGATGCAATAGAAAATTGTATTTTCCCCTGAAGCCTGCTTCAGGGTTTTTATTTTAACAGATTTGAGCGGTGCCGCGCAGCAGTTTATATTGAAGAAGCCCAGCTTTTGAAAGTTTTGAAAAACCAGCCCGAAGAATTAGTCTTCGGGTTTTTTGTTTTAAAAAAATAGCCAAAGCAAAACTTGAAAAGGCGGTGCTCTTTTGAAAAACATAGATGAAGCATACATGAAAATGGCGCTCGAGCTTGCAAAAAAAGGCTGGGGACACGTCAGTCCCAATCCACTCGTGGGCTGCGTAATAATAAAGGGCGGAGAAATCATAGGCATGGGCTACCATGAGAAATTCGGACAGGCCCACGCCGAGGTCAATGCCATAAGAGCTGCAGGTGAGAGCTCGCGCGGAGCGACACTATATGTAAACCTCGAGCCCTGCTGCCACTACGGCAAGACGCCTCCGTGCAGCGAGCTTATAATAAAAAGCGGCCTCAAGAGGGTAGTGGTTGGAATGAGAGACCCAAACCCAAGAGTGCTCGGCGGCGGGATAAAGCAGCTGCTAGACGCGGGAATAGAGGTGGAGACGGGTGTGCTCGAAGAGGAGTCAATTAGGCTCAATGAAATTTTCATAAAGCACATAAGCAAGGGCGAACCCTTCGTAATACTAAAAACGGCCGTCACGATGGACGGGAGGACATGCACTGCTTCCGGCGATTCCAAGTGGATAACGAGCGACGAGTCAAGAAGACTGGTGCACAAGATAAGAGCAGGTGTCTCATGCATTGTCACGGGTGTGGAGACTGTAATAAAGGATGATCCGATGCTCAATGTCAGGCTCGAGGGTGATTGGAAAAGCCCCTTCAGGATAGTGCTCGACAGCAAAGGAAGAATACCTTTGGATTCGAAGGTGCTAACGCAGGATTCCCGCAACACGCTGGTGTGCGTAACGGATGATGCACCTATACACAGAAGGGAAATGATAAGAGGCACCGGCGCAGAGCTGCGAGTGTTTCCAAAGTGCGAAAGCGGCGTAGACCTTAAAGTGCTCTTGGCCGACATTGCATCGAGAGGCTTCGACAGCGTGCTTGTCGAGGCGGGGGCAAGGGTGAACACAAGCTTTCTAAGATCAGGCCTTGTCGACAAGGTGATGATGTTCATGGCGCCTAAGATCCTGACGGGATCGGAGTCGCCGACCTGGACGGCCGGCAGCCCGCCATCGCTCATGAAAGACGCACTGGAGCTTGAAGGCCTATGGGCCGAAAGCGTAGGCCCTGACATACTTGTGCAGGGCTATATGAAAGGAGAGCGATCATGTTTACTGGAATAGTAGAGGAGCTTGGAAGGGTAGAGAAGATTGTAAAAAAGGACAAGGGAGTGCAGCTTCACATAAAGGCCAAAAGAGTGCTCGAGGATACAAAGCTCGGGGACAGCATATGCACAAACGGGGTTTGCCTGACGGTTGTGGACTTATCCGGCTCACACTTTGCGGCGGACGTGATGCACGAGACGCTGAGGATAAGTACGCTGGGCACTCTCAGGACGAATGAGAGCGTCAACCTCGAGAGAGCAATGCTCGCGGGAGGAAGATTCGGAGGCCACATAGTCTCCGGCCACATAGACGGCGTGGGAACCATAAAATCAATAGAGGACAACGGCATATCAAAGCTCTTTACGGTAAGCATGCCTGAGAGCGTAGCAAAATATACAGTGATGAAGGGCTCTATAACAATAGACGGCATAAGCCTTACAGTAAGCGGCCTCGAAAGGGACGAGTTCCAGGTCTCAATAATTCCGCACACGCTTTCGAATACAGTGCTCAGTTTAAAATCGCCGGGCGACAAGGTTAACCTTGAGGCCGACATTATAGGCAAGTACGTCGAGAGGCTGATGGGCTTTAAAAGTGATGAAGCCCAAAAAAAGTCAAACCTTACAGCGAATTTTCTGGCAGAGAACGGATTTTTATAGACAATAGGGAGGCATATTATGTTTTGCACAGTTGAAGAGGCACTAAGCGACATAAGGGAAGGCAAGATAATAATAGTAGTTGACGACGAGGACAGGGAGAACGAGGGAGACTTTTTCATTCCGGCCGAGGTGACGACTGCCGAGGCGATCAACTTCATGATAAAGCACGGCAGGGGGCTCGTGTGCGCTCCTGTAAGCAGGGAGATAGCAAGAAGGCTCGGGCTCGAGGGCATGGTAAAGACAAACACGGACAGGAAAGAAACGGCCTTTACCGTGTCGATAGACCACGTCGACTGCACGACGGGCATATCGGCATACGAAAGGGCTAACACCATACAGAAGATGGCGGACGCGGATTCGAGGCCGAGCGATTTCACATCGCCAGGGCACATATTCCCGCTTTTGGCAAAGGACAAGGGAGTGCTCGAGAGGATGGGCCACACCGAGGCTGCAGTAGATCTTTCCAGGCTTGCGGGCTTCAAGGAAGCCGGAGTGATATGCGAGATAATAAACGACGACGGCACAATGGCAAGGCAAAAGGACCTTTTCGAGCTTGCCGGCAAGTTCGACATGAAGATACTTACAATAGAAAGCCTTGTAGAATACAGGAAAAAGCACGAGATGATTGTAACAAGAACCGGAACTGCAAGCTTGCCTACAGAGCATGGGATTTTCGAGATATACGGCTACGAAGACTATGTAACAGGCAAGGAGCACATCGCACTTGTAAAGGGAGACCTCTCATCGAAGACTCCGCTTGTGAGGGTGCACTCCGAATGCCTGACTGGAGACGTGCTGGGCTCGCTAAGATGCGACTGCGGCAACCAGCTAAAGACTGCAATGAAGAGGATAAACGAGTACGGCTGCGGAGTTCTCATATACCTGAGGCAGGAGGGCAGGGGCATAGGCCTTCTAAACAAGATAAGGGCATATGAGCTCCAGGACAAGGGTATGGACACTGTAGAAGCCAACCTGGCGCTGGGCTTCGAAGAGGACGAGAGGGAGTACAGCCAGGCCTGCGCAATGCTCAAGGACCTTGGCGTCAGCAGCATAGTGCTCATGACTAACAACCCCGACAAGATAGACTCGATGGCCAGATTCGGCATAAGCGTGGAAAAGGCCGAAAGGATTGAGGTGGGCATCTGCGAACACAACGTCGCATACCTCAAGACAAAAAAGGACAAGATGGGACACATACTAGATAAGCTGTAGACATAAAGCGTCAGCAAACTGAATAGCTAGAGCAAACAATAGAACTATTAAAAAGAACTATAAAAAATAAAACTGTGGAGGTAACAAAATGAACAACATGAACGTATATGAAGGAAAGCTCCTGGCAAGGGATAAGAAATTCGCAATAGTGGCATCAAGATTCAACGAATTCATAACATCAAAGCTTATAGGCGGCGCTGTAGACTGCCTTAAAAGGCACGAGGCCGAGGATGCAAACATAGAGCTCGTATGGGTTCCGGGGGCCTTCGAGATACCTCTTGCCTGCAAGAAGCTGGCTTCAACAGGCAGATACAACGCCATAATAGCTCTTGGCGCAGTAATAAGGGGCGCTACATCCCACTACGACTACGTGTGCAGCGAGGTTTCAAAGGGAGTTGCAAGCGTATCCCTTGAGAAGGAAATTCCTGTGGCCTTTGGCGTTGTCACAACTGAAAACATAGAGCAGGCAATAGAAAGGGCAGGAACCAAGGCGGGCAACAAGGGCTGGGACGCGGCCATGACTGCGATAGAAATGTCCAACCTGATGGACAAATTCTAAAAAAAACACTGTATGGATTGACAAGTTTTTTATGTATATAATATAATGAACGTAACAATGATTACAACAATGAACCTCCCCCACTTAGCTCTATAGGAGTTAGAAGTGGGAGTTTCTTGCCATCGAAAACCTTTTCTCCCGGTCGAACATACAGGTTGGCTGCATGTCCTCACAGCATCGCTGCGTAGGCAGAGCGGGAATCCTAAGCAAGCAACACCCTTGCGGGTGGGGCGGAACAGCCCTTCTACTACTTTTAGCCTAAGCTATCCGTAGATACTTTTGGTTTTCGATGTCAGCCACATGCGTTATCCGCCCACCGCTAAGATGCTTCGAAAGGATGTTCCTCGCACCGTGGATGTCTCGGTGGCATGAGTAGCCGCATTTGCACTTGTAGTTTCTGCCTGAGGACTTCTTCTTTCTGCCGCAGACAGGACATGTCTGCGTTGTATAGCTCTCGTCAATTTTGTACATGGCTATGCCACAGGATTTGAGTTTGTACTCCATGTATTTTTGGAGTCTGCCGAAAGCCCAGTTCGAGAGTTTCTGGTTAGTATTTTTGCTCTTTTTGCCTTTGGTTTTACGTTGGACGCCTTCGATCTTGCCAACGGCGACTTCGCTTACGGCGTTTTCAACACACCAGATTGCAAAGTTACTGCTAGACTTGTGCAAGGCATCCTTTAGCTGCTTTTCGGATTTTGAGAGTACAAATTGCTTGGCATGGTTGTAGCGTTTCCATTGGCGTGAGCCTTTTTTGCACTTGCTCATGAGCCTTTGGAGTTCTGCGAGCTTCTTATTCCTGAGCCTGTGAACACTTCGGAGTTTCCGGCCTGTTATTATAAGGCTCTCGCCGTTATCACAGAAGGCGGCAATGGAGTGAATCTCGCCAAGGTCAACGCCAACCTTTTTTGTGCCGGAAGTTTCAGTTTCGTCAGCGCAGTCGTCATAGCTTATGGAGACCATGAGCCATCTGTCGTAGACAAGCTCGATTTCTTTGATGTCCCCAAGGGGGATCTCCTTGCACCAAATGGTTATAGGTTTTTGCCTCTTTCCGTTGGCTATGCCCATGGAAAGCTCGATTTTCCCACTGGGTAAAATCTTGAACGCCTTGTCAATCCATTTGGTGTTGAAGTTTCGCTTGGTCTTGTAGGGGTATTTGTTCTTGTAGCCCTTTAGTCTAGCGGCATAAGCTGAATCCCTAGCAAACAGGTACTTGTGGCAAACAGCTTGTATTGACTGGCTGTGAAGTGGGAATCTGCCCTTCATCTCAGCTTGAAGCAGGGATTTTCCTATCCACTTTCCACCATTTGCAAGCGAGTAGCTCTTTGAAACGGCAAGACAGGCGTTCCAAATTTCAGCGGAAAGCCTATTGCATGCAAAGAGTCTATCAATGTCGGATTTAGTTGCATAAAAGCTTGTTTTATGGCATCTAATCATGGGGTAAACTCCTTTCGTAAATAATTAAAGAACATATGTTCGGCAATTTAATCATACCCGATTATTTGTTCATAAACCATGGTTTTTTAATTTTTTAAGAAAAGTATAAAAAATTAGCAATTAATCTCGTTACCTACGTTACAAATAGAGGCGAGAGACTTCTTGCTGAAAAATCTGTTAAACTGAGATTCAAAAGTAGAGGTGCAGCATTTAAGAGTACCATGACTGAGTTAAGCACAGTGAGGCCATGGGAAAGGAATTGTTGCCGAAATGCCTGGCTGACGCTTTAAGGCCATGCATTGGGACTGCATAGAACATGTGCAGGACTGTCACGCGAGAGTGGAGAGCTATTGAGAATCGGAAGGCACGCCGGGTTTCCAAAGGAAATCTCCGGATAGAGCTTTGTGAATGTGCGTTCGCGATCCCCTGAAATGGCTTTTCAGGGGATTTTTTAATTGGAATCTGGTTTTTTGTGAATCAAATGAGGAGGATTTTTATGAAAAGGTTTAGAATGGCTTTGCTGCTGTCGGCATTATTCGTAATCGTACTTTCGGGCAGCGTATTTGCAGCGGAAGTCGACATTGCCCAATCAAACGCAGACAAATTCGGAATATGGACGGCTGTGCCCCCGCTTGTGGCAATAGCGCTTGCATTCATAACAAAGAACGTTGTTTTCTCACTGTTTCTGGGAGTTTTCTCAGGCGTTTTCATGCTGGGACTCAACGATTCGAATGTAATAGGAGCGTTTTTCAACGGATTCATGATGCTCATAGACAAGATACTAGGCTCAATGGCTGACAGCTGGAATGCTGGAATACTCCTTCAGTGTCTTACAATAGGAGGGCTTATAGCGCTGGTTTCAAAGATGGGCGGCGCCAAGGCCGTGGCAGAGGCTCTGGCAAAGAGGGCAAAATCCCCGGTCAGCGCCCAGATTATAACATGGATACTCGGCTTGCTTGTTTTCTTTGACGACTACGCAAACTCGCTTATAGTAGGCCCTATAATGAGGCCTGTAACGGACAAGATGAGGGTGTCGAGGGAGAAGCTTTCATTCATAATAGATGCGACTGCGGCGCCTATATCAGGCATAGCCCTCATATCGACATGGATTGGCTACGAGCTGAGCCTTATAAAGGACGCATATGATTCTGTGGGACAGACTGTAAACGCATACGGAGTTTTCCTGCAGACAATTCCTTTCAGATTCTACAACATACTCATACTGCTTTTCATATTCTTCACTGCAATATTCATGAAGGAATTCGGACCTATGTACCATGCAGAGAAGAGAACTAGAAATACAGGCAAGGTGCTTCCTGACGGCGCAAAGCCTATGGTTTCGGAAGAGGCCACAGGACTTGAGCCTCCAAAGGGCATAAAGCTGAGCGTGTGGAATGCAATAATACCAATAGGCGTGCTCATAGGTTCGGCATTCGTTGGATTCTACTACAACGGCTATATGGCGCTCCAGGAGGATGCTGCGGTTATAGCAGCGATAAAGCAAAGTCCCTTCTCCTTCTATGCGATAAGGGAGACCTTCGGCGCATCTGATGCAAGTATAGTCCTTTTCCAGGCGGCGCTTCTCGGAAGCATAGTGGCAATGGTTATGGGCGTTAGCAAGAAGATATTCACAATATCTGAAGCAATAGATACTTGGATACAGGGCATGAAGTCGCTTGTTATAACAGGAGTAATACTCCTGCTTGCATGGTCGCTTTCGGGAGTAATAAAAGAGCTTGGAACAGCCAAATTCCTGGTTTCAGTGCTTTCGGACGCAATGCCTGCATTCCTGCTTCCGACAGTGATATTCATACTCGGTTCAATAATATCTTTTGCAACAGGAACTTCATACGGCACAATGGGCATACTAATGCCGCTTGCAGTGCCTCTTGCACTTGCAATAAACCCTGAGAACTCTTACGTGGTAATGAGCGCGGGAGCAGTTCTTACGGGAGCGATATTCGGAGACCACTGCTCTCCAATATCAGACACTACAATACTTTCATCAATGGGATCAGCCTGCGACCACATAGAGCACACAAGGACGCAGATGGTGTATGCCGTCACAGTAGCTTCAATAGCAGTGCTGTTTGGATATATACCAGCAGGCCTTGGAATACCAGTATATATAGTGCTTCCTGTCGCGATAGCTGTAGTGGGAGCTGTGGTATACTTCTTTGGAAAATCGGTAAAGGATGAAGACATTCTGGAAGCGAAGATAGAAGAAGTAATATAGAAAATTGAATGCAGGGGACGGTTTCTGTGGCCCGATTTAGGGACAAAGGGCCCGTCCCTTTCTTTTTGTCCCCTTATAGCTTTGCAAAAAAATAAAAAGCAGCCTGATTTAAAGGCCGCCGAGCGTGTTATTTGCAGTTGATATCCGTGAAGAGCTTGTCTTTCATGTAGTCACGCATTGAATTAAGAATTTGTGAAGCTGCCTTGTTGTCCTTGTGGTATATGTTGCAGTATTCCGCCAATGCCCAATAGATTAATCTTTGCTCCTCGGGGTCGTCCACGATAAACTTGTCATCCTCTATTCTCATCAAAACTCTCCTTGATAAAAAATAATGATTTCCATAACTTAATTATATGCAAGAAAATCAGTATTTGCAAGCCATTTCAAAAAAATCCCCATAAGTGAAAAATACTTACTATAATTGCGAGTCAAATAATATTGGAATGAAACGTTTAAAAAGGCTTGTTTTTGTGTATAAATAATTTATATATGGAATGGAGGTGCCTCATGATCGGTACAATATTAATCGGAGCAGCAATACTTATAATAACTATATTCCTTGTACTTTCCATAGCAGGTTCATTCAGCTTTGAAAAGGAAAGCGAGGAGCTGTCAAAGGCCCAGAGTGAATTTGACAACGGATATACGGACGAGGCTGTAAAAAAATATATACGCCATCTTGAAAAGAGAAGGCTGCTTATACCTTCAGAGGACGAAGACAAGGTGAGAGAGGTCTGCAGTGCAGTAATGGCGTCAGACGACATAAGCGAGGAGCTAAAGACAAGGCTTACTAACGTCGTAGACAGAATACTCGACAACTGCAGGGTCTACGTGCCAAGCAGGAGCAGAAGAGAGCTCAGGCAATAAAAAAAGAATGAATAAATGAAAAATATAGTGTTGTATATAAAGAAGCGGCGGAAGAGATTTCGCCGCTTTTGACGTATCATGAAAAAAATACTCCAGCGCTAACTGCCGCCATCCTCTGAAAGATGTGTTTATAAGGCTGGCTGAATTCTATGACTGGTTTGAAGCGGAAGGATACTATGATATTAATTATGAGGCAATAAATCCGAAAAAGAGGAACAGAAACGTAACAATGATTATGCCAATAACAAAACTTTACAGCGTTTATATTGCTGAGTTTGAGATCATAAACCACAAAAAGTCAACATAAATTATTATAATTTTCATAAAAAGATGATTGGAGTTAAAGTTTGAAGGTATATATTTACTATCAACAATTTGCATGAAAACGTTGGGAATGCATGTGTTACATAGGTAAAAAAACCACCCTCGCAGAAATATTAAAAAAATCTTAAAAATTAATTAAAAAAATGATTAAAAATAGAAAAACGAGGTATAAATCAAATATAAAATAAAACTTAAAAAACAACAGACTTTGATTATATCCAGTAGGGCATGAACCAACAGAGGGGTGGTGCTAATGCCAAGCAGATGGAAAAGGTTCTTAGAAATATTTGCAATAAGGAAGGACGAAAGAGGACAGGGGTTAGTGGAGTATGGGTTGATAATATTGTTGATAGCCATTGGTGTAGTAGCAAGTCTTGGTGATTTTGGTTTAGGTGTACAGGGTTTATACAATAAAATTTTAGAGGAAATAGAAGCTATACTATAGAATCTAAACCTTAGAGTTAATTAAAAAGGAGGGGTTATCATGTTAAGGTATTTTATGGATTATGTAAGGTTTAATGTACTTAAGAATGAAGAAGGACAAGGGCTTGTAGAGTATGCGCTAATTATTGTATTAGTAGCAATAGTTGTAGCTGCCGCTTTAGGGCTTATGGAGGAACAGATAACAGCAATATTTGCCAATATCACAACAAAATTGACGCCACCGTAATATCTAAATAAAATGAATTTTTAGGGGAATAGAATCATTAGTTAAAAGCCTTGCCTTGTATATAAGGCAAGGCTTTTATGTTTTGTTTGCCTAGCTTAGGCTCGAACTAGTCGATAAAAGTCTACACGAGGACTGGTAATATAATCATTAGCTAAGGGCGAGGATATCAATTTTGAAATGCAATCTAAAGGAAGTTCAAAATAAGCTCTTGTGAAGGAAATTTTGAACACTTTATATACAGATATATTTGTTATGACTATTTTGTGGGTATATAAAAATCATACAACAATATCCACTAAAAACATGTGAGCGGGGTGGTGATTATGTTATTTTTTAAAAGAGTAAAAAACAGAAAAGGACAGGCATTGGTTGAATTGGCTCTTTCGGTGTTGATCATGCTGGGTATAATGCTTGGCATTGCCGAGTTTGGCTGGCTTTTTAAATCGTATATAGTAGTTACGAACGCTTCAAGAGAAGCGGCTAGAAGAGCGGCAGTTGACACCGATTACGGTGGGATTCAGACCGATATTGCAGCGAAATATCCACCTGTTACAGTAGTCATTACACCCGGCGGTGGCAACGTAACGGCGGTGGCAAGCCAAGACTATGAGATGATTACACCTGTTGGAGACTTGTTGGAATTGGGATTGGGGGATAGCATCAATATAGTAATAACAACTGTAATGAAGAGTGAAACCTAATTGAACGACTTATTTAAAAGGGATGTGAGTTGACTTAACAATAAAAACAATACACTCGGGGGGATGGCTATGAAAACTGACAAAAAAATGGTGCTGCTTTCTATTTTGCTTGGACTTATAACTACATTCGCGGTATACAAGTATATCGACCAGATCGTATCCGAAAACGATGAAGCTAAATTCACTAAGGTTTGGGTTGCAACGGCTGATATTCCCGCAAAGACAAAGATAACTGCCGAGATGGTGGAAAAGAAGGGGATAAAGGATGACCTTATAGCCAAAGGAGCCTATACGGAAAGCGACGTGGTAGTTGGAAAATACGCAATAGACAACATAGCGCAGGGGGAGCAGCTTATTCGGGACAGAGTGGGCAATCTGGAAAAAAGCTACTTCTCTTATAACATTCCAAAGAATCAAAGAGCAGTAACACTAGAGGTTGATTCAGTTGCAGGGGTGGCAGACCTCATAAGGCCGGGCGATTACGTTGATTTGATTACATATTTTGGAGCTAAAGATCCTTACAACGACGTGGCGAAGGACATGCTTCAGAATGTAATAGTGCTAGCTGTAGACAAGGATTTTACTATCGGCAAAGAGCCCATAGTTGCTGAAGGATCAGAAGGAAATCGAAGAATAACAGTTGCTGTTAACGTTTGGGATGCTGAAAAGATAGTGTTCGCCCAGGACTACGGGAAAGTCCATCTTGTTCTTAGAAATCCAGACGACAAGGATATACAGGAAACTAACGGTATAACAAGAACTGATATAACCAATAGATAATTTGAATTTGTGGGAGGACCTGACATGGGAGATACTATTAAGCTGCTTATTGCTGACAGCACATACGAACCTGATGGAAGCTTTAATCATATTTTGAAAAGTGAAGGCGGAATTGAAATAGTAGGCAAGGTGGAAACAGGCGACAGGGTTGTTGAAATGTCAAAGATTATCAAGCCTGATGTTGTCCTGCTCGATGCCGAAATAGAGGGCCTTGATGCAATGGAGGCTGTAAGACACCTGCTAAACAACGACCCTAACGTGCTTGTTGTTATGGTGTTTACAGAAAAAAACAAGACCTATGTAAAAAGGGCCATGGCTTCGGGAGCAAGGGACTTCCTGGTTAAGCCCTTTACTGTAAACTCTCTTATAGACACTGTCAAGAGCCTGTACGAGCTCGACAAGAGCAGAAGAGAGGCGCTCAGAGCTGAAACAGGTGGAAAAAACGAAGAAAAAGAAGCGTATGATTTCAGACTTCCTACTGAGTCCAAAATAATAACTCTTTTCAGCACTAAGGGCGGGGTGGGCAAGAGCCTTATAGCGATAAACCTTGCGGTTTCCATAGCCGACAAGACAAAGAAAAAGGTGGCGCTAGTAGATCTTGACCTAATGTCTGGTGACATAGCCCTTATGCTCGACCTTTATCCGAAAAGAACGATAGTGGACATGGTAAAGGACATGAATGGAATAGACAAGGATACGCTTCAGGAGTATCTGGTACATCACAGCTCGGGTCTCAGCGTGCTTCCTGCGCCTATAAGCCCTGAACAGGCCGAATACGTCACAAGCAACAGCTTGGAGAAGATAATCTATATTCTGGCCAGAAGCTACGACTACATTGTCATAGACACGGGCCCTTCCTTCAAGGAAGTCAATTTGACAGCCCTTGACATGTCAAATCACATCCTGTTCGTTACTACGCTTGATCTGCCTTCTGTTAAGAGCTCAAGGGTGGGGCTTGACATCATGAAAAAGCTGAATTACGAGGACAACAAGGTCAATCTCATACTCAACAGATACAGCAAAAAACACGGCATAAGCATAAAAGACCTTGAGAAGACAGCCAAGAAAAGTATTCTCAATGTGATACCTATGGACGACGCAATCGCCATATCGTCCATAAACACCGGGGCCCCTTTCATGCTCAATAATTCAAGGAAGCCGATAGCGAAAAAGATATCAGAAATCTCGGATTTTATAATACAAGGCAAGTAATTTTCAAGAAATTTATTTTGGAGGTGAGGCTTTATGGGTCTTATGGACAGACTTAATAAGGGAAAGGCTTATGAGGCTGAAATAGATAAGGAAGATGATGAGCTGGAGGTCTCGGAAGAGACTTATCAGATAATAGACAAGATTCAAGGCAAGCTTATAAAGTCGACTGAGAAAAGGAAGCTCAACGACAGCGAGCTTCGGGAAAAGATCATCTTGATACTTGACGAAATTATTGAGGAAGACAATGTATTCCTCAATAAAAGCGAGAAGGAAGTAATAATAACTAAAACCATGAACGAGATAGTGGGCTACGGTCCCATTACGGACCTTATAAACGACCCCGCAGTCACTGAAGTCATGGTGAATGGTGCGAACTTCGTTTATGTGGAAATAGAGGGAAGAATCGAAAAAACAAAGGCCAAGTTCAGAAATGACGCACAGCTTATGCACGTCATCGAAAAGATAGTGACTCCCCTTGGAAGGAGAGTCGACGAATCTTCTCCAATGGTGGATGCAAGGCTTCCTGACGGTTCGAGGATAAATGCCATAATCCCTCCCCTGGCCCTGAACGGTCCAGTCCTTACAATAAGAAAATTCGCCGAGGACCCCTTTACGGCTACGGACCTTATAGGCTTTGGAACAATGAGTCCCCAAATAGCTGAATTCTTGAGAGTTTGCGTGGAAAGCAGGCTCAACATGTTTATATCGGGAGGAACCGGAAGCGGAAAAACAACCACCCTCAACGTAGTCTCCTCATTCATACCGCCGGACGAGAGGATTGTCACCATAGAGGACGCCGCGGAGCTCCAACTTCACCAGGAGCACGTTGTCAGACTCGAGTCAAGGCCTCCCAACATAGAAGGCAAGGGCGCCATTGTAATAAGGGACCTTGTAAGGAACGCCCTGAGGATGAGACCGGACAGGATAGTAGTCGGCGAGGTTCGTTCCGGGGAGGCCCTGGACATGCTTCAGGCTATGAATACAGGCCACGACGGTTCCATAACTACAGGCCACGCTAACTCCCCGCGGGACATGCTGGCCAGGCTCGAGACGATGGTGCTCATGGCGGGAATGGACCTGCCTCTAAAAGCTGTAAGAGAGCAGATAGCCTCAGCTATTGACATCATTGTTCATCAAGCCAGGCTAAGGGATGGAAGCAGGAAGATAGTAAGCATAATGGAGATACAGGGCATGGAGAACGAGGTTATAACGCTTCAGGAGATATTCAAGTTTAAAAACGAAGGCAGGGATTCGAGAGGACGGATAAGAGGCGAGCTTGTAAGCACAGGAATAAAACCTAAGATTCTCGATAAAATAAAGGAAGCCAACATCAAGATAAACGAGGATATTTTCAGATAATCAGTTGGCGGGGGGCGAGAGTATGTTATATTTTATATTGCTATATGTTTTCATATCAACAGTTCTCCTGGTCACAATGTTGATAGATGCATCAGGTTATAAAAAGCCCATAAAGCGGCTTGGCAAATATCTTCAAAAAGGCAATTATGAGAATTTTGATAAAAATAATCCCGAAAAACCATCGTTTTCCATATCGGGAGTTAAAGATTATTTGAAAAAATTCGAGAAGAGTGCTGAAAAGATAGGATATTTGAGTAATCAAAGAGACGCTCTGGACAGAAAACTTGATAGTGCGGACATTTTGCTTACTGTGGAAGAATTTGTAGCAGGTTCGGGTTTTCTTGTTTTGTTAGCAACATATTTCGGTTATGCAGCCACATCAAGCATCCTTATGGGAGCGATGACCGGAGTACTTGTTGCAGCAGCCATAGTACTTTTGATAAGAGTTAAACGAGGGAAAAAAATCGAGAACCTGGACAAACAGCTTGGAGACGCCCTTACAATGATGGCGGGAACACTAAGGGCTGGCTACAGCTTTCTTCAAGCCATGGATACAGTGGGAAGGGAGATGCCAAAGCCTATTTCAACTGAATTTGGAAAGGTTATAAAGGAGATTCAGGTCGGTGGAGGTATGGAGACGGCTCTTAATAATATGTTGAAAAGATCATATACGGAAGACCTGGACCTGATGGTAACCTCTGTCCTTATCCATAGGCAGATAGGAGGCAATCTGGCTGAGATACTCGACAACATATCCTCTACAATCCGTGACAGGATCAAGCTGAAGGGAGAGGTGAAGGTTCTAACGAGTCAGGCAAGGCTTTCCGGGCTTATAATTGCTCTGCTGCCCTTTGGATTTGCTGTCATCATAAGCTTTATAAATCCAGATCATATGAAAACTCTAATAAGCGACAGATTGGGACAGTATCTGATAGGTATGGCTCTAATGGGACAAATCGTTGGTTTTGTGATTATTAAGCGGATAACTGACGTCAAGTATTAAGGAGGGTGGCATATGGATTGGACTTTTGTAGTGACAAGCTTGGGAATATCGTTTTTTTTGTATGTAGCTATAAATGCTGCGCTTGCCCCTTCTATTAGTATAAAAAGAAGACTGGGAGTCGTGGAACAGCTTTATGGTGAAGAAGACAATGTGGCTGATGTAAGACAGCTTCCATTTAAGGAAAGGCTGTTTGTTCCCTTTCAAAAGAAGCTTAAAAACGAGGTTTCAAAGAAGACTCCTAAAGGAATATTCGAGCAGCTTGAGCTCAAGGCTGAGAGAGCCGGAGAGCCCTATGGCATCGGAGCCACAGGTTGGATTGTAATTAGAATAATTTTTGCTGTTATAATTCCTATCTCGACAGTTTTCCTTATGGTTAACAGCGACTATGCAATTGCCATGAAAGTGCTGCTTGTTATATGCTCCTTTGCGGCCGCATGGCTGCTGCCAAACATGCTGTTGGATTACTATATTAGGAACAGGGGCAAGGTCCTTACAAGACAGCTTCCTGACGCTCTTGACATTCTTACTGTAAGCGTGGAGTCGGGACTTTCATTTGACAGCGCTGTTGTCAAGCTCGTAGAAAAGAGCAAGAATGACATCGCAAAGGAGTTCGAAAAAGTAATTTCTGAGGTTCAGTTAGGCAAGACAAGAAGGGACGCGCTTAAGAACATGGCCCAAAGGTGTGATGCGGACGACGTGAGAGTGTTCATATCCTCAATAATACAGGCCGAGCAGCTCGGAGTCAGCATAGGAAGAGTGCTTAGAATACAGGCGGAGCAGATAAGGACAAAGAGAAGGCAAAGAGCTGAGGAGCTCGCAGTAAAGGCACCTGTAAAAATGATTATTCCTCTTGTTTTATTTGTTTTCCCTGGCCTTTTCGTAGTCATACTAGGGCCGGCTCTAATACAGATAAAGAATTCGCTGTTTTAAGGTGAGAAGATGAAAATAAAAGTAGCAGGTGAGGAACTCATATTGTTCAGCAGAGCGAGACTTGCAAATTCATTCTTCAAAAGATTTCGTGGTCTTATGGGGATTAAAGGTCTTCCTGAGGGGGAATGCCTTGTAATAACCCCATGCAGCAGCATACACACATTTTTCATGAAATTCGCCATAGATGCCGCTTTTGTCGACAAGGATATGCGCGTACTCAAAATTGTCAAGGAGTTAAGGCCTGGAAATACTGTAATGCCTGTAAAGGGAGCATACAGCGTTATAGAGGCTGATTCGAGATTTTCGCCTATGAAGGGCTTAAATGTAGGCGATATGCTAAAGCTAATAGATGAATAGGATGATAGGCGGATGCGGAGATATGATGTCGTTTCTGCCTTTTTTTTATGCAAATAAAAAAGATGTCTAATTCTTAGTGCCTTACTGGTACCGTAAGAAATTAGACATCCTTTTTGCTTTAATAGCTTTCAACAAGCGGCGCTTCTTCCCCGAGCTTAGAAAGCTCAATAAGGGACTCCTTCAGGCTGAACGGCAGGCTTACAAATTCAAGTCCGCCCCTGTAGCAGTTTTCTCTTTTGTCTACCCACATGACTTTGCCCATCACCTTGTATGTACTTAGGCCGAAAGGAAGATCGAAAATCAAAATGTTCCCTTTCGATATGCTGCTGAATGATTTGACGCCTACGCCGCCTGCCGATATATCTACTATATAAAGCTCAAGCGGATTTTCAAGCTCTATGAGCTCTTTTTCGTCATAGTATCTCCAGCACATGGATTTGTCCTCATGCCTGACCCTGGCATGGTGTCTCAATAAGTGCGGATCCATCACTACCTACCCCCCTACTTTGCAAAAGCAAAACAGATTATATTTTTAATGCTTTTATGTTGGTATAAATGCCATGAAAATGATGAATTTAGTTGTCTATATGCGTGTTTAGCACAGTTATGGATATATATCATATAGGACAAATAAAAGTTGAGGCTATTGATTAAATACCCCCGTTAGGCTTTGTGAAACGATTTCGTTAAAATGTTTTTAATTTTAATTTAAGAAAGGGGTCCTCTGAATTATGAAGGAAGCTATGTACTACAACGTATTGGATGACCATATAGAATGTCAGCTCTGCGCCCACCACTGCAGGATACTTGAAGGAAAGACCGGCATATGCAGGGTCAGGAAAAACATGGGGGGAAAGCTGTATTCCCTTAACTATGGCAAGCTTACAGCCGTACACGACGATCCGGTCGAGAAAAAACCTCTCTATCATTTCATGCCCGGAACAAGGACCCTGTCCCTGGGAAGCTACGGCTGCAACTTCTCGTGCAAGTTCTGCCAGAACTACGAGATAGCCCAGGAGCAGCCAAGCTTTCTGCTTGAGCGGACTCCCGAGGATATTGTGGACATGGCAATCAGAGAGGGCTTTCCTTCAATAGCTTACACATACAACGAGCCCACTGTTTTTTACGAGTTCATGCTTGAAACCGCCAAGCTTGCCCACGGCAAGGGCCTTAAAAACATAATGGTCACCAACGGTTTCATAGAAAGGGAGCCGCTGGAGGAGCTGCTGGACTATATGGATGCTTTCAATATAGACCTCAAAACCTTTAGTGACGACACCTATAGAAGAATGTGCGGCGGAAGGCTTGCACCCGTTTTAGAAACAATAAAGCTTGCAAACAGCAAAAGTCATGTTGAGGTGACAACTCTAATTGTCACAGGAATGAACGATACAGAAGAAGAATTGACTCAAATATTCGAATGGCTTGCGGGTATAGATAAAGATATACCACTTCATCTTTCGAGATATTTTCCCGCCTATAAATATCATGAGCCTCCGACTGACGTGGATTTCATGAGAAGAATGCACGAGAAGGCAAAGAAATATTTGAACAATGTCCATTTGGGAAACATATTTTAAAAGGAGCAGAGCTATGACATTCATAAAAGGGATTGCAATGTCGCCCCACCCGCCCATAATAATACCCGAGATAGGCAGGGGCGAGGAGCATGGCGCAATAAATACGATTGAAGGAATGAGCAGGCTCGCAGATGAAATTGCCAAGATAAAGCCTGAGACAATCATATTCATAACACCTCACGGAAACGCATTTTCGGATGGTCTTTGCGTGCTGGATGAAGAAAGGATTGCAGGTGATCTTGGCCAGTTTATGAGGCCCGACATGGAATATGAAAAGGAAGTGGACATTCAGCTAAAGGAATCTATACGTAAAAGCTTCAACGAAAACGGAATTCCAAGCATATTTCTGAATGAAAACAGGGCTCATATGTACGGTGTCAGGGTGGAGCTTGACCACGGTTGCTTAGTCCCTATGTATTATATCGACAAAAGCTTTAGCAGTTATAAAATAGTCCACATAACAATCGGAATGCTGGACCTTATGGAGATGTACAGGGCAGGGATGGCGCTAAGGGATGCAGTTGAAGAGACCGGAAGGAATACTGTAATAGTTGCAAGCGGAGACCTCTCACACAGGTTAAAGGATGACGGACCATATTCATACAACCCAATGGGTCCAGTGTTCGACAAAACCCTCGTTGAAGCAATAGAAAAAGGCGAATATGAGTCTGTAGTCAGAATGCCAACAAAGATATCTGAACCAGCGGGAGAGTGCGGCTTAAGGTCTATTGTTATGGCTCTTGGCAGTGTCGACTCGGTCGCGACAAAGCCCCATGTGTATTCATACGAGGGGCCTTTCGGGGTAGGCTACATGACGGCCTTCATAGAGGTCAAGGCGGGCAAGACAGAAAGCTTATTGGAAGAATTAAAAAAAAAGAATCTAGACCACTACAGGATTATGAAGGAAAGTGAAGACGCATACATCAAGACGGCTCGGGAGGCTATAGAAAAATGGGCTGAGGAAGGCGAGCGGCTCAGCTGGCACGAGGTAAAAAATTCGGTTTTCCAGGGGCGAAGCGACCTGGTTGATGGCCTGGAAGAAAGAAAGGCCGGAGTTTTCGTATCAATACACAAGGACGGCTGCCTGAGAGGCTGCATAGGCACCATAAGCCCTGTCAGGGAAAACATCGCGGAGGAGATAATATCAAACGCAATAAGCGCAGCTTCTAAGGATCCAAGGTTCGCACCTCTTGGGAACGATGAAGTAAATGAGATAGAGATCAAGGTGGATGTTTTAGGTAATCTTGAGAAAGTCGATTCTGAAGATGAACTCGATGTTTACAGATATGGCGTTGTAGTGGAATCTGAACATAAGAGGGCCCTACTTCTTCCAAATCTGGACGGTGTTGATTCTATTGAAAAGCAGCTTGATATAGTCAAGAAAAAAGCCGACATAGATGAAACCGAAGAATGCAAGCTGTATAGATTCGAAGTCGAAAGACATGAGGTTAAATAATAAGGTGCAATTATTTCAGATAAAAGACTAGAGATTATTGCAGTTATATGCGGGGGATTCCATGAAAAAAGAAGAATTGCTTATAGAAATAGACCAGGAAAGTCTGAGAAAATTCAAAACTCTGTGCAGGCAGAAATCAAGAAAGCCCAAGCATGAAATAGTGGATTACATCAATTATGTGCTTGCCAATAAGCCGATACTCTTATTGGAAAAAATTAAAACCATCGAGCCTAAAAAGCAGATCAAGATAAGGATTGAATCTGAAAAAGCCCAATGTCTTAGAGACTTTTGCCGCTCACATAACATGAGCGTTGAAACGCTTATTGACAGTTTCATAGAGGCTCAGATCAAAGATGATGACATTGCTTAGAACATTCATTGGAAACATATTGAAAACATAAAACGGCTGTTGCATATATGCGCAACAGCCGTTTTAAAGTGGTTTATTCAATATCGATGATTTTTTCTTCTTTTTTAATTTCCTCTGACTTTGGAAGGACAACAGTTAAAATGCCGTTGTCAAATTTTGCTTTTATATCGCCTTCTTTAATATTTTCAAGATAGAAGGAACGCTTTAGGCTGCCATAGCTTCTTTCTTTTCTTATATAATCCTCGGTTTTTTCTTCAATCTCTTCCTTTTTCTCTGCAGATATAATAAGGTAGTTGTCTTTTACGTTTATTTTTATCTCTTCCTTTTGGAATCCCGGAAGCTCAGCTTCTAGTACATACTCCTTGTCGGTTTCCCTTATATCTGTTCTCATTCTAGTCTCTGGAAAGAAGTCTTTTGCAGGAAGCTTGAGGAAATCGTCGCCAAGCATTTCGTCGATATACTTTCTAAGGCTATCCCTTCTCTTGTCAAGCGGTGTAAGCCAGTTCATAGAATCACCCCTTCGATAAATTTACAGAAAAAGCAAATGAACATTGTTCAATAATAAATATACCCATATAGCCAAATAATTAATCCATATAAGTTCTCGGTACTGAGTTGATATGGAAAATATTCAGTTGGATTTTAGCTATAAAAGAAAGCACACTGGGTATAAAACAAAAAGAATAATCTTATCTTAAAAAGCCTTAATTAATAGAAAATCATTTCGGCTGTTTACTAGGTTGTAAGCCTATGGCTAAAAGCATAAAAGGAGGTTGTTTGAGTGAAAAAGTTCATAAAAATCTTGAAAAATAAAGACGGGATAGCTCTGGTGATGTTAGCTTTGATGAGTACGGTTCTTCTTGGATTTTCAGCCTTGGCTGTTGATGTAGGTATGATTGCTTACACCAAGTCGAAGCTTCAAAGTGTCGCTGACGCGGCTGCTTTGGCTGGAGCTCATGATTTGCCAAGTGCAGCCACTGCTAAAAGTACAGCAATATCCTATGCTGGATTAAACGAAGTGGAATCATCAGAAATTATGCCTACAACTCCGTATGATGGGGATTCAAAAAAAATTGAGGTTGTCTGCACAAGAACAGTACAATATACTTTTGCTAAAATTTTGGGATTGACGCAAACTGACGTGTCGGCGCGTGCGGTTGCAAAAAATAATGATTGGGATGGAGAGGCATTGCCTTTTATAAACCTGGATAATTATGACGAGGAAGATGAAGACGAAATTCTTTCGGGTTGGGATCACGTTAGTCCTGGTGATAAGGAAAGGATACACAATGATGATCTGACCATATCATCTAACAGTATTAAAGTAAACATAGAAGATGGAACAATCATGTTTAAAAAGGGTAAGGATTTGAGTGGTGTGGCTGATCCATTGAAAGTAATATTGAGAGAAGGAAATACTGTTTATATGTTTGGTTTGTCTAATGATAAGGTTGGTGAAGACCCCTATGACAAGTTAGACAATAAGCAGTTAATACCCCTTTCAGACACAGTTGTTTTTAAATGTACAGTTGTTGGAAATTATGAAAAAAATAATGACAAGATATCCTTAAGATTAGAGCAGGTTTACAATTATGATGAAGAAATCGAAGGCTTTGATATAGATGACGAGCCTCCAAACCTGGTGGAATAAATTAAATTATTTATGAATCCGAGATACGCCAAAGCACTTGTTGTTTACATCGGAAATTGAAATATAAATTAATTAGAATAGCTATCTACTTGACAAATATACAGATATTAAATATTATTTAAAGGTAAAGAAAGTTTTTTAAATACAAACCAAAGGCTTGGATTAGGACAGTAGTGCAGTGAAGATGTTTTTAGAGAGGCGGCCGCTCGGTGGAAGGCTGTCAGCATATAGTGCATGAATATCACCTATGAGCCCGAAGGCTGAAATCGTTATGAGAATAAGCCTTTGCGATAGTGGATGCGTTAAATCCATACAAAGTGTCAGACTTGAGGCGCATTTTATAAAAATGCTTGGTTTGGTCTGTTCATTTGGGTGGTACCGCGAGAATATTCGTCCCAAGTCGTTATGGCTTGGGATTTTTTATTTTACAGCAATACCAAATTAGACAAGGAAAGGTGATTTTATGAGCAAATTCGATTCGCTGTGCAACACGGTCAACGAGACCGAGAAGAAGATAACACAGTTTTGGAAAGAAGTTGACATACTAAACGAAAGCATAAAGGCAAGGGAGGGCAAAACTCCTTTCGTATTCTACGAGGGACCTCCTACTGCAAACGGAAACCCTGGAATACACCATGTAATGGCCAGGACTCTTAAGGACTCGGTGTGCAGATACAAGACAATGAGCGGCTACCAGGTTAAGAGAAAGGCTGGCTGGGACACTCACGGACTTCCTGTTGAGATAGAGGTTGAAAAGCAGCTTAACCTTTCAAGCAAGCAGGAGATAGAGGCGTACGGAATAAAAGAGTTCAACGAAAAATGCAGGGAGTCTGTTTTCACTTACGAAAAGCAGTGGAGAGAGATGACTGAGCGCATGGCATACCTTATAGATCTTGACAATCCGTATATAACACTAGACAACAACTATATAGAAAGCGAATGGCACATACTCGACAAGTTCTTCAAGGAAGGCCTTATATACGAAGGCCACAAGATACTTCCATACTGCTCAAGATGCGGAACAGGACTTGCATCGCACGAGGTTGCGCAAGGCTACAAGGAAGTCAAGACTGACACTGTAATAGTTGCATTCAAGAGAAAAGACATGGACGAGTATTTCCTTGTGTGGACGACTACTCCTTGGACACTCCCTTCAAACGTGGCGCTTACAGTTAACCCTAACGAGACCTATCTTAAGGTGCTTGCTCAGGGCAATGTGTTCTATGTTGAAAAGAACCTTTCAAAGAAGGTTGTCGGAGAAGATTTCGAAGTTCTGCAGGAGCTTAAGGGCAAGGACCTTGAGTACATGGAGTACGAGCAGCTGATGCCTTTTGTGAAGGCCGACAAGAAGGCTTTCTTCGTTACTTGCGGAGACTATGTAACTACAGAGGACGGTACTGGCATAGTACACACGGCTCCCGCGTTCGGCGAGGACGACTACAACCTTGGAAGAGCGTATGATCTTCCGGTGCTTCAGCCTGTTGACGAGACAGGACAGTTCGTTGAGACTCCTTGGAAGGGCATGTTCGTAATGGACGCCAACCTGGATATAATAAAATGGCTAAAGGCTGAGGGCAAGCTCTTCAAGAAAGAGAAGATGGAGCACAACTACCCTCACTGCTGGAGATGCGGAACTCCTCTGCTTTATTACGCAAAACCAAGCTGGTATATAGAGATGACAAAGCTAAAGGACAATCTTGTAAAGAGCAACAACGAGGTAAACTGGTTCCCTGGCTATGTAGGAGAAAAGCGTTTTGGAAACTGGCTTGAAAATGTGAATGACTGGGCGCTTTCAAGAAGCAGATACTGGGGAACGCCTCTCAACATATGGAGATGCGAGTGCGGCGAGCTTGAAACCATAGGTTCCAGAAAAGCGCTTGTGGAGAGAGCAGTTGAGGACATAGACATGTCCATAGAGCTTCACAGACCGTATGTTGACGATGTGCATATAAAATGCGATAAGTGCGGCGGCACTATGACAAGAGTTGCTGACGTTATAGACTGCTGGTTTGACTCTGGAGCCATGCCATACGCTCAGCACCACTATCCGTTCGAAAATGCCGAGAACTTCGACTCTGAGCTGTTCCCTGCGGATTTCATATGCGAGGGTATAGACCAGACAAGAGGCTGGTTCTACTCGCTGCTTGCGATATCCGTGTTCATGAAGGGCAGGGCGCCTTACAAGAATGTTCTTGTAAACGACCTTATACTCGACAAGGAAGGCAAGAAGATGTCCAAGTCGAGAGGAAACACTGTAAATCCGTTCGAGCTTTTTGACGAATACGGCGCGGACGCGCTAAGATGGTACCTGCTTTATGTATCTCCGGCATGGTCGCCTACAAAATTTGACATAGATGGCCTCAGAGAGGTTCAAAGCAAGTTCTTTGGAACTTTCAAGAACGTGTACAACTTCTTCACGCTGTACGCAAACACTGACAACATAGACGCAAGGGAATTCTTCGTGGAATACAGCGAAAGACCTGAAATAGACAGATGGATACTTTCAAGATTCAACAGTCTCAAGAAGGAAGTAGAGGCTGAGTGGGAAGTGTTCGACCTTACAAAGGTAGTAAGAAAAGTGCAGGACTTCATAAACGAAGACCTTTCAAACTGGTATATAAGAAGGTCGAGGAGAAGATTCTGGGAGCCTGAGCTTACTGAGGACAAGAAGGCCGTATACAACACGACCTACGAAATACTTGTCGAGCTTGCACAGCTGGCAGCTCCTATAGCTCCATACATCTCTGAGGAAATATACAAGAACCTTACGGGAGAGCTTTCGGTGCATACCAGCTACTATCCAAGAGCCAAGGAAGAGCTTATGGACGAAAAGCTCGCGGAGAAGATGGAAATAGCAAGAGGACTTGTAACTCTGGGCAGGGCTTCAAGAGAGGCTGTAAGGATAAAGGTTCGCCAGCCTATACAAAAGGTGCTTATAGACGGAAAATACGAGAGCCTTATAGGCGACCTAGTGCCGCTAATAGGCGAGGAGCTTAACGTAAAGGAAGTAATATTCGAAAAAGACCTCAGCAGTTTCATGAACTTCAGCCTCAAGCCTAACTTCAAGGTTGTAGGCTCGGTGCTTGGAAACAAGGTCAAGACGTTCACGGGAGTGCTTGCAGGACTTGACGCTTCAGTAGTAGTTCCAAAACTTGAAGCTGGCGAGAGCGTTGCAGTCGAGCTTGACGGCGAGAGCTTCAGCTTCGGCAAGGAGCACGTGCTCACTACAATATCAGCCAAGGAAGGCTTCAACGTGGCAATGGAGAACAACCTGTTTGTAATACTCGATACAAACCTTACTCAGGAGCTTGTAGACGAAGGCTACGCGAGAGAGTTCATATCGAAGGTTCAGCAGATGAGAAAGTCAAACGGCTATGACATGCTCGACAAGATAAAGGTATTCTACAACGCCGGAGAAGAGATAACAAAGGCGGTTGGAGTACACAGCGATTACATCATGAGCGAAACTCTTGCCGAATCCATAGAATTTGCAGAGCTTGAGGGCATGGAGGTTCAAAACCTCAACGGCCACGACGCAAGCATCAAGCTTGAGAGAATATAATAATAATTAGCATAATTGCCGCCGGAAATTTCCGGCGGCTTTGTTTTTTATTTTTGGGGTATAAATGAAAAATGAGTTCGAAGCAAGGCTTGGTATGTGCCTGGAGGCCGCTAGGCGGTCAAGCGTATCTGGAGGTGGAGCATGAGCATAATAGTTGTTTTCGGCGGAACGGGGGATCTTGGCAGAAAAAAGCTGATTCCCGACATCTATAATCTCTATTTTGAAAACAATCTTCCACAGGAGAGCAGAGTAGTTACTGTAGGAAGGTCAATACGGTCTGAAGGCGAATATAAGGAATCGGTCAGGGAATGTATTTCAAGGTATTCGAGATTAGGCTATGATGAGGATGTCTGGCGGAGGTTTGAGAAAATAATTTCGTACAGGCAGTTTGATTTCAACGATATTGAAGGATACAGGAAGCTTGAGACGGAGCTCGCAGAAATAGAAAAAGAATGCGGCAGGCCACTGGGCAGGCTTTTTTATCTTGCTACATCCCACGATTTTTTCGGCCCGATAGTTGAAAAGCTCAGGGACTCAGGCCTGGCAAATGGCAGGGATTCATTCAGAAGGCTGATTGTCGAGAAGCCTTTCGGCAGGGATATTGCCAGTGCCAGAAGCCTAAATGCTGTAATAAGAAGTGTTTTTGAGGAAGAGGACATATACAGGATTGACCACTACCTTGGCAACGAGATGATTCAAAACATACTCAGCCTGAGATTTTCAAACTCAATGCTTGAGCAGGTGTGGAACTCTAGCTGCATAGACAACATACAGATTTCCATATTGGAGGAGGCTGGGGTTGAGGGTAGGGAGGAATATTACGAAAGCAGTGGGGTGCTGCGCGACATGGTGCAAAATCACATAATACAGCTGATATCGCTTGTTATGATGGAACCGCCAGTAAGCCTTGCGCCGGAAGACATTAAGGAACAAAAGCTCAAGGTGATAAAAAGCATATGCAATATGACTCCGGAAGATATTGGCGAAAATGTTGTGCTGGGCCAGTATGCGGAAGGAACCATAAAAAGTGAAGGAGTAAAAGGCTACAGGAGCGAAAAAGGTGTTCCGGAGGATTCTGTTACAGCTACTTTTGCAGCACTCAGGCTGTTTGTAGAAAATTCCAGGTGGAACGGAGTGCCTGTATACGTCAGGACAGGCAAAAGGCTTAACAACAAGCTCTTGAATATTGCAGTCGAATTCAAAAACCTTTCAAGTGTATACGGCGCGGAGGCGTTCGTGGACTCGCAGCCAAATCTACTCTCTATAAATATATTGCCGGAGGAGAGCATTTCGCTTCAATTCCATATGAAAAAGCCAGGGAGGCTGGACAAGCTGGAACCGTTTGAAATGAGCTTCTTCAAGAATCAGGAGCTAAAAAGCAAAAACCCGGAGACCTATGAAAGGCTTATATACGACGCGATTCGGGGCGACTCCACACGTTACGCCGGGTGGGATGAAATTGAAAGTTCATGGAGAATTGTGGAAGACATACTTGACACCTGCGAAAAACGCAAGGAATGCCTGCATTTTTACAGCGCCGGCAGCAGCGGGCCAAATGAGGCGGAAAGATTGCTTGAGAGAGATGGGAGACGTTGGTTGGGTGATGGGAATCCGAGAAAATAATCGGCATGTAGAAAGCCAAAAGGAGCTGATAATATGAAAATAGCAATATGCCAGATGAACGTAACGGAAGGCAAGGAACTCAACATAAAAACCGCCGAGCGCATGCTGCGAGAAGCGGCCTCAAACGGAGCCGACATGGCGGTGCTGCCGGAGATGTTCAACTGTCCCTACGACAACAAATATTTTCCGGAATACGCGGAAAGCTATCCTGGAACTACAACAGACTTCCTTTCGTCAATAGCTTCTGATCTTGGAATATACATAGTTGGCGGCTCGATACCCGAAAAAGACGGCGAGAGCATATACAACACATCCTACATATTCGGAAGAAAAGGCGAGCTCCTGGGAAGGCACAGAAAGATTCATCTTTTCGACATAGACGTAAAGGGCAAGATAACCTTCAAGGAGTCGGACGTTCTCGGCAGGGGAGAAGACATTACCGTATTCGAGACGGAGTTTGGCAATGTGGGCGTGGCCATATGCTACGATATGAGATTCCCGGAGCTTATAAGGCTCATGGCCGTGGAAGGCGGCGCAAAGGTAGTCGTAATACCTGCGGCATTCAACATGACAACCGGCCCGGCCCACTGGGAGCTGACTGCAAGGGCAAGGGCCCTCGACAACCAGGTATATTTCGTGGCGGCATCCCCGGCAAGAAGCATGGAGTCCAGCTACACAGCTTACGGCCACTCTATGGTAACAACGCCTTGGGGTGAGGTTGCTGCTGAGGCGGACGAGAAGGAATGCATACTTTATTCCCAGATAGACACTGATTTTGTGGATAAAGTGAGAAGCGAGCTGCCGCTGCTTGCCCACAGGAGGACGGATTTGTACGCCATACATGACAAGAAAACTGGCGGCGAATACTAAGCGCTATGCTTGGACGAGACATCAAATATAGAGTATAATGTAATATATGGAGTGCAAAAAAAGAGGCAGACACCTCTTTTTTCT
This sequence comes from Peptoclostridium acidaminophilum DSM 3953, assembly GCF_000597865.1. Classification (GTDB taxonomy): domain Bacteria; phylum Bacillota; class Clostridia; order Peptostreptococcales; family Peptostreptococcaceae; genus Peptoclostridium_A; species Peptoclostridium_A acidaminophilum. Next base: position 1,648,203 of record NZ_CP007452.1, on the reverse strand, counting down.
TTTAGAAAGCCAAAGCAGTCTAAATATATCGGAAATAGGTGATTCATAGATGAATAGCGAAATAGAAAAAAGATATTCACATCTCAACGAAATGCAAAAAAAGGCGGTAATGACAGCGGAGGGTCCACTGCTGATACTTGCTGGCGCAGGCTCGGGCAAGACCACGGTGCTTGTAAACAGGATACACTACATCCTCGCTACGAGGGAGATTTTTCCATCCAACATACTCGCCATAACCTTCACAAACAAGGCGGCAAGGGAGATGAAGGAAAGGGTGGAAAAGCTGCTTGGAGAGAATGCTGATGGCATATGGATAGGCACCTTCCACTCATGCTGCGTAAGGATGCTAAGAAGGGACATAGAAAAACTCGGCTATGCCAGATCGTTTGTAATATATGACAGGGCTGACCAGCTCATACTCCTAAAGGACACCATAAAGGAGCTCAACATAAACGAAAAGCTGTACGAGCCCAAAATGGTAATAAACCACATATCAGACGCCAAGGACAAGCTCATAACGCCGGAAGAGTTTGGCGGCATATATAAAGATGATTTCAAAATGTCAAAGATAGTAGACATATACAAGCTATACCAGAAAAAGCTAAAGGAAAACAACGCGCTTGATTTTGACGACATAATAGTCAAGACTGTCGAGCTGTTCGAAAACCATCCTGACGTTTTGAATTTCTACCAGAGGAAGTTCAGGTATGTCATGGTGGACGAGTATCAGGACACCAACAAGGCTCAATACAAGCTCATAAGCCTCCTTTCCGCGCACCACAGGAATCTTTGCGCAGTGGGCGATGACGACCAGTCCATATACGGCTGGAGGGGTGCCGACATATCAAACATACTCAATTTCGAGCAGGAGTTCGAGGATGCGACGGTAGTAAAGCTTGAGCAGAACTACAGGTCGACCTCGGTAATACTCGATTCGGCAAATCATGTCATAAAAAACAACATGGAAAGAAAGCTAAAGCGCCTTTGGACACAACAGGACGGCGGTGACCATATAAAGATTTTCAAGGCTGGAGATGAGAGGGAGGAAGGCGACTTCATAGCCCGCCAGATAAAGGATCTCGTGGACAAAAATGAAAGGAGCAACAGCGATTTTGCAGTGCTCTACAGGACTAATGCGCAGTCGAGGGCGATAGAGGAAGCTCTCATGAGGCAGAATGTGTCCTACAAGATCTACGGGGGCATGAAATTCTACGACAGGAAAGAAATAAAGGACATAATCGCATACCTTAGGCTTATACAAAACCCTCTGGACAACATAAGCCTCAAGAGGATAATAAACGTTCCCAAAAGGGGTATAGGGGCCAAGACTTTAGACAAGCTTGAGGAGGTTTCGCTTGAGAGGGAAAACAGCATATACTCAGTGCTGCTTGAACTGGAGCACGCCGACTATGTATCCACAAGGAGCAAGTCGAAGCTGAATGATTTCATTACGCATATAGGCGCCTTCATGGCAATGAAGGAGGTTATGAACGTATCGGAGCTTATTGAGAAGGTCCTTGAAAATACGGGCTATATTTCGGAGCTCAAGGCTGAGAACACTGTAGAGAGTCAAACCAGGATTGAAAACCTCAGGGAGTTCATATCAAGCGCAATTGAATTCGAGCAGATAAGCGAGGAAAAGGACCTTGAGACATTCCTGGCGTCAATTTCGCTGGTTGCAGACATAGATGCCATGGACGACGATGAGGAGTATGTTTCGCTCATGACGCTTCACAGCGCCAAGGGTCTTGAATTCAATACGGTTTTCATTGCGGGTATGGAGGAAGGCATATTCCCTACAAACCGCGCGATACTCGACGAGACTCAGCTTGAGGAGGAGAGAAGGCTCTGCTACGTGGGAATAACAAGGGCCAAGGAGAATCTCTACATGACTTATGCTCACGAGAGGACAATATACGGCAGGAGAAACTATGGAGTCAGCTCCAGGTTTATAAACGAGCTGCCAAAGGATCTTACTGAAAGCCTCAACGTGGCAGCCAGAAACGACAAGAGGCAGGCCAAGTCAAACAGGAACAAGATGGATGAGAGCATAAAGCAGAATTTTGCGCTTGACGCTGCAAGCTTCGGGGTTTATTCGTCGAAAAGCGTACTGGACGACACGTCCAAGGCTGGCATCGACAACAGCGACGTAAGCCTTGGAAGCAAGATAGTCCATCCGAGGTTCGGAAGCGGAACTGTAGTTTCAAAAGACGGCAGCAACGTCACGATAGCCTTCGAAAACAAGGGAGTCAAGACAATAAATCTCGAATATATAAAGCTGGAGCTTGCATAGGCTCAAGGCAAACGCCAGAGCATGAGGGTTGGAGATGAGATAGATGAACATAGGAAACGAAGAAAGAGTCTTTGCACAGGAGCTGATAGACTTCATATATGAAAGCCCCACCCCTTTCCACTGCGCCAGCGTGTGCAGCAGGCTTCTGCTTGAAAGCGGCTTTGAAAAGCTGGAGCTGAGCGGCAAATGGGATCTTAAAGAGGGCGGCAGGTATTTCGTGGAGAAAAATTCATCTGCAATTATAGCGTTTTGCATAAATTCAGCAGACATAGAAAAAAATGGCTTCAGGATAATAGCGTCGCACTCGGATTCTCCGGCGATAAAGCTGAAGCCTTCGCCCGAGATGTCCGAGCAGGGAGCATATTACAGGCTCAACACGGAGATTTACGGAGGGCCAATACTCAACACATGGCTTGACAGGCCGCTTGGAATGGCGGGAAGGGTGACGCTCAAATCAGACAGCCCTCTCAGGCCGAAAGAAGCTCTCGTTGATTTCAAAAGGCCCATAGCGGTAATACCGAATCTGGCCATACACATGAACAGGGATGTCAACAAGGGCGTTGAGCTCAACAGGCAGACAGAGCTGGCTGCGCTGCTGGCGGTGCTCGAGGGCCAGCTTCCGGAAGCACATAAGATAAAGGCGCTTCTATCAGGCGAGCTGGCGGCACAGCCTGAGGACATACTCGATTTTGAATTGTCGCTTTATGAATACGAAAAGGGCTGCATAACGGGGCTCGAGGGCGAGTTCATATCTTCATCGCGCCTTGACAATCTGTCGATGGTGCATGCCGGTATAAGGGCGCTTTTGGATTCCAAGGGTAGCAAAGGCGTAAGCGTGAAGGTGGTATTTGACAATGAGGAGGTGGGCTCCTCCACAAAGCAAGGAGCCGACAGCCCGATGCTGAGGAACGTGCTTGAGCGGATAGCCATCTCCCTTTCAAAAGGCAGGGAGGATTTTATCAGGGCGACTTACAGCTCTTTCCTGATATCCTCCGACCTGGCGCATGCGCTCCACCCGAACAGACCCGAAAAGAGCGACTCGACAAACAGGCCGATAATCAACAAGGGTCCAGTGATAAAGGCAAGCGCAAATCAAAAATACACTTCAGACAGCCATTCGGCAGGTGTGTACGAGCAGATATGCAATGCCGCGGAGGTGGAATTTCAAAGGTTTGCAAACAGGTCGGACGAACCTGGAGGCTCGACTATTGGGCCAATATCAGCGTCGCAGCTTGACATACCTTCGGTAGATGTAGGGAGTCCTGTGCTTGCAATGCATTCAATAAGGGAGCTGGGCGGCGTGAAGGATCACCACATGATATATAAAAGTTTCGTGAAATTCTTTGAAATTGAATAGTTTTTTGAACCTAAAACCTGCGGTGATGCATATTTGCCGCAGGTTTTGGTATATATATGAATGTTGTGTACATTTAATGTTAAATTTTTTGCGGTTTGCCTGTAAAGGCGTGTCATATAGTAAAATATATATTGATTATAAAGTATCCATACAGACGGAAAGGCGGATTGAGTTATGAACAATAATGTCAGGCTCGGAGACATACTCTTGAAGTTTGGAAAGATAACAGCTGAAGAGCTTGAAAATGCGCTGGATGTTCAAAAAAGACTAAAGAAAAAGCTTGGGGAAGTGCTAATAGAGCTTGGATACGTAACTGACAGTGACATAATAGAGGTGCTTGAGCATCAGCTGGGGATACATCACTTTGAGCTGGACAATTGCTACATAGAGCCGAGCGTTCCAAAGCTTATTAGCGAAGGCTACGCGATTGAAAACCAGGTCATTCCCGTAAAGCTGCAGGGCGGCGAACTCACCGTTGCCATGAGCGATCCTTTCAATATAATAGCGATAAGCCAGCTTGAGAGGATGCTTGGCTTCACTGTGATACCTGCAATTGCTACGAAGGGAGAGCTTGAAAGAGCCATTCAAAGATATTTCAGCACGCAGAAGGTCGAAAAGGCCGTGGCGGAGTTCAGGCAGGAATTCAGCCTTATAGACAGAGAGCTTGAAGTCAATCTGAATGACGATGTAACTGACGCTCCTATAGTGCGGCTTGTGGATTCCATAATAATGCAGGCTGTGCAAAACAGGGCAAGCGATATACATATAGAGCCTTCACCTGAAGGCCTCAGGATAAGATTTCGCATTGACGGAGAGCTGGTGGAAGTTATGCGTCCAGACATAAACGCGCACGGGTCGATAGTGACAAGGATAAAAATAATGTCCAAGCTCAACATAGCGGAAAAAAGAGTGCCGCAGGACGGCAGGATAGAGGTCAATGACAGCAGGGGAAGCCTTGATCTTAGAATTTCGACAATACCGACCATATATGGCGAGAAGGTTGTAATAAGAGTTCTCGACAACCAAAGCTTTTTAAAGACTAAAGACAGGCTCGGGCTTTCAGGCAGCAACAGGGACAGGTTCGAGGAGCTGCTCAGGTTCAAAAACGGCCTTCTGCTTGTGACGGGCCCAACGGGAAGCGGCAAGAGCACTACGCTATATGCGGCGCTTGCGGACCTTAACGATTCGAGGAAAAACATAGTCACGGTAGAGGACCCTGTGGAGTACAGGATGAGCGGCATAAACCAGATCCAGGTGAATCCAAAGACGGGGCTTACATTCTCAACAGGGCTAAGGTCCATACTAAGGCAGGATCCCGACATAATAATGATAGGAGAGATAAGGGACACTGAAACCGCTGAGATTGCAATAAGGGCCGCCATAACAGGGCACCTTGTGCTCTCGACGCTCCATACAAACGATGCGGCATCATCAATATCAAGGCTTCTGGACATGGATATAAAGCCGTATCTTGTTTCATCGTCATTAAAGGGCATAGTGGCCCAAAGGCTTGTAAGAAAGGTATGCCAGCACTGCGTGGAGGATTACTATCCTGCACAGGACGAGCTGCAGCTGATTGGTGGCGACACGGAGGAATTCATTGGTAGGGCCCTCAAAAGGGGCAGAGGCTGCAAATATTGCAACAACACAGGCTATAAAGGAAGGATTTCGGTCTACGAAATACTTATAATAGACAATGAAATAAGGAAGATGATATTCGACGAGAGCAAGATTGAGGCGATCAAGGAATACGCCCGCAGGAGCGGGATGGTGACTCTCCAGCAGAGCTGCAGGGAGCTCATACTCGATGGCACAACTACAACGGAAGAATATATGAGAGTAATGTACCTTTAGACAATACAGGGGGTAGCAATTATGACATTGAGAGAATTGGCAAAGTTGATTGTGGAACTAAACGCATCCGACCTTCACCTTAGCGTGGGAGTGCCGCCGATTGTGAGGATAGACGGAAAGCTTCAAAGGCTTGAGGGGCATGAACCATGGACGCCGTCAGACATAGAGGAAGCTGCCATGGAGTTCCTCGGCGAAAGGCATATAGAAATGCTCAAAGAAAAGGGCGAGACGGATCTTTCATATTCGGAGGTCGGAGTAGGAAGGTTCAGGGTCAACGTATTCAGGCAAAGGGGAAGCTACTGCGTGGCTATGAGGGTGGTAGCCCTTAAAATACCAACAATAGATGAGCTCGGGCTCCCTACGGCAGTCAGGGAGTTTTCAGGCAAAAAAAGAGGCCTTGTGCTTGTAACGGGACCTACAGGTTCAGGAAAAACGACGACGCTGGCTTCTATGGTCGATGAGATAAACAGGAGCAGGAGCTGTCACATACTTACGCTAGAGGAGCCGATAGAATATCTGCACAGGCATAAGCTGAGCATAGTCAATCAAAGGGAGATAGGCAGCGACAGCCATACATATAAGGATGCGCTAAGGGCTGCGCTTAGGCAGGATCCGGACGTGATCTTGATTGGAGAGATGAGGGATCTTGAGACGATTTCTATAGCGCTTACAGCTGCGGAAACAGGGCATCTGGTGCTTTCGACGCTCCATACAATGGATTCAGTGTCGACAATAGAAAGAATAATAGACGTATTTCCTCCGTCGCAGCAAAACCAAATAAAGGTTCAGCTGGCCACGGTCCTACAGGGCGTAGTTTCACAGCAGCTTGTAAACAGGGCTGACGGCGAGGGTCGGGTGGTGGCGACAGAAATTATGGCATGCAATTCGGCCATAAGAAATCATATAAGGGAAGGCAAGACGCACCAGATAATGAGCGTCATACAAACGGGTGCAAAGCATAGCATGCACACGATGGACAGTTCCCTGGCAAGGCTCTACAGGGAAGGGACCATAAGCTACGACGATGCGCTTAGCTGTGCATTTGACAAGGAAGCCCTTACACGATACATATAAGAAGGTGATTTTTTGGAAAGCTACATATACGAGGCACTGGGCACCAATGGAAAGAAACTGCGCGGAGTCATAGAGTCAAACAGTGAGTTTGAAGCGGTAAGAAAGCTACAGGAAAAAGAGCTGTATCCAATAAGCGTCAAGCTCCAGACCATGGCCAACAAGGACATAAGGTTGAAAATAAGGAAAAAGATAAAAATAAAGGACATAGCGGTTATGTGCAGGCAGTTTCATGCCATGCTCGATTCGGGAATATCGATACTGGAATGCGTGGATGTCCTCAGAAAACAAACTGAGAACAAAACGCTCGCGCAGTCCCTTGGCAATGTCTATCAGAAGCTCCAAAAGGGTCAGACACTCTCCATTGCAATGAAGCTGGAAAAAAGCACTTACCCGGAAATCCTGATAAACATGATAGAGGCGGGAGAAACTTCCGGCCAGATGGACATAGTAATGCAAAGGATGGCGTTCCACTTTGAAAAGGAAAATGCGCTTACTAGAAAGATAAAGACAGCCATGACATACCCTGCGATAATAGTGGCGGTATCATTCATGGTGGTGTGCTTTCTAATGGTGTTCGTGCTGCCCACGTTTGTTGACATGTTCGAGGGCTCGGGAGCTCAGCTGCCGCTTTTGACAAGGATGCTTCTCAAAAGCGGAGATATAATGAGCAGTTACTGGTACATAGTGTTTGCTTCGCTCATGCTCGCCATGTTAGGAGCCGGGAAGTATATTACAAGCCTAAAAGGCAGGTACAGGCTGGACATGCTGAAGATAGCAGTGCCGATTGTCAGGGAAATGAACATTAAGATAATGGCATCGCGATTTTCAAGAACCCTGTCGACGTTGCTTGCAAGCGGCATACCGATAATACAGGCCATGGGGATAGTCAAGAAGATAATGGGCAACTCCGTGGTCTCCAAGGGCATGGATGCTGTGATGAACGATATAAAAAGGGGAGAAGGGCTTTCTCGGCCACTTTCCGAAGTCAAAATATTCCCTCCGATGCTCATATCCATGGTTAGGGTAGGCGAGGAGTCAGGAACACTCAGCGAAATGCTTTCGAAATCGGCGGACTACTACGACATGGAAGTCGAGGATTCAATAGCACGAATGACAGCCCTGCTCGAACCCATGCTTATAGTGGTAATGGCAGTTATAATAGGGACGATAGTAATGGCAATAGTAATGCCAATGTTCGATATGTATCAGTATCTGGGAAGTTAATTTGATTGCACTATGATTATATGTTCAGACCTAATGGAACAGATAGTCTTCTGCATATAGACTCATCATGTCGATGTGAAAGGAGGTGAAAACGATGAAGACAATCAATAAAATCCTTAAAAGTAAAAAAGGCTTCACGCTTATAGAGCTTGTTGTTGTCATAGCAGTTCTTGGGATGATAGCTGTAGTGGCAGTGCCTAAGATTGCAGGCATAACAGCTAAGGCTAAGACTGCATCAGATGGACAGACGATTGCTGTTCTTAATGAGGCGGTAGAAAGATATATAGCTGAGAGTGGAAAGGATATACCTGCTGATAATGATACTGCAGAAGAAGTAATTACATTCTTATCTACACAACAGGAAAGCAAGTATGGTCCTTACATAAAAAAGGGAAACTATACTTATGATAAAGATGGGAATGTAGAACTTCCTTCAAAAGAAGAAAAAGCTGCATTTTCCGATGGAGAGTTTGCCAAGAAAAAATAAGATAACATATTATGGAGCGGCGATGTGTTTTAATACCATGCACTTTGCCGCTCCACAAAATATTAAATACCACATAACGGAGAAAAAAATGTCTAATACAGATTTTATTTCATACAGTTTCATATTCATACTAGGACTTGTTATTGGAAGCTTTCTCAATGTATGCATATACAGGATTCCAAGGGACGAGTCCATAGTATTCCCTCCTTCGCGCTGCCCTAAATGCGGGAGGAAGCTTTCGATGCTTGAAAACATGCCGCTTTTTAGCTACATTCTGCAAAGGGGAAAATGCAAGGGATGCCAGGGGAGCATAGCTGTCAGGTATCCGATAGTGGAGCTGCTGACAGGCGTTTCATTTGTATGGCTTTTTTCGATGCTCGGACCTTCGGCTGTTTTTGCAAAGTATTCAGTGATGATGTGCATACTTCTTGCGGTATCGTTCATAGATCTTGAGCACAAGATAATACCCGATGAGATAGTGGTTTTTTCAATAGGGGCGGGGATATTGCTCAATATTATTGCAAGGGATGTGACACTCCTTTCGGCTCTCATAGGCTTCTTCAGCGCCAGCGGAATACTCTTGCTAATGGCAATAATAACAAAAGGCGCAATGGGCGGCGGTGACATAAAGCTCATGGCCGCCATGGGGATATTCATAGGAAACGGTCCTATACTTCTCGCTCTTTTCATTGGTTTTATGATAGGTGGATTAGTATCCCTTATACTTCTGATTTTCAAGATCAAGGGAAGGAAGGACTACATACCCTTTGGCCCGTTTCTTGCGGCAGGGGTTCTCATTTCAGGGCTTTTCTTCGATGAGATATTAATATGGTATCTGATGTAACGAATTATATCTTTTTAAGTTGATTTGAATGGAGGCATGGCGGTGAAGCGGATTAATATTTTAAAAGAAAGCAGAGGCTTTACACTCATAGAGCTGCTATGCGTCATCGCTGTAATGGGCATGATAATGTTTCCGCTTGCAGGGACATTCAGCTCGGGGTACAAGGTGTTCCACAAAGAGGATGAAAACGTAAAGGCAATGCGTCTTGCAAGAGGCGCCATGGAAAAGCTGGTGGACATAACAAGAACGGCGGGACCGTCTGAAATAACTGTCTCGAATAAAGGTGATGGGCAGTCGGTAGAAATAAATGGGGCATCAATTTCAGCTGAAAATGAGGAGATATTCGACCCGAAACTGAAGAAGAATTTTGAAACAGTTGATCTCTACATAGAGCCAAGCTTCAGGGATAAGGAACTATCGGGCCTGGAATACACAATCGCAATCAAAGGCAAGCGGATTAAAGACTATGAGATTTCAACAAAGGTTAACCTGAGAAATGAGTAGATTAAGCGGCAGGAGGGCAATATGCGCAAAAAGCTTGTGGGGATTGACATAGGCAGCCATAACATAAAGCTTGTGGCTGGAAAGATAAATAAAGGGATGTTCGAGGCAGACGGCTACGAAATAATTAAAACTCCTGCGGGGGCTTTTCTTGAAGATGGGACACTCAATCTGGAGGTGTTCTTTGGAAGCAACCCTTTTGAAGACGAGCTTTCAGAAGCAGTGGCAAGGCTTGGCTGCAAGAATGGCGAATGCTTCTTAAGCCTGTCGTCGAGCGCTCTCATAATCAGGGAACGAAAATTTCCGCCGGCAAGCAATAAGGAGATAGGCAGCATCGTTAAAATGGAGGCTCACAACTTCCTGCTCGGCTTGGAAGAAGATTACATACTAGACTACAAGGTAATAGACGAAGTTGTGGAAGAGGGAAAGGCTATGCTAAAGTGCATAGTTGCGGCGGTTCCAAGAAATGTGATTGAAAGCTACATGCAGCTTATAGAGCAGTGCGGCCTCAGGCTGAATTCGGTTGACATCCACTCTGGCTGCGTATCCAACTTTTCGAGTATGGCCGGAGTTGAACCAGGAAGGGATACGCTTGTTATAGACATGGGAGCAAGACATACGAGATTCGTCATATTCAGCGGAAGTGATTATTTCGCTGAAATTGAGATTGTTGCGGGAAGAATGGATTCACTGGAATCGCTCGGAAAATTCGCGCAGGAAGTCAGACGGGTTATGGACTACTACAGGACAAGGAAGTTCGGATCGCAAATAGACAACATAGTAGTAATGGGAGGAGCCTCCAATTCGGAGGGGATACTGGAATATCTTGAGAGCGTGACAAACGTGGCGGTTGGAAAAATAAATGTGCCCCCTTATTTTGAAAAAATTTCAGCTGACAGGGAAAATGGAACTCAGGACTATTCTATGCTAATACCTGCAATAGGTGCAGTTTTAAGACTTAAAAGCAAGCAGATTAATCTCCTTCCCGAAGAGATAATAAAGAAAAGAAAAGCAGGGAAGAAGTATGTTGCAGCAGGAGTTGCGGCTATAGTGCTCATAGGATTTCTAAGCGGCATATACATAGGAATAAGCAGGGAGATAGACCGATTGAGTAAGCTCAACAAGCAGATGGAGCGGGATTCGGGGACATTGGAGCTGGCAAGCGAGCATCAGGCCTTCCTGGATTCGGTTGAAAAGCGTGTGGAAGAGAAACGGCAGATACTTGAGCGGATAGAGGAAGAAAACGAGTCCTTTACGTCAATGTTTTCTTCACTAGAGAAGAAACTTCCGGCCGACATAGGCTTTATAAACGTAACGAGCAGCTCGGGAGGCGAAATAGTAATAAAGGGTACAGCAGGCAGCGAGGTCTCGGTGGCAGAGCTTGTGCACAACCTAAAGGACGACGGCTATTTTGAAAAGGTGTTTGTATCAAGCATAGAAAGGGATTCATCAGAAAATTCCGGCTGCAGCTTTACGCTGACATGCAGCTTCGGGAGGTAGAAAATTGAAACTTTCCAGCAGAGAAAAAATAATGGTTGGCGGTCTGGCTGTTATTGTGGCCGCATACTCAATATATAACTTCATATTCATGCCAAAGCTCATAGAGCTAAGAGAGCAAAAGGAACGCTATGAATCAAACCTGAAGCTCAAAAGCAGCCTGAACAGCGAAATTGAGCAGAAGGACAATCTCTCTAAGAGGGTGGAGGCTTTGAAGCTGGCGAACAGGGAGATACAACAGGCGATTCCTCAGCTAGCCCACCAGGAACAGATAATTGTGTACATAGAAAACATATTCAAGGATAGTGACATAAAGACGAGCTCGATAAGCTTTTCGGATACAAGCGATGAAACCGAAAAATCAGGAGTCAGGGAGGAGACTTATTCCGTTGAGCAGGTTATGGCTGAGTATGACAAGTTCCTCCAGGAAGGCGAGAAAATAGACCTGCAGGAGTATTCGCTCGACAAAAAAAGCGGAGAAGCTGAAGCTGACAAAGTCAAAAACGATGACGATAAAAAATCGGAAAAAGAAGAAGATCGTTTTGTAGATGCTATGGGAGTTAAAATATCATTTTCGGGAAACTATGCAGACCTAAAAAAAGCGCTTTTGGAGATGGAAAAGAGTGCAAGAAAGGTGATCATAAAGAGTGTAGCCATAAACAATACGGAGCAAAATATTGAAGGTACGATAGAGCTCGAATTCCCATATTACTATGAAAACGAGCAGAAGGCTGAAATCGAATGGAACATAAAGTCAAACTACGGCAACAGCGACCCGTTCATGACAGGAAGACTGAGCCTGCTGAATTATTCACGTGGCTCCGGCTCTAACAATCAAAGCAGCAAGAGTTCATCAGAGGACAAGCTCCTTGAGCAGTCTGACTTTTAAGGTGCAGATAAAGACGACAAGCCTTTCGGAGGTTCATTAAATGAAGTCAAGCAGAGGATTTACTTTAGTGGAAGTGGTGGTTGCGGTATTCATAATTGCGCTCATGGGATCAGCCACGCTTAGGGTATTTTCAACATCAGTAAAAAATGACAACGACACAAGAAGACATATAAAGGCAAACTACATAGCACAAAACGTAATGGAGTCTGAAAAATCGAAGAGAGCAGAGCAAATTGATTTTTCAGAGGATGGAGGGAAAAAGAGCACTCCAAAATATTTTGACGAATCCGGAGATGACGCAACATTGCAGGTTTCACAAATAAGCGACACCAAAGGCTACGTTGCCAAGGTTGAATATTCCAAATATGAGTCAAACACAGAGCCAGATGTTTACAAAGAAAATCCCGATGAAAGCCCTGCGCTTGAAGCGTTGGTTGAGATTAATGTAAGCGTATACTTCAACGGAGAAAAAGAAGCGGAGTTAAGTTCCCTTGCGAGAAAATCAAAAAAATAGGCCAAACTATGAAAGGCAGGTGATATCATGGGCAGCATAAAAAAAATAATAAGCAGAGAGAACGGCTCCGTGCTTTTATACAGCTTGCTCATGGTATTTGTACTTACCATGCTAGGAGTGTCTGTTATCGGACTTTCAATGAGCAACTTCAAGATGGGAAGGCTCGCCTCAGAGAAGAACAAGGCATTCTACATATCTGATGCAGCAGTGGAGCACGCCATGTGGGTCATAGATGATGAAACTGCAAAAGCTGAAAAAAAGGCGAGAGAATGGGCTGATGGAGGGTTTGTAAGCAAGCTTAGCGGAGAGAGCATAAGCGAAGAGAATGTAAATGCCCTGGTCGAAGCCGAGTTCAAGAGGGTATACTTTGGAACTTTATTGGGACTCGACAATTTGCTGGATGGGAGTATGCTTAAATACGAACCTATTTATGATGACAAAGGAAAAAAAACAGGAGAGAAGCTGAATCTCGATAAAACTTTTACTGCGTACAAAAGCTTTGAAACTGAAAAATTTAAAAAAGAGTCTCTCTCAGACGACATATCGGACCGAATAAATGACTTCAAATATGAATCTGAATTTGGCGGAGAAAGCGGCAACTTAAAAAAAATATCCGTAAAAAAATCAGAGTATGTTATTTCAGATGACAAGGATGAGGATGGCGAAAGCGTGTCTTATGACAGAATAACCGTTTCGATAGAATCCGAAGGCTCCTACAACAAGATTGGAAAAGCCCTGGAGGCATCACTTGATATAACCCTGCCGGAATATGAATACACAAGCAATATCACATACAAAAACGAAATATATTCAAAAGCTATAATGACGCGAGGAGATATATTTGTGACTGGGGCTAACGTCCAAATACATGAAGGAGACATGTATACATATGGCACATCACAGGTAAGTGATGAAGCTGTAAAGGAATACATAGGAGGCATAGTTGTAGGCTATGACAAAGATAAACTAGAAAAGATTATAAAGCAAAATAAATATATAGAAGAAGATGAAATTAACACTGTGATGGAGTATCTTAAACTGCCTGACAATAAAGGAAACAACGGAAATAACGGCAACGTATTGTTGCATGTAGTCAAAGGAAACATCTCAACTCGGGCGGAGGGGCCGGTTACAAACTCTGATGCAAAGATAAACGTGGGAGGAGAGACGCTCGTTGGCACAAGGGACAATGACATTTTCAATCAATTTGACGGTGAAAAAGTCAAGGAAAAAGAGTCTATAGTGCTCGAGAAAGGGAAAGGCCAGGGCCAGGTTGTATATGTCAAAACAAAAGATATATACATTTATGAGGGTGACAAGAATAAGTTGTATATAAGGGAAGGCAACTTTGATGTCAGCAAAGAGCTCCCCAACAATATTGAAGGAACAATCTTTACAACAGGGAATATATTTGTAACGGGGGGATTTAATTTCGAAGGTAGCTTAATAGCCGGAGGAAACATAATTTTTTATGGTGAAGGCGTGAAGCATATAACGTACAAGAGCATGAATGGATACGAGAAACTATCCGATTTCTATATTGTTAATGAGGACAACGGGGATAATACAAATATTCCCGGAGATTCAGAAGCGGATGAAGTATTAAGTAAAAAATCCTACAAAGTAAACTACTGGCGCGAAGCCAAATAAATTCTTGTCAGAGTCCTATCAGAGTTCGAACAAGAAAGCACCAAAAGATTCTTAAATAATCATTTTTGTGTTAATATATAATGTGCGTAATTTATGGAAGAAAGCGAAAGGATGATTCAAGTGAGAAACGACGGCAGGAAATTTGACCAGATAAGAAAAGTGAAGATTACGAGAAACTTTACAAAATATGCTGAAGGCTCGATACTTATAGAAATAGGAGATACAAAAGTGCTGTGCACCGCCTCAGTAGAGGAGAAAGTGCCGCCATTCCTTAAGAATTCCGGCACAGGCTGGATAACATCAGAATATTCGATGCTGCCAAGGGCGACAGGCCACAGGAAAATAAGGGAATCTTCAAGAGGCAAGGTAGAAGGCAGAACTCAGGAAATACAAAGGCTAATAGGCAGATGCCTAAGATCGGTAGTAGACCTTTCAAAGCTCGGCGAAAGGACGGTATGGGTAGACTGTGATGTGCTTCAGGCGGACGGAGGAACCAGGACAGCCTCGATAACAGGCGCATACGTTGCTCTGGCAGATGCATTCTACAAGCTCTATGCAGAAGGCGTTATACAGGAGATGCCGCTCAAGTCGTTCATAGCCGCGGTGAGTGTAGGCATAGTGGGAGAAAACGAAGTGCTTGATCTTTGCTACGAAGAGGATTCGGCGGCACAGGTTGACATGAACATAATAATGACAGACAAGGGCGAATTCGTTGAGCTCCAGGGAACGGCGGAAACTCATCCGTTCGAGAAGCAGCAGCTTTTTGAGATGATAAGCCTTGGCGAAAAAGGCGTAAGGGAGCTTATAAACATACAAAAGGAGATTCTCGGCGAGGAAATAACAAACATCATAATGAGAAAGAAAATGGAGGTAGTAGTAGCCACGCAGAACAAGGGCAAGCTGGCAGAATTTTCGAGGATTCTAGAGGACTTCAACTTCCAACTCATTTCAATGTCGGAGGCGGGACTTGCAAATCTTGAAATAGAGGAAACTGGTTCGTCTTTCGAGGAGAATGCCCTCATAAAGGCCAGGGAGGTTGCAAGGCTTACGGGCAAGATTGCGATTGCTGACGACTCGGGTCTGATGGTTGACTTTCTAGGAGGCCAGCCGGGAGTATTCTCGGCAAGATTTGCAGGTGAAGATGTAACTGATGAAGACAACAACAAGAAGCTGCTTGAGCTGATGAGCGAGGCTGAGGAAGAAGATAGAAGCGCCAAGTTCGTGTCGGTTATTGCGGTTGTATACCCGGGCGGGGAAGAGTTCACAGTCAAGGGAACGTGCAAAGGGAAAATACTCAGGAGCCCTCAGGGTGAAGGCGGCTTCGGATACGATCCGCTGTTTATTGCATCAGGACAGTCTCAGACGTTTGCACAGATAAAGCCGGAGCTCAAAAACAAGATAAGCCACAGGGCTAAGGCTCTTGACAACATGAAAAAGGAATTCAGAAAAAGGCTGGGTTAGGATGAAAATAGGGGTCATAGGGGATACTCACGGCAGCGAAAGCTGGATTGAAAAGGCATCAAGAATGCTCGAGGGCTGCGATATGATACTACACACGGGCGACAACTTCAGGGATTCCATAATTATTCACCGCATGAGCGGCGTGGACGTGGTTGCGGTAAAAGGCAACTGCGACCACGATGATGTCGAGGAAGAAATCGTATTTGAGGCGGGAGGCAAGCGGATAATGCTCTGCCATGGCCACGCGTACGGCGTCAAGTTCGGTATGAGAAGCCTTAAAACAAGGGCGATGGTAGAAAAAGCAGATATTGTGGTGTTTGGGCACACCCATGTGGCTCTTTGCGAAACAGAAGACGGCACTCTCTTTTTCAATCCGGGAAGCGCCGCGAGGCCAAGAATGGGCGATATGCATACAATAGGTTTTTTGGAGATACAAAATGAGGCAATAAATGCAATAATAACAGTGATATGAGGCAAAAAGCTGCCATCAGGGCGGCTTTTTTGGTGCAAACGATTAATTAACTTGTTCTTTATGCTACATTCTATGATATAATATTGAAATGGTTAGAAGTTACAAACTGAAAGTAAAGGCGAATAACCGGCCAAATAGAATAAATGTAAGGAGGAAATTTAAATGAGTTCAGAACTAGTAAAAAAAGAAAAAAGCAACGTAGTAATAAAACTTGTGGTAGACAGCAAGGATTTCCAAGCAGGAGTTGACAAGGCGTACAACAAGCTAAGGGGAAGATTCCACATACCAGGCTTTAGAAAGGGAAAGGCTCCTAAGCAGATAATAGAATTGAACTATGGTAAGGGTATATTCTACGAGGATGCTATAAACATAGTTTTCCCGGTTGCATATGACGCAGCTGTTAAGGAGCTTGGACTTGATCCGGTAGCTATGCCTGAAATAGACGAAGTAGAGCAAATAGGAGATGGACAGGACCTTGTAATGCTTGTTAACGTTACAGTTAAGCCAGAGGTTGAGCTTGGCGAGTACAAGGGAATAGAAGTTGAAAAGAAAGAAGCAGTTGTAGGAGACGAAGAGGTTCTTAAGGACCTTGAAATAAAAATAGAAAACAACGCAAGATATGTAAATGTTTCTGACAGAGGAGTTCAGGACGGAGACATGCTTGCAATAGACTTCAAGGGCTTCGTAGACGGAGCTGAGTTCCAGGGAGGATCTGCCGAGAACTACAGCCTTGTTGTAGGCTCTAACACATTCATACCAGGCTTTGAAGAGCAGCTTATAGGCGCGGCTCTTGACTCGGAGGTTGACGTGAACGTTGATTTCCCTGCAGACTACCAGTCAGAGGAGCTTGCAGGCAAGCCTGCACTTTTCAAGGTGAAAATAAACGAAATCAAGTACAAGGAGCTTCCAGAGCTTGATGATGAATTTGCAAAGGATGTAAGCGAATTCGACACTCTGGACGAGCTTAAAGCCGATATAAAGAGCAAGCTTCAGGAGGATGCAAACAAGAAGGTTGAGTCTGAAATGAAGAATGCAATGGTAGAAAAGGTTGTAGATGCAGCGACTGTTGAAGTTCCTGAGGTTATGGTTGATGCGGAAGCTGAGGCTATGATGAAGGATTTTGAAATGCAGCTTAGATACCAGGGCCTTGACATGGATACATATGTAAAGTTCACAGGCAAAAACAGAGACGAGATGAAGGACGAGATGAAGGAGCAGGCTCTTAAGAACGTCAAGAGATCTCTAGTGCTTGAGAAGATATACAAGACTGAAGGAATTGAAATAAACGATGAAGAGTTCGACAAGGAGCTTGAGGAAATGGCCAAGCTTTACAGCATGGATCTTGAGAAGGTCAAGAAGACTCTTAGACCGCAGGATATGACCAGCATAAAGGAAAGCATGCTTGTTAAAAAGACTGTAGAAATGCTTTATCAGAACGCTAAAATAGCATAATCCAAAAACAGCGGCAGCAATGCCGCTGTTTTTTATAAATCAACTGTTTATTGGCGCTTTAATTGGTATATAATAGATGTATGGCATTAAGCAAACAAACGTTACGACAAGGGGGTAATACAATGTCACTCGTACCAATAGTAGTAGAACAAACCGGAAGGGGAGAAAGAAGCTACGACATATACTCGAGGCTTCTTAAGGACAGAATCATTTTCCTTGGAGAAGAGGTTAATGACGTTACAGCATCGCTAATAGTTGCGCAGCTATTGTTCCTGGAATCGGAAGATCCGGACAAGGATATATATCTTTATATAAATTCTCCGGGAGGCAGTATAACAGCGGGAATGGCGATATTCGACACAATGCAGTTTATAAAGCCTGACGTGGCTACAGTATGTGTGGGTATGGCGGCTTCCATGGGAGCATTTCTCCTTGGAGCCGGAGCAAAGGGCAAAAGGATGGCTCTTCCAAACAGCGAGATAATGATACACCAGCCGCTTGGAGGAACAAGAGGCCAGGCTACGGATATCCAAATACACGCTGAAAGAATAATAAAGATGAAAGAAAAGCTTAACCAGATACTATCTGAAAGAACTGGCCAGAGCATTGATAAGATAAAAGCCG
The DNA here is from genome assembly GCF_000597865.1 of Peptoclostridium acidaminophilum DSM 3953. GTDB lineage: Bacteria > Bacillota > Clostridia > Peptostreptococcales > Peptostreptococcaceae > Peptoclostridium_A > Peptoclostridium_A acidaminophilum. The sequence continues at coordinate 1,630,010 of NZ_CP007452.1, read as the reverse complement.
ATACCGAAAGAGATTATTTCATGAGTGCCCAGGAAGCCAAGGAATATGGTATAATAGATGGAATATTGGAAAAGAGGGTATAAGGCTTAGTTAAATATATAAAGAGGTGAAAAAATGTCAAGATTTGATGACAAAAAGCATCTTAAATGCTCTTTTTGCGGAAAATCACAAGACCAGGTAAGAAGGCTCATAGCAGGTCCGAACGTATATATATGTGACGAGTGCGTGGAGCTTTGTCAGGAGATTATTAAGGAAGAGTTCGAAGATGCGGTTGAGAATGAAATAACCGGACTTCCAAAGCCGAAGGACATCAAAAAGATACTCGATGAGTATGTAATAGGCCAGGAGGTTGCTAAAAAGACGCTTGCGGTTGCAGTATACAACCATTACAAGAGGATATTCAACTCAAACACAGACATGAAAGACGATGTTGAGCTTCAAAAGAGCAACATCCTTATGCTTGGACCTACAGGCTCCGGAAAAACTCTGCTTGCGCAGACTCTGGCAAGGATATTGAATGTGCCTTTTGCAATTGCTGACGCCACATCGCTTACGGAGGCGGGCTATGTAGGAGAGGACGTTGAAAACATACTCCTAAAGCTCATACAGGCAGCCGACTACGATGTTGAAAAGGCAGAGAAGGGAATAATATATATCGACGAGATAGACAAGATAGCCAGAAAATCTGAGAATCCATCTATCACAAGAGATGTAAGCGGCGAGGGAGTTCAGCAGGCTCTGCTCAAGATACTCGAGGGTACAACGGCCAATGTTCCGCCACAGGGTGGAAGGAAGCATCCTCATCAGGAGTTCCTGCAGATCGACACTAGCAAGATACTCTTCATCGTCGGCGGAGCGTTCGACGGTATAGACAAGATAATCCAAAAGAGGACAGGCCACAAATCAATAGGCTTTGGGGCTGAAATCGAAAGCAACAAGGCTGAGGACATAAGCAGGCTATACGAGCAGGTAGAACCAGAGGACCTTCTCAAGTTCGGACTCATTCCTGAGTTCATAGGAAGGCTTCCGGCAATAGTTACGCTTAATCTGCTTGACGAGGACGCGCTTATAAGCATATTGACAGAGCCCAAGAATGCTCTTGTTAAGCAGTACAAGAAGATTTTTGCAATAGACGACGTGGAGCTTGAAATAGAAAAAGAAGCGCTTGTCTACACTGCAAGGAAAGCCATTGAAAGAAAAACGGGAGCCAGGGGCCTTAGAAGCATACTTGAAAAGACTATGACAGACGTAATGTTTGAGATTCCATCAAGAGACGACATCGAGAAAGTCATAATTACCAAGGAATGCATATTTGAGGGTAAGGCGCCGCTTGTGATATTCAAAAGCAGCAAAGGCAAAGAAGATGAAAACCAGGAATCTGGTGAAATAGCATAACAATTGAAAGGGGCTATATGGCCCCTTTTAATATTATTCCGATAATGCCAAACACGCCTATTGCGGCTATTGAACTCAGCTTGCCGCTGTAGAGCAGCAGGAACGAAACAAGTGTTATTACAATTGACATGGGATCAAGGCTTGCCTTGAGCGACACGGAGAATACGGCCGAGAGTATGAAGCCTATGGTAAGCGGCCGAAGATTGCTAAAAAGCGACCTGAGGTATCTCGAGTCCTTGTATTTTTCGAGTACGGGAGAGAAGAGCCCAAGCACTATTATTGAAAACGAGGTGACGGCAAGCGTGGCAACTATGCTTCCGGCGATGCCGTAGTATTTGAAGCCTATGAATGTGGCGCTGTTTGTGGCTATAGGCCCCGGAGAGCTTTGAGAAAGCACGAGCAGGTCGAGGAACTCTGTGTTTGTAAGCCACCCCTGCCTTTCTATTATCTCCTTTTCTATGAGCGGCAGCATGGCGTAGCCGCCCCCGAATGTAAACATTCCTATTTTGAAGAACGTTATGTAGAGTGAAATTAGTTTGTCCATATGCTCAGGACACCTCCCGCGACAATTATGAATATGGGATTCACATCAAGCAGAGTTACAAGCAAAAATGAGGCCGCAAGCAAGGCGATATTCATATGCGATTTGTTCATTTTCTTGAAAAGAGCAATGAAAGAGCATGCAAGCAGGGACACCATTACAGGTCTTACACCGTAAAAGAAGCCATCAAGCATATCCAGGTTTTTGCCTATGCTATATATCCAGGCGAGTAAAAGTATTGATATGAACGAGGGGAAAACCGCGCCAAAGCAGCAGATGAGGCTTCCGGCGTGGCCGTAAAGCCTGTAGCCAATAAGCAGCGAAAGGTTGACTGCTATAGGCCCCGGGAAACTCTGGGCTATTGAAATCATGTCGATAAAATCGTGGGCGTCAATTATGCCCTGCCTTTTGACTAGCTCCTCCTCGATTAGGGGGATCATGGCGTAGCCACCGCCGAATGTGAAGAATCCTATTTTCAGAAATGACAATAAAAGCTTTAGCATGGCAAAGCCTCCTTCCGTATGGCATTCGTATTAATTATAGATTATACCATACAATAGTATTTGCATATAAATGTTTAAAGATTGCAACATATGGTGTATTATAAATAGGATATATAATTATTGAAAAATAAATTTACTAAATATATAATAGTAAGGGATTTACAGCGATAGCTATTATATGGCAGTTAGGAGTGATTGAATGAACGAAAATATTGTATTCAGAGAGCATACAATGACGCTTATACCCCTGAGGGGTCTGGCGATATTTCCATACATGGTCCTTCATTTTGATGTCGGAAGAGAAAAATCAATAAATGCACTTGAAGAGGCTATGGTAAGCGAGCAGCTTATTTTCCTGACATCTCAGAAGGAAGCTGAAATAGATATTCCGACGGTCGATGATTTTTACCATGTGGGAACAATATGCAAGATAAAGCAGATGCTCAAGTTGCCAGGGGATACTATCAGGGTGCTTGTGGAGGGCGTATCAAGGGCCAGGCTCAGGGAAGTAATACAGGAAGAGCCTTACTTCAAAGCGGTGCTTGAAGAGGTGGAATATCTTGAGGAAGCCGAGCCCGACAAGGAAACAGAGGCGCTCATGAGAAGCGTGATGGATGCGTTCGAGGAATATGTCAATGTGGGCAGCAAGGTGACTCCTGAGATATTGCTTACAATTTCAGACATCGAAGAGCCGGACAGATTCTGCGACACGGTTGCAGCCAACATGAACCTCAAGCCAAAGCAAAAGCAGGACATACTTGAAATTTTCGATCCCAAGGAGAGGCTTGAGAGGCTATACGAGATCTTGCTTGAAGAGATAGAAATACTCGAAATCGAAAAAAATATAAACATGAGGGTCAAAAAGCAGGTCAACAGGCTGCAGAAGGAATACTACCTGCGCGAGCAGCTAAAGGCGATACAAAAGGAGCTGGGTGAGGACGAGGAAGCCCTTGACGAGATAGACGAATATAAGGAAAGACTCGTTAAGATGAAGATACCAAAGGAAATAAAGGAAAAAATAGAAAAAGAGATCAAAAGACTCACAAGCATGTCTTCATCTTCTGCAGAGGCGGCTGTAATAAGAAACTATGTGGATACTTTCTTCTCGCTGCCATGGGACAAGGAGACTAAGGACAAGCTTGAAATAAAGGATGCCCAAAAAATACTCGACGAGGACCACTTCGGACTTGAAAAGGTCAAGGAGAGGATACTCGAGTACCTTTCAATAAGAAAGCTCGCCAAATCAATGAAGGGACCGATACTCTGCTTCGTGGGGCCTCCTGGAGTAGGAAAAACTTCGATAGCCAAGTCAATAGCCAGAGCCATGAACAGAAAGTTTGTCAGGGTTTCGCTTGGAGGAGTAAGAGACGAGGCTGAGATAAGGGGCCACAGAAGGACTTATGTTGGCGCCATACCGGGAAGAATAATAAACGCTATTAAGGAAGTCAAGTCAAAGAATCCTGTTTTCCTCTTCGATGAGATAGACAAGATGGCTTCTGACTTCAGGGGCGACCCTGCGTCAGCAATGCTTGAGGTTCTTGATCCAGAGCAGAACAAGGAATTTACAGACCACTACATGGAGATACCTTTTGATCTTTCAAAGGTGCTTTTCATAACTACGGCCAACAGCCTTAGCACAATACCGGGACCACTCAGGGACAGGATGGAGATAATAGAGCTGTCGGGCTATACAGAAATGGAAAAGCTCGAAATTGCAAAAAGACACCTTTTGCCAAAGCAGATAAAGGAGCACAGCCTTGCTGAGGGTTTTGTCAAGATTCCTGACAAGACTATGCTCGATATTATAAACTACTACACAAGGGAGTCCGGCGTAAGAACGCTTGAGAGGACTCTTGGAAAGCTGTGCAGGAAGGCTGCCAAGAGCTATGTTGAGAATCCAAAACTCAACATGGTAAAGGTTACAAGTGCAAACCTTGAAAAGTATCTTGGGAAACACAGATACAGCTATCAGATGGTTGCAGAAAAGCCTCAGGTGGGTATCGTGACAGGCCTTGCATGGACGGCTGTGGGAGGCGAAACTCTCTCGATAGAGGTGGCTCTTATGGCTGGATCGGGCAAGCTCGTGCTTACAGGACAGCTTGGCGATGTAATGAAGGAATCGGCTCAGGCGGGGCTTTCATTCATAAGGTCAAAGGCTAAGGAGCTCAAGATAGACGACGAGTTCCATAAAAACATGGATATACACATACACATCCCTGAAGGAGCAATACCTAAGGATGGGCCTTCAGCCGGAATAACAATGGCTACTGCCGTCATATCGGCGCTGACTGGAGTTCCTGCAAGAAGCGACGTTGCCATGACGGGTGAGATAACCTTAAGAGGCAGGGTATTGGAGATAGGTGGACTAAAGGAAAAGGCGCTTGCCGCCCACAGAGCCGGAATAAAAACAGTGCTTATTCCCAAGGAAAACGAGAAGGATATCGATGAGATACCTCACAATGTAAGAAGAGCGCTCAAGATAATTCCTGTGGAAACTATGGACGAGGTACTGGAGAATATCCTCACAGCAGAGGATGATAAGGAAGATAAGAATGAAAATTAAGAACGCAGAATTTATAACAAGCGCAGTTGAAAAACATCAGTATCCGGCTGAAGGACTGCCTGAGATAGCATTTGTCGGAAGATCGAATGTAGGAAAATCGTCTTCAATCAATACGCTGCTCAACAGAAAAGGCATTGCCAGAATCAGCCAGAATCCCGGCAAGACGAGGACAATCAATTTTTACAAGGTCAATGAAGAGTTTCATTTTGTGGACCTTCCTGGATATGGCTATGCAAAAGTTTCAAAAACTGAGCAGGCCAAGTGGGGAGGCATCATGGAAAGATACCTTTCCGACAGGCAGGAGCTTTGCAGCATATTCCTGCTTGTGGACATAAGGCATGAGCCCAAGGAAGACGACAGGATCATGTATGAGTGGATAAAGCATTTCGGATATGACTGCACGGTCATTGCAACAAAATCAGACAAGATTACGAGAGGCCAGTATCAAAAGCACAAAGCCATGATAAAAAATAAGCTGGGTCTTGCGGATGAAGAAAAGATAATCCTGCTCTCCTCTCTTAAAAAGACAGGCATAGACGAAGTGTGGGATGAAATAATAAGCTCATTTGAAAGAAATGGATACGAGATAACAGTCGAGGAGTCCAACGCAAAATAAAAGACTAAAAATTCCGGTTAAAACCGGAATTTTTTTGTTTACAATTATACCCCTGTGGGGTATAATGATATTACAAACCAGAAAAACAGGGGGGAACTAATAATGAACGTTAATGTAAGCCAATCGGCAAGGGAGCAGCTTGAATCATATTACAGTGAAAACAACAAATCAAAGGACAAGGACTTTGTAAGAGTCTATATCTCTAGATTTGGCTGAGGCGGACCAGTCCTGTCAATTGCTCTGGATGAGCAAAAAGAAGATGACGAAGCTGTTGAAGTTGAAGGCTTCAAAGTGCTAGTAGACAGCGAGCTTGCAAGCAATCTGACTTCGGTAGACATAGATTATTCAAAAAAATGGTACAGCAAGGGATTCACAGTAGAATCCAACATATCAAGCAGCTGCTAGAAGAGAAAGACAGGCCCTGGATTCCTTATTGGATTCCGGGGCTTATTTTGTTCCAAAATCGATATATTCTTCAGCATATTGCCGTGGTATTTGGTATAATCTAAATATCTGCGAAATTAAAAGAGTGAGGGGAAAATATTATGTTTTTGCTGTTTCAGGGAATAAATATAATAATAGCTACGGTCATGCTTGCGATACCTGTGGCAGCATGCATCTACGTTATAAAAAGGCTAAGCATCAAAACATCTCAAAACGACGATTTTTCAGGCAGGGTTGCAGCACTTGAAAAAAAGGTCGAGGAGCTTGAGGACTACATAAACAATTCTTTCAGATAGGCAAGCTTTCAAAGGGCATCAAAAAGTAATCTCATAAGGATGATGGATTATGAAAAACAAGATAAATCTGATGGTACTGATGATTGTGCTGCTGGGTATACTAATGGGCATACAATTCAAGGCGGGATACAATGAAAGATTTGAGTCGTCTTTTATAGACAGGGAGATTACAGCCCAGGTCAACCAGATAAGGAAGGAAAATACGCAATTGAGCGACACAATAAGGGCTGCAAAGCACAGGGTGAGCCTTTATGAAAACTCAGCCCAAGAGGAAAGCCCAGAGATAAAAAAGCTCAAAAAAGAGGTTGAAGACATGAAGCTAACGCTTGGCTATGTGGAAGCCTTGGGAAGCGGTCTGATAATAAAGATAGACACAAACCGGGATGAGAATCTTGGATTTATAATGGAAGAGAAAAAATGGTTCCTTTTACTGATAAACGACATAAGGTATTATGGTGGGGAGGCCATATCCATTAACGGCCAGAGGATCAGCCCATACACTGAAATTGTGCTTGCCGGCAACCACATAAACATAAACTCAGTGCCTATAGTACAGCCGTACGAGATAAGCGTTCTTGGCGATATAGACAGACTCGGAAGGTATATCAATGATGACAACATACTAATCGAGAGCATGAGAAAGGCATACGACATGGACATATCCATAAAGAAATCAGGCAACATGAGCATTCCAAAGCTTGAAGATGAAAAAAAATTAAAATACGTCAGGAGATGATGGCCTTTGAAGTTTTCGCACGTTGAGGAAGTTACGCCATACAAGAATACATCTTGCTACAGCATATACAGGTTCGACTGTGAGGTAATGCTCGGCGACAGGGAATCGCACATATGCGATGTCAAGGTGATTGTGCTTGAACCAGAGGAGGGCCTGAGGGCAAGAGGCCTGCAAATAGGCAGGGAGCTTTGGGCGATTGTAGACAATGTAAATCCTGATGCGGCAAGCGATAAAGAAAAGCTTGAGGCTGATATAATGGAATTTGTAAAAATTGAAACCGCAGGCATTGAAGAAAATGACCAAATCCGTGTGGCTTTTGCATAGAGCCGCCGTGATTTGGTCTTCTAATGTCCGGGATAAGAAAGAGGTGTTTTGTTTGATAAGAGTGTCCAACATAAAGCTGAGTTTAGACGAAAAAATCGAAAGCATCGAGGAGAAAATACTCAGGAAGTTAAGGCTCCAAAGAGATGAGCTGTTGGAGTACAGAATAGCAAGGGAGTCTATAGATGCCAGGAAAAAGGGAAATATAAGCTTCGTATACACGGTTGACGTAAGAATTAAAAACGAAGAAACACTCATCAAACGACTCGCAGCTGACAAGGATATAGCTCCGGTAAAACTCGAAGCGGAGTCCATAGTTGCAAGGGGGAGCGTGCCTTTGGGTAAAAGACCTGTGGTTATAGGAATGGGCCCGGCAGGTCTTTTTGCGGCGCTTGCGCTTGCACAAAACGGCTACAGGCCCGTGCTGCTCGAGAGGGGCCAGGATGTTGAAAAGAGAACCCAAGATGTTGAGCATTTCTGGAGCACGGGCGAGCTCAGCGAGGAGTCGAATGTGCAGTTTGGAGAAGGCGGGGCCGGAGCGTTCTCTGACGGCAAGCTGACTACGAGGATAAAGGATCCAAGATGCGCCAGGGTGCTGCAGGAGCTTGTAAACGCCGGTGCCCCCGAGGAGATAATTTATTCTCACAGGCCTCACGTTGGGACTGATATTCTAAAGGAAGTTGTAAGGAATATCAGGCTCAAGATACAGAGCTTGGGAGGGGAAGTCAGATTCGGAGCAAAAGTCAGCGGCCTTAAGACTGAAAAAGGAGCAATCAGGGCTCTTACAATAAACGATGCAGAAGAGCTCGAGTGCTCCTGCACAGTTCTTGCCATTGGGCATAGCGCCAGAGACACATACGAGGCTATTTATGATGCCGGGGCCGAACTTATGCAAAAGCCGTTTGCAATGGGTCTTAGGATAGAGCATCCGCAGATAGTTATAAACAAGGCCCAGTACGGGGAGCATTACAGCCATCCAAGGCTGGGTGCCGCCGACTATAAGCTGACGCACAGCTGCTTGAGCGGCAGATCCGTATATACATTCTGCATGTGTCCGGGAGGCGAGGTTATAGCCTCGAGCTCAAGCAAGGGTGAACTTGTTGTCAATGGAATGAGCTACCATGCCAGAAACGGTGAAAATTCAAACAGCGCCCTCATAGTCAATGTCGAGCCAGCGGATTTTGGAAGCGCACATCCTCTTGCAGGCATGCATTTCCAGCAAAAGTATGAAAGGCTGGCATTCGAATTGGGAGGCTCAAACTACTATGCACCAGTGCAAAAGGCCGGCGACTTTGTAAACAATGTAGATTCCGGGAGTTTGGGCGGAGTCAAGACTACTTACAGGCCGGGAACTAAGTATTCAGACCTGCGAAGGTGTCTGCCGGATTTTGCAGCCGAAGCAATAAGCGAAGGAATAAAGGCCATGGGCAGAAAACTAAAGGGCTTTTCCATGGAGGATGCGGTGCTTACCGGTGTGGAGACAAGATCTTCGGCGCCAGTAAGGATAGTCAGGGACCAGCAAACTCTCGAATCGTCGAGTGTAAGAGGGCTATACCCTGCAGGCGAAGGCGCGGGCTATGCCGGTGGGATTGTATCGGCCGCCGTTGATGGTATGAGGGTGGCAGAAAAAATAATCAATACGTACTCTCTGGAATAAAAAATTAACAAAAAAATTACCTGGAGTTAACGTATCCTTAATGTTTTTAATATATTTAACATGTTCTTAACATAAGTAGGGTATAATTTTGATAGAATGTTACGGGTGTGTTAAAAATATATTGGATGTTTAGGAGGATACATATGGCCTTAAAGATAATTTTTGGCGTAATAGGCGGCTTGGGACTTTTTCTTTATGGAATGAACCTAATGGGAGCGGGGCTCCAGAAGGCTGCAGGGGACAGGCTTAGAAAAATAATCGAGCTGCTCACAAGCAACAAGTATATGGGAGCCCTTGTGGGGCTGTTTGTAACGGCAATAATCCAAAGCTCGAGTGCCACTACTGTAATGGTTGTGGGTTTTGTTAATGCGGGCATAATGAACCTTACACAGGCAGTAGGAGTCATAATGGGTGCCAACATAGGTACGACGGTGACGGCGCAGCTTGTTTCATTCAGCCTTACCGATTTTGCGCCCATAGCGGTTGGTATAGGTATGATTTTCTACCTGTTTTCTAGCAATGAAAAGACAAAACAGATTGCAGAGATAATGATAGGCTTTGGTATACTGTTCATAGGTATGGAGTTCCTCAAGGACGCGGTAAAGCCTCTTCGGGATTATCCCGGATTCGGCGACATGATTATCAAATTCTCACACAATCCAATATTGGGTATACTTATAGGATTTGGACTTACTGTTATAGTACAAAGCTCAAGCGCTTCTATGGGTATATTGCTAGCGCTTGCATCTGAAGGGCTTATTCCGCTTAGCTCCGCATTGCCGATACTCTACGGTGAAAACATTGGAACCTGTATTACAGCAATGCTCTCTAGCATAGGAGCAAGCAAGAACGCCAAAAGAGCCGCTATAATGCATCTTAGCTTTAATGTAATAGGAACAACGCTTTTCATATTCCTATTGACAAAGCCTATAACGTATTTTGTAACGATGCTCGACCCGACTAATGCTGCAAGGCAGATAGCAAATGCCCACACACTGTTTAACATATCTAACGTAGTTATACAGCTTCCTTTTGCGATGCTGCTGGTTAAGATTGCAAACTTAGTCATACCGGAAAAAGAAGGCGAAGAAGTTGAATTCAAGGTTACAAAGTATATAGATTCCAGAATACTCGAAACTCCGAGTATTGCTCTTGCAAACACAATAAGGGAATGCCTGCACATGGGCAATGTTGCCAAAAGATCATTCAAGGCATCCATGGAGGGATTTTTCAACAGAAATACAAATGAAGTAAAAAGTACGTTCACAATTGAGAAGGAAGTAAATGAACTGGAAAAGGCGCTAGTCGACTACCTGGTCAAGCTTTCAAACAAGGAGCTCGGAGATGAGAACAGGGAGATTGTTGACGGCCTTTTCAGCACGGTGAATGACATAGAAAGGGTCGGAGACCATGCCGAGAACATAGCAGAGCTTGCAATGGAAGTGCTTGGAAAGAATCTGCTGTTTTCAAATGAAGCGATAGGCGATCTGGAGGCCATATATAATAAGACTATGCAAGCCTATGAAGCGGCTCTTGAGGCTATGAAAACCGGCAACAGAGACATTGCTATGACGGTTATAGGCATAGAAGATCAAGTAGATGCAATGGAAAGGTCATTCAGGATGAACCACATATACAGGCTAAATAAAGGCCTTTGCAATCCAGAGGCAGGAGTAATATTCCTCGACATGATAAGCAACCTTGAAAGGATTGCCGACCATGCGTCTAACATAGCGAAGGCGGTATTGGATTCTGTTGGTTCAAAGAGCGCATAATAAAAGGGCGGAATTTTCCGCCCTTTTTCTGTTATATTGAAGTAATATAAACGGCTGCAGGGAGGTGGTTATATGGCATACAACAGACTTGAAAGAGCTTTTTTCGAGGCAGGGCCTGTTGAGGTGGCAAGAGAGCTGTTGGGCAAGCTGATAGTGAGAATTGACTCGGGAATTGTGATGGCGGCCAAAATAGTCGAGTGCGAAGCCTATATGGGTGAGGGCGACAAGGCCGCGCATTTCAACGACAACAAGGTCACCGAAAGAACCAGGATTGTATACGGTCAAGGCGGGCTTGCATACATATATCTAATATACGGCATGTACAACTGCTTCAACATAGTAACAGGAAAAAGCGGAGCGGCGGGGGCTGTGCTTATAAGGGCGGCAGAGCCGGTTGAGGGGATACAGAGCATGCACAGGAACAGATTTGTCAGCGACGAGATTGTCCACCGGAATATCAGGAACCTTACAAACGGTCCGGGCAAGCTCTGCATGGCCATGAACATCGACAGGAGTTTTTATGGGGAGGACCTGGTTGAGAGCAAGGAACTGTTCATAGCAGAAGGGGAAAAAATCGAAAAAGAGAATATTATTGAGGCAAAAAGGGTAAACATAGATTATGCGCAGGAAGCTGCGGATTTTTTGTACAGATTCTACATAAAGGGGAACAGATTCGTTTCGAAAAAATAGTTTGAACTGTAGGGAAGGGGACAAGAAATGATTGGATTCAAGCTTGACTGCAGGGGGATTGAAAAATTTGTAACGGAAGATGAAGTTCGCTGCATGGAGCCCTTTGTTAACGCGGCTCATGAGATGATTCACGAAAAAAGCGGACCTGGCGCCGACTTTCTTGGATGGCTTGAATTGCCTGGGGCCATTAAGGCATCCGAGATTGAGGAAATAAAAGAGACGGCCAGGCAGATATCAGGCAAGTGCGATATTCTTGTGGTCGTAGGCATAGGTGGATCCTATCTTGGAGCCAAGGCTGCAATTGAAATGCTTACAGGCTATTTTGGGAATTTCGCTTCGAAAAGGGCCGGTAAATCGCCAAGGGTAGTTTTTGCAGGCAACAACATAAGCTCCACTTACTTGAAGGAGCTTTCAGAGTTGCTTGAGGAGAGCGACTTTTGCATAAATGTAATTTCGAAATCCGGCACGACTACGGAGCCAGCTGTTGCGTTCAGGGTGCTCAAGGGACTTTTGGAAAAAAAATACGGAAAGGAAGAGGCTGCAAGCCGCATAATTGCGACGACTGACAGTGAGAAGGGATCGCTGAGAAAGTTGGCAGACTCAAGCGGATACAAGACATTCGTCATACCAGAGGATGTGGGCGGCAGGTATTCAGTGCTGACTCCTGTTGGTCTGCTGCCAATGTGCGTTGCCGGTATAGACATAGATAAGGTTATAGAAGGCGCAAGGAAGGCTCAGGAGCTTCTTTCGGAAAAGGAGCTTTCCAGAAACGACGCCTACAGATACGCTGCAATAAGGAACATACTCTACAACAAGGGTATGCTTGTAGAACTGCTTGTAAGCTATGAGCCACATCTTACAAGCATAGGAGAGTGGTGGAAACAGCTCTTTGGAGAGAGTGAGGGCAAGGACGGAAAAGGCATATATCCTTCATCGGCAAGCTTCTCTACAGACCTCCATTCTTTAGGGCAGTACATACAGCAGGGAAGAAGGATGCTGTTTGAGACAGTGCTGAATGTAAAGTCGCCGCGTCACGATGTAAGCGTGGTTGCGGATCCGGGGAACCTTGACGGTCTTGACTATCTTGAGGGGGTAGAGATAGACTACATAAACAAGAAGGCTATGGAGGGAACAATGCTGGCCCATATTGACGGCGGCGTGCCCAATATGATAATAGATATTCCCGGGCTCGATGAGTACAGCTTTGGATACATGGTTTATTTCTTCGAGAAGGCGTGTGCCATGAGCGCATATCTTCTGGGGGTCAATCCCTTTGACCAGCCCGGTGTTGAAGAATACAAGCGCAACATGTTCGCACTCCTTGGAAAACCAGGGCACGAGGAGCAAAGGCAGAAAATGCTTGGAAGGCTTTAATATAGAAATAAAAGAAAAACATTCAGCTAGTATACCCTTATGGATATAGAAGATTAACTTTTATGGGAGGAATTGACATGGAGATTAAAAAAATACTTGTTCCAGTTGACGGCTCTGAAGCAAATAAGAAGGCCATAGAGTTTGCAGCCGAGATGGCTAAGAAATTCCCGGCGCAGGTTCTTCTCATGCATGTAATTGAGCTTAACATGCCAAGCGCTCTTCAGGTTGAATATTCATATGTGCAGTATTCATACACTGATGAGGATCTGAAGAATTTAAAGGACATATCGCGAAAGATACTAGATAATGCCAAAGAGATGCTAGAAGGCGTAGAGGTTTCGACGTTTAGTTATGTTGGATATCCTGTGGATGAGATACTCAGAGTATCCGAGGAAGAAGATGTTGATATGATAGTCATGGCTTCAAGGGGTATGTCGGGTATAAAAAAATACCTAATGGGTTCGGTGACAAACAATGTGGTTCATCATTCCAAAAAACCTGTGCTTGTAATTCCATAAACTAAGTATTGATCCTATGCAGATGCCTTGTTGACAAAGCAGCAGGCTTGGAATATTATTATCCTGTAACTGCTGCTAAACAGGTCCGGCATGGGGGAAAATATGAAGCGTACAGATATCTATATAATTGCAGCTGTTCTTTTGCTTTCGGCAATAGGAATGTATGCCGTTAAAGCAATTCAGCACGACAAGGAAGGCAAGCATGTAATAATAAGCGTTGACGGTAAAATCTATGAGGATATAGCCGTTGGAAATGCAACCTCAAAAAAAATAGAAGTTAAAACGGAATACGGAAGTAACATTGTATACATTCATGACGGAGGGGCCGAGGTGATTGATGCGGACTGCAGGGATCTCATATGCAAGAAGACCGGATTTATATCAAAACCCGGGCAGACTATAGTATGTCTTCCGCACAAGCTGGTTGTGACTATATCGGCTGAATCTGGGGGTGGCGGTGATGCAGATGCAGTTTCTCAGTAGGAAGCCATTTACTGCCAGAAGGCTCGTTTTTCTGGGCCTCCTCGTATCGCAGTCACTTGTGCTTTATCTGGTTGAATCCCTGATACCGCTCAGCTTTGCAGTTCCGGGAGCCAAGCTGGGACTCTCAAACATTATAGGGCTCTCCACGCTTTTGCTCTTTGGGATTGGCGATGCTGTCTTGGTTACGTTAATGAGAATAACCATATCATCGCTTTTTTGGGGAGGTATGTCAGTATTTCTCTTTAGCTTATGCGGAGGCATACTGAGCCTGTTTGCAATGCATGCATTAAGGAGCGCATTTAAAGAAAAGATAGGCATACCCGGACTGAGCGTTGCAGGCGCTGTTTTCCACAACATTGGGCAGCTGCTGGCTGCAGCCATAGTTATTGAAAACATAAGGATAATATACTATCTGCCCATGCTTCTACTGGCGGCCGTTCCAACAGGCATGCTGGTTGGGATTTGCACTCATTTTATGACTATGCACATTAGAAAGATATACGGAAGAAGAATTCTGGGAAAATAATTATTGGCAAAGCGGTGATTTTTTTGAGGACAAAAGAGCTTAAGGCTATCAAAAAAAAAATCGAGGAGTTAAGGGAGCATATAAACAGATATATTGAATACCCTGACATATTCGAGGAGGAGCTTCTGACAACGAGCAGGCAGCTTGACAAGTATATAAACGAATATATGAGAAGAAGCATGCCGTCGTAAGAATCAGCGGCATGTTTTTATTTACTCATTTTGTACTTTTTTAGCTGAAAAAATAGTATAATATTTAATAAAATACATACGACAATATTTAGTGATGACAGGAGGCAATATATGAATATTTTTTCAAGCGTTAAGGGAAAGCTTTCGGCAGTACTTATAATAGCAATAATCATACCTGTTTTGACACTGGGATTCTTGTCCTACCAGAAAACGTACACGACTTTAGAACAAAAGCTTCAGGACAATTCAAAAGGAACGCTGACTCAAATTGACAATTCAATAAGCGAATTTGCAAAGGGGTTTGAGCACGGCATAGATGCGATATCGAAGAACAAGGCTGCGGTTGAGCTGGCGGCTGCAAATGGCGGCGCTGCAGCTCCGGCTCTGCTCGGTTATGCAAGCGACATATTCATTCAAACAGCCGCAGCAAACGACAACATCATGTCAGCCTATATGGGAACGCAGGACAAGAGGACTTACATGTACCCTGTCAACAATACGCCTGAAGGCTATGATCCGACTTCAAGAGGCTGGTACAAGCTGGCGATTGAAAATAGGGGCAAGGTGGTATGGACCGAGCCATATGTTGATGCAGGAACCGGCAAAATGGTCATAACGGTTTGCAAGACTGTGGAGTCCGGCTCAGGTGTGCTTGGTGTTGCAGCGCTTGACATCAGTCTTGAGGATTTTGCCGCAAACTTCAAGGATATAAAAATAGGCAACACAGGCTATCTGTTCATAACAGATAAATCCGGAGTGATAATATCCCACAAGGAGATGGGACGTGTAGGAGAAAGTCTGGCAGAGGAGAGCGTGTGGAATGATGTTTCATCCGGCAACAGCGGATTTTCAAAGTATGACAACGGTTACGTGTCATATGCGACAAACGGCAATACAGGATTCAAGATAGCAGGAGACTTCGCTAAAAACGAGCTCGATGTTGATGTAAAGAGCTTGAGGCTTTTCATAATGCTGCTTCTTGTGGCCGCGGCTGTGATAGGCGTTGTAGTATCGCTTATGATATCAACATGGATCACAAGGAATCTTCAGAAACTGGATAATGCTTTCAACAAGGCCTCGAAGGGTGATCTTTCAGCGAGCGTATCAATAGAAACAAGCGACGAGTTTGGAAAAATAGGCACAAACTTCAACACTATGCTTGAAAATATAGTATTCCTTATAAGCAATATCAAGGCATCGTCGGATACAGTGTCTGAGACGGCGTATTCACTCAACAAAATGGCACTCCAGACAAGCAGTGCTACTCAGGAGGCGGCCAGGGCTATAGCTGAAATCGCAGAGGTGACGAACGAGCAGGCCAGGGAGACTGAGGCTGGTGTTGACAAGGCCACCTATATGGGCAAGAGCGTGCAGCAGGTATCATCCTCTATAGGCGAGATGGTGGAGATGTTTAAAAAATCAAGCGAACTCAATGACAAGGGTCTTGATTCCGTCAAGAAACTTGCCGATTCCACAAGCAATACAATAGAATCGGAAAATCGTGTAAGCGGCATAATAAATGAGGTCGAAAAGAGCTCGCAGGAAATCGGGATAATAATACAGACAATAAATCAGATTGCAGAGCAGACAAATCTGCTGGCGCTGAACGCTTCTATCGAGGCTGCAAGGGCCGGAGAGGCGGGAAGGGGCTTTTCGGTTGTGGCTGACGAGATAAGGAAGCTGGCCGAGGAGACTGCGCAGTCTACAGGAAAGATAAAGAGCATAGTGGACCAGATACAGCATGAATCAAAAAGTGCGGTGATTGGAATGCAGGATGCATCGGATGCTCTCAGGGAGCAGGTGAAGCGCGTTGGTGATACGGAAATAATATTCAAGGAGATATCACAGACCATTGAAGGACTTGAAGGCAAGGTGAATGAAATTCAAATGCTCAATGGCGAGATGGTAAAAAACAAGGATGAAATAATGGATACAATGCAAAACATATCTGCCACAGCTGAAGAGAACTCGGCTGGGACAGAGGAGGTATCGGCTTCCACGGAGGAGATCTTGGCGGCTCTCGAGGAATTCAGCTCGCATTCGGAAACGCTCAAGAAGCTGGCTGCAGGCCTTCAGGAAGAAGTGGAAAAATTCAGATCATAAAAAAAGAGGCGGTATTGGGCGGTTTGAGCTTTAATACCGCCTCTCTTTAGGTATAATTATTATATGCTAAAAATTATTTTATACGTGAAAGGGGTTGAAATGATTGGACAGAACTAATATAGAGGCAGCATACAAGTGGGATATAGAAAGCTTTTTCAACGATGAGAGCTTCGAAGCTAATTTTGAAAGAATTGAGGGTAAGCTATCAGAGGTGGAAAGCTACAAGGGCAGATTGTCAGGCGGCGAGGACGTATTCTGTGAATTCATGGCCCTGTATGAGGAGCTAATGCGAGGCGTTGAAAGTCTCTATGTATATTCACACATGAAAAAGGATGAGGACAGCAGGGATTCCAAATACCAGGCACTTGCGGGAAGAAGCGAAATGCTGTCGACAAGGACTTCTACAGTGACATCTTTTGTGGTGCCTGAAATAATACAGATGAAGGGTTCTTTGATAAAAAGGTATCTGCAGGATGAGCGGATAAAGCTGTATGAAAGATACATAGACGAAATAATAAGAAAAAAGCCGTATACGCTTTCTCAAAACGAGGAGAGGATACTCGCGCTTGCCGGAGACATTTCGAATACTGCGGAAAATGCATATGAGATGCTTTCATTCGCCGACCTCAAGTTCCCTATGATAAAGGATGAAGAGGGCGAGCAGGTAAGGCTGACTCATGCTAATTTCATGAGCTTCATGAAGAATAAAAATAGAAGCATAAGAAAGGATGCATTCGAAAAGATATATTCGACCTACTCGGATTATAAAAACACATACGCCGCGATGCTGTGCGGCTCTGTAAAAAGGGAGATATTCCACTCAAAATCAAGAGGCTATGGATCTGCCATAGAGGCATCGCTTTTTCAGGACAACATAAGCCTCAAGGTATATGACAACTTGATTGAGGCGGTGTCTTCGAGGCTTGAATACATGCACCAATACATGGACGTCAAGAAAAGGCTCCTTGGAGTTGACGAGCTGCACATGTATGATCTGTATGCGCCGCTGGTTGAGGAGGCAGACATAAAAATCACGTATGATAAGGCAAAGGAGATAATAATAAGTGCGCTGCAGCCGCTTGGAGAAGAATATTTAGGCGTGATAAAAAAAGCGTTCGATGAAAGATGGATAGACGTTTATGAAAACGAAGGCAAAAAAGGAGGCGCTTATTCCTGGGGCAGTTTCGATTCCAAGCCTTTCATACTCATGAATTACAAGGACGACATCAATTCACTCTTTACGCTTGCGCATGAGCTGGGGCACTCTGTACACAGCTACTATTCAAGGAAGAGCCAGCCGTACATTTATTCGCACTACAAGATATTTGTGGCCGAGGTGGCATCAACTCTAAATGAGCTGCTGCTGATGGATTACATGCTTAAAAACTCAAAGGACAAGAATGAGAGGATATACCTTCTCAATTACCACCTGGAGCAGTTTCGGACTACTCTTTTCAGGCAGACTATGTTTGCAGAGTTCGAGAAAATAATACATGCCAGAGGGGAAGAAGGCAAGTCGCTAACAAACGATGATATTTGCGGAGTATACTATGAACTCAACAGAAAGTATTACGGCGAAGGCATGAGCATAGACAAGGAGATAGCCATGGAGTGGGCCAGAGTGCCTCATTTCTATTCGAATTTCTATGTCTACAAATATGCAACAGGCTTCTCGGCGGCAGCTGCGCTGAGCAGCCTTATACTCGATGGCGATTCCAAGGCAAGGGGAAAATATATCGAGTTCCTGAAAAGCGGAGGCTCGGAGTATCCGCTCGATCAGCTCAGGAGCGCGGGCGTTGAAATGGAGCAGAAGGAGTCAATAATAAGGGCGCTTGACAGGCTCGAGAGCATACTCCGTATGATGCAGCAGGACGCTTGCGAATAGATGTTTTACAGAAAAATAACACCGATTTAACATTGGCTTAACATTGTTTTTAGTTAAAAATGTTATCTTTATTTTTGCAGGATAATGACGAACTTAAGATGAAAAGCAAAACATGGAGGGCTAATGTATGTCTACAAAAATAGAGGCTAAGAGTCTTGATTTTTACTACGGCAGTTTCAAGGCTTTAAAGGATATTAACATAAAAGTTGAAGAGAATCATGTAACCGCTCTAATAGGACCTTCAGGCTGCGGCAAGTCCACATTTATAAGAACTCTAAACAGGATGAATGATCTAATAGACGGGACAAGGGTCAACGGAGAAATATTGCTAGACAGCGAAAACATATATTCAAAAGACCTGATGGTTGAGGAGCTCAGGAAAAAAGTAGGAATGGTATTTCAAAAGCCAAACCCGTTTCCTAAGACAATATATGAAAACATCATATTCGGGCCTAAAAGGCACGGCGTAAAGGACAAAAAGGAGCTCGATGAAATAGTTGAAAGAAGTCTTAAGGGCGCAGCGCTCTGGGAAGAGGTAAAGGACCAGCTGGGCAAGTCGGCCTGGGAGCTTTCCGGAGGCCAGCAGCAGAGGCTTTGTATAGCAAGGGCGATAGCAATGCAGCCAGAGGTAATACTAATGGACGAGCCTACCTCGGCGCTCGATCCTATAGCTACCGCAAAGATAGAGGAGCTCATAGAAGTGCTCAAGAAGGAGTACACAATAGTAATAGTCACTCACTCGATGCAGCAGGCCGCCAGAATATCTGACAATACAGCGTATTTCCTGATGGGCGAGCTAATAGAGTTTGGAAACACCAAGGAGATATTTACAAACCCTAAGGACAGGAGAACTGAAGACTATATAACAGGAAGATTCGGCTAAAAAATACAAATAAAATGGAGGTGCGCCATGGTCAGGATGGGATTTGAAAACGAGCTCAAGGCTCTCAAGCAAGAGGTAGTAGACATGCTTGACAAGACTGAGTTTTCAATAAAGACTGCTGTTAAAGCGCTTGCTGAAAAGGATGTTGAGCTTGCAAAGGGAGTAATTAAGCTCGACAATGAAATTGACCAGATAATGTACGAAATAGAGGAAAAGGCCATAGAGCTTATTGCTCTTCAGCAGCCCATGGCAAAGGATCTGCGCATGATATTTGCCATAACTAAAATGATAACAAACATTGAAAGAGTTGGAGACTTCGGGGTAAACATAGCAAAAGAGGTCATAAAGATAGGCCAGGAAGAGCACATTAAAAAATGGGCCGACATCGTCAGAATGGCTGAAATAGTAATAAGCATGATAGACAAGGTCAAGACGAGCCTCATACTTGAAGATGTGACTCTTGCGCTGGAAGTCGGGGAATATGACGATATAGTCGACACTATGTACAAGGATCTGTATAACGATGTTTTGATAATGATACACAAAAATAGCGACTATATAAGCCAGGGTACAAAGATACTTTTCGTTGGAAGGTATATAGAAAGAATGGCAGACCATCTTACGAACGTTTGCGAGATGATAATATACCTTGTAAAAGGTGAAAGAGTGGAAATAAATTAGCCTGAATTATTGACAAAAACATATATTGCTGTATAATTTAATAAACAAGCGACTGAATATCCAGGCGATGAAGAAGAGGAGTACGCAACGATTCTTTAAAGAGAGGAAGCCCCGTGGCTGGAAGGGTTTCTAGATGATAGTTGCGGAAGGTAGCTTCCGAGCTTCCAATCTGAATTAGCAGTAGGATTGGACGGGATTTCCCGTTAAAAAACTCTTAAGAGCCAAGGCGGCAGCTGTCGTTTTGGAAGTAAGGTGGTACCGCGATTACAAGACCTCGTCCTTATATACAATAGGACGGGGTTTTTTTATTTCTAAAATACAGGAGGCATACAATGGGCATTAAGAATCTTCCAAAGACATACGATCCAAAGGAGTTCGAAGATAGGGTATATTCAAGCTGGGAAGAAGGCGGGTATTTCAAGGGCGTAGTAGACGAGAAGAAGGAATCGTACTGCATTTCGCTTCCTCCGCCGAACATAACAGGGCAGCTGCATATGGGACACGCACTTGACCATACTCTTCAGGATATACTTGTAAGATGGAGAAGAATGCAGGGCAGGGCAGTTCTTTGGCAGCCAGGAACAGACCATGCCAGCATAGCTACAGAGGTAAAAGTTGTTGAGAAGATACAAAATGAGGAAGGTAAGACTAAGTACGAGCTGGGAAGAGAAGAATTTCTAAAGAGAGCATGGGACTGGAGAGACGAATTCGGCAGGAAGATAGTAAACCAGATGAAAAAGCTCGGAGATTCCTGTGACTGGGAAAGAGAAAGATTCACAATGGATGAGGGCTGCAACAAGGCTGTTACTGAATTTTTCGTAAAGCTCTATGAGGACGGCCATATATATCGCGGCAACAGGATAATCAACTGGTGTCCGGACTGCAAGACTTCGCTTTCTGATGCCGAGGTTGAACACGAGGAGCAAAGCGGCTTCTTCTGGCATTTCAAATATCCGGTAAAGGACAGCGAGGAATACATCGTCATTGCAACTACAAGGCCTGAGACGATACTTGGGGACACGGCAGTTGCAGTGAATCCTGAGGATGAAAGATACGCTCACCTGCTGGGAAAAACTCTTGTGCTTCCGGGTGTGGGCAGAGAGATACCTGTAATAGCAGACTCATACGTTGAGATGGAGTTTGGAACAGGAGCAGTTAAGATTACTCCTTCGCACGACCCTAACGACTTCGAGGTTGGATTAAGACACAATCTAGAGCAAATAGTAGTTATGAACGAAGACGGCACAATGAACGAAAGAGCCGGCAAATACAGCGGCATGGACAGATACGAATGCAGAAAGGCGATAGTAAAGGATCTTGATGAAGCTGGATATCTTGTGAAAACAGAGCCGCACACACACAACGTAGGCAAGTGCTACAGGTGCAGCACTGTTATCGAACCTATGGTTTCGGAGCAGTGGTTTGTTAAGATGGACGAGCTTGCAAAGCCTGCAATAGATGCGGTGAAAAACGGAGATATAAAACTAGTTCCTGAAAGATTCGACAAGACATACTACAACTGGCTGGAGAACATAAGGGACTGGTGCATCTCAAGACAGCTGTGGTGGGGCCACAGGATACCGGCGTACTATTGCTCCGAGTGCGGGGAAATGATGGTATCAAGGACTGCCGTTACAAAGTGCGAAAAGTGCGGCAGCAGCAGCGTAAGGCAGGACGAGGACGTGCTGGATACATGGTTCAGCTCGGCGCTATGGCCGTTCTCGACTCTTGGATGGCCTGAAAAGACCAGGGAGCTTGACTTCTTCTACCCTACAAACGTGCTTGTTACAGGCTATGACATTATATTCTTCTGGGTAATAAGAATGGTGTTTGCAGGACTCTACTGCATGGACAAGATTCCTTTCGACTACGTGCTAATACACGGCCTTGTAAGGGATTCGCAGGGAAGAAAGATGAGCAAGTCGCTTGGAAACGGCATAGATCCGCTCGAGATAATAGACAACTACGGTGCAGACGCACTAAGATTCACGCTGATAACAGGAAACAGCCCAGGAAACGACATGAGATTCTATATGGAGAGGGTTGAAGCTGCCAGAAACTTTGCAAACAAGCTCTGGAACGCATCGAGATTCGTGCTTATGAACATAGAGGACGAAATGCTGGATGCTCTCAAGCGGGAGAATGTAGAAAAAGAGCTTACAATGGCAGACAAGTGGATAATTTCAAGGCTCAACCGCATTTCAGGTGAAATCACAGACAACATGGAGAAATTCGACCTGGGCATAGCGCTTCAGAAGGCTTACGATTTTACTTGGTCGGAATATTGCGACTGGTATATAGAGATGGTCAAGCCAAGGCTTTACGGAAACGATGAAAAGGCCAAGGCTGCTGCTCTTTGGACGCTGACTCATGTGCTGGAGGGCATAATTAAGATTCTGCATCCTTTCATGCCATTCATTACAGAAGAAATATACGGATATCTTCCTACAGCAAGCGGCAGCGTAATGGTTGCCAGCTGGCCTCAGGCCCGCTCAGAAAACAGCTTTGCAGAAGATGAGGCCAAAATGGACATGATAATGGAGGCTGTAAGAAGCATAAGAAACATAAGGGCTGAAATGAACGTACCGCCTTCAAAGAAGGCATCTGTGATACTTGTATGTACAGGCGAGAAGATGGAAGCCATGAACAGCGGAATCGAGTACTTCATGAGCATGGCGAGCGCCTCGGATGTCAAGATAACAAGTGACAAGCAGGGAGTCCCTGAAGACGCCATGACGGCTGTTATAGACGGCGTTGAGATATTCCTGCCTCTTGAGGAGCTTGTGGATTTTGACAAGGAGATAGAAAGACTCGAAAAGGAAAAGAAGAAGCTTGAAGATGAGCTTTCAAGAGTTGCCGGAAAGCTTTCAAATGGGGGATTCCTGGCAAAGGCTCCTCAAAAGCTAATAGATGAAGAGACTGCAAAAAAGGACAAGTTCCAGGAAATGATGAACGCAGTCATAGAAAGACTTGATATGCTTAACAAGAAAAGAGCTTAATCTGCGTGGCCGAAGGCTTATTAAGCCTTCGGCCATTAGGGCATAGGAGGAAGAATATGAACTATAATGAGGCAATGGAGTATATCCACGGCTCACTCAAATTTGGAAGCGTGCTGGGTCTTGACAGGATAAAAAAGCTCATGGAGTTGCTTGGGAATCCACAGGATTCTCTAAAGGTAATACATGTTGGAGGAACAAACGGCAAGGGCTCGACATCTTCCTTTATAAGCCATATACTGGTAGAGTCGGGCTACAAGACAGGGCTTTTCACATCGCCTTATCTTGAAAGCTTTACAGAACGGATAAAAATAGACGGCAAGGATATAGGAAAGGACGAGCTTGCAAAGGCTGCAACGGTAGTCAAAAAGAGCGCGGATAAACTCGTTGCACTGGGCTATGAGCACCCCACGGAATTCGAAATAGTAACGGCAATAGCCTTCTACTATTACTGGGAAAAGCAGGTTGATTTTGTGGTGATTGAAGTTGGACTTGGCGGACGATGCGATGCTACAAATATAATTGAAAAGCCATTGATAAGTGTCATAACGCCAATAGACATGGACCACATGGATGTGCTCGGAGACAATCTGGGAAAAATAGCCGCAGAAAAGGCGGGCATAATAAAAAAAGGATGTCCTGTAGTAGTACATCCTCAGCAAAAGGAAGCCATGGACCCCATGAGAAAGGCGGCAGCGGACAGCAAAGCAAAGCTCGTCGTGGCTGACACCTCAAAAAAGAAGATCAAGAGCTCTACGCTTACAGGTCAGGTTTTCGACTATCAAATAAATTCGCACCTGTTCGAAGATATAAGCATAAGTCTCCTTGGCAAGCACCAGATAAACAACGCCATAGTTGCTATAAATACAATATGGCAGCTTAATGAGGAACACGGATATTTTATAGATAAAAGTGCCATATACGAAGGCCTTAAAAAGGCTACCTGGCCGGGAAGGCTTGAGGTGTTAAGCAATAAGCCGCTCATACTCATTGACGGAGCGCATAACTACCATGGAGCCATGGCACTTGCCAGGTTCATAGAAGACAACTTCAAAAAAGAAAAGGTGACACTGGTTCTTGGAATGCTAAAGGACAAGGAGGTAGACAAGGTGCTCCGCGAATTGCTTCCAAAGGCCGGCAGGCTTGTCACTACATCTCCCGATAATCCGAGAGCTATGGATGCGGACGAGCTGCTACACAAGATAAAGCTAATAGACAACAAGGTCAGGATACTGGCCAGCCACAACAGCATAAAAAAAGCTCTGCATGAGGCGATAGAGGAATCAGGCCCTGAGGATGTCATAATATTTGCGGGTTCGCTCTACATGATAGGTGCGGTTAGAGGTTTAATTAAAAGAAATGATTAAAAGCTATGCTGAAATAAACATATGACTAATATACACAATCGGATTTCATGCAAAGGTCTTGGATTATTATATCCAGGGCCTTTTTTATTCGGTGCTTAACCCGAAGGCAATATCATTTACATGGACTTAACAGAATTAACAGACAGTTAACCGCTATATTTCAACGTTTGGTGCTATAATTGAAAATGTGGAAGGGAAATAATAAATGGACATCAGAGCGACAATGCTGAAAATGTCCGTCAATAAAAGCAAAGGGGAGATAAAAATTATGAAATTGAAAAAAGTTGTAGGATTGGCATCAATGGTTCTAATAGCATCAATGGCTCTTTTTGCAGGATGTTCAGGAGGAAATGAGGGAGGAGAAGCACAGGCCGGTCTTACTGGAGAAATTAAAATTGACGGCTCATCTACAGTTTTCCCAATAACTGAGGCTGTAGCCGAAGAATTCCTGGCTCAAAATCCAGATGTTAAAATTCCGGTTGGAGTTTCGGGAACTGGCGGCGGCTTTAAGAAGTTTACAGCCAAGGAAATAGATATAAACGACGCTTCAAGACCAATAAAGGATGAGGAAAAGCAACTTGCAGAGCAAAATGGGATTGAGTATGCAGAAATCAAAGTAGCGTATGATGGTCTTTCGGTTGTAGTTAACCCAGAGAATACTTGGGTGGATTCGCTTACTGTAGACGAGCTTAAGAAAATATGGGCGCCAGACAGCACTGTGAAGACTTGGAAGGATGTAAGACCTGAGTGGCCAGCCGAGGCTATAAAATTCTATGCTCCAGGAACTGACTCGGGTACTTTCGACTACTTTACTGAAGAAATAAACGGTGAGAGCGGAGCTATGAGAGCCGACATAACTCCAAGTGAAGATGACAACGTGCTTGTTCAGGGAATAAGTGGAGACAAGAATGCCATAGGATTCTTCGGTTTTGCTTACTATGAGGAAAACGCAGACAAGCTTAAGGTCGTAAAGATAGACAACGGAAGCGGCCCTATTGAGCCAAAGTTTGACACTATAAAGTCGGGAGATTACGCACCACTTTCAAGACCACTATTCCTCTATGTAAACAAGGAATCTTTAACAAGACCTGAAGTTAAGTCTTTCCTTCAGTTCTATATTGAAAATGCAGGCACTCTTGCTGCAGAAGTTGGATACGTAGCTCTTCCAGATGAAGATTACACAGCTGGACTTGAACTTATAAAATAAGACACTATAAACTGCAGAAGCATATGTAGAAACAGTGAAAACAAACGCCTTCGAAATCAGAAGGCGTTTTGTTTTCACAAAAGCACACAACAGGAGGGAAGCCAGTGAAAAAAGCAGGCCTGAATGAATATATTATTAATGGGTTTAATAAAATTAAAGAAAAAACCAAGCGCAAAAATGAATACTCAGCTCCGGGAAAGCTCATTGGATGTGCGAAATCAATCTATAAAAACATAAAAGAGTTAGCCTTAAAAATAATGTATCTGGCAAAAAAACAGAATTATAAAGGCTTTCTCAGACTTGTTAAGGAAGGCTCTTTGATTTTCATTAAGAATATTAATAAAATTTTCAATTCGCCAGAGGTATCTCTCAGATTTCAGGTGCTTACAGTGCTTTTTGCAATATCTATACTACCGATATTCCTAATGAGCAGCTTTACATACTTGAAAGTATCAAGTCACCTGGAAGACACCCAGAGACAAATGCTTACAGCCAAGGCGGAAGGCATAAAATCAAATCTAGATGCAGTGTTGAAAAATTCACTAAGCATAATGAATGGTATTGAAGCGCAGCCCGATTTGGCGATCATGATGGAGGATTTAAATGTAGATTCAGTAATAGACGATACTATAAAGCTAAACAAGGTGTCTTTTTCACTTCAGAATGCAGTTAAAAGCTCTGACAAGCTTTACGAAACCATATATATTTGTGATAAGAATGGCAAAATAATAGCAGATGGTTCTAAATTCAAAAAGGAATACCTTGGCACAGACATATCGAATAAAGATTTTTTCAAATCACTTGATGAAACGGCAGAGCTTGTAGTGGGCAATCCGTTTGTTTCAAAAGCTTCAGGAAAGCCTGTAATACCGGTTGCGAAAGAAATAAAGACGGTTGCAGGAAAGCTTGGTGTTATGGTAGTTATATTTGACCTTGAGAATTTCACAAGACCATTAGCAGAAGCAACAATAGGGAAGACAGGCCGTATGTACCTAGTTAACGGCGAAGGCAAATTTATATATCACAAGGATCCAAAGCTAATCCTAAAGGATTCAGACTATTCTTTTGTTGAAAAGGCTATTAAAAGCAAGGCGGGTCAGCAAAGAGACGAAGCCCTGTCGTTCTACAAGGAGAATGGAAACAGAATGGCAGCAGCGTATGAAAAGCTTGGTTTGGCTAACTGGCTTGTAATTGCAAATATTGAAAAGGAAGAACTTGAATCGGGAACAATGGCAATCAGAAATTTCATATTTTTTATTTCGATTGCAATAATATTGCTCTGCATAGTCACAGGATATAAATTTTCAAAAAATATTGAGGCACCGATAAAATCAATTGTGAGTTTGATGCACGAGGTTTCCAGAGGCAGGCTGGGTGTTAAAGCCAGTTTCAATAACAACAGGGAAATGAAGACGCTTAACGACGTATTCAACAAAATGGTGGGAGAGCTTAGAATGCTTATGGATAACATCAGGCTTGCTCATGAGGGGATGTCAAGCACGTCCAACGAGATAAATGCAGTATCCCGTGATGCGTATTCGTTCACAGAGAACGTCAATTCAGTTGTAATTCAAATAATGGAAGGTGCAAGGACCCAATCTGCAAACCTGCAAGAGGCCAAGGCAAGGCTTGAAAACCTTGATCAGATGATTGAGAGGTCGGATTCCCACATAGAGGATATGGTACTAATATCCGAGGATGCCCAGACAGCAGTCAAGGATGGAGTCAATTACATGGAGACTATGAAGCAAAGATCAGAGCAGGGCTTTGAATATTCAAACGACGTTGTATGTGAAATTGAGATTCTTGCTAACGAGATTGAAAAAATTCAAAGAGTTGTCACGTCGATAACTGCAATATCAAGGAAAACAAACCTGCTTGCGCTGAATGCATCGATTGAAGCTGCGAGAGCTGGTGATGCAGGCAGAGGGTTTGGAGTGGTTGCCCAGGAGATAAGAGTGCTGGCGGAAAATGTAAACAGTGAGTCAGAAGTCATCAAACAGATAATAAGCGGTATCAAGTCCAGAACGGAATCGGTTGTAAGAATTACAAGCGAGAGTAGTTCTGCTATAGATATTCAGCGTAATGCTGTAAAAGATACTAACACAGCCTTTGAAAAAATACTTGCCAGCATGAACACCATGGTAGGCAATATTAAGCTGGTTGGGGAAAATATCGGAGATATAAACAGTTTGAAAACAGAGATTGTTGAATCCATAAACCAGATATATTCAATAGCCGAGAATGCAGCCAGCATGACCGAGGATGCAAATGAAAAATCTAAAGTCCAATTTGAAATTATTGCAGATCTGATGTCGAACAGCGAAAGCTTAAACGGTCTTTCTGAAAATCTGAAAAATTCCATAAGGATATTCAAACTTGATTAATAGAAAAAATGTCTTGGAACTCACATCATCCAAGGCTTTTTTAGCACAGCGCCAATGATGTTAACATGGACTTAACACAATTAACAGACACTTAACTGCTGTATTTAAACGCATGGTGCTATAATTGGAAATGTGAAATGTGGAAATCAGCTTATGGAGGAGTAATTGCATGGAAAAAAGTAAAAGAGGACCCGACAAACACATAACGAGGATGCACTTTCAGGAAAAACTAGTGAAAACAATATTGCAGGCATTTTCGGCAGTTTCAATATTTGTTACAATAGGTATAGTGGCAACTCTTCTTTGGGAGACCCTTGCATTCCTGAGGGAGGTTTCAATATTTGAGTTTCTGTTTACAACCAAATGGACTCCTACGTTGGCGCCAAAACATTTTGGCGTGCTGCCGATTGTAGTTGGCACATTGATGATAGCGCTGCTTTCAAGCATAGTTTCAATCCCGGTGGGTCTTGGAAGCGCCATATATCTAAGTGAATTTGCACCTGTAAGGGTCAGAAAAATTGTAAAGCCAATACTGGAAATTCTGGCGGGAATTCCTTCGATAGTATACGGATTTTTTGCACTCAATTTCATAACCCCGTTCTTAAAGGGTATTTTTCCGCAAATAGAAGTATTTAATGCTTTAAGCGCGGCGATAGCAGTCGGGATAATGACAATGCCAATGGTAGCATCGCTCAGTGAGGACGCCATGAGGGCAGTGCCGAAGGCACTCAGGGAAGGGGCTTATGCGCTGGGAGCTACAAAGCTTGAAGTTGCACTCAATGTTGTTTTGCCGGCTGCCATATCTAATGTAATATCTTCTTTCGTGCTTGCCATATCGCGTGCGATTGGCGAGACAATGATAGTTGCAATAGCGGCAGGCGCAAACAGCACGCTTACGTTCAATCCGCTTCACAGTATTCAGACTATGACAGGCTACATGGTCAATATAAGTATGGGAGACATACAGCACGGCTCCGTAGAATATAAGACTGTTTTTGCAGTCGGATTATTACTGTTCCTTATGACGCTGCTTATGAATATTCTGGCAAGGCATATAGTAAGCAAGTACAGGGAGGAATACTAGTATGAAAGGAACGTATGTAGAAATGGAAAACAATATATCTGGCAGCAAAAATTCGAGCTCAAACCTGAAAAGCAGAAAGCTGTTGAGCAAGGTTTTTGAAGGCTTCTTTTTCTTGGCGATAGCCTTTGGAATATTAATGCTCGTGCTTTTGCTTACGAATGTGCTCAAGGCTGGGCTCGGTTGGCTTAGCCTTGATTTCATAACAAGCTTGCCTTCAAGATTCCCCAAGAAGGCTGGAATATATTCTGCGCTGATAGGCAGTATATGGGTTATGGGACTAACGTTCCTGTTTTCATTCCCCCTGGGGGTTGGAACGGCCATATACCTTGAGGAATATTCAGATAAGAAGAAATGGTTCAATAAGATGCTCCAGATAAACATTGCCAATCTGGCAGGGGTTCCGTCAATAGTTTACGGCATACTCGGACTTGCAGTGTTTGTAAGGCTTCTTGCATTTGAAAGGAGCATACTTTCAGGAGCCCTGACGCTTGCGCTTTTGATTTTGCCTGTTATCATAGTATCCTCGCAGGAGGCTCTCAAGGCTGTCCCGAATGAACTCAGACACGGCTCTTACGCACTTGGAGTGTCAAAATGGCTTACAATAACAGGCGTGGTACTTCCGTATGCAATGCCTGGAATATTAACGGGAACAATACTCGCCATGTCGCGTGCGATGGGAGAGGCTGCTCCGCTTATAATAGTGGGAGCTGCAGGCTATATAGCGTTCCTGCCAAAGAGCATAATGGACTCGTTTACAGTGCTGCCAATACAGATATTCAACTGGACTTCAAGACCTCAGGACGAATTCCAAAATATAGCTGCCGCAGGAATAATAGTCCTTATAGCGCTTTTGCTTACTGCAAACGCGACCGCAATATTCCTCAGAAACAAATATGAAAAATAGTGAAGCTATTAAACATATATAAATAAACAACAAAAGTCAGAGAGTCATCTCTCTGACTTTTGTTGTTTATTAGTGTTTTTGTGCTTTTGGTTTTTATTTTATAAGCAATTGGAGAATGTCGCCATATAGGCTGTTTGCATTCTTCTTCCAGTTTTCACATATAAGCCGGGCCTGCTTGTTTGAGGGAAGGCTGATGCTTAGGTCTATAAGTGATGCATTGTTTTCGATGACGCTAAGCTCGACTGCATACTCGTGTTCGCTTATCTTTTTGAAATTTGATTTTATCTGTGTATCCTTAACAAGGCGATCCTTGCTCTGAAGAAGGTAAAAATCGATTTTTTCGCGTGTTGCATACGGAATTCTGGATATGAAATAGTTGAGCGTTTGCATGCCTTTCGTGGTAATGTTATAGCGTTGGTTATTGGAATTGCTGTCCTCTGTCACAAGTGCGTTTTCAGTGAGCTCTGCAATGTACTGCTTGAACAGAAAATAGTTCATAAGCTCGGTTTCCATTATTATCTGGGTGAGCTGTGAATTTGTAAGTCCAAAATCAATGCTTTTAAAAATATATAGAATTAGAAGCTTTTGAATTGCTGACTCTTTAGATGAATTTTCAAACATTACAATCAACCTCCGAAATATCTGTACTCATATAATATTAAACCATTTCGAGATAAAAAAAAAGGCCAATGGAATATAAAGCTTGGAATGCGGGTTTATAATTAGATTAAAAAAGAAGTTAATGGAAAACTGCGGCATTAATGTAAAAATATGCTTGTGATATTGAATATTTGGGATACATGGTTTATAATATACATACAGCACCATAGTATACATAGAAGGTGATTATTTTGGTTAAACCGGCAGCTGATTCTTCGCAACACAGCATATGCCCCTGCAAGGGAAAGGAAAACATTAGCAATTTTATGGATTTTTTACGACCATCGTTTGGAGAAAAAATTCTTCTAATGGGAGATGTTTCGTATTACGGCAAGTACCTGAGAAAAGCGGGAGCAGATGTCACAATATTTGAGCACGCTGAAAACTTCAACAATTCAGCAGTAATAAAGAACTCGAACTGCAGCATAGTTGACGGATTGCCTGAATACATGCCTTTTAAGGATTCCTGCTTTGACAAGATTGTTTTTTTGAACCATTTCAACAGTTTTGAAGATGAAAAAAAAGTGTTAAAAGAAGTGGACAGGGTATTAAAATTACACGGAGATATAATAATTGAGGAAGTCAACCCGAATGGAATAATCAGGAAAATATGCGTTGTTTTCATGAAGCTGATGGGATTCAAGTGCAAATATTATGCTCCTGGTGAGATGGCCAGGCTATTCAAAGGGTTGGGATATTCCGGAGAAATAAATGACGTTGAAAACAAAAAGTTTATATTTGTAGGTAAGAAACTTAATTAAAGACTAGCCTGCTAGTCTTTTTTTAAATCAAAATCCAACAGGGGTGATAATATGGAATTTCATTTTGAATTTGTAGCTATAATAATACTTTTCATAATTCTTGGAACATTGCAGCTCACACTCAACAATATACTCGTGCAGCTCAAGGAGATCAAAAACATCATATTGACTATGAAGGTCAAGGACAAGATGTAGATGATTGGACTCAAAAGCATTGAAACAGACATACAGAACATTGCTGAAGCCATCTCGTGCGTTTTGAAGGTAGATGTGACAATAGTGGACGAAGACCTTGTTAGGATAGCTGGAACAGGAGCATATGTGTCCAAGATAGGCGAGAAGGTAAGCCGAATGTCGGCTTTTGGAAGCTCTATGGATACAGGCAGGAGCTTTATAATTGAGAATCCCCGCCTGGACGATGTG
Organism: Peptoclostridium acidaminophilum DSM 3953; assembly: GCF_000597865.1. Lineage (GTDB taxonomy): Bacteria > Bacillota > Clostridia > Peptostreptococcales > Peptostreptococcaceae > Peptoclostridium_A > Peptoclostridium_A acidaminophilum. The sequence continues at coordinate 1,598,040 of NZ_CP007452.1, read as the reverse complement.
TGCAGGCGCTGCAGCATGAAATACGAGTGCGTAGAGTGGGGAGAGGTATGCTGTCCCATAAAGCTTGAAGGGAGTATTTGCGGCGTCATAGGCCTCATAGCATTCGACGAGCAGCAAAGGGCCAATCTTCTAGAAAATAAAGCGCAACTGCTCAATTTTCTCGGAAAGATGTCAGAGCTGATTTCGAGCAAGCTGAGGGCCGAGGAGAAGGCGAGCATGCTCAAGCTTGAAACAAGCAGAATGCAGACGCTTATAAACAACATGGACAAGGCGGTTGTGTCTGTTAGCAATAAAGGGCATATAGACAGCTGGAATCAAAAATTTGTGGATTTGTTCAGGCAGGCGAAAAAAATCGAAGGCAAGAGCATTTTTGATATTTTGAATTTTATAAAACCCGAAGAACTCGAGGGAGCAGTCAGCAGCAAAAGGAGCGCCGGCTTTGTATACAACAAGGGCAGCCATTCTTTCAGGGGAATATATAACATAAATGCAGTCATAATAGACGGCAAAGCGGAAGGCTTTGTATTAGATTTTGTGGATGCAAAATCGGCCATAAACGACTACAATGAAATTGCATATTCCGAGTCTGGGATAGGCTTTGAAAGCATAATAGGCAGCAGTGAGCCTTTAAGCAATGCCATAGAACAAGCGAAGGTGGCATCGCGCTCAGCGTCTTCGGTGCTTATAACGGGCGAGAGCGGAACCGGCAAGGAATTGTTTGCAAGGGCTATTCACAGTGCTAGCAGCAGAAACAGCCACCCTTTTATAGCTATAAACTGTGCGGCTATTCCGGAGGCGCTTTTGGAAAGCGAGCTCTTCGGATATGAGGAAGGGGCATTTACGGGTGCAAAAAAAGGCGGAAAGTTGGGGAAATTCGAGCTGGCTGACAAGGGTACGCTTTTTCTGGACGAGATAGGAGACATGAGTCTGCATTTACAGGCTAAGCTTCTGCGGGTGCTTCAGGAAAAGAAGATAGACAAGATAGGCTCCAGCAGCAGCACTCCTGTGGATGTGAGGATACTATCAGCGACTAACAGAAATCTGGAGGAAATGGTCGAAAAGCGTGAATTCAGGGAAGATCTTTACTACAGGCTCAATGTCATTCCAATCAGAGTTCCTCCGCTGCGGGAGCGTATGGAGGACATACCCGAGTTATTGATGAGTATTGCCAGAGAGTGCTCGCAGAATCTTGGAAAAAGTGTTGAAGGCTTTTCTGATTCGGTCATGGACATAGTGATGGCGTATGAATGGCCTGGCAATGTCAGAGAGCTTCAAAATGTTATAGAGTATTGCATCAACATGACTAAAACAGGCGTCATAGTTCCCGAAGACCTTCCGGAAAAGCTCAAAACGGCCAGGCCCAGAAGATATGAGCAGTCAAAATATCAAGGCATAATGTCGCTGGGCGAGCTTGAAAAAGCGGAGATACAAAAGGCTCTTTTTGCATTTAAGGATTACAAGCAGGACAAGGAAAAGGCAGCTCAGGCACTGGGCATATCAAGAGCCACGTTGTACAGAAAAATAAAGGAATATGGAATAATCTCAAATTGAGACTTAGTCTCAAGATGAGATTATTTTTTTTTGTTTTGAGACAAAAGTGGAGCGAGATTACTAATTAACGTCTGATGGAATAATTGAAGTTTTAAAAAAATATAATCATAAATACTATAAATTGGCAAATGCATTGCAAATACTGGGTTGTATTATTAATTAAGATGCTGTGGGCTTTTTTTGAGACTAGAAGAAATGTTGGCACAAAAAATGCTATTAGTATAAGTATAACTCACAGTCGTAAAATGAAGATTGGGAATGGAGGAAAAATTATGAAAAATACAATTATTCAGCTTCTAAAATCAGAGGTTAAGCCTGCCCTGGGCTGTACTGAGCCTGTAGCTGTGGCGCTTGCCGTTGCAAAAGCAAGAGAGGTTCTCGGAGAAGAGTGCCTGGAGTGCACTATAGAAGTAAGCGCCAATATATATAAAAACGGAATGGGAGTAGGGATCCCGGGAAGCAATGGCAAGATAGGACTTGAAATAGCGGCAGCCATGGGGCTTTTGGGAGGAGACTCCAAGCTTGGTCTTGCAGTTCTCGAAAGTGTAGAGGAAAGCCAGATAGATGAAGCCCAAAGGATGGTGGATGAAGGGTTCATAAAAATATCGCCTGTAAAAGAGGGAGACAGGATATTTACAAGAGCTGTTTTGAAGGGTGAAAACAGTATAGCTGAGGCTGTGATAAGTACAAAGCATGACAACTTTGTGCTGGTAAAAAAAGACAATCAAGTTATTTTGAATACTTGCATGAGCAACATAACGGGCTCGGCTTCAAGCCAGAACGAGAGCCCTGTGGTAAAGCTTACGATAAAAGAGCTAATACAGCTTGTTGAAGAGCTGGAGCTAAGGGACATAGAGTTCCTGCTTGAAGGCATAGAGATGAACAGAAAAATGGCGGATAAGGGGCTCTCTCAAAGGCTCGGCGCCGGTGTAGGCTACAGCCTGAAATTGGCTATAGAAGACGGGTTCATATCAGCAGACCTTATAAATATGGCCATGATGATAACAGCTGCAGCTTCTGACGCAAGGATGTCTGGCGTGAAGATGTCGGTAATGAGCTCGAATGGAAGCGGAAACCACGGACTAACGGCAATACTTCCAATTGCCGCATACAACGACAAATACCCGCAAAGCGATGAAAAGCTTGCCAAGGCGCTTGCAATAAGCCATCTCGTTATAGCGTATGTGAAAAACTATACTGGAAGGCTTTCGGCTGTATGCGGCTGCGGAGTCGCGGCATCTGTCGGATCGACAGCTGCAATAGCATGGCTAATGGATCTGGGCTACGAAGCCATAGAAGGTGCTATAAGCAACGTGATAGCCAACTTGAGCGGAATGATATGCGACGGCGCAAAGGCGGGCTGTGCTTACAAGCTCTCGAGTGCGGCGGCAGCTGCCATGCAGAGCGCCATAAATGTAAAATACGGCTCAATAGTTCCAAAATTCAACGGCATAGTGGGCGAAACGGTAGAGGAGAGCATAAGAAATCTAGGCGAGGTAAGCGACAGAGGTATGAGAGTAACTGACGATGTAATAGTTGACGTAATGGACAGGATGAACAAAAACAAGTCGGCCAGCATAATTATGGTATAATTTATTGACATTAGAGGCTTTTTAAATTAAAATTAGTTTCATGAAAACTCTGTTGAAATGTGGTCGTTGATCATCTGTTCAGCAGAGTTTTTATGTGGCCCTAAAGGATGAAAAAATCCACACTGGAGGTAAAAAATGGATATAGAAAAGAAGAAGTGGGAAATTCTGTGCTCGAAGGAAGATATAGCTGCAAGAGTTGAAGAACTAGGATTGCAAATATCAAAGGACTATGAGAACAAGAAGCTTTTTATATTATCACTTCTAAAGGGGAGCTTCATTTTTGCATCGGATATTGCAAGGAGTGTAAGTGTACCTGTAAAAATAGGCTTTATGACTACTTCGAGCTATGAGGATAAATTTGAATCAAAGGGAAGCGTCAACGTCTTGAATGACATAACGGAGGATATTGAGGGGTATGACGTGCTTGTTGTGGATGATATTACTGATTCGGGTATAACAATGAAGTATGTAGTTGAGCACCTTAAAGGTAAGAGGCCTGCAAGCGTAAAGTCCTGCGTGCTCCTTGACAAGCCAAGCAGGAGAGCAGTGGATTACCAGGCCGACTATATTGGCTTTACAATAGAGGATAAGTTTGTTGTGGGCTACGGCCTCGACTACAGCAGTTACTACAGGAACATCCCTTATGTGTTTGCAGTAACAGATGAAGACAGATAATGATCGTGTAAATGTAAAAAGAAAGGGGTGCCGGATATATTCCGGCACCCCTGATTTATTAATGTAAATTTAACCTCTAAGGTCGTCCATAAGCTTTGTTTTTTCTGAAGTCTTTTCATCCTTCATCTTGATTACCTTTGCAGGAGAGCCTGCAACCACGCTTCCTTCAGGAACGTCTGTTGTAACTACTGCGCCTGCAGCAACTACAGCATCCTTGCCAACCCTTACTCCTTCGAGTATAACAGCGTTGGCTCCTATCATTACGCCGTCTTCCACTATTACAGGCGTTGCCGATGGAGGCTCAAGCACTCCGGCTACAACAGCCCCGGCACCAACGTGAACGTTCTTGCCTATCATGGCTCTTGCGCCAAGCACAGCATTCATGTCTATCATTGAGCCTTCTTCGATTTCAGCACCTATATTTATAACGGCACCCATCATAACAACCACGTTGTCAGCTATTGAAACCATATCCCTTATAACGGCACCCGGCTCTATTCTGGCAGTAGTGCTGAGCTTGTTGAACATTGGTATTGCTGAATTTCTTCTGTCATTTTCCATGTGGTAGTCTGTTATTGCATCCTTGTTGTCGGCAAGTATATTCTTTATGTCCTCATATTCGCCTATTATAATATAAGAGTTGCAGCTTCCGAAAACCTTGATACCGCTGAACTGTTCCTTATATGAATATGCGTCAAAATCGCCGTTTACATATAGAGTCACAGGCGTCTTTTTCTTAACCTCTTTTATATATCTTGCTATTTCATAAGCGTCTGTCATTTTTTTCATATAATACCTCCGTTAGAACTTGAATAGGTCTTTCATGTTGTAGAATCCGCGTTCCTTGCTTGAAAGGAATTTTGCGGCTCTCAGTGCCCCCTGGGCAAATATCTGCTTTGAGTTTGCAGTGTGCCTTATTTCAATTATCTCGTCCTTGCCAGCAAATACGGCTGTGTGATCGCCTACTATTGTGCCGCCTCTTACGGCATGTATGCCTATTTCATTCTTGGCTCTCTTGCAGTCTCTGCCGTATCGGCCGTAGTTCATCTGCATTGAGTTGTCCAAGGCTTCGTTTATTTCGTTGGCTATCATTATGGCTGTGCCGCTAGGAGCATCAACCTTTTCGTTGTGGTGCTTTTCAATTATTTCTATGTCAAAGCCCTCGAGCGCCTGGGCAGCTTTGGCTACAAGGCTGAGCATCAGGTTTACTCCAAGCGACATGTTGTATGAGTTGAATATTGGAATCTCTTTTGCCGATTCATGTATGAATGCCAGCTCTTCGTCGCTAAAGCCAGTTGTAGCCAGCACAAGAGCGCACCTGTTGGCCTTGCAGTATTTGATAAGATCATTGGCTGCCTCTGGCCTTGAAAAGTCGATAACTACGTCGGCCTTCACATTTACGTCGAATATAGAGCCGTATACGCCCTCGGGCTTTTCGCTCATGAAACCAGCGCCTTTGTCTACAGCGGCTACAAGATTCAGTTCTTCATCCGAATTGACAGCGTCAATAAGGACCTTTCCCATTTTACCTAAAGCTCCATTTATTATTACATTGAGCATGCATGTCCTCCTTGATTATTTTAGAAGTCCGTAGTTTACGAGCTCCTTTTTAAGAACCTCTATATTTGATGGGCTCATCTCGCAAAGAGGCATTCTCAGGTCGCCGACATCCCAGCCCATTATGTTCATTGCGGTCTTAACCGGTATAGGATTGACCTCTATGAAAAGTGCATCTATAAGAGCCTTCATACCAAGCTGAAGTTTCATAGCTGTCTTGAGATCTCCCTCCAGGTATTTTACTACCATGTCGTGAGTATCCTTAGGGCATATGTTTGCAACTACAGATATTACACCGATTCCGCCAAGTGAAAGTATAGGAAGTACCTGGTCGTCATTTCCAGAATATATGTCGAAGCCTTCAGGTACTATGCTTGCAAGTTTCGCGATTTGAGATATGTCTCCGCTGGCTTCCTTTATTGCAACTATGTTTTCTACCTTTGCAAGCTCAACAGCTGTCTCGGGCTGGATGTTAACGCTTGTTCTTCCTGGAACGTTGTATAGTATTATAGGAATTTTAACGCTGTTGGCTATCATGGTATAGTGCTTTATAAGCCCCAGCTGTGTAGCCTTGTTGTAATAAGGTGTCACTAGAAGCAGAGCGTCAGCTCCGAGCTTTTCAGATTCCTGGCATAGCTTGATGGCATGGGGAGTGTCGTTAGAGCCTGCGCCTGCTATTACAGGTACTCTCTTTGCAACCTTGTCAACCACGCATTTAACAGCAGCAAGCTGCTCTTCGTCAGTCATTGTTGAGGCTTCGCCAGTTGTACCGGCAACTATTATAGCATCAGTGCCTTCCTCTATATGCCATTCGACGAGCTCTTCAAGCTTCTTAAAATCAACTTTCCCGTCTTTGAAAGGTGTTACAATAGCGACTCCACATCCTTTGAATATCATTGCGAATCACTCCTTCTTTTTTTTGAAAGTTAAATTAGATCGTACTTAACAAGAAGCTCAGCAATCTGAACAGTGTTTGTAGCTGCACCTTTTCTTATGTTGTCTGCAACAACCCACATGTTAAGGCCGCTTTCAACACTCTCGTCTCTTCTTAGTCTACCCACGTACACTGGGTCAGTGTCTGCAGCGTCTACGGCTAGCGGATATTTGTTGTTTGCAACGTCGTCCACTAGCACAATTCCTTCCGCAGAATCCATTATGCTGAAAACTTCTGAAATCTCATAAGGCTTTTCGAATTCCACATTTATAGACTCGCTGTGTCCGCTTATAACAGGAACTCTAACTGCAGTAGCTGTAATTCTTAGTGAATCGTCATTCATTATCTTTTTCGTCTCTTCCACCATTTTCATTTCTTCTTTTGTATAGCCGTTTTCAAGGAAAACATCGATGTGAGGTATGCAGTTAAAAGCTATCTGGTGAGGATAGAATTCGTTTTTGTTTCCTTTTAAGCCTTCTTCTAAATCTCTTATTCCCTTAACACCTGATCCGGAAACAGCCTGATAAGTAGAATATACTATTCTTTTTATTTTGAACCTATCATGCAGAGGCTTGAGAGCCACTACAGCCTGTATTGTAGAGCAGTTAGGATTTGCTATTATGCCGTTGTGTTTTTTTATATCTTCAGGATTGACCTCTGGAACTACAAGAGGGACATCCTTGTCCATTCTCCATGCGCTGCTGTTGTCTATTACTATTACGCCTTTTTCCCTGGCTATTGGGGCATATTTGAGGCTTATGCTTCCACCAGCTGAAAATAGGGCTATGTCTATATCCTTGTCGAATGAGCTTTCGCTGAGTTCCTCTACGGTCCAATCCTTGCCCTGGAATTTGATATTAATTCCTGCAGATTTTTTTGAGGCCATAGGGTATAATTTATCTACAGGAAAATTTTTCTCTTCAAGTACCTTTAAGAAAGTTTCCCCAACTTTTCCGGTTGCGCCGACAATTGCCACATTGTACTTTTTCACTTTGATTACCCCCTGTTTTTAGTATAAAGTTTATACAATAGTAACACTAAATATGAATATATTCAACATGTTAAAGCATGCAAATAAATTTTTACGGCTAAATCCAAACTTGTAATGTGGTTATATTTAGTTGTGAGATTGATTGATTTTATTCTGTTGTATAGTAATTAAATTAATAGAGAAAGGAGTAAGCAAGAACATTTATGTGTTTTGCTGAATATAGTATGAAATATGAGGATATAAACCCGGAGACATTGGAATTCAAAGAAATTATTTGTGGACACAGGAGGAGCCTCCACGAGATTGCGGAGCTGGGGCTGAAGGAGTATAAAACGGCAGAATACATAAGAAGCCGCCTTGACAGTCTTGGCATACAGCATGACGCCCTGCTTGAGACATCTGTAACAGGCGTTATAAAAGGCAGCGTCGGGAAAAGGACTGTTGCCTTCAGGGCAGACATGGATGGGCTCAACGCGGGGGACGGCTCCGTGCGCCATCTGTGCGGACATGACGGGCATATGAGCATACTCCTGGGCCTGGTCGAGTACTTGTGCAGCAGAAAAGAACTCATAAGGGATAATGTGGCATTCATCTTCCAGCCGGCTGAAGAGTCTCCGGGAGGGGCGCTGCCGCTTCTAAACGCTGGACTTGTTGAAAAGTATGGAATAGACGAGATATACGGGCTGCACATGTATCCGGATGTGAGCGAGGGGCTGGCTGGAGTTAGGCCGCTCTACTTCCTTTCTGGAGCAGGCGAAGTCAACATTGAAATCACGGGCAAGAGCGGCCATGGGGCTATGCCGCAGGATGCAAACGACTCCATAGTTGCCGCAGCAGGATTCATTAGCGCGCTTCAGACAATCATTTCAAGGAACATAAGGCCTCTCGACGAAGGCGTGCTTACAATAGGAAGGATTGAGGGCGGAAGCAGGCGCAACATAATAAGCGGAAATGTAAGGCTCGAGGGTACAATAAGGGCCTTCAAAGACAATGTATATGAAAAGATAAAGGAAAGAATTTTTGAGGTGGCGAGAGGATTTGAAACTGTCTACGGCTGCAGTATAGAGGTCAATATAAAGGATGATTATCCGCCAGTCAACAATGACGAGAAGCTGTTTGAGGAATTCAAGGAGGCCGTCGGAGAAGAAAACATAAGCCTGCTCGAGCCTCTCATGATTGCAGAGGATTTTGCCTACTATCAAAGGAGAATTCCGGGACTGTTTTTCATGCTGGGAAGCAGGAATGAGGATTTGGGTTTCACTAAAAGCCTTCATAATATAGATTTTGACTTTGACGAGAAAGCCCTTATTTTCGGACTTGAATTTTATATCAGGCTCCTGAGGCATAAAGGGGTGATTTCTTGAAGCTACAAAGGCTGGCATCGGCTAATGCTGTATTTTTGTTCCTGTCCGTCATATTCCTGTCGGCGGGAGCGTATTTCCAAAACGCAGACCTCAACAGCGGCATTGTGCTGACCGAGCTTGTAATAGTACTGCTTCCGGCTGTAATTTTTTCGAGCATATATAAAACGGGCAGCATTATCGATTTTTTAAGGCTGAGGCTTGTAAGTCCCAAGGTGTTCATATCGGCATTTGCCATAACGCTTCTCACATACCCGCTGGCGGTGTTTGGGAATTCGCTGGCGATATTCATACTCAGCCTGTTTGGAAATGTGGAGCTGCCTGAAGTACCGATAGCTTCCAATTTGAACGAGTTTATTCTGTATATAGTGCTTATTGGAATTTTGCCCGGCTTTTGCGAGGAGGTGCTCTTCAGGGGCTTTTTCCTGAGGATGAACAGCACGGGAAGCGAGAGATTTGCAGTGCTGTTCACGGCCTTCATGTTTGCGCTTTTCCACTATAACATATATAATTTCATGGGACCGCTTGTGCTTGGGATTGTATTCGGCTACATAACTTTGATTACGGGCTCAATATGGCCGGCAGTATTTTGCCACGCGCTCAACAATTCAATAGCCTCGACGCTGGGCTATTTCATGCTTCAAGGAGATGGAGCAACTCAGGCTATACCTGAAGGCGTCGACATGCTGCTTGCCATGGGAATGCAGCTTGCCGTGCTTGGAGTAATATCGCTTGCATGCGCCAAGGGGCTGAAGAAAAAGCTTAAAAAGCTCAGAGAAAATTTCGGCGTGCAGGACACGGAAATTGCTGCAGATCAGGCAGCGCAGAGTGGCCGCCTGAAACTGCTCATATACGCCCCGATAGCTGTTTGCGTTGTAATATTTATATACTTGAATGTAACATTCATGTGATTTCGGAGGAGACAATATGCAGTTTTACGGAGAATTCGCCCACTACTACGACAGGCTTATGGAGGATGTCGACTATTCAGCATGGGCCGATCATATAGACAATCTAATTAAGCAAAGCGGTGCAAAAGGGAAAAGCATACTTGAGCTGGGCTGCGGCACCGGAAGTGTCACAACGGGGCTTGTAAGGCTCGGATACGAGGTGACGGGAGTCGACATATCGGAAGATATGCTGTGCGAAGCCCAAAAGAAGCTCGAGGACGAAAAGCTAAGAGCGCTTCTCTTGTGCAGCGACATGAGAAATCTTGACTTTGAAGCGCTAAGTCCCGACATTGTGGTATGCGCGTGCGATGGATTCAACTACATAACAGATGAAGACGAGCTGCTAAAGCTGTTTGGCGACATCTATGCCGCGCTTCCATACGGCGGAGTGCTTGTATTCGACCTTAGCTCATATTACAAGCTCTCGAATATCCTGGGCGACAACACATTCACTCTTACAGAGGATGATATTGCCTACATATGGGAGAACTACTATGAGCCTGACGCGGAAACCGTCGAAATGGAAATAACTTTTTTTGCAAAGACAAACGGACTATACAAGAGATTTGAAGAATATCACGTCCAGAAGGCATACAAGAATGACAAGATTAAAAGCATGCTTGGCGCTGGCGGCTTTAAGGAGATTAAAGCGCTCGGGGATTTTGGCATGAGTGATGCTGCCGAAAAATCCGAAAGAGTATTTTTCACAGCTTTAAAATGAAGGGAGAAAATGGGTTATGAATAACTACATTCTTAGAGTGACATCAAAAGATAAAAACATAAGAGGTTTTTTCGCGGTAACCACAGGGCTTGCTGAAAAGGCCAGGACCATACATAACACGACACCTGTTGCAACTGCAGCCTTAGGCAGAGCCATAACTGCAGGAAGCATAATGGGGCTTATGATTAAGGGTGAAAACGACAAGCTCACTCTGCAGCTGAAGGGAGGAGGACCAGCCGGCGCGATAGTTGTAGTGTCGAATTCGCAGGGGATAGTCAAAGCCTATATCGAGAATCCCGGCGTTGAAGTTCCGCTCAGAGAGGATGGAAAACTCAATGTCGGAGCGGCTATAGGTACGGACGGCAAGATAAATGTAATAATAGACATGGGACTCAAGGAGCCATACGTCGGCCAGTACGGCCTTGTAAGCGGAGAAATAGGTGAGGACCTGGCACACTATTTTACATTCTCGGAGCAGACACCGTCGGCTGTTGCGCTCGGAGTTCTAATAGACAAGGATTACTCGGTTAAGGCTGCAGGCGGATTCATTGTACAGCCACTTCCGGACGCAGCGGAGGAAAGCATAGCAAGGCTTGAAGAGAACATTTCCGGCATGAAGCCGATTACGGCGCTAATAGAAGAAGGCAAGACTCCCGAGGACATAATGAATATTGTGCTTGAAGGTTTCGAACCGGAAGTGCTGGAAAAATACGAAGTGGACTATGTATGCGACTGCAGCAGGGAAAAATTCGAAAAGGCGCTTATCACGATAGGCAAAGAGGAACTTGAAAAAATACTTCGTGAGGATGGGGCTGCCGAGCTGGTATGCCATTTTTGCAATACAAAGTATAATTTCAGCGGAGAAGAGCTTCAAAAAATTATAGACATGATCTAGAAGGTGGAGTCGAATTGGAGCATGTTAGATTTGAAATTATAACGCAGGACAAGATAGGCATGACACTTGCGATTCTAAGCAAGCTCTATGAAAAAAGGATTAATCTGCATTCGCTTGAGGTATTTCCCAAAAGGATATGCATAAAGCTGCAGAAGATGAATATCAGCGACAAGGAAGGCTTAAAGCGTGAGTTGCTCTCGATGGAAGGCGTTATAAGCATAGACGATATAGAGCTCCTTTCATACGAGGAGAACGAAAAGAAGCTGCTTGAAATAATAGATTCAGTTTCTGTGGGTGACAAATACGGTTTTTGGGAGGTCGTGGGAGGCAGCATAGCCATAGAGAGGGTCAAGAAGATAGCAGCCACTGTTGCCAAGGGGAATTCTACGATACTCCTGCGCGGTGAGAGCGGCACTGGCAAGGAGATATTTGCAAGGGGAATACACAGGCTAAGCGAGAGGAGAGACCGCGAATTTTTGGCCATAAACTGCGCCGCACTGCCAGAGAGCCTGCTTGAAAGCGAGCTTTTCGGATACGAAAAGGGAAGCTTTACAGGAGCACTCCAGACAGGTAAGGACGGCCTTTTTACAAAGGCAAACGATGGGACTATTTTTCTGGATGAAATAGGCGAGCTCTCCATGAGCCTTCAGGCCAAGCTCTTAAGGGTACTGCAGGAGGGGAAAATCAGAAGAGTCGGCGGAACGAGCGAAGAAAGCGTCGATGTAAGGATAATTGCCGCCACCAACAAGAACCTCGAGGAAATGATAAAGAGCAATCAGTTCAGGGAGGATCTGTATTACAGGCTCAACGTAATCCCAATATTCATACCTCCACTCAGGGAGAGGAAAGAGGACATAAGCCTCCTGGTCAGATTCTTCATAGAAAAGCTCAATGAGAGCATGAAAAAAAAGGTGGAGGGCTACGAAGCGGGCTTTCTAAACGGACTCATGGAATACGACTGGCCGGGCAATGTAAGAGAGCTTGAAAATGTTGTCGAGAGGGCCATGAATCTTTGCGAAGGGAAGCTGCTAAAGACGGACCACCTGATAATAGACTTCAACAAGGACATTTCAAGAGTGGAACGCTCAATACTTCTCGATGAAGATCTTTCGCTTGATGAAATAGTCGCGATATGCGAAAAACAGGCGATAGCGGAGGCGCTCAAAAAGAGCGGCAGCATCAGGAAGGCCGCAAAGAAGCTGGGTGTTTCGCACACCACGATAATGAACAAGGTTAAAAAATACAATATACATTGGCAATAATTTTTTACGCATGTAAATTATTATTGCCACACCAGAGTGGAAACGGCAACTTTAGTTGCCGTTTTTTTAGTGCTTTGATAAAGCCATAGATTTAAAAATAAAAAAGTATTTTTTCGATACATGAAAACGTTGTCACATCAAGCGTGAAAAGGATCTGCAATTTTTAGAAAAAAACTGCGAATGGGGCGTAATTTGGCACGCATATTGCTAATAACATATCATAAGATTGTTTTTTTATGATTAGTATTTTGCTTTTTGAGTATCATTACATTATACACAAAAAAATATTCAATATATCAGGAGGGCATCATGAACAGAGAAGACATGGCTAAAATGGGTTTTGGAACAAAAGCAATACATGGCGGACATCATAAGGATATAGTTTCAGGAGCGCTCGCGACACCTATATACCAGACTGCAACTTTTGCTTTTGACTCGGCAGAGCAGGGCGGAAGAAGATTTGCTCTTGAAGAATGCGGCTATATATATTCAAGGCTGGGAAATCCTACAAACACACAACTTGAAGAGAAGCTTGCATTGCTGGAGGGAACTGAAGCAGCAATGTCTACGGCTTCAGGAATGGGAGCTATATCTGCAGCCCTGTGGACTGCGCTAAAGGCCGGAGACCATATGGTTGCCGACGAAACTCTATACGGATGTACACATGCCCTTCTAAGCCACGGCATGACAAGATTTGGAGTTGAAGTTGAATTTGTGGATGCTTCAGATCCTGAAAATGTAAGGAATGCAATGAAGGAGAACACAAAGGTCGTATATCTTGAAACACCGGCAAACCCTACACTTAAAATTGTGGACATAGCGGCCATATCAGAAATAGCACATGAAGTTGAAGGCTGCATGGTAATGGTTGACAACACATTCTGCACACCATACCTTCAAAGACCTATAGAGTTTGGCGCCGACGTGGTGCTTCACTCGGCGACTAAATACCTCAACGGACACGGAGATGTAATAGCCGGATTTGCAGCTGGAAAGCAGGAATTCATAGACCAGGTCAGGTTCTTTGGAGTAAAGGATATGACAGGAGCTGTGCTAAGTCCGTTTGATGCATATCTTGTAATAAGAGGTATGAAGACGCTTGAGATAAGAATGGAAAGACACTGCAGCAACGCAATGGAGGTTGCAAAATTCCTCGAGTCTCATCCTGCGATAGACAAGGTTTACTACCCGGGCCTTGAAAGCTTCCCGCAAAAGGCGCTTGCAGAAAAGCAGATGAAGCTTCCTGGAGCAATGATAGCATTTGAGCTTAAGGGCGGAGTTGAAGAAGGAAGAACGCTTATGAACAGCGTAGAGCTTTGCACGCTTGCAGTTAGCCTGGGAGATGCCGAGACACTGATTCAGCATCCGGCTTCAATGACGCACTCTCCATATGAGCCGGAAGAAAGATTAAAGGCCGGCATAACAGATGGACTTGTAAGACTTTCTATTGGCCTTGAGAATCCGGGAGACATAATAGCAGACCTTAAAAAGTCGCTTGACAAGCTTGTATAACAAAATGTAATTTATGATCCCCGCCAACAGGCAAAGTTGGCGGGGATTTTATTTTATTTTCATGGGCTGAGCAGGCTAAATCAGTGCTTTTTCTGATATAATTAGATATAGGGAAAACGCTTTGCAGAGTATATGCCTTGGGAAATACAGGGACTGGTGCGAAGTTATTAGACCTGGTTATTATGAATGATTGGAAGAGGCTGATTGAAATGAACATGAATTTTAAATTAAATATAGAGCAGTCACAGAAGCTTGTTATAAGCCAGCAACTCAAGCAGTCGCTTCAGATTCTGAACATGACGCTTCAGGAGCTTGAGGTTGAGATACTCAAGGAAAGTCTTGAAAATCCGGTTCTCGAGGTTGAGGAAAAAAGAGACGACATTGACTGGGAAAAATTCATAGAGCATGTCTCCAGCGGGAAAAGCGACGAAACATATACGGCCTATTCAAACGACGAGGACAGATACAGCATGGAAAACTTCGTGGGCTACGAGGCAGGCATGTACGAGTATCTCAAAGGCCAGGCAGGGTGCATGCTTAAGAATGAAGCTGAAATGGGCATAGCGCTTGAGATAATAAATTCGCTTGATGAAAGAGGCTATCTGCCGGAGAGCACTGAGGAAATAGCCACGAGGCTTGGAGTTCCTGAGGAAAAAGTGATGGACATGCTCGTTATAGTCCAGAGTCTGGATCCCGCCGGAATCGGCGCTAGAAGCCTTTCTGAATGCCTTGTTTTGCAGCTTCATGAAAACGGTATAATAGATGATAGGCTTGAAAACATAATAAACAGCGACCTTGAGATGCTGTCCATGAAAAAGCACAGGGAGCTATGCAAAAAATACAAGATTGACATTGATACGCTAAGATACTACATCGAAATAATAAGGACGCTCGAACCCATGCCCGGCAGAGTATTCTCCAACGAAAGGGCAACCTATGTAACACCTGATGTCATAGTTGAAAAAGTGGATGGTGATTTCGAGGTGTACCTCAACGAATACAGCACACCCAGGATAAGAATAAACGACTATTATAAGAGTCTGCTTAAAAGCGCCGGAGACGATGCCGCAAAGGAATATATTAAGCAAAAGCTGGGATCTGCCGCAAACCTTATAAGGAACATTGAAAGCAGAAAATCAACTATACTTGGGATATCAATGGAGATACTCAAAAGGCAGCGCGCTTTTTTTGAAAAGGGCGTAAACCATCTAAAACCAATGATAATGAAAGATATTGCGCAGGAGCTTGGTTTTCATGAGTCGACTGTGAGCAGGGCGGTAAATGGCAAGTACATGCTCACTCCACATGGATTATTCGAGCTGAGGTTCTTTTTCAGCGGATCGCCTTCCTGCGATGACATTGCCGCCAACAGCATTAAAAACATACTGAGAGAGATTATAGATAAAGAGGACAAAAAAAAGCCCCTCAGCGACCAAGCCATATGCAAGCTGCTTGAAAACAAGGGTATAGATATATCAAGAAGGACTGTAGCCAAATACAGAGATGAGCTGGGAATACTCTCTTCATCGCAACGAAAGCAGGCGTGATGCAATATAGATGATATTATGTACAAAATACAAACAAATTGAAAAAGTTGTATAGCTGATATAGAATAATATATATATTATTTGCATATACCGTATGTCATATTTCAAATATAAAAGATGCACATTTGGGTATTTTTAAAAAATGAGAGGAGAGATAGAATGCTTAACAAGAAGACTGTGGAAGATGTAGAGGTCAAAGGCAAGAAGGTTCTTGTAAGATGTGACTTTAACGTGCCGCTTTCCGACGGTAAAATAACTGACGAGAGCAGGCTGGTTGGAGCGCTTCCTACCATAAAATATCTTATAGAAAACGGAGCCAAGGTGATTCTTTGCTCGCATCTTGGAAAGCCAAAAGGTGAGCCTAAAAAGGAACTGTCCCTAAGGCCTGTTGCTGCTAGACTTTCTGAGCTGCTTGGTAAAGACGTCACTTTTGCAGCCGACGATACCGTGGTTGGAGAAAATGCAAAAAAAGCTGTCGAAGCCATGCTCGAAGGGGACGTGGTTCTTCTTGAAAACACAAGATACAGAAAAGAAGAGACAAAAAACGAAGACGAGTTTTCAAAGGAGCTCGCATCGCTTGCACAGGTTTTCGTAAACGACGCTTTCGGAGCCGTACATAGGGCGCACTGCTCGACTGCTGGCGTAACAAAATTCATGGAGACGAGTGTATGCGGCTATCTTATACAAAAGGAGCTCAAGTTCCTCGGCGAAGCCGTTGAAAAGCCGCAAAGACCATTCCTTGCAATACTTGGAGGAGCCAAGGTTTCCGACAAGCTCAACGTAATTGGCAACCTGCTCGAAAAGGTGGATTCGCTTATAATAGGCGGGGGCATGGCGTACACATTCCTCAAGGCTCAGGGACACGAAATCGGAAATTCTCTGCTTGAAGAGGACAAGGTTGAGTATGTAAAGGAAATGATAAAAAAGGCAGAGGATAAAGGCGTCAAGCTGCTCGTACCGGTGGATTTTAGAGTGGCAGACAAGTTTGCAGAGGACGAGAAGGCCCAGATATTTGAGGGAGATGTGCCAGAGGGCAAGATTGCGCTTGACATTGGACCTAAAACAGAAGAAATGTTTGAGGCTGCCATAAAAGAATCCAAGACTATAGTATGGAATGGACCGATGGGGGTATTTGAATTCGAGGAGTTTGCGCACGGAACTCTAAGGGTTGCCAAAGCAATGGCAGATGTAGATGCGGTTACTGTAATAGGCGGAGGAGACAGCGCGGCAGCTGTCAATATAATGGGTTTTGGAGACAAGATGACTCATATTTCAACGGGAGGCGGAGCTTCGCTTGAGTTCCTTGAAGGCAAGGAGCTTCCAGGCATAGCAGCGCTTGACGAAAAATAGGAGGGAAAAAATGAGAAACCCGATAATAGCAGGAAACTGGAAAATGCATAAGACAATAGCCGAAGCAAAGGCTTTCATAAGCGAGATACAAGGTGAGATAAAGGGGACGGACGTAGAGGTTGTCCTGTGCGCTCCGTTTACTCTCCTTAGGGATATGAAACTTGCATCAGAAGGCACAAATATAAAACTCGGCGCTCAGAACATGCATTTTGAGGAAAAGGGCGCCTATACAGGAGAAGTGTCGGTGCTTCACCTCAAGGAGATCGGCATCGACTATGTGATAATTGGCCACTCTGAAAGAAGGCAGTACTTTGGAGAGACAGACGAAAGCGTAAACAGGAAGCTGCTTAAGGCCATAGGGCACGGCATAAGGCCGATACTGTGCGTGGGAGAAACGCTCGAGGAAAGAGAGGCCGGAAGCACAAAGGACAAGGTGAAACTTCAGGTGGAGAAAGCCTTTGTCGGGGTGCCAGGGGAAAGCGCCGCTGATGTCGTTGTAGCATATGAGCCAATATGGGCCATAGGTACGGGCCGCTCGGCAACCAGCTCGGATGCCAACGAGGTGATCGAATACATAAGAAGCATAGTAGAAGACCTGTATTCAAGTGAGGTTTCAGAGAAAGTGAGAATACAGTATGGGGGCAGTGTAAATCCGGACAATGTAGAGCAGATAATGAATGAAGCTGACATAGACGGAGCGCTTGTTGGTGGAGCGAGCCTTGAACCATCAAGCTTTCTGGAACTAGTGAATTTTTAAGGGGGTGATCGCATTTGAATAAGACTGTAGCCCTTTTCATACTTGACGGATTCGGCATAGGCAATGGAGATTGCGGTAATGCAGTAATGAAGGCTAAGATGCCCAATTACAAAAGATATATAGAAAACTATCCCCACACAGATATAGGAGCCAGCGGCATGGAGGTGGGGCTTCCGGAAGGTCAGATGGGCAACTCCGAAGTTGGCCACTTGAACATAGGCGCGGGCAGAATAGTATACCAGGAACTTACAAGGATAACCAAGGAAATTGAAGAAGGTGCTTTTTTTGAAAACAAGGCCTTCATAGAGGCGATTGAAAGCGCAAAGAAAAAAGGCGGTAAGGTGCACTTGATGGGCCTTCTTTCAGACGGCGGAGTGCACAGCCATATCGACCACCTCAAAGGGCTTTTGAGGCTCTGCAGGGACAAGGGGATGCAGGCGGTTTATGTTCATGCATTTTTGGATGGAAGGGACACCCCTCCGCAGAGTGCCTTAGGTTATATCGAAGAGCTCGAAGAATACATGCAGAGCATAGAAACCGGCAGGATTGCCACTGTATCGGGCAGATACTATGCCATGGACAGGGACAACAGGTGGGAGAGAGTCAAAAAGGCGTACGATGCCCTTGCAAGCGGCATTGGCGAAACAGCAAAAAGCGCCAGGGAAGCAGTTGAGAATTCATATGCGCAGGGCAAGCATGACGAATTTGTTTTGCCTACGGCAGTGATTGAAGATGGCAAGTCTGTCGCAAAGATAG
Source organism: Peptoclostridium acidaminophilum DSM 3953 (assembly GCF_000597865.1). Taxonomy (GTDB): domain Bacteria; phylum Bacillota; class Clostridia; order Peptostreptococcales; family Peptostreptococcaceae; genus Peptoclostridium_A; species Peptoclostridium_A acidaminophilum. The sequence continues at coordinate 1,579,629 of NZ_CP007452.1, read as the reverse complement.
AAGACGGCGATTCGATAATATTTTTCAACTTCAGGCCGGATAGAGCCAGGGAGCTTACAAGAGCTCTAGTGGATAAGGAGTTTGGCGGTTTTGAAAGAATAAAGCCCGAAGTTTTTTTCGTATGCATGACACGCTACGATGCCACAATAGATGGTGTGACGGTTGCATATGAGCCGCAGAGCCTCAGCAATACGTTGGGTGAATACCTGAGCCTTAATGGGAAAAGCCAGCTTAGGATGGCAGAAACTGAAAAATATGCTCACGTGACTTTCTTTTTTAACGGAGGAAAGGAAGAACCTTATGCTGGAGAGGACAGGAAGCTGATTCCTTCGCCAAAGGTTGCAACGTATGATCTTCAGCCTGAGATGTCTGCATTTGAGGTTGCCGGCGAGTTTGAGAAGATGCTGGACTTAAAAGATTATGACTTTGCAGTGCTTAATTTTGCAAACCCGGATATGGTGGGACATACGGGCAATATGTGCGCAGTAATAAAGGCTCTTGAAGCTGTAGACAAATGTCTTGGAATAGTAGTTGAAAAGGTGCTTTCAAAAGGCGGGTCCGCCATAATAACAGCGGACCACGGAAACTCGGAATATATGGTGGATCAGCAGACGGGGCAGCCTTTTACGGCCCACACAACAAACAGGGTGCCGTTAATACTCGTAAACGGAGAGCAGACAAGGCTCAGAAGCGGCGGAAGGCTTTGCGACATTGCACCTACAGTCCTTGATCTGCTTGGTATGCAAAAGCCTGCTGAAATGACAGGCATAAGTCTTATTGAAAAAATAAATCCAAATAAATAGGAGGAATACTATGTTTATTGAAGAGGTTTACGCCAGAGAGATTCTTGATTCAAGAGGAAATCCTACTGTTGAGGTTGAAGTAGTGCTTGAATGCGGAGCAGTTGGAAGAGCAGCAGTGCCATCAGGTGCATCTACAGGTGCTTTCGAGGCTGTCGAGCTTAGAGATGGAGACAAGTCAAGATACCTTGGAAAAGGAGTATTAAAAGCAGTAGATAATGTAAATGATATAATAGCAGACGAGCTTGTAGGCATGAACGCACTTGACCAGGTGGGAATTGATACAACGCTAATAGAGCTCGACGGTACGCCAAACAAGTCTAAGCTTGGTGCTAATGCCATTCTTGGAGTGTCAATGGCTGTAGCCAAGGCAGCAGCTGAAGGTATTGGACTTCCGCTGTTCCAATATCTTGGAGGAGTTAACGCCAAGAAGCTTCCTGTGCCTATGATGAACATTATAAATGGAGGAGCGCACGCTGACAACAACGTGGATCTTCAGGAATTCATGATAATGCCTGTTGGCGCTGAGACGTTCCAGGAAGCCCTGAGAATGTGTACAGAGGTATATCATGCGCTTAAAAACACACTTAAGGCAAAGGGCTACAACACTGCAATAGGCGACGAAGGCGGTTTTGCACCTGACCTTAAGTCCAATGAAGAGGCAATACAGGTAATAATAGAAGCTATAGCTGCTGCAGGCTACAGAGCCGGCGAAGACATAAAGCTTGCAATGGATCCAGCTGCAACAGAGATATACAAGGATGGCAAATACCATCTTGAGGGCGAAGGCAGAATACTCAGCTCGGCAGAAATGGTGGAATTCTATGAAAATCTTGTAAACAAGTATCCTATAATATCTATAGAAGATGCTCTGGCAGAGGATGACTGGGACGGCTGGAAACTTCTTACTGAAAGACTTGGTGACAGGGTTCAGCTAGTGGGTGACGATCTTTTTGTAACTAACACTGAAAGACTTGAAAAGGGGATAAAAATGGGTGTGGCGAATGCAATACTCATAAAGCTAAACCAGATAGGAACTATTACAGAAACTCTTGATGCAATAGAAATGGCCAAGACTGCGGGATACACAGCCGTTATATCACACCGCTCCGGCGAGACTGAAGACACTACAATAGCAGACCTTGTTGTAGGAATAAACACAGGACAGATAAAAACAGGTGCTCCTGCAAGAACTGACAGGGTTGCAAAATACAACCAGCTCATGAGGATAGAGGAATTGATAGGAGATGTTGCACAGTACCCTGGCATGGACGCATTCTATAATGTTAAAAATAAGTAAAATATAAATAGTTTTGCACTGAAAAATTCATGGCCCATGCGGAGCGTTGCATGGGCCGTGAATTCGCTATTTTAGAACAATTTCAGCAACTATAGGTTTCTCTTGATTTATTAAAACCTGCATGTTAAAATAGGATTGTTGATTTTAGGTAGGAGGTGGGTATATGAAAACGTTTCTTATGGTAATAATGCTTATAGTTAGTCTTGTGCTTATAGCTAGCGTACTTTTGCAGTCAGGAAAAAGCGCTGGTCTTTCAGGCTCTATAGCCGGCGGTGCAGAGCAGGTTATGGGAACAAAGGCAAGAGGGCTAGATGCTACATTCTCAAAGATTACTTCGGTTTGCGCAATACTGTTCATAGCTATAGCATTGGCTCTAGTGGCTATACAATAGAAATTTTCAGTGGTTATAATTAGATGCATCTAAAAATTATAAAGAATAAAATAAGGAGGAGATAGTGGAAATGAATTATTTCATACTGGCACCAATCATCGGACTTATAGCATTATTTTTCGCATTTACGCTTGCAAACAAAATTAACGCTGTAGAAGTCGGAACAGAAAGAATGAAGGAGATATCTTCGTACATATCAGAAGGAGCGATGGCGTTTCTTACAAGAGAGTACAGGACGCTTGTAGTATTCGTAGCTGCACTTTTTGTCATCCTTGGAGTAGGAATAGACTGGCTTACGGCTATGTGTTTTCTTGTAGGAGCGAGCTTCTCGACTCTTGCAGGCTTCTTTGGAATGAAGGTTGCAACTAAGGCTAACGTAAGAACAGCCAATGCAGCAATGGAAGGCGGCATGAACAAGGCTCTTAGCATAGCATTCTCCGGCGGAGCTGTAATGGGTATGGCGGTTGTTGGTCTTGGAATTTTGGGACTTGGCGGACTGTATGTTGTGTTTTCTGCAATGGGCATGGAACCATCAGTTATCGCTACAACTCTTACAGGATTCGGACTTGGTGCATCGTCACTTGCGCTTTTTGGCCGTGTTGGCGGTGGTATATACACTAAGGCTGCAGACGTTGGTGCAGACCTTGTTGGTAAGGTAGAGGCAGGAATACCTGAAGACGATCCAAGAAACCCTGCAGTTATAGCTGACAACGTTGGTGACAATGTTGGAGACGTTGCAGGTATGGGCGCTGACCTTTTCGAGTCTTATGTTGGTTCTATAATATCTGCAATAACACTTGGTATAATAGTATACGGAATAAACGGAGCTGCATTCCCTCTTGCCCTTGCCGGACTTGGAATACTGGCTTCTATAATAGGAACATTCTTTGTAAAGGGCGACGAGAATTCAGACCCGCACAAGGCACTTAAGATGGGTACTTACGTAGCATCAGGAATTACTGTGGTAGCTGCTTTCCTTCTTTCAAATCAGCTGCTTGGAAATCTTAGCGGATTCTGGGCTGTAGTAATAGGCCTTGTAGTAGGTACTGTAGTAGGTCAGATTACAGAGGTTTACACTTCTGGAGAGTATAAATCAGTTCAAAAGATAGCGCAGCAGTCAGAAACTGGACCGGCTACAACTATAATATCGGGACTTGCTGTAGGTATGACTTCGACAGCTTGGCCTATAATAGTAATATCAATAGGTATACTGGGCGCATACATTGTTGCGGGACTTTACGGCATAGCTCTTGCTGCAGTCGGAATGCTTGCAACTGCAGGTATGGTTATAGCAGTTGACGCGTACGGCCCAATAGCAGACAATGCAGGCGGTATCGCAGAAATGTGCGGTCTTCCAAAGGAAGTAAGAGCAATAACTGACAAGCTTGATGCAGTTGGAAACACTACTGCAGCTATAGGTAAAGGCTTTGCAATAGGTTCGGCGGCTCTTACTGCTCTTGCTCTATTCGCATCATACACGCAAGCTGCTCAGCTTAGCGGAATAGATCTTACAAACCCATTTGTTATAGCGGGTATGCTAATAGGCGGAATGCTTCCATTCCTTTTCTCTGCAATAACTATGGAGGCTGTTGGTAAAGCGGCATTCCAGATGATAGAAGAGGTTAGAAGACAGTTCAAGGAAATACCTGGAATAATGGAAGGAACAGGAAAGCCTGACTACGCTACATGCGTTGACATATCTACAACTGCGGCTCTTAGGGAAATGCAGATTCCAGGGCTTCTAGCTGTGCTTTCTCCACTTGCGACTGGACTCCTTCTTGGACCAGACGCTCTTGGCGGACTGCTTGCAGGAGCGCTTGTAACGGGCGTGCTTATGGCTATAATGATGGCTAATGCCGGTGGAGCCTGGGACAACGCTAAAAAATACATCGAGTCAGGACACCACGGCGGCAAAGGAAGCGAGCCTCACAAGGCAGCTGTAGTTGGCGACACAGTAGGTGACCCGTTCAAGGATACTTCAGGACCATCTATAAACATACTAATAAAGCTTATGACAATAGTATCGCTAGTATTTGCTCCGCTATTCGTTCAGTACGGTGGTATTCTTACTAAAATGCTTGGCCAATAAAAGAATTTCAAAGAGCTTCTCAATATTGAGAAGCTCTTTTCTTGTTTTGCGGCAGCCAATTATGTGAATAAATATATATAGCTATAGGCATAGCAAAGAACGATGATATTCATGGGAGGACAAAATAATGGAAAAAATATTGAAAGACAAGCTGCTGGGACTCATAAAGGAAGAGGCTTACATCCCGCTGTCGGCCAGAGAGCTTGCAGACATATTCGACATACACGATTCTGAAAGGCCAATGTTCTACGAGAAGCTTGATGAAATGGTCAACGAGGGCTACCTTTACAGGACAAAAAAGAAAAAGTATGGTCTTCCTCAGAAGATGAATCTGTTTGTGGGAAGACTCGAAGTTACGCAAAGGGGATTTGGATTTATAGTATCAGAAGAGGAGAATCTTGAGGATCTTTTTGTACCTGCCAACGGACTAAACGGCGCGCTTCATGGTGACAAGGTAACAGCCCGTATAACAAAATGCGCTGCAGAGGGCAAGAGATCTGAAGGCGAGATAATCAAGGTCATCGAAAGAGGCTACTCCACAATAGTGGGCACCTTCGAGGCCAGTGCAAAGTACGGGTTTGTCGTGCCGGACGAAAAGAAGTTCAACATGGACATATACGTGGCAAAGGGCGACGAGATGAAGGCCAAGAATGGCGACAAGGTCGTATGCAAGATAACAAAATGGCCTGAGAGGGGAAGAAGCCCCGAGGGTGAGATAGTCGAGATACTCGGTAAAAAAGGGATTCCTGAGGTTGAGGTGCTTTCGATAATAAGGCAGCACGGCGTACCCGAGGAGTTCCCGAAAAAAGTGCTGAAAGAGGCCGAATCAATTGATGAGGCAGTTGTTCAGAGTGAAATAGCAAAGAGAGTAGACCTCAGAGGGAAAACAATAGTTACAATAGACGGCGCCGATGCAAAGGACCTTGACGATGCAGTGTCCGTGGAGCTTCTTCCAAACGGCAACCACTTGCTTGGAGTTCATATCGCGGACGTGTCGCACTATGTAGTTGAGAACTCAAAGATTGACAGGGAAGCTCTAAAGAGGGGAACGTCTGTATATTTTGCAGATAGAGTGATACCAATGCTGCCGCAAAAGCTTTCAAACGGCGTGTGCAGCCTTAATCCGAATGTGAACAGACTGACACTTTCGGTGTCCATGGAGATAGACAAGGAGGGCAGCGTAGTAAAGCATGAGATATACGAATCTGTAATAAAGTCGCAGGCAAGACTCGTATACGAGGACATATCTGACATACTTGAAAAACCGGGCGAAGAAGGCACCAGGCCGCTTGAAGAGAAGTACTCGCATCTCCTTGAGGATTTCAAAAGGATGGAGCAGCTCGCCAGAATATTAATGAAAAAAAGGGAAAAAAGGGGAGCGATAGACTTTGACTTCCCGGAAGCAAAGATAATATTCGATGAGAAGGGTGAGGTTTCTGACGTTAAAAAATACGACAGAAGGATTTCAAACAGAATTATAGAAGAATTCATGCTAGTGTGCAACGAGACTGTCGCGGAGGAATTTTTCTGGCTTGCGATACCATTCGTCTATAGGATACACGAAACTCCGGACCTGGAAAAGATGCATGACTTCAACAGATTCATAGCTGCATACGGCTACCACATAAAGGGAGATCTTGAGTCTGTGCATCCAAAGGCCCTTCAGGAGCTGGTTCACGAGATCAGGGGCAAGGACGAGGAGCTTGCAGTGAGCATGATAATGCTAAGATCGCTCAAGCAGGCAAGATACGCACCTGCCTGCAGCGGCCACTTCGGACTTGCAGCAAAATACTATTCGCACTTTACTTCCCCTATAAGGAGATACCCTGACCTGCAGATACACAGGATTATAAAGGAATTCTTAAACGGTGGAATAAAGCAGAACAGGATAGAAGAGTTAAAGGGTATTGTGGCAAAAGCATCCGAACAGTCATCGCTAAGAGAAAGGGAGGCTGACGAGGCTGAAAGAGAGGTAGATGACCTTAAAAAGGCTGAATACATGAGCCACAGGATTGGCGAGGAATATCCGGGCTTCATATCGGGAGTCACTTCCTTTGGAATATTCGTGCAGCTCGACAACACAGTAGAAGGATTAGTGAGGCTTTCTTCTATGGACGACGACTACTATATATTCGACAGTGAAAAATACATGGTTGTGGGAGAACGCACCAAGAAGATATTCAGAATTGGGGAAAAGGTAAGAGTGAGGGTGGAAAGCGTTAATATGGATTTCAAGGAAATTGAGTTTGCAATGGCTAAGTAAAAAGGTTGCGCAACAGATAAATGCCTGCTATAATCCTATTATACCCATGAGGGGTATGAAAAATTAAAACGGGGGAATGAAAATGAGCGCTATAAAAAATGTGACTTCGGCGGAAGCCAAGAAGCTGCTTGATACAGAAAAAGACCTGCTCGTTATAGACGTAAGATCTGAAGGCGAATATCTGGGCGGCCACATACCAGGAGCTGTACACATGCCTATTACGGAAATGGTTCAAAAGGCAGACGAGCTGAAGAGTATGAGCGATAAGCCGGTGCTTCTATATTGTTTGTCAGGGAATAGAAGCCCAAAACCAGCCATGCTGCTAGAAAAGATAGGATTCTCAAAGGTGTACCATCTTGCATGCGGAATTTCAGACTGGCCTTATGAAATAGATGACGAAATATAATATTAAAAACTCATTTAAGCTTTAAGTAAAAAGCCCTTGAATTGTAAAATAGTGAAATTCAAGGGCTTTATTTTACGAAAATATGTTCGACCATTATGTAAAAAAATTGAAAAAATCATTAGACTATTTTATGGCGGTATGCTATAATCATAGATGAAGATAGATATGGAAATTATTCGTAATACTAGTCACAACAGTGTCTCTATGCAAGAGGTGAAATCAATGGCAGGCGGCAAGAAAATATTGGCTACAAACAAAAAGGCAAGACATGACTACTTCATCGAGGAAACCTATGAGTGCGGAATCGAGCTTAAGGGCACTGAAGTAAAGTCGATAAGAGCCGGCAGGATAAACCTCAAGGAAGGGTATGCATCCGTAGAAGGAGGAGAGGTTTTCCTCAGGCAGGTGCACATAAGTCCTTACGAGCAGGGCAATATTTTCAACGTGGATCCGGTAAGAGTCAGAAAGCTGCTGCTCCACAAATATGAAATCAGAAAGCTTATAGGGACTATAAAGGAAAAAGGTTACGCGCTGGTACCTTTGTCGGTCTATCTTGTTAATGGAAAGGTCAAGGTAGAAATCGGTTTGGCAAAAGGTAAGAAGCTCTATGATAAGAGGGAAGACCTGGCAAAGAAGGATGCGCAAAGAAGGATACAAAGGGAGCTTTCAGAAAGGCACAAATAACCCGGGGATGTAATGGTTTCGACGGGGGTTTGGAGTCTAGAGTAGCGAGTCATGTTTACTCTGGTTCATGTTAAAAAATCGGGGGATAAATATAATCGCAAACGATAATTACGCTTTAGCAGCCTAGTAGCTGCTCGTCCTGCTCAGCCTCCCGCGAGCTAAGTTAGGGCGTCAACTCAGCGGGGCACTGCCTACCGGGATGTCTCGACCGGTAAGCGGAACAACTGGGGCTGGCCAGACCAATATCCTGTTGCTGGGAGATAGGGATGGCGAGATTCAAAGCAGCAACTACACTCGTAGAAGCTTTAGGTAAAGAGCTTTCGGACAGGGGTTCGACTCCCCTCATCTCCACCAATAACTCAAATTGTATCCTTGTAAAGCATAAAATACAGAAAAAGGTCAAATGACCTTTTTTTTGTTTTGGCACAGCTTTTATTATGCCCGTGTGCCGAGATATTTTCTTCATTAAGAAATGAAAAATCGACTGTGCTCTGTTTATAAGTAGCATAGTCGATTTTTTATTTTTAAAATTATATTTTGTTTTATTGCATCAAGAAATACATTCCCACTATTGCAAGAAGTGACAGACACGCACAAATTATTGAATCGGTTCTTTCTTTTGCATCATTCCACTGGATTGACATTTTTAAATTCCCCCTTCAAGAATATTTTAGAAGCTTCAAACTAAGTTTTAAACAACGTTCAATAATTTTACATCTAAAATATATATACCTAAAGAATTAACTTTGAAACATGGCATTTATAAAAAATTCCAATGAAATATGATTTTTAGTCCAAAACTCTAGAGACTTATAATTTTTGTGATTTGCTTGAGGAAAACGCAAGCAATGAGTTAGAATTGAGTTAGAATTATTCATATGAATTAAAAATGAGCTGGAGGTTTTTATGGATACAAAAATATTCAAAGGTTACATGCTTGTATCAGATATGGATGGAACGCTAATAGACAGCAAAGGCACAATATCAGCTAAAAATATAAGCGCCATAAACAGGTTCATAGAAATGGGCGGAATGTTTACTATCGCTACCGGAAGGACTGTAGATTCTGTAAAAAGGTACATTGACCTTCTTCCTTTGCAGCTGCCGTTTGTAATATACAACGGCTCGAAAATTTATGATTTTTCAAATGAGAAAACTCTCTATGAAACGTTCCTCGAGGAGCGCATAAAGGACATGATAGTAAAGCTTGCTGATCATGAGAGCTCGCTTGGAATAGAGGTTTACTGTGACGAGAAGATATTCATATACAGGAAGTGCATATTTACAGGTAGACTTGAGCAAAAGGGGTATAAAATATATTATGAGGTGCCTGCACATGCTTGGGACAGAAACTGGACCAAGATACTAATAATAGGAGAGCAACTCCAGATAGACCATATCGAGAGGACCTTCAAAGCCATGTTTGGTGATTGCAACCTCATAAGGAGCAGCGAAAACTATCTTGAGATTCTGCCCGAAGGAGTATCGAAAGGATCAGGACTAGAAAAGCTGTGTGGCATGGTTGGGGCAAGCATGAAAAATGTGATTGCAGTGGGCGACAACATGAATGACTATGAAATGATAGCGAGGTCGGGTTATGGATTTTGTGTAGCCAACGGATATAGAAAGCTGCTGGATATGGCACAATACAAGTGTCCTTCGAATGACGAGCATGCGATCGAATATGTTGTGAACTGGGCGCAGAGCAATCTTATATTGAAAAAGTAGAGCAACATCCCAAAGGCGTCAGCTTGGACAGTTCGAAGATAAAACTGAAGGATAGGAGATTGCAATAGTTCGAGGATATGTAGACAAAAATCGACAAAAGTGTCAATGTATACTTATGAGGTGATGGGTATATGAGTAAACACTATAAACCAAGTGAATTTGCAGAATTAATAAATGTCTCGGTTAAGACACTATAAAGTCGGGACAACGAAGGTGTACTAAAAGCATCCAGGACACCTACAAACAGAAGATATTATACCTATGAGCAATATCTTCTGTACGAAGGGTTAAAGGCGACAGATGTCGAAAGGAAAACTGTTCTGTATGCCCGAGTTTCAACATCCAATCAAAAAGACGATTTGAAAAATCAAGTACAATTTCTTAGGGACTATGCAAATGCAAGCGGCATTATTTTAGATGAAGTTATCGAGGACTACGGGAGTGGGCTGAATTATAATCGCAAAAAATGGAATAAACTAATTGATGAATGTATGACAAACGAAATAGAATCCATCATCATAACCCATAAAGACAGGTTTGTAAGATTTGGATACGATTGGTTTGAAAGGTTTTTAAGCAAATTTGATGTCAAGCTAATCGTCGTCAATAATGAAAGTCTGTCCCCGCAAGAAGAGCTAGTCCAAGATATAATTTCGATATTGCATGTATTTGGCTTTAGAATATATGGTCTGAGAAAGTACAAGAAAAAAATCAGAGAGGATGAAGAAATTGAAAAGAGCCTACAAGATAGAAATTAAGCCAACTGCAGAGCAGAAGGTTAAAATCCATCAGACCATTGGTGTATGCAGGTTTATCTATAATTTCTACATCGCACATAACAAGCAGGTTTACGAAGCCGAGAAGCGCTTCGTCTCGGGTATGGACTTTTCTAAATGGATCAACAACGAGTTTATTCCGAGCAATCCAGACCATGCGTGGATTAAAGGTGTGTCGTCAAAGGCCGTAAAGCAAGCCATTATGAACGGCGATAAGGCTTTCACAAAATTTTTCAAGGGCGAAGCCGGCTTTCCGAAGTTCAAGAAGAAAAACAAGCAGCTGGTGAAAGCTTATTTACCCAAGAACAACAAGACGGACTGGACTCTTGAAAGGCACAGGGTTAAGATTCCTACGCTGGGCTGGATGAGACTCAAGGAGTTTGGCTACATACCGGCAGAATCAATAGTCACAAGTGGCACAGTGTCCCAAAAGGCTGACAGATACTATGTGTCGATACTTGTGGAGGAAGATACACCCATCAATTGTTCAAAACCATATACCGAAGGAATAGGCGTTGATTTGGGGCTGAAGGATTTTGCGGTCTACTCAAATGGGATCGTGAAGAAAAACATCAACAAGACCGCAAGGGTCAAAAAGCTTGAAAAAAAGCTAAGGCGTGAGCAACGCAGGCTTTCGAGGAAATACGAGGGTCTGAAAAAACTAAAAAAATCTGAAAAAGGAGATGCTACCAGGCGAAATATCCAAAAACAGATAACCAAGGTGCAAAAGCTTCATCAAAGAATAGCTAGCATAAGAACCGATTACATAAACAAGACGGTCTATGAGATTGTAAAGCAAAAACCAAGCTTTATAACAATCGAAGACCTTAATGTAAGCGGCATGATGAAGAACAGGCATTTAGCCAAAGCTGTGCAAAAGCAGAAGTTCCATGAGTTCAAGACTAAGCTGGTCTCCAAGGCGAGCATCTACGGCATAGAAATGAGAATCGTGGACAGGTGGTATCCATCGTCAAAGACTTGCAGCGAGTGCGGAGCACACAAGAAGGACTTGAAGCTTTCCGAGCGGACATACAAGTGTGCCTGCGGACTCGTCATGGACAGAGACTTGAATGCTTCAATTAATTTGGCTAATGCGAAAGAATATAAGATAGCCTAACTAAAACAGGCACTTATATATGTACCGAGGGCTATCTCGGGAATTTACGACTGTGGAGAGCTATACCAAACCGTAGTAGACAGATTGAATAGCAATCGTCAAGGCGGGGTTCGTTGAAGCAGTAAAAATCTCGATATGGGTATATTTGTCCATATTTCGAGTAGCAGGGCTGTCAATGAAGAGGATTTTATTGCTTAGCTTAATGTTTGTGGTTTTCGTGTTCTCGGGGCTGGTGAGTGCGCAGGAAATCAGTGTTGTAATCGACAACAAAAAGGTGGAGTTCGATGTCAAGCCGGTGATAGAAAACGGAAGAACCTTGGTGCCTTTCAGAAAGCTTTTCGAGGAGCTCGGCCTTAAGGTTGACTGGAACGAGAGTCAAAGAACCGCATCAGCCTATAGTGAGGATTCGTCTGCAACCGTAAAGATAGGCGGAAAGTATGCCTATGTCAACGGCAGAATCGTGGAGCTTGACATATTGCCAAAAATTGTAAGCAGTAGGACTCTTGTACCTTTACGCTTCATTTCAGAAGCTTTTGGAAGTAATGTCACATGGGACAATGAAAAGCGCATTGTAAATATAAAGACAGGTGAAAAACCTGTTTCGCAGGCAGACGAGCTGCCGATAGTAGGCAGCTACGAAAAACTGGTTTCGCTGCTTGAGTATTCGGAAAAGTATGCTGGAAGCTATGGCGGTATCAGGGAGGCTATGCCTTCGACTGGAGTCATGGACAACGCGGCGGAGGCTGAAAGCAAATCGCAGAGCGCAGACTATTCCTCGACAAATCTCCAGGTTGAGGGAGTCGACGAGTCTGACATAGTAAAGACGGATGGAAGCTATATTTATGAGTACAGAAAAGGAAGCGTTTCAATAGTAAGGGCTTTGGCAGGAAAGCTTTCGCTTGCGGCGGAGATAAAGCTTGATGATACATACGCCTCTAATGAGCTGTACCTATATAAGGACAAGCTGATAGTCATAGGAAGCTCGGCCGATGTGAGGATAATGGAAGGCGACGCAAAATCAAGCATTTGGCCTGGCCCTGCAACCTCTGTTAAAATCAAACTATACGACATTTCGGACAAAACATCTCCAAAGCTTGCAAGAGATATACAAATAGACGGAAGCTATGTGGCATCGAGAGTCACAGGCGGCAGCCTCTACATCGTGGCAAGCAAGAACATCCATACAATACTAAAGGGTGAAAGGGATGACATGATACCGTCAGCATATGACAGTGCCGCTGGCGGGACTGTGAAAGTTCCATACGAGCAAATAAGGTATTTCCCGGACAGTCCGGATGCCAATTATCTTGTCACAGCGGGCATAGACCTTGACGACATGGCAAAGAAGGCAAACATCTCGGCGTATCTTGGCTCGGGACAAAACATTTATTGCTCCAGGGAAAATCTTTATGTAGCCGCTACAAGATTCACCTACGACTATGAAGCAAAGATTGATGAGAGAGAGACTTATTATCCTGTATACAAGGTGAATACAGAAGCGTATAAGTTCGCACTTGGGAATGCCAAACTGGAATACGTGGCTAAAGGCTCAGTTCCGGGGACTGTGCTTAACCAGTTCTCGATGGACGAATATAATGGCTTTTTCAGGATTGCCACGACATCTGGCGAAGCTTGGAGAACATACGAGAATACCTCAAAAAACAACATATATGTGCTTGATTCATCAATGAAAACTGTGGGAAGGCTAGAAGGGCTGGCTCCAACGGAGAGGATATATTCGGCAAGGTTCATGGGAGATAGGGCTTATATGGTGACGTTCAGGCAGGTAGATCCCTTCTATGCCGTGGATATGTCCAGCCCTGAGAGTCCAAAGGTGCTCGGATACCTTAAGATACCGGGCTTTAGCGACTATCTGCATCCGTATGATGAAAACCACATAATAGGCTTTGGCAAGGAGACGGAAATGACTAAAAACGGCCTTGTTACAAAGGGGATGAAGATAGGGCTCATTGATGTCAGCGATGTTGCAAATCCTGTAGAAAAATACAAAGTGATAATAGGAGACAGCGGGACATATTCGGAGCTGCTTGACAATCACAAGGCGCTTTTGTTCTCGAAGGAAAAATCACTCATGGCTCTTCCTGTAACGGTAATGAGCAAGTCATCTGATGGGGTTGTAAGATTCGCATACCAGGGAGCGTACGCATATACACTTGACATGCAAAAAGGTTTCAGCCTCAGGGGGAGGGCTACGCATCTTTCACAGGAGGATTATGCCAAGGCGGGAGACTACTGGTATGAAAGTGACAAAAACATAAGAAGGATAATATATATTGGTGATTATGTTTATACAATTTCAAACAGCCAGATCAAATCACACGACATCGCGGACTTGTCAGTTATAGACAGCATAAGTTTCGAGAATAAATAAATACGAATAAGCCGGGCATCGATTCTTTCGATAATGTGCTCGGCTTATTACACTTGAGGCTGAATGCATGCGGCTTCAACGCAATGCGGGATTTGAAAAATAGCAGACTATAGTAAAATGACAACAATTAATGTTCGATTATATATAAAGATATGTTATAATAGCATTTGGTTTGAAAAAAATCATATGATATTATCAGTGGAGGTATGGAATTGGAAAAAAGTAAGGATCTCATTTACCAGCTGGACGGAAAACCGCCGCTTACAACAGCAATACCACTTGGACTTCAGCATGTGCTGGCAATGTTTGTTGGAAATATAACTCCTATAATAATAATTTCAGGCGTGCTTAACCTTTCTGTTGCAGAAAAGTCATTCCTGATACAGTGCGCCATGTTTGTAGCTGGCATAGTTTCGCTAGTGCAGTGCTATCCTATAGGCCCTGTGGGAGCAAGGCTGCCGATAATAATGGGGACAAGTTTTGGATTTTTGCCTGTATGCATTGCTATAGGCATGAAGTATGGACTTCCGGGGGTGCTAGGAGCTGTTTTTGCAGGAGGCATATTTCAGCTTTTTATAGGATTAGGCATTAAATACATAAGAAAATACTTTCCGCCGCTTGTAACAGGGATTGTGCTGCTTGCCATAGGTCTTTCGCTTATAGGAACTGGTATGAAATACTTTGCCGGAGGAGTCGGTGCAGAAGATTTCGGATCTGTTCAGAATCTAATGCTAGGCACTGTTGTGCTAGCAACGCTCCTATTCTTCAAGCAGTTTACAAAAGGAATGACGAGCATGTCGGCTGTTCTGATAGCGCTTATAGTTGGCTACATTGTTGCGATTCCAATGGGTAAAATAAACTTTGAAGCTGTTGCAAATGCGCACTGGTTTGCTGTGCCTGTACCTTTAAAGTTTGGCATGGAATTCTATTTGGACGCTATGCTTTCGATGTTTGTAATGAATGTTATATCTACAGTTGAAACGGTTGGGAATACTTGTGGCATCGTGTCAGGAGGAATTGGAGGAAGATGTGCTACAGACAGAGAGGTGTCTGGAGCAGTCATAGCAGACGGACTGGGAACTTCGTTTGCGGCGCTGTTCAACGTACTTCCCAATACATCATATGGCCAGAATGTGGGAATAATAACAATGACGGGAGTTATAAACAGATTTGCCGTCGCCATGGGAGCAATGTTCCTGCTGCTGGCCGGCTTTTTCCCAAAACTCGGTGCAATTGTGGCTGTAATGCCGCCTAGCGTACTTGGAGGGGCTGCTGTTGTAATGTTCAGCATGATGGTTGTAAGCGGCATTAATCAGGTTACTGAAGAGCCTCTGCGAGGAAAAAATGGAACCATACTCGCCGTGTCGCTGGGACTTGGACTTGGTTTCAGCCTTGTTCCGGAGGCATCCAAGCATTTTCCTCACATGCTAAAGATGCTTTTTGAAGGCTCTGGTGTTGCAGTAGCAACTTTTGTTGCGATACTCCTTAACATCATTCTCCCGGATGATGCAGATACATTACTGAAAAAAAAGCATGAGGCCGAGAAGGAGTGCAAAGATAATATTTGTCAAAGCTGATCGTATAAAGCTATAATATAACTATGGATGAATTCATTTGGAATATTCATATAAGAATTCCCGCTATAAATACGTTGTACCGGAGGTTTGGACATGAAAAAAATCGTAGGCAAAGGTTACTCGAAGATAGATGGAATGGCCATTTCTACAGGCAAGCCTGTATATACTGACGACCTTGCAATGAGGGATGCCCTTGTTATAAAGCTGCTAAGGAGCCCTCATGCTTTTGCAAGAATAAAAACAATAGATACTTCAAAGGCCGAAGCTCAAGACGGCGTTGAGTGCGTATTGACATATAAGGATGTGCCCAATGTGAGATTCACTTTGGCGGGGCAGTCCTATCCTGAGCCATCTCCTTATGACAGGCTCATACTTGAGGATATAGTAAGATATGTCGGGGACGAGGTTGCGCTTGTGGCGGCAAAGGATGAAAAGACTGCGGAAAAGGCATTAAGCATGATAAAGGTGGAGTACGAAGTGCTCGAACCCGTGCTTGATTTTGAAGAGGCCATAGGCCACAAGTCCATAGTCCATCCCGAGGACAACCTGCATTGCAACTTTGACATAGGTCTCGACAAGGATAGGAATATAGCGACATACCACAAGGCGGAGTTTGGAAACGACATAGAAGAGGAGCTTGGAAAGTGCGACGTAATTGTCGAGCAGACATACTACACTCAGGCCCAGGCGCAGGCCATGATGGAGACGTTCAGGTCTTTTAGCTATCTGGACCATACTGGAAGGCTAATAGTTGTATCGTCAACTCAGATACCCTTCCATGTCAGAAGGCATATTGCCAGGGCCCTTGAGATATCTGCAAGCAGGATAAGGGTAATAAAGCCAAGAATTGGCGGGGGCTTTGGAGCAAAACAGACTGCGGCAGTCGAGATACTCAATGCGCTTGTGACGCTAAGAACAGGCAAGCCTTCAAAGATAGTATATGACAGGCAGGAAACCTTCAGTTGCACTACGAGCAGGCACGCCATGAGGATAAAGGTTAGGCTTGGAGCGACTAATGACGGAACAATAAAGGTTGTTGACATGGAAGCCCTTTCGGATACGGGGGCTTACGGGGAGCATGCACCTACAGTTTTTGCTGTAGCAGGCCAAAAAACTCTTCCGCTTTACAACAAGGCGGTCGCCCTCAGATATCACGGCCACGCAGTGTATACCAACAAGATGCCTGCAGGAGCTCTAAGGGGTTATGGAGCCACGCAGGGCACATTTGCGCAGGAATGCGCAGTCAATGAGCTTGCTCATAAGCTTGGAATGGATCCTACTGAGCTCAGGCTGAAGAACCTCATAAAAGAGGGCGAAAGCACTATAGCATACGGCAAGACAATGGAGAGCTCAACTCTCGATGCATGCATACAAAATGGAAAGCAAATGATAGGCTGGGATGAAAAATTCCCATCAAGGCAGATATCCGAAAATAAGGTAAGGGCTGTAGGTATGGCAGTGACAATGCAGGGCTCGGGAATCGCCAATATAGACACTGCGTCTGCAGACATAAAGCTCAACGACGATGGCAGCTACACGCTGTATGTAGGTGCTACAGACATGGGAACGGGCAGCGACACGATACTTGCCCAGATGGCGGCCGAGGCGCTCAAAACTCAAATGGACAACATAGTAGTCAACGCTTCGGACACCGACATATCGCCATACGATCCGGGTTCATACGCTTCGAGCACGACGTATGTAACAGGCATGGCTGTAGTGCGGGCGGCTGAAGAGCTTATAGCAAACATGAAGCACTTGGCTGCAATGAAGCTTGATGCATTGGAAGACGAGCTTGAATTTGACGGAGAAAAGGTGTTTACGTCAAACGGAGAAAAGTCGATTTCGATACGAAAGCTGGCTGAGGAGCTCCTTGTGGGTACTCTTTCAAAGCAGCTTTCAGGCAGCGGAACGTACGGAAGCCCCGTCTCTCCTCCACCTTTTGTGGCCGGGTTTGCGGAAATAGAGCTTGACAAGGAAACCGGCAAATTCGACGTTATAGACTATGTGGCAGTTGTTGACTGCGGTACAGTCATAAATCCCAATCTGGCAAGGATACAAGTGGAGGGCGGCATAGCGCAGGGCATAGGCATGGCAATGTATGAGGATGTTGTTTACACTTCAAAGGGCAGGATGATAACGGATTCTTTTATGCAATACAAGATTCCTTGCAGGGAGGATATAAGGAGCATAAGAGTGGATTTTGAGGAAAGCCACGAGCCTACAGGTCCTTTCGGTGCTAAGTCAGTAGGAGAGGTCGTTATAAACACACCTCCGCCGGCAGTAGCTGCGGCTGTTTACAATGCATGCGGAATCAATGTCAGAAGACTTCCGATAACTGCGGAAAAGATATTTACTGGCATAAATAACAAATAGGAAAGAAATCAGGGCCTCCCGGGAAATCGGGAGGCCTTCACTATACTTTTTAATGTTTGTTTAGGACTATCAAACTATTTAATGTATTCATAAAATGTAATAATTTATCAATATTAGGGCGAGAATACCCTCCTCCTCTTAGGTGGGGGATGAATCGTCTAATGTTTTCAAGTTGTGTTTTTTGTGTCTGCTCCAGGGGTATACATATAATAGCAGAAATCAGCCTTATATGTCACACCAGGAGGTGAAAAGCAATGCTAATTAGCAAAGCGTACAAGTTCCGTATATATCCAAATAGCAAGCAAAGAGAACTGATAGCCAAAACAATAGGCTGTAGCCGCTTTGTGTTCAATCACTTCCTGAATGCTTGGAATAACGAATACAGACAAACAGGCAAGGGCTTGACATATAATTATTGCTCTGCGCAAATGACCCAACTCAAGAAAGAACTTGTGTGGCTCAAGGAAGTAGACAGCATAGCGCTGCAATCCTCCCTGAAGAATCTTGGTGATGCTTTCGACCGTTTCTTCAAGAAGCAGAATGATGCTCCACGTTTCAAATCCAAAAGAAACAAAGTGCAATCGTATACTACAAAATGTACTAATAGCAATATAGCCATAGTAGACAACAAAATCAAACTGCCTAAGCTTGGTCTAATCAAGTTCGCTAAGTCTAAAGAAATAAATGGCAGGATTCTGAGTGCCACTATAAGGCGTAATCCATCCGGCAAATATTTTGTATCTGTGCTTGTTGAAAGCGAAGTGCAAGAGCTACCCAAGTCGAATTCTTCATGCGGAATAGACGTAGGCCTGAAAGATTTCGCCATACTTTCAGATGGCACAGCATACGAGAATCCCAAGTTTTTCAGAACGCTTGAAGCAAAGCTTGCAAGAGAGCAACGCATACTATCAAAGCGTACCAAGTTCTCAAATAACTGGCATAAGCAAAGAGTCAAGGTTGCCAGAATACATGAGCATATAGCCAATGCAAGAGCAGATTATCTGCACAAAATCTCTACCGAGATAGTCAAAAACCACGACATCATCGGCATTGAGGATTTGCAGGTATCCAACATGCTCAAGAACGGCAAGCTAGCTAAAGCGATATCCGAGGTGTCTTGGGCACAATTCAGAACAATGCTTGAATACAAAGCCAATTGGTACGGTAAGCAAGTCGTCGCCGTAGCTAAGAACTTTGCTTCAAGTCAGCTATGCTCTGATTGCGGTTACAAGAATAAAGACGTTAAGAATCTCTCTGTCAGAGAGTGGACTTGCCTAGAATGTGGAGCAAACCATGACAGAGATATTAACGCAAGCATAAATCTTAAAAACGAAGCCCTAAGGCTTCTAACCGTAGGAACTACGGGGTTAGCCTAATAATAAACTGCTCGTTGGAGCGGTATTCTTAGGAATCCGTCCACCTCTAAGCGTTAGTGTAGGTGGCGGTAGTTCAAAATAGTAATTGTGGATATATATATCCACAAGACATCTAATCTCCGAAATGGCAAAGCTCTCGAAAGGGAGGGACGCAAAGCCACGGGCCTAAGGCGCAAGCTAGGGTGGCAGGGCTGCCGAAGAGAATCCAAAGGGTTGAATAAATCATCTGGAGATTATATGCCTAAAATTAAAAAGGAGGAAGTTATAATGCGAAGGATGAGAAGGATAATGTCACTGCTTGTAGTTTTCATGCTGCTTTTTTCTTCAGTGGCAATGGCGAAAGGACCATCTGATTCAAAGAAGACTCCAAAGGCCAAGGCATCAGTAAAAACTGAGAAAGTAGGGATGGCGGAAAAAGCTGAGAATGAAAAAACTGCCGGCAGCAAAAAAAGTGATTCGGCTGGCAAGCTGGAAGCTTCTGCTGAGGGGGAAACGAACAGCAACCTGCCTGAAAATGCTGCAAAAGGAAAGCAGCCGCAGTTTGTGGCTGAAAAAAAGGCCTATATGGCTCAGGTAAAAGAGCTTAAGAAAGAGTTGAAGGCTCTCACTAAAAGCGGATATACGGCTGAAGAGTTGCAGCAGATTACAGACAAGGCAACGGCTCTTGAAGCCCAGTACCCTGGAGTAAAAGCAATGCCAGTTGAGAGCATAATATCAAACAAAGCCAAGCTAAAGTTTGACGTGCCGCCGGTTATAAAGGAAGGCAGTATGCTCATACCTGTAAGGGCTGTGACAGAAGGAATGGGCGCCAATGTTGTATGGAATCAGAAAGAGCAAAGTGTAACGATAACAAAGGATGGCACTGAAATAGTAATAAAGCTTGGAGAAGGAATTGCAACAGTTAGTGGTACTGAAGTGGAGCTTGGAGCAACAGCGGAAAGCTTCAACAACAGGACTTTTGTGCCTCTAAGATTTATTGCGGAAAGCCTTGGATTGAGCGTGGAATGGGACGAGGAAACTCAGACGGTTGAAATAGACGAAGAGGAACTTGCAGATGAAGCTGAGTCAGTTCAAGCTCCTTCGGATGGCGAAGCAGCGGTTGAAGAGCCTCAGACTGATGGCGCTGATACTGACGAATCAACAGAAACTGAACAGTCTGTTTCAGGAGACACAGGCGTACCATCTGAGATACAGCAGCCTGCAGCTGATGAAGCTTCAGCAGATGATATACTGGATCAGTCTGTAGCTGTAGAGGTTCAACCATAATAGTACATAACATATAGTAAATAAAAAGCACCTGATGAGCAATAATGCCGCGTCAGGTGCTTTTTCCATTTGATATCGTTATTATACTGTTACTCGAGGAATGACGGTGTTGACAGGTAACGCTCGCCAGTGTCGGGAAGGAGCACAACTATTGTTTTGCCTGCATTTTCAGGGCGCAAAGCCAGCTGTGTGGCTGCAAATACAGCTGCGCCTGATGAAATGCCAACAAGAAGACCTTCTGCCTTGGAAAGCTTTCTTGCTGTTGCAAATGCTTCTTCGTTTTGGACAGCTATGACTTCATCATAAACTCCGGTGTTCAAAGTTGCAGGGACAAAGCCTGCGCCTATACCCTGGATTTTATGCGGGCCCGCCTTGCCCTGGGAAAGAATCGGCGAATCTGCAGGTTCTACAGCGACTACCTTTATTGAAGGATTCTGAGATTTGAGGTATTCGCCTACTCCTGTAATTGTGCCTCCCGTGCCGATGCCTGATACAAATATATCCACCTGGCCGTCTGTGTCTGCATAAATTTCAGGTCCGGTTGTTTTCCTGTGAACTTCAGGATTTGCAGGATTTACAAATTGTCCGGGGATGAAAGCGCCGGGGATTTCCTTGGCGAGCTCCTCGGCCTTGTCTATAGCTCCCTTCATGCCCAGCGAGCCGTCAGTAAGTACAAGCTCAGCGCCGTAGGCTTTCAGAAGATTTCTTCTTTCGACGCTCATTGTTTCGGGCATTGTAAGTATTACGCGATAGCCTTTTGCCGCAGCAACCGAGGCAAGCCCTATGCCTGTATTGCCGCTTGTCGGCTCAATAATTACCGAATCAGGATTGATGAGTCCCTTCGATTCAGCATCTGCTATCATAGCATATCCGATTCTATCCTTGACGCTGCCCGCAGGGTTGAAATACTCAAGCTTTGCAACAATCCTGGCGCCCAAGCTATTCTGCCTGGAATAATTGGCAAGCTCCAAAAGCGGGGTGTTTCCTATAAGATCAGTCAAGCTTGAATAAATTCTAGCCATATTTAATCGCCTCCTATATCATATAAAACATATATGATTGATATGTTTTATATGATATTAAATAATGGTCTTGTTGTCAATAGTTTTGTGAAAAAAAGCACATAAATCAAATAAAAAAATAAAAGCCGCATCCCTGACATGGGAATGCGGCTTTTGCAAGCATTTAAAGCATTTTTTCGAGTCTTGCTGCAATTTCTTTCAGGAAATCCACAGTGTTTACAACTTTGATATCCTTGATCTCTGAAAGCGAGGCAAGGTCTTTTGTCATTACACCTTCTTCAATAGTCTGTATAGAAGCCTTCTCGAGCTTGTTTGCAAAGTCTACAAGCTCGGCTGTGCCGTCCAGCTCGCCGCGTTTTCTAAGGGCGCCTGACCATGCGAAAATTGTGGCCATGGAGTTTGTAGAAGTTTCTTCGCCCTTGAGGTGCTTGTAGTAATGTCTAGTAACAGTGCCGTGAGCGGCCTCATATTCGAAATTGCCATCTGGCGACACGAGCACCGATGTCATCATGGCAAGGCTGCCGAAAGCCGATGCAACCATGTCTGACATTACATCTCCGTCGTAGTTCTTGCAAGCCCATATTACTCCGCCTTCGGATCTTATGATACGTGCAACCACATCGTCTATTAGCGTGTAGAAGTATGATATGCCGGCCTCTTCGAATTTTGATTTATACTCGTTTTCGAATATCTCGTCGAATATGTCCTTGAATCTATGGTCGTATATCTTTGATATTGTGTCCTTTGTAGAGAACCAAAGCTCCTGCTTTGTATCGAGTGCGTAGTTGAAGCACGATCTTGCAAAGCTGGCTATAGACTTGTCCAGGTTGTGAACACCTTGTATCACTCCGGGACCGTCAAAATCGAATATGGTATGTCTTGAAACCTCTCCGCTTTCTGAAGTGAATACAAGTTCAGCCTTGCCTTTTCCCTCAACCTTGTATTCTACATTTCTGTATACATCGCCGTATGCATGTCTGGCTATTGTTATAGGCTTTTTCCAGCTCTTAACGAAAGGCTTTATGCTGTCTACTGTTATAGGAGCGCGGAAAACCGTACCGTCAAGAAGGGCTCTGATTGTTCCGTTAGGGCTTTTCCACATCTGCTTCAAGTTGTATTCAGTGACCCTTTGAGCATTAGGAGTTATAGTGGCGCATTTTACGGCAACGCCGTATTTTTTTGTTGCAAGAGCCGAGTCTATAGTTATCTGATCGTTAGTCTCATCTCTCTTTTCAAGTCCAAGGTCATAATACTCTGTATTGAGGTCTATGTATGGAAGCAGAAGTATGTCCTTTATTTCCTTCCAGATTATTCTGGTCATTTCGTCTCCGTCCATCTCGACAAGAGGGGTCTTCATTTGAATTTTATTTGGCATAATATTTCTCCTTTCAATATAATTAAACATTTAAAATGACAAATCTTTATTAATCAACTTATTATACACTTTGATAATGCTAATAATCAATAGTTTGAGGCAGCTTTGGAAATGTTTATTGTAGAGTACAATTTGCAATATTGAAATCTAAAAATTTCAAAATATACATCAAGGCTCCGGAATAAATCCCGAAGCCTTGATGTATATGTCTTATTCGTTTTTATACCTCGACTATCCAGCCTTCAGGAGCCTCTATATCTCCGAATTGTATGCCGCAAAGCGTATCGTAGAGCTTTCTTGTCACAGGTCCAACTTCGGTTTCGCTAAAGAACACATGAAGCTTGCCGCCATATTCTATTCCTCCTATAGGAGTTATAACGGCCGCAGTGCCGCACGCGCCGGCCTCGGCAAAATCGTCAAGCCTGTCTACAGGCACATCTCTTTCCTCTACAGGCATTCCAAAGTAATCCTTGGCTAAATGCATCAGCGAATACTTTGTTATACTTGGAAGTATGGATTCTGAAATAGGGGTTACAAATTTGTTGTCCTTTGTTATCCCAAAGAAGTTGGCAGCTCCTACCTCTTCTATATTTGTGTGGGTTGCAGGGTCAAGATATATACAGTCTGCAAAGCCTTTCTTGACAGCGAGTTCGTGAGGCAGCATGCTTGCCGCGTAGTTTCCGCCAACCTTAGCAGCGCCTGTTCCGTAAGGAGCAGCCCTGTCGTAGTCTGACACCATAAAGTTTACAGGTGCCAGGCCGCCCTTGAAGTAAGCACCTACAGGCACGCAGAACACGCAGAAAATGAATTCGGGCGCCGGCTTGACGCCGAGATTGTCGCCAACTCCTATTACAAAAGGACGAAGATACAGAGTTGCTCCGGTTCCGTAAGGCGGTACGTATTTTTCGTTTGCCTGAACAACTTTTTTGCAGGCCTCTATGAATATTTCCTCAGGCAGCTCAGGCATCAAGAGCCTTCTGCAGCTGCTGTTGAGACGCTTGGCATTCTGGTCGGGTCTGAAAAGCTGTATCTTGCCGTCTTTTCTCCTATACGCCTTGAGCCCTTCAAAGCATTGCTGGCCGTAGTGAAGCGCTGCTGAAGATTCGCTTATCCTTAGCATGTTGTCTTCTACAAGTTCACCTTCGCCCCACTTGCCATCCTTCCAGGAACAGATAAACCTGTAATCAGTTTTCATATAGGCAAAACCAAGTTTGCCCCAGTCGATGTCCACTTGTTTTTCCATGTCAAACCTCCTGTATGTTGTGTGATATAAAGCTACAGTGTCTTTGTTTCCATATTATGATTTATACCACTGAATCATAGTGTAAACGCATTTTGTTTTTTTAATATTATAAAACAAAGACAGGTTTATATGCAATCCTTGGTGGATACGGACAGCAAAATGGGTATTATTGTATCAGGAAAATAAAACGAGGTGATATCATTGAATTTAGCTGGATTGATAGATCATACAATATTAAAGCCTGATGCTTCAAAAAGCGAACTAGAAAGGGTATGTGGCGAAGCGGTGGAATACGGCTTCGCAAGCGTATGTGTTAACGGCTGCAATGTTGAATATGCATGCAGCATGTTAAAGGGCAGCAGCGTAAAGGTTGCTTGCGTGGTCGGTTTCCCTCTTGGAGCAATGCACCCACTGGCAAAAGCCTTTGAGGCAAGGACTGCAATGGAGTCAGGTGCGGGGGAAATAGATATGGTTATGAATGTCGGCGCGTTCAAGGACGGAGATTACGACATGGTGCTTGAAGACATAAAGAGCGTTGTTGAGGCTGCAAAAGATGCAGCTGTTAAGGTCATAATAGAAACCTGCCTGCTTTCAAGGGAGGAGATAGCAAAGGCCAGCAAGCTGGTTAAGGATTCCGGTGCGGTATTCGTAAAGACATCAACCGGTTTTTCAAGATCAGGCGCCAACGAGGAGGACATAGCGCTTATACGAAGCGCTGTGGGACCGGATTTTGGTATAAAGGCCTCTGGTGGAATAAGGACATACGAGGATGCCATGCGCATGGTGGAGGCGGGAGCCACAAGGATAGGGGCGAGCCTTTCTGTAGACATTGTAAGGGGCGGAGAAGGGAAATAACAAACAAGGATGGTGTTTTGGGTGTCATACGAAAAGCGGATACTAAAGGCGGCTGAATATATAAAGGACAAGATAGGGGAGCCGCTTCCCCAAATAGCCATTATACTTGGTTCGGGGCTTGGCGAATTGGCAGAAAGGATTGAAGGTGCAATAGCCCTGGAATACTCGAAAATACCGAAGTTCCCGGTGTCAACCGTGGAAGGACACAGCGGCAGGCTGGTGTTTGGGAGTTTGAGCGGCAGGAAGGTTGTAGTTATGCAGGGCAGGTTCCACTACTACGAAGGCTACGACATGAAGGATGTGACGCTGCCGGTGAGGGTTATGAAGCTTCTTGGAGTGGAGACACTCATAGTGACCAACGCATCCGGAGCGGTAAACAAGGATTTCAACCCGGGCGAGCTCATGCTAATAAGCGACCACATAAACATGACATTTGACAGTCCTCTAAAGGGAAAAAACATGGACGGCTACGGGGTGCGCTTTCCCGATATGAGCAATGCCTATGACGAGGGGCTAAGGGGAATTGTAAGGTCGGCGGCAGCTGAAAACGGCATAAAGCTCAATGAAGGTGTCTATGCATGCATGGGGGGGCCGGCATATGAAACTCCGGCTGAAATCAGGATGCTTAGAGCGCTTGGAGCGGACGCAGTAGGCATGTCGACTGTGCCTGAAGTGATATGCGCCGTGCACAGCGGTATGAAGGTTATAGGTATATCGTGCGTTACAAACATGGGCGCTGGAATACTTGATCAGCCGCTTGACCACAGCGAAGTAATAAGGACATCCAGCATGGCCAGGGAAAACTTTATAAGCCTTCTGTCCATGACAATAGAAAAGCTGTGATTGCGACTTTCAATAATACAGACTAATATGCGGAGGGCTGGCCATATGAGAATGTACGATATAATCAAGAGCAAAAGAGACGGACGCGAACTGACAGCCCGGGAAATAGAATTTTTCATAGAGGGCTATACAAGGGGAGACATTCCCGACTATCAAGTTTCAGCGCTTATGATGGCGATATTTTTCAGGAAGATGAACAAAGAGGAGACGGCCAATCTGACAATGGCCATGGCAAGAAGCGGAGACATGCTCGATCTTGCGCCAATAGACGGGATAAAGGTCGACAAGCACAGCACGGGAGGGGTCGGCGACAAGACTACCCTTGTAGTTGCGCCTCTTGTTGCAGCATCAGGCGTTCCAGTTGCAAAGATGTCTGGCAGGGGTCTTGACCATACAGGAGGAACTATAGACAAGCTTGAAGGCATACCGGGCTTCAATGTGAGTATGACCATACAGCAGTTCATAAGCAATGTAAACAAAACGGGTATAGCTATAAGCGCCCAGACAGGCAATCTGGCTCCTGCAGACAAGAAACTGTACGCACTTCGGGATGTCACTGCCACTGTAGACAACATGTCGCTCATTGCAAGCAGCGTTATGAGCAAGAAGATAGCATCCGGCGCCGACGCCATAGTGCTGGATGTCAAATCAGGGAGCGGAGCCTTCATGAAGGATGATCAGAGCGCATTTGAGCTGGCCAGGGAAATGGTGGAAATAGGATCGAACGTCGGCAGAAGGACTGTGGCCGTTGTGACGGACATGAGCCAGCCGCTTGGGAATGCGGTCGGAAATGTGCTTGAAGTGATAGAAGCAATAGATACCTTGAGAGGAGAAGGACCGCAGGATCTTAAAGAGCTTTCGCTTGCTCTCGGAGCCCAGATGTTACTGCTCGGACGCCGGGCAAACAGCATTGAAGAGGGCAGGAACATGCTTGAAGAGCTCATAAAGTCGGGCAAGGGCCTTGAAAAGCTAAAGGAAATGGTAGAGGCCCAGGGCGGTGACGCATCTTGCATTGAGGATACCTCCAGGCTGAAAAAGGCCAACTTCAAGCTTGCGGTAATATCTGAATGGGAAGGGTATGTAGAGTCCATAGCGGCCGACGAGATAGGAAGGGCAGCGCTTGTGCTCGGAGCCGGAAGGGAGACAAAAGAGAGTAAAATAGACATTTCGGTGGGTGTTCTGGTGCATAAAAAGATTGGAGACCGAATCGACAAAGGCGAGATGCTGGCGACAATTCATGCAAATGACATGCAAAGGGCACAGGAGGCACGGCAGATCATAATGTCAGCATATGGAATTTCTGGCGGCATTGTCGAAAAACCGAAGCTGATCAAGGGGATTGTAGCGAGCGATGGCATTTCAGTATTCTAGAGCGTAGCAAATTAAAGGGAGATTTTGGGGATATGATCTAAAGGAGAAAATAGAATGAAAATTCTCGTTGAAAAGGCCAACATTATGCTTTTTACGGCTGCAGGGATAGAATTTGTTAAAGGCGACATCGCAATAGAAGGTGGCAAGATTAAAAGCATAGGCAAGGCGCCTGAAGGCTTCACGGCGGTCAAAAAAATAGATGCGAGGGGCATGATGGCAATGCCAGGGCTCATAAACACTCACACGCACCTGCCTATGTCGCTTCTGAGAAATTACGCAGATGATATGCCTCTTATGGAATGGCTTGAAAAAAAGGTGTGGCCTGTGGAGGCAAGGCTCAGCGAAGAGGACATATACTGGGGAAGCATGCTCAGCATAGCGGAGCTTATAATGTCAGGTACTACATGCTTCAACGACATGTACGAATTTGCAGATTCCGTGGCGCAGGCGGCCGCAGACTCGGGCATACGTGGGTTTGTGGCTAACACGCTATTTGACAGAACAAGGGATGGGGACAGGGAGCTTTCAAAGACTGCCGATTTGTTCCACAAGTGGAGTAAAAATGCGGATGGCAGGATCGGAGTTATGGTGGCTCCGCATGCGCCGTACACATGCTCGGACGACTATCTCATCGAGGCCTCCAAGCTTGCAAGTGAGCTTGGAACAGGACTGCACATACACCTTAGCGAGAGCAGAAGCGAAGTAGAGGAGAGTATTCGAAGAAATAAAAAAACGCCGGTGAGGCATATGCAGGAGTTGGGCATTTTTGAAGGCAGGACACTTGCCGCGCACTGCGTGCATGTCACAGGCGAGGACATAGATCTGCTCAGTCAAAATAATGTCTGCGTGCTCAACAACCCTGCAAGCAATCTCAAGCTTGGGAACGGTTTCGCTCCGATTGAAGCCATGCTTCAAAAGGGGATTTGCGTATCTCTTGGTACAGACGGCGCTTGCAGCAATAACAGCCAGAACATGCTGGAGGAGATGAAGCTTGCAGCGCTCATCAACAAGGGAATAGCTGAAAACCCGCAGGCAATGGGTGCGGAGAAAGTAATAAAAATGGCAACTCTCAGCGGGGCGAAAACGCTGGGAATAGCGGGCTTGACGGGCTCGCTCGAGGAAGGCAAGGCGGCCGACATCATACTTGTTGACATGGGGGCTGCCCATATGCAGCCTGTACACAACATGTCATCTGCCGTAGTGTATTCTGCTCAGGCGGTTGACGTAGATACTGTTATAGTAAACGGTAAGATTCTCATGGAAAACAGGATGCTAACAACTATTAATCTTGAGTATATCAAGAAAAAGGTGCTTGAGTCGGCTTGCAGGATAACCAGAGTATAGCTACCATAAAAAATAAAAGGCGGGTGATATCATGAACTGGGTTGGATTTGTCAGGCTCATTAAAAGCATATACGGCAAAAAGTTGCCTGATCTTGAGTGGATAGAAAAACAGGGGCTTTTGGCCGTCAAAATAGGCCAGACATTTGCCCTTAGGATTGACTTTCTAAATGAGGAGACATGCGCCCACCTCTCAAGGCTCTATTCGAGCAATACAAAAATACCGCCTGAGAAGGTAAATAGCCTCATAAATTATTATTCTCCGGCGGGCTGGAGGGACAATTTTGAATATATCGAAGAGAAGCCCCTTGCATCCGCATCTGTAGGACAGGTGCACAGGGCAAGGCTAAAGACCGGGGAAGAGGTAGTTGTAAAGCTTGTTAAAAAAGATTTCAAGAAAAGTTTCAAAAAAGACGTTGAAAGCTTGAAGTCATTCCTCAAAACCGCAATATTCTTCTATCCAAAGCTCGACAAGGTGGCAGATCCTTTAGGGATTCTAAAAAACATAGAAAAGTATACGCTCGACGAGCTCAACCTCCTGAACGAGATAGCCCACAGGGACATACTAGAGGAGATAAAAAGCGACAACATGGCCAGGCATGACCTTTCAAGGCTAAAGTTCCCAAAGGTATACAAGGAGCTCTCAAACGAAAACATACTCGTGAGCGAGTTCATAGAAGGGGAGACCTTTGACAAGCTTTTAAGCGAGGGAAGGCTCGACTATGAAAATCTCCTGGAGCTGTTCCACATACACGGTTTTTATGTTTTTAACGTAGGCACTTTTCATGGAGACATACACCCCGGCAATATAATACTGAAGGGAAATGACATGTATTTTGTAGACACCGGGGCGCTTGGACTGGTTGGGACCAAGATTAAAAAGGGTCTTTTCAGGTTCATGGAAAATCTCAGCTTCTATAACTACGGCGAATGCGCCAGAAGCCTTAATGAAATGGCCGATGTTGAAATAAGCGGGGAAAAATACGATGACTACAGGGAGAAGTTCATGAAGCTGTATGCGGATTTTACAGGAAAGAGCGTGTCACAAGTTAGTCTGACAAGGAAGATGATGGATACGATAAAGCTTGGTGTAAACAGCGGAATGGTGTTTGAAAAGGGCATGTATCCAATCATTAAGAGCCTGATGTATCTGGATGGAATGGTGCTAAAGTGCAATCCGAATGCGGTGCTCATGGAGGACATGAGGCAGTTCATAGGTGAGCTAAAGGGCCAGGAAGATTGATGGAGGGATGGGTATGAAAAAGAAAGTGGCAATAGTTGGAGCCGGCCCGGGAGGCTTGACTGCAGGCGTGATACTCTCGAGCAAGGGTTACCAGGTGGATATATATGAGAAAAACGAGTATATAGGCGGAAGAAACTCATCGCTTATCTTGGGCGATTTCAAGTTTGACCTTGGGCCGACTTTTCTGATGATGGACTTTATACTCGAAGAGGTATTTGAAATAGCGGGCAGGAAGACGAAGGACTATCTGGACATAAAAAGGATAGATCCCATGTATAGGCTTTTGCTGCCAAATGGAAGGGAATTCTATCCGACTTATGACCTTGAAAAGATGGAGGCCGAGCTTGAAGCCAATTTCCCGGGGGCTTTTGCTAAGTACAAGGAATTTCTGAGAGAGGAAAAGAAAAAGTTCGACGCACTCGTGCCCTGCCTTCAGGTCCCGTACGATTCGTTTGCTGATTTTTTCAAGGCGAGATTCATAAGCGCCATACCAAGGCTGGATGCGCATAAAAGTCTGTTCGATCATCTTGGCAGGTATTTTGAAGACGAGAATCTGAGGCTGGCCTTCACATTCCAGGCAAAATACCTGGGCATGTCGCCGTGGGAGTGTCCGGGGACATTCAGCATAATATCGTATATAGAGCATGGGGGAGGCATATATCATCCGATAGGCGGCTTAAATGAGATATCAAAATCGATGGCCAGGATTATTGAAGAAAACGGAGGCAGTATACACCTTGAAATGCCCGTGAAAGAGGTGGTTGTAAAGGATAAGAAAGCTCAATCCCTGCTGCTTGAAAACGGAGAAACAGTCAGTGCCGACCATATAATAGTGAATGCGGATTTTGCTCATGCCATGAAGAATATGGTAAAAGAAGAGCACAGGCCAAAGTACACAGATGAGAAGCTCGGGCAGAAGAAGTATTCCTGCTCAACATTCATGCTTTATCTCGGACTGGACAAGCTCTACGAATGCGGGAGCCACCACAACATATTGTTTTCCAAAGACTACAAGGAGAACATAGACGACATATCCAAAAGATTCGTGCTTTCAAAGGATCCATCAGTATACGTGCAGAATGCGTGCCTTACTGACTCAACGCTTGCTCCCGGAGGCAAATCTACAATGTATGTGCTTGTGCCTGTTCCAAACAACAATTCAAGCATCGACTGGGAGAAGGAAAAGAAAGCCTTCAGAGACAAGATAATAAGTATAATGGAGGAACGCGGAGGCTACAGCGGCATAGAAAGTCACATACTGGAGGAAAAGATAATAACCCCGCTAGATTGGGAAAGCGAAAAGAGCGTTTACAAAGGCGCAACCTTTAATCTGGCGCACAACATAGCTCAGATGCTAGTGTTCAGGCCACACAACAGATTCGAGGAATTTCAAGGCTGCTATCTTGTCGGAGGCGGAACTCATCCTGGAAGTGGTCTGCCTACAATATACGAATCGGGAAAGATATCCTCGAGGCTTATACTCGAAGAGGACGGCATTGAGCCTGGATTCTAATAAATCAAAAAGACAGGATGGGCATTTTAAAAGCTTAAATCCTGTCTTTTTCTATATGCATTTTTAAATCCATCTTTTTTTCTTGAAAAAAGCAAGCATGGCAAGCGCTATGGCAGCTAGCATTCCATAGAAGAACCAGGGGTAAAACCATGGGAGCTCCAGCTCGGGCATGTATTTGAAGTTCATGCCGTAAACTCCTGCTAGAAAGGTCAGCGGAATGAATATGGTTGACATTATCGTAAGCACCTTCATTATCTCGTTCATCTTGTTTCCTGAAATGGAAATGTATATGTCGACCATGCCTGAAAGTATGTCCCTGAATGATTCTATTGTATCTAGAACCTGTATTATGTGGTCATAAACGTCCTTGAAATACATGAGCGTCGAGTCGTAAATCAGCTCTGAGTCGCTTCTTTGCAGACGATTGAGTACCTCGCGGAATGGCCAGATAGCCTTTCTAAGGTGTATCATTTCGCGCTTCATAAGATGGAGTTTGTTTATGGTAGCGTAGCTTGGATTTTCAATGATTTCTTCTTCGAGGACTTCAAGCATGTCGCCGAGTTTTTCTACGAGTACAAAGTAGTTGTCAACAACCATGTCCATAAGGGTGTAAAAAAGGTAGTCGGACTTCATTTTGCGGAGTCTGCTCTTGGGATTTCTTATGTGGTCTAAGGCTGGATTAAATATGGCTGTTGGTCTTTCCTGGAATGAGATGACGAAATTTTCGCCAAATATAAGGCTCACCTGATCGCGTTCTATATGGCCGGAGGACTCATCGTAGCTGAGTATTTTGAATATCGTGCATATATAGCTTTCAAAATCCTCAATACTTATTCTGTGAGAGGTGTTAAGTATGTCCTCAAGCAGCAGAGGGTGTATGCCAAAATCAGAGCCTATCTGTTCGATTTTGTCGATTTCGCCAAGGCCTGTTATCCTTATCCAAGTGAGTGTGTCGGGCGATAGCTGTTTGAAGCATTCATCTGCAGATTTTGGAGTGATTTCAGCCAGGGAGTCTTCGTTAAACTGAATTATTTCAATATCAGTGTGCCCCTGCATATGGTTACCCACATGGACAAGCGACCCCGGAGGCAGCCCCGTTTTCTGTGAGATGTTCTTGGTGCTTGATATCTTCATTGGAATTCTCCTTGTAGTTGATTAAGGTAAACAATAAATAAGTTTACCAGTAAAGCGCCGCAAATCAAGCCAGTCATATGATACCCAAAACAGCTGAGGCTAAAAACAATCAGGCACGGCAATCGCACATGCGTTTAGCTGCGAAAAGAATAAAATGCATTTTAAAGGCAAATTCAGGGTATTAATATAAAAGATCTCAGAAGTATGAGCATGGAGGACGAGTGCATGAAAAAGAAGATGGACTACTTCCGGAAGGTATACAAGTATGACGATGAAGCAAAAGCGTACATCATTGAGGCATCTCTTGATGACTACACAGAGATATTAAATGGTTGGGACCCTTCTCCTGTAAGATGGCGGGACATAGAGCCTGAATTCAAATTTTTCCTTGAAGAGTGCGCCCATGACATACCACTTAGATACCCGCTCGAGATTTTGCTGCATCTGCCCGAGTCTGTTAAGAATTCCAAAAAAGAAAAGCTCACCCAGGAGGCCATTAAAAACAACTTTGAATTTCTGACACATTTGGAATCAAAAGATTTACGACAAAGAAACAAAAAAAGTGCCATATACGTAGTAATGGCATTTGTATTTCTTTCGGCCGCATACACTCTTCAAGATACCGGAATAAGCGAGAATGTGCTCATGAGCATACTCTTGGAGGGAATATTCATAGGCGGCTGGGTGTTTTTGTGGGAGGCATTTTCGCTTGTGTTCATATACAACCAGGATGTGCGAAGGAATCTCAGGGAGATGAGAAGGTTCTCTAAGGCACAGATAACCTTCAAATATGGAAAACAATAACCCTTTGCATTAAAGGCGAGTCGCCTCTGTGCAAAGGGTTATTGTTTTTTTTATTCCTGCTCTTTTATAGCGCCTTTCATGTATGCAGCCAGCAGCAGATTAAGATAATTTATCTGCCCCTTAAGTTCAACTCCAATGTCGGTATCCATGACGTATTTCCTATGAGTCTTTTCAAGTACCGCAATTGTGGATTTTATATCCTGTTCCCCGTTTATGGCCATTTCTGTGGATTCAAAGGGCTCATGTGTTGCAAGCCTAAGGCCATAAGAGTTGTAAATGAGTGTGTATCCGGCAAGACCGGTTTCTGCCTGATAAGCCTTTGAAAACCCTCCATCTATGACAAGCAGCTTTCCGTTAGCCTTAATGGGGCTTTCGCCTTTTCTCGCCTTCACAGGGACATGGCCGTTTATTATGTGGGAGTTTTCGTCGAGGCCGAAGCTCTCGAGTATGGCCATGCAAATCTGCTCGCTGTCGCGAAGAGTATAGTAGAAGTCCTTGTTTTCCTTGTGGGGCAGCTTGTCGTTTATGAAATACCTCTCTAGCGTTGTCATCTGGTCCTTTCCAAATAGCGGCGAGTACTCTCCGCACCACAGGTAGAACATTATGTCACTTCCGTAGTCGCCGGATAAAGATTCCTTGTCGAAGTAGTAGTCACGGGCGAGGGTGTCGAACTTGTCAAGCAGACTCCTTCCGCTGTACTCGTCGCCGCCGATTCTGATTTTTTTGAAACTGCCGTCCTCATTGAGCGGTATGCAGCCGTGGAACATGAGGTTCGAGTTGAACTTCAGATACATGCTGCCTTTTGAATACAGGAACCTCACATGGCGTTGAAGCTTTTCGCTGTTCTTGAAGTATGTTGAAAGCCTCTTCACAAGCTCATCTTCATCAGGCGTAAGTTGATAAGGATTTTCAGGGTCGAGAGTAGGGAAGTTGGTGTCATTTAGCATGTATACGCCCGATGGGAGTTCTATCGTGGCGTTTTCCAAATCCAGCTTGTCGAGCAGAAGTCTCTTTTCCATATTGTACTGCGGGCTGCTTTTAATTATCTGTCCTTCTATCTTGAACTGTATTATTGAAATGGCCTTGTGCATTTTTGCAATAAGGTCAAGGTCCTTTTCCTTGAATGATGTGTCCTGGGGCAGCTTTGGCGCGAACTGTGTACATGGGTCATCAGAATAATACTCAAGCGCGAAGGTGGCAAGAGGCATGAGGTTTATACCGTACCCCTCTTCCAGTGTTTCAAGGTTGGCATACCTTGTGCATATTCTTATAACATTCGCCATGCATGCCAAAGAGCCGGCTGCTGCTCCCATCCAGATTATGTCGTGGTTTCCCCACTGGATGTCGACGCTGTGGTGCTCAAGCAGCTCATCCATTATTATATGGGCTCCGGGTCCCCTGTCGTATATGTCACCTATTATATGAAGCCTGTCCACCGAAAGTCGCTGTATAAGTCTGCATATGGCTGATATGAACTGGTCGGCGCTTTTGATGTTTATTATAGTGTTGATTATCTGGCTGTAATACTCCTGTTTGTCTTTTCGTGTCTCATCCTCGTGGAGCAACTCTTCTATTATATACGCAAAGTCTTTTGGCAGGGCTTTTCTGACCTTGGATCTTGTGTATTTGGATGAAACGACATGGCAGAGCTTTATCAGCCTGTGGAGAGTAACCCTGTACCAGTCCTTCATGTCCACTCCGCTCTTCTTTACTATATCGAGCTTTTGGTCTGGGTAGTAAATAAGCGTCGCAAGACTCCTTTTCTCTGATTCGCTCAGAATACCGTCAAACACGTCGTCAATTTTAAGCTTTAGAACGCCAGATGCATTTCTAAGGACATGGGAAAAGGCCTCGTATTCTCCGTGTATGTCGGTCAGGAAGTGCTCAGTGCCCTTGGGCAGGTTGAGTATGGCCTGCAGATTTATTATCTCCGAGCATACCGATGGTATGGAAGGATACTGCTTTGAAAGCAGCTTGAGATATTCTATATTTTTCTCTATTTCAGATATTTCCATGTTTTGCATAATACATCCCCCTTGCATTAAAATTTGAAAAGCTATAAAAGCATAAAATGCTGGATTTTAGAAGCATTAAGCGTTATATTCATTATAAGGCAAAAGCCGGTAGTTTTGAAAGTTAATTTACATATGTACATATAGATAGAGGAGGAATAGGGAATGTTGTCGTTTTTCTTCAAAAAAGATACAAAAATAAGAGATCTTTTAATGAAGCACCTGGATGCCGTGATAGAATGCTACACGATGTTCACAGATGGGCTGGGCAGGGTCTGGGAAACTGAATCGGAGGAGGAGCTCGTTGACATAATAAACAGAGTATCGGCGGCCGAGTCGAATGCAGACGGCATAAGACACAAAATAATACAGGAGCTTCTCAGTGGGGCTCTTCTTCCGGAATCCAGGAGAGAAATACTAATGGTAATAGAGGAAGTTGACAAGGTGGCAAATGCGGCTGAGGATATAATAAAGAGGATAGTCCTGGAATGCATAACAATAGATACGCCATACAAGAGCAGCGTGCTGCTTATAAATGAAAAGACAAAAGGGCAGCTGGGACTGCTCAGAAGCACTATAGACGGCATGCTCTCGAATCTATGGGAGGCTTATAAAAAAAGAGATGAGCTTATTGAAATAGATACAATAGAGCATGAAATCGATCTCATAGAGTTCGATCTTGTAAGACGGATATTCAAATCCGACATGGAGCTTGCTGAAAAGATGCAGCTCAAGTCGGTTGTGGTAGAGATAGCCAAGGTTTCGAATATAGTAGAGGACATATCCGATATTTTGGAGAGAATTATGGTGTCCAGAAAGGTTTGATGAATTATGTTTTCACCTTCGCTTATTTCAGGTATTATACTTGGCTGGGCTCTTGGAGCCAACGATGCCGCAAACTGTTTTGCAACGGCAGTCTCCACAAGGGCAGTCAAATACTCTACGGCTATAACAATAATAGCTGTTTTTGTAATGCTTGGAGCCCTGATAGACGGCGACAAGGGAATCGACAAGCTCAGCAGTTATGCATATTCAAGCGGAATAGAGAGTCCTGCATATGCATTTATAGTGATGCTTGCAGCAGCCATAACAGTAATAATCATGACGGTGCTCAGGTATCCGGTGTCCACCTCGCAGTCGATTATAGGCTCGATTCTGGGCACGGCATCAGTGATTGGAAAAGCTGATTTCAGTGCCACGCTGCAGTTTTTCGGAGCCTGGTTTGCAACGCCGCTGGGTGCAGCAGCTATAGGATTTTTAATTTACAAGCTCATAGAAAAATATCTTGAATCGAGAATAATGGAGTTTGCCTATTATGACAGGTTCATAAAGACAGGCTACATAATAGCAGGGGCATTTTCAGCGTATTCGCTTGGGGCTAACAACGTGGCAAACGTTTTTTCGGTATATGCAGGCAGGCTGGGTCTGATTGATACAGGAAATGCTCAACTCATAGGCGGAGCTACAATAGCACTCGGCGTGCTGACGTTTTCAAGGCCTGTTATGATGACTGTTGGCGAGGGCATAGCGCAGCTTTCTCCGGTATCAGGTTTTGTTTCGGTTCTAACAGCAGGAGTAGTCGTTTATATTTATGCCAGGATAGGAATACCGGTATCGACTTCGCAGGCCATAGTGGGAGCGGTGTTTGGCGTAGGGCTTGTAAAAGGGACAAGGGCAGTCAACTACAGGACGATAAGAAACATATTGTTTGCATGGTTTGGAACGCCTACGATAGCAGGTGTGACAGGCTATGCGCTCCTTAGCATATACAGATTTTTTGCGCCACTGTAGGCTCGGCGTGACAAGCATCCCGGCCCGAATTCGGGCCGGGCATTTTTATTATTGTATTTATAATACGACAAGCTTTTTTGGTTGCTTTTTCACAATGTATGGTTTAAAATTAAATAGGCTGAATGATGAATGCTTAAAAATCAATATAGTTCACCTGTATAATCGCGGGGATATGGCCCGCGAGTATCTACCAGACTGCCGTAACGAGGTCTGACTACAGGTTTAGGCTTTACAGGTCTTGCATGCTAAAACTGTTTGAACTTACCGTAAATTACATGTTCAAACCACTTTATTTTTAAATCGCATGCCGGGACACCAAGCTTTAAACCCTGTCTGTTTGCGACAGGCTTTTTTATTTTAAGAGCAAATAAACCTCGAAAGGATGCTGTGCGTATGAATTTTGTAGAAGAAAAGATATTGAAGGAAGCGCGCGTGGAAGACGGCGCAGTACTGAAAGTTGACAGCTTTCTTAACCACCAGATAGACGTGGATTTTTTAAACCAGATAGGCAAACGTTTCAAGGAGCTCTTTGAGGGCGAAAAAATAGACAAAATAGTCACAATCGAGGCTTCAGGCATAGCCATAGCCTGCATATGCGCTCAGTATTTCAATGTTCCTGTGGTATTTGCAAAAAAGACCGAGTCAAAGAACCTGGACAAAGAGACGTATAAAAGCCAGGTGTATTCATATACTAAGGCTAAGCACTACAACATTATGATTTCCAAGAGGTACCTGAGCGAAGGCGAGAGCATACTTTTTGTGGATGATTTTCTGGCAAACGGCATGGCTGCAGTAGCTATAAAGGATATAATAGACCAGGCGGGAGCAAAGCTTGCCGGAGTTGGCATTGTAATTGAAAAGGGCTTCCAGGAGGGCGGAGACGAACTCAGGGCAAAGGGCATTAATCTCAAGTCGCTTGCCATAATAGACAAGATGGACAAGGACTGTATAAGCTTCAGATGATTTGCCTGCGCAAGCAGGGTTTTACATATTTCAAGCGTTAACATTAAAATCAAATCTATGACTTAAAAAAAGCCTAGGAGGAGAAAAAATGAACAAGAAAATTGTTGCACTTTTAATGTCTTTTGTTATGCTGCTTTCTGTAATCCTTACAGGATGCTCGGGAGAAAAGAAGGCTGCAGACACATCAAAAGCAGATGAAAAAATGAAAGTAGGCTTCATCTATGTAGGACCTATAGGTGACGGAGGCTGGACTTATTCGCACAATGAGGGAAGGCTTTACCTTGAAAAAGAACTCGGAGTTGAAACTATATACAAAGAGTCTGTTCCGGAAGGACCAGAGGTTGAGAAGATAATGAAGGACATGATAGACCAGGGCGCGAAGGTTATATTCGCAACAAGCTTTGGCTACATGGACTATGTTGAAAAGGTTGCAAAGGAATATCCGGATGTCAAGTTCATGCATTGCTCAGGCTACAAGCAGGGCGAAAACATGACAAACTATTTCGGAAGGGAATATCAGGCAAGATATCTTTCGGGTATTGTGGCAGGGCTGAAGACGCAAACAGACAAGATAGGCTACGTAGCAGCATTTGAAATACCAGAGGTAGTAAGGGGAATAGACGCGTTTACGCTTGGCGTAAGATCAGTTAATCCAGATGCCAAGGTAGTAGTAAGATGGACTCATACCTGGTACGATCCAGTAACTGAAAAGGACGCTGCAAACTCGCTGCTTGACGAAGGCGCGGATATAATAGCCCAGCACCAGGATACAGCAGGACCACAGCAGGCAGCACAGGAAAGAGGCGCGTTCTCTATAGGATACAACACAGACATGAAGGCAATGGCTCCAAAAGCATACCTTACAGCTCCAATATGGAACTGGGGACCATACTATGCAGAGCAGGTAAAGGCTGCAATGGACGGTACTTGGAAGAGCGACAGCTACTGGGGCGGAATGGAGACAGGAACAATACAGCTTGCTCCTATGACAGAGCTTGTGCCAGCTGAAGCGGTTGCAAAGGTTCAGGAAATAGAAGCCAAGATAAAAGATGGAAGCTTCGAGGTTTTCGCAGGACCTATAAAGGATAACGAAGGAAACCTAAAGGTTAAGGAAGGCGAAAAGCTGACAGACGAGCAAATGCTTTCTATAGATTGGTTTGTCGAAGGCGTTGAAGGCAAGATAAAAAAATAATCAGGTGATTTTATGAATTCGAATTCTCTT
Organism: Peptoclostridium acidaminophilum DSM 3953; assembly: GCF_000597865.1. GTDB lineage: Bacteria > Bacillota > Clostridia > Peptostreptococcales > Peptostreptococcaceae > Peptoclostridium_A > Peptoclostridium_A acidaminophilum. The sequence goes on along the minus strand of NZ_CP007452.1, from coordinate 1,540,356 downwards.
ATCAGAGTAGAGGGACTTACAAAACAATTTGGAACTGTTATAGCAAACTATAATGTAAGCATAGACATCAAGGCGGGGGAAATCCACTCGCTGCTTGGAGAAAATGGAGCCGGAAAGAGTACACTCATGAGCATGCTGTCAGGGATATATTCCCCTGACAGCGGCTCTATTTATGTGGACGAAAAACAGGTGACATTCAAGAATCCAAAAGATGCCATAGACATGGGCATAGGAATGATCTATCAGCATTTCAAGCTGGTAGATGTAATGAGTGCCAAGGAGAATATAATCGCCGGCCAAAAGGGCGGACTATTTGTCGATAGCAAGGGTCTGACAAAGGAAATAAGCGAGATTTCTCAAAGATTCAACCTCGAGATCGATCCCGACAAAAAGGTGTACGAGATGTCGGTTGCCGAGAAGCAAAGACTCGAGATACTCAAGGTGCTCTACAGGGGCGCGAAGATACTCATACTTGACGAGCCGACAGCCGTGCTCACTCCTCAGGAGACGACAAAGCTTTTTGACATCATCAGAAACATGAAAAAGGAAGGCTGCGCCGTTATAATAATCACGCACAAGCTCAACGAGGTAATGGAGATAAGCGACAGGATAACAGTGCTTCGAAAGGGAGAAGTAGTTGGCACAGTAGACAAATCAGATACTAACCCACAAAAGCTTACAGACCTTATGGTTGGAAGAGCTGTAGAGCTTTCAATAGAAAGGCCTGAGGCAAGGACACAGAAGAAGACTCTCATGGTCAAAGATCTTAACGCGTTAGACATACAAGGCGCCAGGGTAATAAAGGACATGTCTTTTGAGCTCTACGGCGGCGAGATACTCGGAGTCGCAGGAGTGGCGGGAAGCGGCCAGAAGGAGCTGTGCGAAAGCATAGCAGGAGTGTATCCGGTAGAATCAGGCCAGATCATATACGAGGAAGAAAACATAGTGGGCAAAAGCCCAAGGGACATAATAAAGATGGGCATAAGCATGAGCTTTGTGCCTGAAGACAGACTTGGCATGGGTCTGGTGGCTTCCATGGACATAGTAGACAATATATTGCTTAAGGAGTACCACAGGCAAAAGGGCGCCTTTGTAAAAAGGAAACCCGTAGCAGACAAGGCAAGAGACATAGTGAGGAGGCTTGACATAAGCACTCCTGGAATACACCATCCAGTAAGGCAGCTCTCAGGCGGCAATATTCAGAAGGTGCTGCTGGGCAGGGAAATAGACCTTAATCCGCATCTTATAATTACGGCATATCCTGCAAGGGGGCTTGACATAGGAGCTGCGTACACAGTGTATGACCTTCTCAATGAGCAGAAGAAAAAAGGCGTAGCCGTGATTTTCGTAGGCGAGGACCTTGACGTTCTAATGGAGCTTTGCGACAGGATAATGGTTGTTTGCGGAGGCAAGATAACAGGCATAGTGGATGCCAAGACATGTACGAAAGAGGAGCTCGGCCTTCTTATGGCCGGTGAAAGCATTGAAATGAAAGGAGTGGATGCGGATGCTTAGAATAATAAAAAAGCCTGAGCCCTCAAAGCAGCAGCTTGTGGCTATTAAGATAACGGCTGTCATTTTGGCATTCGTGGCATCGACTGTATTCATACTTTCTCTTGGACACAACCCCTTCAGCGTTTATTTCTCAATGCTTGAAGGCTGTTTCGGTTCTCTTTACAGATTCAACGAGACTGTTATAAAGACCATACCGCTTGCAATAACGTCTCTAGGAATACTCATCGCTTTCAAAATGAAGTTTTGGAATATAGGCGGTGAAGGACAAATACTTATGGGGGCTTTTCTGGCGAGTTTTTTTGCGCTCAAATTTCCAAGCATGCCTATGGCGCTGCTCATGCCGCTTATGATTGTAGCTGGCATGGTGGGCGGAGGGCTTTGGGCTCTTATTCCGGCTTTCTTCAAGGCAAGACTTGGAACCAACGAGACTCTGTTTACTCTTATGATGAACTATATAGCGCTGCAGTGGGTCACATATCTTCAGTATGGACCTTGGAAGGATCCGAACGCACTTGGATTCCCCAAGATACCAAACTTTTCTTCTAATGCCGTGCTTCCGAGTGTACTTGGTATACACGCCGGCTGGATAATATGTTTGCTGTTTATAGCGGGGATATATGTGTTTATGAAATATTCAAAAAAAGGTTTTGAGATAAGCGTTATAGGAGAAAGTGAAACAACAGCGTTATATGCAGGCATGAATGTAAAAAAGATCACACTAATAGCCATATTCATGAGCGGCGCATTATGCGGACTTGCCGGCATGATTCAGGCTTCTGCCGTAAGCAACACGCTTTCGATAGAGATTGCTGGAGGAGTCGGGTATACTGCTATAATAGTAGCATGGCTTTCAGGACTCAGCGCGCCTATAATACTGCTGGTTTCGTTCCTGTTTGCAACTCTTGTACAGGGCGGAGCATACATTCAAACGGCTTTCCAGATACCGCAGTCAGCGGCGCAAATTTTGCAGGGAATGATACTAATATTTGTACTTGGAAGCGAATTCTTCTCAAAGTATAAAATCGATATAAAAAAGGAAAAACCAAGTGATAATGAAGATGGTGCAAGGACTGCCTGATTTAATTAAACGGAAGGAGCAAAAACTATGGCTTTGATATCTTTTCTGAGCGCAGCCGTGCAGGCCGGAATGCCACTATTATTTGCGACAGTGGGAGAGATAATAACTGAAAAGTCCGGAAATCTCAACCTTGGAGTTGAAGGGCTTATGCTGCTTGGAGCTGTGGCAGGCTTTCAAGTCGGACTTATAACGGCCAATCCATTTTTGGCTGTAATGGGAGCACTGCTTGCAGGAGCAGCAGGTGCCCTCGTATTCGCTTTTCTTACTGTCACACTGCGCGCAAACCAGGTTGTAACGGGACTTTCGCTTACTATTCTTGGGACGGGAGTCGCAAGCTTCACTGGACAATCGCTAATGGGGCAGGTTGTACCTGAAGGAATCAGCAAATTCTTTGCGGCTGTTAACATACCTCTGCTTGGCAGTATACCTTTCATAGGGCCGGTACTGTTCCAACAGAGCATATTTGTGTACATGGGATTTATAGTGGCGATAGCTGCAGGAGTTTATTTTTATAAGACCAGGCTGGGCCTTAACCTTAGAGTAGTAGGAGAAAATCCAGCAGCTGCAGATGCAAGCGGCATAAACGTCACCCTCTACAAGTACGTCCATATAATAGTGGGTGGTGCGCTTTGCGCGCTTGGAGGCGCTTACCTTTCGCTTGTATATATACCTTCGTGGCAGGAAAATGTCACATCAGGAAGAGGCTGGATTGCCGTGGCGCTTGTAATATTCAGCATGTGGAATCCATACAAAGCCATGCTCAGCGCAATATTCTTCGGGGGGCTTGACATAGTAGGCTTTAGAATACAAAAATTCGACATAGCGGTATCGCAGTACATGATAGACATGCTGCCTTATATTGCCACAATAATAGTGCTAATAGCAGTGTCGGCAAAAAAATCAAAAGAGAATATGGCGCCCCAGAGCCTGGGCGAGCCGTATTTCAGAGAAGACCGATAAAACCGAAAATCCCGGAGCAGCTTTCAAAAGAGAGCGGCTTCGGGATTTTATTTTACGGCTATTATTTTTTGATCGAATTCAATGCAACGATTTTCTGGCTTTTGAAAATCTTGGCCATGGATGAAACTATTATTATCCCCATGGCAATTGCGCCGCCCGTCAGTATGGTCTCGTTACCGATTTGTATGGCCGAGGTGTAATCGTTGTTTAAGAGGCCTATCATTGTTAAATACAGGCCGTATCCGGGTACTAGAGGTATAATCCCTGGGACCACGAAGGCAGTTACAGGTTTTTTATCAATGCGGGCAAACAGCTCGCCAAGCGTTCCGACTACGATTGCGCCGGCCAGGCTGGCTAAGGGTGCAATATATCCAGCGGATTTCAAAATATAGTAGGCTATCCAGCCAAATCCTCCAGTAAAGCCTGCGTAAGGCACCGAGCTTCTTGGCGCATTGAAGAAAACGCTAAAGCCCACGGTAGAAATGAACGAGAATAAAAACTGTTTAAATATCATATGAGCGAACCTCCTAAAACACCTGTCCAAAAACCGAGCACTAAGCCTACGCCCACGGCTATGGAAACGGCTATCATTACTGCCTCGAATACGCGGGATATGCCAGATATTATATCTCCTGATATGAGGTCTCTTATGCCGTTTGTCAAAGCAACTCCTGGCACAAGAGGCATAACTGCGCCTACAATAATCATGTCAAAGCTCGTCACAAGACCTATTTTGGAGGATATTACAGAGCATAGCGAAATTACAGCGGCGCTGGCCGTTGTGGACAGGAATTGCGTATCACTAAGCCTATCTATGCTCCAGAAGACTATAATCGAAATTATGCTTACAAAAAATGTAGCTATAAAATCGAGGGGTTTACCGCCGGACAGCAGCGTGAAAAAAGCGGCAGCAAGCCCTATGAGAATAAGAGTTAAAGCCGGGTGGAACTTAGGCGTGTTGTCTATTTTTTTCAATTTATTCATAGCCTCTTCATATGGAATTTCACTTTTCACAAAGCTTCTTGCAAAGTTGTTGACCTGTGATATTTTATCGAGGTCAATCTTTCGGTTTTTCACCCTCTTTATTATTGAGGTGCTTTCTCTGGTCTTGTTATCGGACACGAAAAGTCCAGTTGGGGTAACAAAAGAGCTGACTTCATGGAGCTCCTTGGATTTGCACATGCGATCTATAATATCTTCAACCCTGTATGTTTCGGCTCCGCTTTTTAGCATTATTTCGCCTGAATACAGGGCTATCTGCAAAACTTCATTTTTAAGCAAAAATGACTCCTCCTCTGTTAAAATAATATGCTGAACTGAGCCTATAGAGCATTGCCTTAGCAGTAATGCGAAGAAGCAAGTATAGAAGAATTATATTATATGTAAACAGCAACTTCAATAATGAAAGCTGCTTATGAAAAATATGAACAGAAATTCGTTTTTTTGCGAGCTATAGAAAAATTTTTTTGAAAACTAAATATAAAAAAATAAATACGAAAAAATAAATGAATATAGATTAAAACCCGAATATTAAGATAAATATATTATATAGACATATAAATATATTTTAATAAAAAATGCTAGATTAAAAGTGTCGAAAAATAACAGTATATATCATAAAATTAACAAGGTTATTTAGTATGTTACAAATAACGTTTTCACGAATATTAATGCTCATTATTGCTAAAAAAAACGTGGCATTAATGCAAAAAGTGTATTATAATGGTCGTATGTTATTTCAGCGTGGACATGCGCTATTTTAAGAATAATTTGAAAAGGGGATAGAATTATGGATTTTACTAATTTGAAGAATGTAGACATCGATGTGTATGAGGCTCTTAAAAAAGAAATAACAAGGCAAAACACTAACATCGAGCTTATTGCATCTGAGAACTTTGTTTCGGAAGCTGTTATGGAGGCTATGGGCAGCCAGTTTACAAACAAATATGCTGAAGGCTATCCTGGCAAGAGATACTACGGTGGCTGTGAAAATGTAGATGTTGTGGAATCGCTCGCCATAGAAAGACTTAAAAAGCTATTCGGTGCAGAACATGCCAACGTTCAGCCGCACTCTGGAAGCAGTGCTAATATGGGAGTATATCTTGCATTCCTAAACTATGGAGACAAAGTTATGGGAATGAACCTTTCTCAGGGAGGGCACCTTACTCACGGCTCGCCGGTAAACATTTCAGGAAAATATTTTGAATTCATACCTTATGGGGTTAGACAAGAAGATGAGCTTATAGATTATGACGAGGTTTTGGAAATAGCAAAGAGAGAAAAGCCAAAGATGATAGTTGCAGGAGCAACTGCTTATCCAAGACAGATAGACTTTAAGAGATTCAGGGAAATAGCAGACGAAGTAGGCGCGCTGCTTATGGTTGACATGGCCCACATAGCAGGTCTTGTAGCTGCGGGACTTCATCAGAATCCATGCGAGTATGCAGATTTTGTTACATCTACTACTCACAAGACTCTAAGAGGACCAAGAGGAGGCGTAATACTTTGCAAGGAAGAGCATGCCAAGGCTATAGACAAGGCCATATTCCCGGGACTTCAGGGAGGACCGCTTGAGCATGTTATAGCAGCAAAGGCTGTGTGCTTCAAGGAGGCACTAAGCGACGGTTTCAAGGAATACCAGCAGCAGGTAATAGCGAATGCCAGAGCTCTGGCAAAAGCTCTTGTTGATAAAGGTTTCAGAGTAGTGTCTGGAGGAACAGACAACCACCTTATACTTGTAGATCTTAGAAATCATGAGATAACAGGAAAGGATGCAGAAAAGAGACTCGACGAAGCGCACATAACAGTAAATAAAAACACAGTTCCATTCGATACTGCAAGTCCGTTTGTTACAAGCGGCATAAGAATCGGAACTCCTGCAGTTACAACCAGAGGCATGAAAGAAGAGCAAATGGAGACTATTGCGGAGGTTATAAGGGTAGTAATAGAGGAGAACAACATAGAGAAGGCTGCAGAAATGGTTAAAAAACTAACAAGTGAATTTCCGTTATATCAGTCTCTATAAAATATAAACAAAAATACCAGATGCTATGCATCTGGTATTTTTGTTTATATTTCAGTACATCAGTGCATTGTAAAAAAAACACTTTATTTGAAAGGTAGATTACCTATATGAAAATAAATATGGGACTAGAAATGTTTTTTTGCAGAATCATTTTAAAAATCCTGCAAAATAACAAAAAAATATCACACAATTCAGCTTTAATGTGTTAATATATATTAAATATTAAAATAATTGAGAAGAATAGCTGCAGGAATGCCTGCAACGAATGCTATTGGAGGTGGATTTCATGTCAGAAGAATTTTACGTGGCACTTATTAACAAGATGGCTGAAGCAGTTGAAAAAACAAATCGCATACCTTCGGACTACTATGGCATGTATAATGTTAAGCGCGGTCTTAGAAATGAAAATGGCACGGGGGTACTGGTTGGTCTCACTCAGGTGGGTTCGGTACACGGGTATGTTGTCGATGCAGGTGAAATAGTGCCCGACGAGGGAGCTCTTATATATAGAGGGATGGATTTGAAAGACGTAGTTCAAGGCTTCCAGAAGGAAAAGAGGCACGGCTTCGAAGAAGTGTGCTATTTGCTCTTATTTGGTGAACTGCCAACGCAATCTCAGCTTGACGAGTTCAAAAAGCTGCTTGGAGAACTGAGGGTTCTGCCAAAGAGCTTTACTGAGAACATGATCTTGAAAAATCCAAGCAAGGATATAATGAACAAGCTTCAAAGGAGTATACTTGTATCGTATTCTTATGACAATAACCCTGACGATATAAGCGTGAAAAACTTGCTAAGACAGAGTCTTGAGCTGATAGCAAGATTCCCTACAATAGTTGCCTACGGTTATCAGGCGAAGAGGCACTACCATGACAATAAGAGCCTTTTCATACATTCGCCAGTGCCTGAGCTTGGAACTGCTGAAAATCTACTCTACATGATAAGGCCGGATAACAAGTATACTGAAAAAGAGGCGGAGCTGCTTGATCTTTCGCTTGTAATACATGCCGAGCACGGCGGAGGAAACAACTCTGCATTTGCAACACACGTGGTTTCATCAACAGGAACAGACACATATTCTGCCATAGCAACTGCCGTTGGTTCATTGAAGGGGCCCAAGCACGGAGGTGCCAACCTGAAGGTTCTCAACATGATTGACAACATAAAGGAGAACATATCCAGCTGGAGCGATAAGGTGGAAATCAAAGATTATCTGAGAAAAATATTAAGAAAGGATGCGTTCGACAATACGGGCCTCATATATGGAATGGGCCATGCAGTATATACGCTTTCTGATCCTAGAGCAGTACTTTTAAAGGGAAAGGCATATGAGCTTGCTGTTGAAAAGGGCAGGGAGGAAGAGTTTGCTCTCTACGAGAACATAGAAAACCTAAGTATAGAGGCGTTCAAGGAGCTTAAGGGACCGGATGCTGTAATTTGTGCGAATGTAGACTTTTATTCCGGATTTGTATATGATATGCTCAACATTCCTCATGAACTATATACTCCGCTGTTTGCAACAGCCAGAGTATGCGGCTGGTGTGCCCACAGAATAGAACAGGTGGTAAGCGATAACAAGATAATGAGGCCTGCCTACAAAAGCGTCATGGACATGAGAGAATACGTAGAATTAGCCAAAAGATAAAACAATAAAAGAGCTTTCCGCTACATAAGAGCGGGAAGCTCTTTTATTTCAGACAAAATTTCAGAATAACCCTTTTATTAATGCCCAAATTTGATATAATAAACAAGGAGAGAACAACAGGCGCGGCATTAAAAAAAACAATAATTAGAGTAAGGTGGGATGTATTTTTGAACTGGGATGTACTTAAAAACAAGGAACAAAGAAGTGCCCTGCTCAGGGTGGGAGCAGTTGTTGCATTATTTATTGCAATGATAGCTTTGGCAATTTACATAAAAGGCATTGGATACAAGATTTTGTTCGGTGTGCTCGCCGCTATACTTGCAGCATTTCTGGCGAAGATATTCATATCAATCAAGAGGAAGAAATTTTATATACAGGGTCAGTGCATAGCTGTCAATCCGCCAAAAGGGAAATTCAAAAAATACGAAGTATACATCAAAATAGGCAAGACTACTAAAAAGCTGTATTCGCCGAGCCAAATCAACATGAAAAAAGGCAAGCTTTATGGAATATACTTTGAAGAAAAATCAAACGACATAATCAAGTTCGAAGAGCTGGGCGTTAATATTCAAAGGCCAAAAAAATAGCTCTAGAGTAAGCAAATAAAGGTGCCCTGAGCGGCACCTTTTGTATTTTAGGGCGAGACAAAGATTTCAAGGGGATGATGTATTGACCAGGTGGAAAAGCTTTGGACACAAGGGCGACATGACCGAGAACCTTATAGAGCATGTGAACGGCATATATGAACGTAAGGGCATAGCCCTCATCACAAAGATGCCAGTTCCAGTCAAGGTTACAAAGATAGGCTCAGGCAGGATAGTCGAGGCCTATTTTGAAAAAAGGTCCACGGTCGACTATTACGGGATATGCCAGGGTCATTCAATATGTTTTGATGTAAAGGAGACAGACAGGTCGTATCTGCCGCTTCAGAACATACACGAGCACCAGTTGGAATACATGCTTAAGTTCAAAGCTCAGGGCGGATTTTCATTTGTAATATGCAACTTCAAGAAAGAGGGCAAATATTTTCTGATTCCAATAGAACTTGTTGATAGCTACTGGAAGAATGCCGCGGGAGGCGGAAGGAAATCTATACCTATGGATGCAATCGACTATAGATACGAGATACCATCGCAAAGCGGCCTGCCTGATTATATTGCAACCCTGGGAATATATATAAACGAGCCAAGGTGAGAAGGATGTACTGTCTTAATGTACAGATAATTCGGCCATCGGTGTTTCTTGTGGCAGCCTTCAGGGTATCATCTTTAGTAATAAAATCAATTAGCTCAAAATTAAAAACTTTTAGGGAGTGATTTTATGAATAAGGATGTCATAGTCAGAATGCTTGAAAAAGAGCTCGAAGATGTTTTTGACAAACACCCGAACAGAGCAGAATATATGGGAGTTTTCAGGGAGAAGTGTGAAGTCGTATACGATGTGAAGATAAAGAAATATCAAACCGGCGAAAAAACTTTCGATGAACTCAAAGAGAGCATAATGAGAGAAGAAAAAGAGCTGCTCCAAAAGGATTTTAACGTGGAATTTTAACAATGGTTTAGTCAAATAAAAGCGACACCGGCATTAAGCTGGCGTCGCTTTTGTGTTATTTGTGTTTTGTTTAGCATCAAACCTTGAATTCTCCAACGTATGCATATTTATCGCTTTCGTATTCAAACTCATCCAGAGGGAGCAGCGACCACTCGCCCCTTATGCCAACGTCGTGAGCCATGCCCTCGAAAAGATACATCATTATGCCCGCATCAGTCATACTCTCCTTGGAAGCCGGATTTTTGACTGCGATGACTATTCGCTCATTTTGTATTAGAAATCTCCATGGCTGAAGATTTCTTGCTGAAGGCGCGTTCCTGATACGGGAAAAAATATCTGCAAGACCTCGTTGCTCAAGCTCATCAAGGCTTATTTGCTTTCCGAATTCATCCTTGAACACGAAATGGTCCAGGGGCAGTCTGTCACCGCTTTTGTCGCTTTTTGATTCCGATATTTGTCTGTATGGATTGTTCGACACGTTTGAATAGGCGGCGGACGGAACATAGACAAACTTGAACCTGGACTCCTTCTTGGGGTATCCTACAGAGATTGCATAGTTTATATTTCTGAGCTCTGAGCCGGCGAGCTCGTCCTGCAGCCTTGCTCCTGCGTTGGAAAAATCAATCCAACAAGTGCCAAGGCCCATCTCGAAAAGTTTTTTAATAAGGGACTGCATTGCATATGAGGCTGCTATTTGCGTCCTGTAGTTTTCATCTTCCGTAAGAATCCCAATGTAGTGAGGACTTTTAATCATCACTCCGGCATAGCCGGCATAGCCGTTAAGCTTTTCGTATACTCCGGCTCCGTCCTTCAAGAATAAGAATCTGACCTTTACGCTTTTTATGCTTGCTTCTATTTCGTGGGCATAATCGATAATGGTCTTTATGGTGTTTTCTGAAAGCTGCTTTTGTTCATATTCACGGGCTGAATATCTCTTCTCTAAAAATTCCCTGATTAGCACTATAACTACCTCCCATGCTGTACTTGCTCATATTATACTTATACTGAAATTTATACCACAATTTCATGTTAAGTAAATCAAATTATCAGATGTTTTACAAATACATTGCTGACAAGACACTGAATACAGAATATGCAATGAAATTTCATGAAGTATTTAACAAAATAGTTTTGTTGGGTTCAAAAGGGTATATTAATATTGTAAACTGTAAAATTAAAACTGACATGAATAATGAGACAAGGGGGATTTTATTATGAAAAAGATATTACTTCCTGTTGACGGATCAGAGGCATGTGCCGCCATATATGACCATGCGAAATTTTTCGCCGAAAAGCTTGGGGCCGAGATACTTATAATCAACGCCCAGGACAAGCTCCCTGCTGGATATGCCGGTGTGGATTTCAAGCATGTAGGCGATGAAAAGCTCCAAAAGTCGGGAGAAGCCATTGTGGAACAAGCCAAGAAGCATTTTGAAGGCGCCGGGCTTAAGACAGAAACAAGAGTTTTATTTGGTGATGCAGCATCGGTTATAATAGACACTGCGGAAAGTGAGCAGTGCGACATGATAATAATATGCACGCACGGAATGTCGGCTGCGAGGAGATTTCTGATAGGATCTGTAGCAAATAAGGTTGTACACCATGCGAGTGTTCCAGTGCTTATTATCAGATAAGCAATAATTTTGCATGGAATCTCCTGTAGGCTCAGAGATGTCTGCAGGAGATTTATTTTGCGGAGGAGTTGGTATGGGTGCTTGAAAACAAAATAGAGGATATAGTAGACATTGACAAAATCGGAGAAATATCCAGAGTGGATATGAATTCTCTTATGGAGCTTGCCAAAGCAGAAAAAAAGCTTCCGGCACAAGAAGATACGAAAAAAGTATTGCTGCTGGCGATAGACATTCAAAACGACTTCATGGAAAAGGGCAGCCTGCCAGTCGAGGGCTCGCACAGGGACGTTGAAAACCTAATTAGATTCATCTACAGCAATGCCGGCAAGATAACATCGATAGTAGCCTCGCTTGATACACATACGGCATATCAGATATTCCATCCGTGCTGGTGGGTGGATGCCTGCGGCAAAAATCCCAAGCCGTTTACACTCATATCAAGCGGAGACATAGAAAACGGGATATGGATACCTGTAAGGCACAGGGAGCATAGCATCAGATATGTAAAATATCTTGAAGAGAATTCCAAAAAAAGCCTCATCATATGGCCCTACCACTGTATGCTCGGCACTACTGGCCATTGTCTTGAGGCGCAGTTTTCAAAAATTGCATATTATCACTCGATGGTCAGAGATTCAAATTTTGAAATAATAGTCAAGGGGACAAGTCCGACGAGCGAAATGTATGGAATATTCAGGCCTGAATATGATGAAGGTTTTGAATTCGAAACGACTCTCCTAGATAAGTTTGCCGGCTACGACAAGGTTATAATAGCCGGCGAGGCAAAGTCGCACTGCGCGCTTGAATCACTTTCTCAAATATGCGAATACTACAAAGATAGCAGGCAAATAACCGAAAGGATATACCTGCTTGAAGACTGCACAAGCTGCATTGGAGGATTCGAAGAGGACACGGAGGCAGCCCTTTCGCAGATGGAAGTGCTTTATGGAATAAAGAGAGTCAAGTCCACAGAGATAGAAATATAAAACAGCAGGCTATGCCTGCTGTTTTTTTACCGAGTTATATGCAATTACGGCTGCGCCTAGGGCGCCCACTATCTGGGAATGCTCCGAAACAAACAGAGGCGTGCCGATTTTTTCTTCCAAGGCCCTTATTGTAGTCTTGCACCTTGCAACACCGCCAGTAAACGCCACATCTTGAGTCAACGGAATTTTACTCATAAGAGATGAGGCTCTGTTCGATATGGAATGAATCAGGCCAAGCAGCACGCTTTTCTTGTCTATACCCTTTGCGAGCAGGCTTATCACCTCCGACTCGGCGAATACAGTACACATGCTTGATATTGGTTGAGGCTTTACGCTTTCATCTATCATGCTGTCGAGCTCTGCAATGTCCACGCCAAGCGTTGCAGTCATTACCTGGAGGAATCTGCCTGTTCCTGCAGCGCATTTGTCGTTCATTGAAAAATCAAGCACATTGCCAGACTCATCAATGCTTATTACCTTGCTGTCTTGTCCGCCGATATCAAGTATTGTTCTTGTATTTGCGTTAAGGAAATGGGCACCTTTGGCATGACACGTAATCTCAGTAACAGCCTTGTCTACAAAAGGCATTGAAATTCTGCCGTATCCAGTCCCTATAATTTTTTTGACGTCATCTCTGTTTACTCCGCTTTTTTTAAGAAGCAATTCAAGCACTTCGCAGGAGGCGTCCTTTGGGCTCCAGCCGGTAGGCATAAGAGCGGTTTCAACTATGTCCCCATTGAACAGAACTCCTTTTGTGGCAACAGATCCCGCGTCAATTCCAATAGAGTAAAACATTATAACAAGACCTCCTCAATTAATAAAAAAGCAAAAATAGAGATACATCATGATGTCATGATGTATCTCTGACTTAAAAGTCAAAAAATCTTTTTTTAGCCTGCCGGTTTATCGTGTGAATTCCATCTGTCTTTATGCCTGGGTTTTCAGACAGTATTTCCCTGACAGCTTCAATATCTGTTGAGCTTATCATGATTGATATGCCGCAGCATGAGCTGAGCTCCCTTGGAGTGGGGCTTATGGCGTATTTAATCCCGTTCTCCTTGAGCTTTCGTTCGAGCGACAAGCCATGCATGTGAGAAGGAAAAAGCACGAAAGACTTAGATTCTTTTTCCATTTTTATAGCCACCTTGATTTCTATTTGTTGCCTATCATCTCGAAGAAAGCCTCGAGTCTGGTTTTTATTTGTCCAGCATCTTCAAGACCGTAGTCTGACTCTATGTTTATCACAGGAATATTCTCTTTTGCAAGAGCCTCCTTAACAGCCTTGAATTCAGCCGCATAAGTAGTGCAGAAAGGAAGTGTATAGTATACAACTCCATCAGCAGCATATTCTTTGTAAAGTCTTACTATATCGTCTATTCTTGAAGTGTTTGGCGTGAAGCATGCACAATTGGTCTTAAGATATCTGTCGGCAAGTATCTTGTAGTGGTCTTCAAGAGTGGATGCAGATTCGTCAACAAGGTTTTGGAAATATTTCACGCCTGTGCAAGTTTCCTCTGCAACTACAGCGCCGCCGCTTGTCTCGATTATATGATGAAGCTTCCAGTTTGGTATTGCCATTGGTATACCAGTTATGAGTATTCTTGGAGCCTTCTTCTCAAATACGCCTTCTCCGTTTTCTATTCTCTTTTCAAGCTCGTCGCAAAGCTGATTAGTCATTTGAGTAAATCTTGCAGGGTCATCATAGAATGCTATTTGAGTTACAAGAAGCGCGTCTTTTCCGCTTATTGGAGGATTAGCCACTTTTCTTGTTTCATAAAGTCTCTGGAGAGCTCTTCGCTTGTCGTTAAGCAGCTTAGTAGATTCGCTAAGCTTTTCGGCAGTCACCTCAACGCCTGTAAGCTCCTCCATTCTTTCCTTGAACAGTTTTATTTCACCCTGCCAGTTTATGTAGTCCTGCTCTCTTTTCATACTTGAAAGATTCATGACATGTATAGGAGTGTATTCTGCGAAAGTCTCCCAAAGTTTTTTCTTGGCGTCGCAGGTAGTCTCGCCAACAAGCATGTCGCATGATTTGAAGTATGGACATGTGTTTCCGACAAGAGCTCCTGCTGCAGCCTTCACTAGCGGACATGTATTCCTTGGCACGACTTTTTCGCCGTCTGGATGCCAGAACTCTGAGCCGGCACAAAGGCCTACGCTTGCGGCGTTCGCTGCCACTATTATTTCGTCAGGAACGTATACGCAGAAGGTTCCCACTACTTTCTTTCCGTCTTTTCTCATGTCTGCAAGCTCTTGAACCCTGTATCCATGGATTTCAGATACCACGAAGTTGTAGTAGTTCATAGCCTCTGGTCTGTTTTCCTGCTGCATGTATATTTCGCCGTAAAACTCAGGCAGAACAGCGCAAAGCTGGTCGTGCTTTTCCAAGTCAATGTCAAGTGATGTCCAAAGTTCTTTGTAATCAGCCATTGTCAGTAGTCCTCCTCAAAAATAAAAATAAAGAAATATTAAGGCTCTGCATTATACAGAACCTTTAGGGAGATAAAGAAAAGATGGTGTTTGTTTGACGGTTTTCGGACGGCAAATGTCCCTAATGAACAGTGTACATCATGAAACGAATTTTGTTTATAAATATAAAAAAATGCAATGGATAAATATTTCTTATAAAAAAATGAATACATATTGAAAAGCAAAACTTGTAAAGTAAAGCTCGCTGCTCAGAATTGACAATGCGAATGCGGGGTGATATAATTGATTAGTTGAATATGGTGAGTAGGCTGGATAGTCGCGGATGCCTTTGGCAGACGAGGAAAGTCCGAGCTCCGTAGGGCAAGGATGCTGGGTAATCCCCAGTGGAGGCGACTCTAAGGATAGTGCAACAGAGATATACCGCCAGAAGGCTTTGTCTTCTGGTAAGGGTGGAAAGGTGAGGTAAGGGCTCACCAGCGGTTAGGCGACTAACTGGCTATGTAAACCCCATCCGGAGCAAGACCAAGTAGGGACTCAAAAAGGGGGCTGCCCGTCCCTGTCCCGGAGGTAGGTCGCTTGAGCCTTATGGTAACATAAGGCCTAGATAGATGACTATTCAAGACAGAACTCGGCTTATAGGCCTAGTCATCATAACCATATAAAAAAACAACGCTTAGGCGTTGTTTTTTTATATTCATTTTTTTTGAGGTGTTTGAATTGCTACTAATAAATGTTTTTGGGTATTGAAAATAGTAACAAATCAATATGGGGGAGGTTGTTGTCAATGACATATATTTCAAGCTCTGATCAAACAACGGATTTAGCCATTACTATATATAATGATGGATTCGGAATGGTAAAGGAAAAACGGAAAATAAATATTGATGAAAACGAGAACATGCTTCAATTTCAGGATGTTGCTCGAAAGATAGAAACAGACTCTCTTATTGTCGAATTTATCGATATTGAGGAATTCAACTATGATTATGACTTAGTCAGCAGGGAGAAGCTTTTGGAAAAATATATGGATAGAATAGTATATCTATATGACAAGGATGAAAAAATAAAGACCGAATGCAGACTTCTAAGCACAGAGGGTGGAATTGCACTTGAGAATGCTGAAACAAAGGAAATTTTGCTTAATCCAGTTGGAGAGATTGTTTTGCCTGAACTTCCTGGAGGATTAATAGTTAAACCGGCGCTGATATGGAAAATAAGTCCTTTAAAATCAAAAGAGGTAAAGGTTTCGTATTTGACAAAGGGACTATCATGGATTGCTAATTATGTAATAGAAATGAAGGAAAAATCATTGAATATGGTTGGTTGGGTAAACATTTCCAATAACTCAGGAGCTTCATTCCAAAATGCAAAAATTAAGCTTATTGCCGGTGATGTTAATAGATGCGAAAAAAAATCACATAGTGAATTTTCTGGGATTATGAGTTGTGATGAAAAAGTGTCCAACAGTTTCTCAAAAAAATCATTTTGTGAATATCATGCATATTCATTGCAGAATCCTACAGCACTAGAAGATAACCAAGACAAGCAAATCAGTTTTATCAACTGCATGGATGTTTCGTATGAGAGGTATTACTCTTATGATTTTGATTGTTATGAAGATGAAGTTAAAGTCATTATTGAGATAGAAAACAAAGCAGAGAAAGGATTAGGAATACCTCTGCCAAAAGGTATAATAAAGGCCTATAAAGAAGATGATGAAGATGGCAGCCTTGAATTTGTGGGTGAGGATGCCATAGAACATATTCATCAAGGAGATATTATGAAATTGTATATAGGAAATGCTTTTAATATCAAATGCAAAAAAAAAGTAATAGAGCATAAAAAGGTAAATGGCTTTGAGCATTACAGGGAACAATTCATAATTTCGAATTATAAAGATGAGGAAATAATTCTTCATGTTAATAAATATATGGATGCAGATAAAAGCTGGGAAATAATTGCTACAACAGAGGAATATATTAAAATTACTGTTGATCATATTAAATTCATAGTAAATATTCTGCCGAATAGTGAAAAGGTGATTGATTTCAAATACAGAGTTGACAATAGTTTTCATATTGAAGTTGATAATAAATAAAAAAGCTGTAACAGGCTCGTTATTTAAGGGTATACATGTAAAAACAGCGAGATTTAATTGCATGCGGAAATTGTTTTGGATGACAGGGGAAGATATCTTATTTAGGAGTGATTGCAATGCGAAGAATAATGTTGACGATATTAATAAGCTTTTTTTTCTTTGCACTCCATATTGTTTATGCAGAAAGCCAAGATATATATGTGGATATCAATGGAGAAAAGATTGTTTTTGAGGTTAAGCCTGTCATTGATAGGGGAAGAGTTCTAGTCCCTATAAGGGCAATCGTTGAGAAAATGGGGATGGCTGTTACGTGGAATGATGCTGTTAAAGAAATAAGCGCAGTTAAGAATGACACTCAAATTAAAATGCAAATTAACAGCAACAGGGCAATGGTTAATGGAAAAGAAATCGAATT
Organism: Peptoclostridium acidaminophilum DSM 3953; assembly: GCF_000597865.1. GTDB lineage: Bacteria > Bacillota > Clostridia > Peptostreptococcales > Peptostreptococcaceae > Peptoclostridium_A > Peptoclostridium_A acidaminophilum. The sequence continues at coordinate 1,523,022 of NZ_CP007452.1, read as the reverse complement.
GGATGTCCCTCCTAAAATAGTAAATGGAATAACTATAGTACCTGTGCGGTTTATAAGTGAAATCACAGGAGCCACCGTTTACTGGAATGAAGATAATAGAACAGTTTATATTTCTTTTGAAAATAAGATGACTGCTGCTGCGGTAAAGAAAAATGGAAAATGGTTTTATATAGACAAGAAAGGGAATGCTGTAAACGAGCTGGAATTTAACGCTGTAAGTAGTTTTTCGGAAGGTCTGGCTGCGGTGGAAATTGGTGGTAGATGGGGATTCATAGACGGTGAATGCAATATTGTTATTGAACCTCAGTATGATTTTGTACAAGACTTCGAGGGAGGCGTGGCACGAGTAGAGCTGGAAGGAAAGCAAGGATATATAGACCGGATGGGGAACAGAATAATTGAGCCCCGATACGATTATATAGGCTATTTCAGTGACGGACTTGCAACTGTACGAATTGGGGAAGCCTATGGCTATATAGATAAGAGGGGCGAGGTTGTGATTGAGCCTCGATTCGGTTATCCGAGCGTATTTTCGGAGGGTTTAGCTGGAATGAATGCTAACGGCAAATACGGCTATATAGACAAGACGGGCAGCTTTGTCATAGAACCGCGATTTGACGGGATAAGCACATTTAGCGAAGGGATGGCTAGGGTGGTAATCGGAGATGAGTGGGGCTATATAGATAAGGAAGGCGATGTAGTAATAGAAGCCCGATATGAATATGCGCGGGATTTTTCTGAAGGTTTAGCGATGGTGCGCTATGATGGTAAATGGGGCTATATAGACAGAACGGGAGACTTTGTAGTAGAACCGCTATTTGAGGGACTGAGTTTCTTTCATGAGGGCTTGGCGGCTGCAAAGATTGATGGCGAGTGGGGCTATATAGATGATGAAGGAGATTTTGCTGTTGAACCTCAATTTGACAGCCTGAGTTTTATAAAAGAAGGCCTGGCGGCAGCGAAGATTGATGGCAAGTGGGGCTATGTAGATAGCGACGGGGATATTGTCATTGAGCCTCAGTTTGATGATGTGGATCTTTTTCAGGAAGGTCTGGCGGCAGTAAAGATTGATGACGAGTGGGGCTATATAGACAGCGATGGAGACTTTGTCATTGAGCCTATATTTGAACATGTAGTAGGGCGTTTCGAAAACCTGGAATAGCAGAAGGGGTGAAAGCCATGAGGATGGCAATTGTAACATTGATAGTTTGTATATTATGCTCGGCTTGCACTCTTATTCATTTTGAAAATGGAAACACAGATGTGATACTAGATAAAAAAGAAGAAGCCCTGGCTGCGGTAAAGAAAAATGGAAAATGGTTTTATATAGACAAGAAAGGGAATGCTGTAAACGAGCTGGAATTTAACGCTGTAAGTAGTTTTTCGGAAGGTCTGGCTGCGGTGGAAATTGGTGGTAGATGGGGATTCATAGACGGTGAATGCAATATTGTTATTGAACCTCAGTATGATTTTGTACAAGACTTCGAGGGAGGCGTGGCACGAGTAGAGCTGGAAGGAAAGCAAGGATATATAGACCGGATGGGGAACAGAATAATTGAGCCCCGATACGATTATATAGGCTATTTCAGTGACGGACTTGCAACTGTACGAATTGGGGAAGCCTATGGCTATATAGATAAGAGGGGCGAGGTTGTGATTGAGCCTCGATTCGGTTATCCGAGCGTATTTTCGGAGGGTTTAGCTGGAATGAATGCTAACGGCAAATATGGCTATATAGACAAGACAGGCAGCTTTGTCATAGAACCGCGATTTGATGGGATAAGCACATTTAGCGAAGGGATGGCTAGGGTGGTAATCGGAGATGAGTGGGGCTATATAGACAAGGAAGGCGATGTAGTAATAGAAGCCCGATATGAATATGCGCGGGATTTTTCTGAAGGTTTAGCGATGGTGTACTATGATGGCAAATGGGGCTATATAGACAGAACGGGAGACTTTGTAATAGAGCCGCTATTTGAGGGACTGAGTTTTTTCCATGAGGGCTTGGCGGCTGCAAAGATAGATGGCGAGTGGGGCTATATAGATGATGAAGGAGATTTTACTGTCGAACCTCAATTTGACAGCCTGAGTTTTATAAAAGAAGGCCTGGCGGCAGCGAAGATTGATGGCAAGTGGGGCTATGTAGATAGCGACGGGGATATTGTCATTGAGCCTCAGTTTGATGATGTGGATCTTTTTCAGGAAGGTCTGGCAGCAGTAAAGATTGATGACGAGTGGGGCTATATAGACAGTGATGGAGATTTTGTCATTGAGCCTAGATTTGAACATGTAGTAGGGCGTTTCGAAGGACAGCCAAATGAGGAAAAAAATAAATTGCAAAACACCACTCTTTAGGAGTGGTGTTTTGCAATTCTATAGGGATCCTAGGAGGATCAAGATGCTGAAAGAGGAATGTGTTTACAGCAATAAAGGAGGCCTCAGGATTTGTGGATAAGAAGCTTGGCGTAAAGCTGTACGATTATGAAAACTACGCACCTGTGTGCAGTTTCAAAGCCAAGAACAAGGAATGCACCGGTTTGGCATGCCCATACTTCAAATCAAAAAAATAATCTAACACATCCTAGCAATTATATATTATAATATTTCTACATTCACTGTTCTAAAAGGGGAAATGTATTATGAGCAAGGGATATGAGATTGTTAACAACGCCTTGGAGTTTGCTTCAAAGGCTCATTCGAATCAGTTCAGAAAAGGGACGAACATACCGTACATAGTGCATCCTGTAGAGGTAGCAATGATACTCCAGGAAAATGGAGCCTCAAGCAGTGTCATAGCTGCGGGTCTGCTTCATGACGTGCTCGAGGATACGGATGTTAGTGTTTCAAAGCTTCATGACAAATTCGGAGCTAAAATATGCGAAACCGTGATTGGTGCATCTGAAATTCTAGAAGACAGGATGAGCATACCATGGGAGACAAGGAAAATGCACACAATCAATTTCCTCAAGACAGCACACAGGGATATTCAGCTGGTGTCATGCGCCGACAAGCTCAGCAATTCAAGGAGCATGCTGAAAAATCATGTTGAAAAGGGTATGGATTTTTGGAGCATATTCAACGCTGATTTTGAGAGCCAGGCATGGTATTACAGGGAGCTTGTGAAAAGCCTTCAGGATCTTAGCGGCTCCAAAATGTACAGCGAATTTGTAGTGACGGTAGATCAGCTGTTTGGACTGTCTGATGGTATAGCAAAATGATTTAATCAAAAGAACTCATATGTAGTTATATATAAATAAAAAGCCGGCTTAGCCGGCTTTTTTAGTAGATGCAATTCAGTTTAAAGAGACATTTTGCTAACTGATACGCTTTCAATTTTACCAAGCTCATCTTCTAGCTTTTTGATTTCGTCTGCCTTGTCCTCGAAGAACTCAAGAAGCACGAGTCCTATTGAGCTGCAAGCGTTGGCAACTTCAGGAGCTGCGTGGAGTCCAAGTCTTGTCTTTATTATGCAGCCATGCTCTGTAAGAAGCTTTTGAACCTTTAGAGCATCCTCTTCCCTGTGTCCAATCTTTATTCCCATAATTACTGTTTCAGCCATATTAGAAACCTCCCTTTATATTTTATACTTAGACAGTTTCACTTTAATAATATACCCAATAAAATTAACAATTAAATCACAATTTTTCTGGAAATATAAAAAAACCCGCCCTAGGCGGGTTAAACTACGTCCTTATCCAAATAGCTGTAAGACATGGGTATTATGTATGTTTTCACCGTATCGGGCATGCCGCTGGTAATTTTAAGTGCCATGTCGCTTTTTACTGATTCTTCATTTGATTCACCGAGCACAATGGCGTTAATATCGTTGTCACTGACAAATTTTTTTATAGTTTCGGCAACATGTTTAGAGTGAAGTATACTCATTTGGGCATCGTATTTCTTTGAAACGTCAAACAGATGTTGTATTACTTCGCAATTTGCCAGTGATAAATCTTTTCCGGTTATGTGGAGCACATAGAGCTCCCCTTCTGGGCCTGCAATTTTATAGCCGCTTTTGATAAGTCTTTCGGATGTTTTTTGTTTTGTAACACAAACCATGACCTTTTTAGTCATATCGAATACTCCTTTTAAGTTATAGTTGGATTTGGATCGCCTGCAACATATTAAGCTGCATTTGCATTGATAAAAATGTATCCAAGTATATCATAACACAATTTGTACATAAAAAGTACACACTATATATATAACCGGGGTAATATAAATTAAACAGAAACAGCCATTGATAATAATTATATTTTGATTGAATTTGCTGATCGAATTAAAGGGTATAATTAATGTGTTGAGTTTTATTGACTTTTTGATTGCTTTTTAAAGGAGAATTTCATGAGGAGATACAGCTATCTGGAGCACATATGCGATATCAGGCTGAAGGTAGAAGCTGACAGCATGGAGGAGCTTTTCAAGGCGGCGCTCGATGGTATGAACAGCATAATAGCGGGCGGGGCCGCAGAAGGCTTGCCGGAATCATTTGAAAGGCGGATTTGCGTCGAATCTATGGACTATACGTGCCTGCTTGTTGATTTTCTATCCGAGGTGCTGTTGCTGACTCACTCGCACTACAACATATTCAGCAGGATTGAAATAGAAAGCCTCAGCAGTTCAAGGCTGGAAGCTGTGCTGCACGGGAGAAGGGTCGAGGAGTTTGACGAGGATATTAAGGCGGTGACATACCATGAGGCAGAGGTTGTTAAAAACAGTCAAGGGAATTACGAAAGTGTAATAGTATTTGACATATAGGGAAAGGAGTGTTCGGGTTTGATAAAAATAACCGACATGAAGAAAAAAGCCCCTTACATGTGGGAGATAGATAAGAGTTTCCGAAGTGACATGAACGTCCCCGCAAGGATATTCGCCACAAGGGAGATGCTCGATGACGTCTTAAAGGACAGATCCATAGAGCAGCTTGTCAATGTTGCCACTCTGAGAGGAATACAAAGCGCGGCAATAGTAATGCCTGACGTGCATGAAGGGTACGGATTTCCAATAGGTGGCGTAGCGGCTACTCTGTGGCCGAGCGGCGTCATTTCCCCCGGAGGCATAGGCTACGACATCAACTGCGGTGTCAGGCTTGTCAAGTCGCAGCTGGAGCTAAGCGACATCAAAAGCAGGATAAAGCTCCTCGGAGCAGCCATCTATACATCGATACCCTCCGGAGTCGGCAAGGGTGGAGACATACTGCTCTCGGAAGCTAAGCTGGACGAGGTGCTTAGGCACGGAGCCCAAAAGATGGTTCAAAAGGGATATGGCTTTGAAGCGGACATAGACCACACCGAGTCCCGCGGCTGCCTGGAAAATGCCGATCCGGCAATGGTATCGCATCAAGCCAAGAAAAGAGGAGAAGACCAGCTTGGGACAATGGGCGCAGGCAATCACTTTGTCGAGGTGGGTGTGGTTGAAGAGATATATGACGAGGAATGCGCAAATGCTTACGGATTGTTTGAAAATCAGATTACTGTGCTTATACACACGGGCTCGAGAGGATTGGGGCATCAGGTAGCCACTGACTATATCAAAATCATGATGGGTAAAATGAGGGATTACGGCATAGTCGTTCCGGACAGGGAGCTGGCTTGCGCTCCGTTTGACTCGCCGGAGGGCCAGAAATATTTTGCTGCAATGGCGGCCGCTGCAAATTTTGCCTGGGCAAACAGGCAGGCCATAATGCACGGTGTAAGGCTGGCGTGGAGGGATATATTTGGAGGAAAGCTTGAAGACCTCGAGTTGCTTTACGACGTGGCGCACAATATTGCAAAAATAGAGACACACATTATAGACGGGAAGCTCCAAAAGGTGATTGTCCACAGAAAAGGCGCTACCAGGGCGTTCGGCCCGGGCAATCCTGAGGTACCAAAGGACTACAGGGATGTAGGTCAGCCTGTCATAATCCCAGGAAGCATGGGTACGTCGTCATTTGTGCTTGCGGGTGCAAACAGGAGCATGGAGCTGTCTTTCGGTTCGTCCTGCCACGGGGCTGGGCGCCAGATGTCGAGAAGCGAGGCCAAGAGGAGAGTCGACGCGACAAGCATAATAAATGAGCTCGAGCACAGGGGCATACACGTTCAGGCCGGTTCGCTAAAGGGGATTGCAGAAGAGGCTCCCCAGGCGTACAAGGACGTGGAAAGTGTAGTAAATGTGGTGCACGAGGCCGGCATAGCAAAGAAAGTAGCAAAACTAAGGCCGCTTATGGTCATAAAGGGATAGATATTAATTATGATTAAAATAACCAGAATTGAACGAAAAAAATATTCAAAGGGCGTGTGGTCTCTGTATTCAGACGAAGAGCACATAGCCGATCTGCACGAGGATGTCTTAGTGCAAAATGGTATAAATATAGGCAAGACTCTTAGCAAGGAGGATATCGACGGCCTTTTCAAGGATGAGGAACGGGCGAAAGCCATGGATTCAGCCTTGAGGCAGCTCTCATACAGGATGAAGAGCGAAAAGGAGCTTAAGGATTCGCTCGGCCGAAAGGGATACAGCGCGGAGCTTGTAGAAGACGTCATGAGCGAGCTCAAGAAGAGGGGTTACGTGGATGATCAGGGTTTTGCCAGAATGTATGCGCAGAGTCTCTTGAGCTCCAAGAAGGACGGGAGCAGGGCTGTGAAAATGAAGCTCTCCCAGAAGGGCATAAGCAGGGAAGTCACACAGAGCGTTGTCGAAGAGCTGACTAGTGATGAAAAGGAATATGAGGCTGCTTTGGAGCTTGCAATGAAAAAGCTAAGGGGAAGCTACAAAAACGACGAGCCCGACGCAATATTCAGAAAGCTCGGGGGATTTCTTTCGAGGAAAGGCTATTCGTATGAAATAGTGATGAAGGTGCTCAGAAAAGTCACAAAAAAAGAGACTGACTAACAAAATTATCTTAAGGCAAATAAAGACGGCGAGCGAGGAATTATTTATTCCCCGTCTCGCCGATTTGCGTTTCCTTTGATGCTTCAAGGGCATGAGCTTGCGCCTTGAGGCGTTCTATTTCTATCTGATAGTTCTTGTTTTCTTCTTCAAGCGTTCTAACCTGTTTCTCGAGCACTGACACAGAGCCTTTGATTTCCCTGGATTTCATGCTTGACTTGAATTTTCCAAACAGGCTCATTGTGTATGTTACCAGAGCGCCGAAGGCCGCCGAAATCAATATAACAACAGATTGCGAAAGCTCGTATCTGGCCCACAAAACCCTTATGGTTACTATTTCAGAATTCAAAACCGCGAAAAGAGCTACAAACACTGCGAACACGAGCGAAAATATGAACCATATTTGCATAATATCACTCCCTTTTATATTAAATGGAATTCTATGCTTGTTATATACCCATTATGCGGTTTTGATATCTATTTTGTTAGCTTTTGTGGAACTAGAGTCCGAGTGATTTTTTCACGACATCCTTCATTTCTTCTTTTTTGCATGTAGTCTTGTGAACGATCTTCAGTTTTTCTATTCCATCCAGACCTCTTGGTATCCTCACACCCGTTTTTTCAGACAGGCTGTACATCAGCTTGAACTCGTCAGCCTCGCCGCCGGATTCGCCTATGGCGTTTGCAACGCTCATTGTGAACTTGAAAGGGCTGGCTGTTGAAGCTATAACCGTGTATGTCGAGTCGCCCGTTGATGCCTTGTAGTCGGAGTATACCTTGTAGGCTATTGCCGTATGCGTATCCATTAGGTAGTTGCATTCCCTGTAGACATTGTTTATGGTTTCTAATGTCTCGTCTTCTGACGCGCAGCCACCGTATATGAAATCAAGATTCGACTTGATTTCAGGGTCTATGGAGTACACGCCTTCGCTGCCCAGCTTGTCCATGAAGGCCTTGACCTTGGCTTCGCTGCCGCCGCTCATGTGGTAGAGCATCCTTTCTAGGTTGCTTGAAACGAGTATGTCCATTGACGGAGAATTTGTCTTTATAAGAGGCCTGTTTCTGTCATAAGTTCCGCTTGTAAGGAAGTCTGTAAGCACGTTGTTTTCGTTTGACGCACATATGAGCTTGTTCACAGGTATGCCCATTTGCATTGCGTAATATGCGGCAAGGATGTTGCCGAAGTTGCCTGTTGGCACTACGAAGTTTATTTTGTCGCCCTTCGACAGCTTGCCGTTTTTGAGGAGCTCAAGGTACGAATGCACGTAGTATACTATTTGAGGCACAAGTCTGCCAATGTTTATTGAGTTGGCCGAAGACAGCATGTAGCCATGCCCTGAAAGATACGAGCCCAGCTCCTTGTCGGCGAATATTTTCTTGACGCCTGTCTGGGCGTCGTCGAAGTTGCCCTCTATTCCGAATACAAAGGTATTGTCTTCGCTTTGAGTAACCATTTGCATCTTCTGTATGCTGCTTACGCCGTCACTTGGGAAAAACACTATTATCTTTGTGCCGGGCACGCCTGCAAATCCAGCAAGAGCAGCTTTTCCGGTATCTCCGGAGGTTGCAGTTAGTATTACAACCTCTTTTTCGAGTTCGAGCTGCTTTATTGAGCTTGTCATCAGATATGGCAGCAAGGAAAGCGCCATGTCCTTGAAGGCTGCGGTAGGCCCGTGATAGAGTTCAAGAAAGCTTACGCCGCAGCTTTCGACTAGGCTCACCCTTGAATCCGAGTCGAACTTGTCGTCATACGCGCTGTCTATGCAGCTCCTTAGATTTTCAATCTCCGGGAAATATTTGCCTATTATGTAGCAGGCAAGCTCATTGTAGCTGTAGTCTTTGAGTGTTTCAAAGTCAACATCAATGCCAGGTATGTGATCCGGTACGAAAAGCCCGCCGTCATTAGCTATCCCCTTTACTATGGCAAGAGGGCAGCTTATTCCGCTTTCCCCGCCGCGAGTGCTCTTGTAGAATATGTTCATTTTCGCCACCCCGTTTTTTTATATGATTTTATTATTTTGTTTATTGATATTTACAACATATAATATACTGATTTCAGATTGCGCACAAGTGTTTTCGCACAAAATATAGCAAAGCAATGTAAAAAATATTGACATGAGACAAAAACGCAATTATACTAGGATAAATAAAAATTAATACTAATAACCAATTCTTATCAAGAGCGGCGGAGGGACAGGCCCTGTGAAGCCCGGCAACAACCAGCATAGCTGGAAATGTGCTAATTCCTGCAGTGTTTATTTTACTGGAAGATGAGAAAGTGGTTTTATGCATAGACACAGTGAATCCGCCGTCTTGGAGGAACATTGATTGGTTAGTGTATAAAAGCCATTTCTGACTTTCGGAATTGGCTTTTTTTTATTGCCTGTTTTTAATGCAGGCTTCCTGGGGGACAATCAAAAAAATAAAAAATATATGTAAACAATTAAAGGAGATGTATGAGATGCCAATAATAATACCAGAAGGGCTTCCGGCGCAAAAAATACTGGAAGAGGAAAATGTGTTTGTAATGAACGAACAGAGGGCATATACACAGGATATAAGGCCTCTTAGAATAGCAGTTCTAAACCTTATGCCTACAAAAATTCAGACTGAAACACAGTTTGTGAGACTTCTCAGCAACAGTCCGATTCAGGTGGAGCTTACGCTTTTGCATCCTGAGAGCCATGAATCCAAGAATACCTCAAGGGAGCATCTTGACGCGTTCTACCACACATTCGATGAAATAAAAGATCAAAGGTTTGACGGAATGATAATAACGGGCGCGCCCATAGAGCATCTGGATTATGAGGAAGTGACATACTGGGAAGAGCTAAAGCAGATAATGGATTATTCAAAGCGCAATGTGACTTCGACTCTCCACATATGCTGGGGCGCACAGGCAGGGCTGTACCATCACTATGGAGTTCCTAAGTACCCTCTTGAAAAAAAGATGTTTGGCGTATTTGAGCATGTTATCAGCGACGGAAGCAGCAGGCTTACAAGGGGATTTGACGATGAGTTCTATGTGCCGCAGTCAAGGCATACAGAGGTTAGAAGGGAGGACATCGAGAATGTAGAAGGCTTGAAAATCTTAAGCGAGTCGCCTGATTCGGGTGTTTATATTGTCGAAAGCAGGGACAACAAGCAGATATTCGTAACAGGCCATTCGGAATATGATCCTTGTACGTTAAAAGGAGAGTATGACAGAGATGTTGCCAAGGGACTTGAAATCGAGATTCCAAGAAATTACTTCAAGGACAACAATCCGTCAAATCAGCCGGTTGTCAGGTGGAGGTCGCATGCCAACCTGCTGTTTTCCAACTGGCTAAACTATTACGTGTATCAGGAAACACCATATGTACTTTAAAAATACGTTGATTTCAAGGTTTTTTTGAAAATTGGCCTTTACAAAAGAGATAAATGTGATAAAATGTGCCTATAGTAAAAACAAGTGTACGCGAAATAAAAACAACAAATTGGAATTGTGTTTAGGGGGATATTCATGAAGGAGATTATAGTACAAAAATACGGCGGATCCTCGGTTGGGGACATAGAAAAAATAAAAAACGTAGCCAGAAGAGTCATTGAGACGAAAAACAAGGGCTTCGACGTGATTGTGACGGTTTCGGCAATGGGGGACACTACGGACGAGCTTATCGAAAAGGCCTTGATGATATCGCAAAACCCTTCAAGCAGAGAAATGGACATGCTGCTTTCCACAGGGGAGCAGGTATCTGTGGCGCTTCTAGCTATGGCTATCCAGTCTATGGGACACGATGTCGTTTCGCTTACAGGGGCGCAGTGCGGAATAATAACCGATTCCAAGCACAAGAAAGCCAGAATAAACAACATAGACACAAAGAGGCTTCAAAAGGAGCTTTCCGAAGGAAGGATAATAATAGTCGCAGGCTTCCAGGGAATAAATGAAAACCAGGATATAACTACTCTTGGCAGAGGCGGGTCTGATACTACCGCAGTGGCGATTGCAGCGGCTCTTGGCGCAGCCAAGTGCGAAATATATACGGATGTGGAGGGCGTTTATACGGCCGATCCAAGAAAGGTGCCATCAGCCAGGCTGATGAAGAGAATATCATATGATGAGATGCTTGAGCTAGCTGAGCTGGGGGCAGGCGTGCTCCATCCAAGGTCCGTGGAGCTTGCACGCAAGTTCAACGTACCGCTTGTAGTAAGATCAAGCTTTGCAGACAGCGAAGGAACTGAAATAGTCAACATGGACCAGATTGAAAGGGTGGCCGTCAGGGGTATATCCCTCGATGACGATATAGCCAAGGTATCTGTGCTCGAAGTGCCCGACAGGCCGGGGATAGCTTTCAAGCTCTTCTCAATGCTCTCGCTCAATAACATCAATGTGGACATGATAATACAAAATGTCAATAGGCTTTCTGTAAACGACATATCTTTCACCATAAAAAAGGATGACATGGCAGATTTCCTGAAAATATCGGAGACAATAAAAGAGACAATCGGCGCGGAAAAGGTGACTTATGACGACTCGGTGGCCAAGCTTTCAATTGTGGGAGCGGGGCTTGCCGGAAGCACGGAAGTCATGTCCAAGTTCTTCGAAGCGCTCTATGAGCTTGGTATAAACATACAGATGATAAGTACTTCTTCGATAAAGATTTCTTGCATAATAGATAGAGATAACGCTGAAAAGGGTATGGCCAAGCTGCACGAAAAATTCCAGCTAGGCTAAGCTAAAGCGGCTTATACAATAAAAAGGATAAGGGGCAGATAAGATGGAGAGCATAAAGATAGGGCTATTGGGATTTGGAACAGTTGGTTCAGGAGTTTACAGTATACTAGAGGACAATAAGGACAAGATAGAATCTCACATACAAAAAAAACTCGAGATAAAAAAGATACTCGTCAGGGACATAGGCAAGCAAAGAAATGTGGACGTGCCTAAAGCGCTGTTTACTACTGACGCCGCAGATGTGATAAATGATCCAGAGATAGGCATAATTGTGGAGCTAATGGGCGGAATAGAGACTGCAGGTGGGTATATAAAGGCTGCGATTGCAAACAAGAAGCATATAGTAACTGCAAACAAGGCGCTCATAGCAACGCAAGGCGATGAAATATACAAACTGGCCTGTGAAAACGGGGTCGAACTTAGGTATGAAGCCAGTGTAGGAGGCGGAATACCAATAATAAACACTCTGACTCAAAGTCTGTCCGCAAACAACGTAGACGAGGTGTGCGGAATAATAAACGGCACTACAAACTTCATCCTGACTCAGATGGACGAGCAGGGAATGGAGTTTGAAGAAGCGCTGAAACTTGCGCAGGACCGCGGTTTTGCAGAAGCCGACCCGACTTCCGACATTGAGGGAGAGGACGTGGCTTTCAAGCTGGCGATACTCATTGAGGTAGCATTTGGAATAAAGCTTTCTCCGTACGATATTCCAAGGGAAGGAATAACCAAAATATCCAAAAGGGACATAGAATTTGCAAGGGAATTGGGCTACAAGATAAAGCTTGTAGCTGCGGCAAGGAGAAAAGGAAACAGCCTTGAGTACCATGTGCAGCCATCATTCCTGCCTTTGGCAAATCCGCTGGCTTCTGTGAACAATGAGTTCAACGCGGTGCTCGTAAGGGGTAACGCCGTTGGAGAGCTTCTCCTGTACGGCAAGGGAGCAGGCTCGACTCCTACAGGAAGCGCTGTGCTTGGCGATATACTGGAGATATCAAAGATAATGGGAACAGACTACAAGGCCGGGGCTCCGCTTAGGAACGAGAACAAGGGATTCCAGCTGGAGGGCGAGGGCGTATCCGCTTACTACGTGCATATGAGCGCTAAAGACAAGCCGGGGGTTCTGGGAAGAATAACTTCCGCATTTGGCAGGTATGAGGTAAGCCTAAGGTCCGTGATACAAAGGTCAAGGGCAGAAGACACAGTGCCTCTTGTTTTCATAACGCATGAGACTGAAAGAGCAAGGCTTGATTCGGCATTGAAGGAAATAGAGCTCAGCAACGACGTATCAAAAATTGAAAGCGTACTCAGAGTTGAAAAAAAATAAGCTTATTTTAAACCGCATGGCATCATGCGGTTTTGTTTTGCTTTTGAAGGTTTTCCAAATAGGTTAAAATGGGTATAAGATTACTTTAGCAAGGCATGAAAGTGGCAGCTGTGCTGCTCAATATGAATAGAGTCTGGAGGAATTTGAATGCAAAGGGCACAAAAGGGCGTTACAGATGAAATTCTCCATAATATAAAGGTCCATCTAGGCGACGAAAGATTTTTGAGAAGAGGCATACTACTACATGTACCAAAAGAAGAATTCCCTATCAAGTCTAAGCTCATATGTGATTTTTTGAGTGGCGAAGCATTTGAAAAAGGCGCAAGAAAGATGATTGAAAAAAAAGATTTTTCATGCAAAAGGGCTCTTGAAATAATAAGGCCCCTAATGGATGAAATGGCCCGGGGAAAGGAGCCAGAGGACTGGCTCAAGTACGCTTACCAGTATCTGCTGTCCAAGTCATTCCCCGAGTCTGTCGAAATGATACTATCAAAAGACATTGAGGGGCCCACGCTTTTATATTTGGAATTTTGCAGGCTCATAAACGAGGAGCAAAAAAAGACGGATGACGGAACGTGGCAAAGCAGATATCCCTTTGAATTTCTGACTGACGCCGAAGTGAGGGAGCTTGAAGATTTCGGCGAGTATGAAAGGCTCAAGGAGGCATTAGGGAAGGAATATATATACGAGCTCATGAAGCTCAATCAGGAGATAACAGAATACAACAACCTCGACCACATATGCGGCGTTCACTTTCTGGCACTATTTATAGGAAGGCAGTTCAAGAGCGCGGGTATACCTGTGGACCTGGGAAGGGTGTCCGGCGCTGGCCTTGGGCACGACATAGGAAAGTACGGCTGCAAGACTGCCGAGCTCAAGCGTGTTCCATACCTTCACTACTATTACACTGACCAGTGGTTCAAAAGGCATGACATATCGTATATAGGCAATGTGGCTCTAAATCACTCTGTGTGGGATCTCGAGCCAGAAAATCTTTCGCTTGAATCGCTGATTCTAATATATTCGGATTTCAGGGTAAAAAACAACTCCGACGGCGACATGCATATATATAGCCTGAAGGAATCCTTCGACGTCATACTTGACAAGCTTGACAACGTTGATGATGCAAAGAGAAAAAGATACCTCAAGGTATACAACAAGATAAAGGACTTTGAGGATTTCATGATAGATATAGGCATACAAGTGATTCCCACAAAAGGGGAAGTAGCATATTCGGTGCCGCAGAAGAAATATTACGCTCTTATGAGCGGCGGTGACGTGGTTGAAAACTTCAAGTATCTTGCGGTTAGCCACAATATAAACCTGATGCACAGGCTGCGAAACGAGCTTTCGCTTAATCAGATAATTGAGCTTGCAAGGAGCGAGCGTGACTGGAACAACCTGCGCAAATATCTGGAGATATTCGAGGAATACTCTACGTATCTTACGCAAAGACAAAAGTACATCACCATGAGATTCCTTTACGAAAAGCTAATACACCCCGAGGACGACATAAGGAGGCGCTGCAGCGAAATAATAGGAAAGCTGATTGCGAATTTCGACGAGGAGTACAGGAAGGATGTGCCTGATGATGTAGAGCTGTCGCCGCCCGAGATGACAGGCTTTCAGGTGCTCGACAAATTCATGAAGCTTTTTCTATACCCGGATCACAATATAATAAGAATCCACCAGCAGTGGATAGGCGAAGCTCTAAGTATGATGCTGCAGGCGGTTTTCAGGAATTCCAAAGCCAAGAGTACGGGCGGATTCGTCGAGGTTCTCGCAGCCTACTATCAAAAGGGCGGAGGCTACAGTGACAGCATGCATCTTCACCTTCTAGGAAGCCTTCAGTTCATCCCGTTTTCAGCTCAGATGGCGCACTCGGGCGTGTTCCTTAAATACCTGGAGGATACCACTTCAAGCAGCGAGCAGACAGTTAGGCTTTTGGCATACGAAGTGCTCGGCGATATGGAAAAGTGCGGAAAATTTAGAGAAGAATATCTCGAGCAAATGCTTGTCAATCTGCTGGAAAAGGAGAGATTGCTTGAAGACAAATACGAAAAGTGGGCCATCAGGAAGCTCATAAGGGGGCTTAAAAAGGGCGAAATAGCATTCGAGAGTTTGGAACTGGAGCAGACGGAGATATCAGAGATATTCCTGAGCAATTTCAAGAACACTACAAGCTGGGTTATAAAAAGAAGCAACATTGAGCTGTTGCTCGAATATTCGCTCACAAATCTCCAAAGCTACGGCCTGTACACGGCGCTGCATTTTTGCAATCTACTCAAGGTCAGCCCGAACGAGAGCACCAGACTAAAATCAGGCGAGGCTCTGCTCAAGATGTTTCCGCTGCTTCCCCAGGAACAGGGCTACGATGTGGCCATAGAGCTATTTAGATCGCTTGAAATAGAAGAATACCAGTTCACCAAGTATATACCCCATTATCTTGGGCAGATACTAATGTACCTCTCTCCCGAGAACATGGAGAGCATAACGGACGACCTGAGCGAGAAGATGAAAAGGTCGGGGGCAAGGGTTAATTCACTGCTGCTAAGGACCATCGGGGTTTGCATAGCAAATTATGCGAAATATAAGGTGCATTTTGACGAAAAGAGCGAAAAATATGAAAAGAGATTCACAAAGAAGCTGGGGATACTCCTTAGCGGGCTTGCGCACAATGACAACCAGGTCAAGCAGATGGCCTTTAGCGTCATAGGCAGCGAGATATTCGGGAATCCAGACATAGAACTTGAACACAAGAGTGACATATTTGCGCTCATTGCAAAGAAGATACTCACGCTTATAGCGGCTGAAAAGCAGGAGGAGCTGACGTTTCTCAACAACTCGGCAGTGCTTAACAACATATACAGGTTTATATCTGACTATATGTTCCTGAATGGTGAAATACAGCTCAAGGCTCCGGAAAAAATTGCGTTTTTCCCGGGGACTTTCGATCCGTTTTCGCTCAGCCACAGGGAGATAGCAAGGGCTATAAGGAAGAAGGGGTTTGAAGTATACCTGGCCGTGGATGAATTTTCATGGTCGAAAAGCACTCAGCCAAACATGATAAGAAGAAACATAATTAACATGTCAATAGCTGACGAGCTGAGCGTCTACATTTATCCGGAGGATTTCCCTGTAAATCTTACTAATGCAAAAGACCTCAAGGTTCTGAGACAGAATTTCAAAAGGCAGGATGTATATATAGTGGTGGGCAGCGATGTAGTTCTAAACGCAACTGCATACAGGGCTCCGGTAACTGAAAACTCCATACAGACATTTCCTCATGTGGTTTTTGAAAGAAGGAGCCATTTTGAGACAGAGGATACCGACAAGGTGCTTGACAAGGCGCTTGAAAACATAAAGGCACCAATAATAAAGCTGTTCCTGCCTCCAAGGTACGAGGATGTGAGTTCCACGAGAATAAGGAATTATATCGATGAAAACCGCGACATATCAAAGCTTGTGGACCCAATGGTGCAAAGGTATATATATGACAACGGCCTCTACAGGAGAGAGCCCTCGTACAAGTCTCTCATACAAAAGCTTCAGTTCGACATAGAAATAGTATCAGATATAAGGGACTCGCTTATAGAAACCCTTGCGCTAAATTTCCACCACGAGGAATACAACAGCGCACTTGAGAGGCTGCAGGAATTTTCTGAAAAGCCGCTAGCCAGCATACTGATAGTCAAGGACAACCAGAAAAACAACAAAATAATAGGTTATTCGGCATTCCACTGGCTCGCTTCCAGCCAGATATTCAACGAATTCAAGGACAGCCTTATATCAGAATCCATAAGAGAGCAATATACGGGCAGGATAATTCTGGTCAGCGGGATTTTCATAGACAGAAACTGCGGAATAGAGAATCTAAACCAGATAATCCTGACGGAGACTCTTTCTCACTGTATTTCAAGGGACTATGGCTATGCGGTTTATATTAACAACATAGACATGGAGCAGGATGAGGAGCTTTATGAAACGCTCCAGCTGCAGGGTTTCATAAAGCAAAGGGGCACACACGAAAAAAGAGGCGTATTTGCTGTCAACATGAGCAGACCGTGTAGCCTGTATCTTGACATAAGGAACATAATGAAATTCCCTTTCCGTGATAATCCGGCAGTTGTCAGGCAGATAAATATTGCAAGGAAAAGGCTGCAAAAGGCGCTTGCGGAGCTATACCCTGGAAATCTGGTCTTGTCGTTTGACAGAAGGGTCATGGAAGAGACTCTAATGAAGAAGATATGCAGGGAAAATGGCGTGCCTACAACGCCTCTGAACCCAAGGAGACTGGGGGATTCTATGTGTGTGCCGTTTGGAAATGTCCTAAACAGGCTGACCATTCCAAACACAGTGACAAAGGCGCTCCACACCGAAAAAATATTTGAAAGGGACATGTCATCCTTCAGGATAGAGCAGTTCCCGCACTATCTTAATCTTGAAAACCAGATAAAGATGATCAAGTCATTCAAACGGCCCGTTATACTAATCGACGACATACTAAACAAGGGCTACAGGATAAAGGTGCTGGACCCGCTGCTTAAAAAAGAGGACGTGCAGGTCAAAAAGATAATAGTGGGCATGCTCTCAGGCAGGGGCAAGGAGCTCATGGACATACAGGGCAGGGCTGTCGACAGCGCATATTTCATACCTAACCTGAGGATTTGGTTCACAGAGCAGCTGCTTTATCCTTTCATGGGAGGAGACGCCCTCTGGAGGGAGTACAGTCCAAAGAGCAACATAATACCATCATTGAACATGGTGCTGCCGTACGCCTATCCGAGCTTTATCAGGGGGGCTTCAAGGGAGAGCATATTCGAGCTTTCGAAGATATGTCTTGAAAACTCAATGGACATATTGAGGGTTCTCGAGAGCGAATACGAGAACATAAACGAGAGAAATCTGACTCTGGGGCTGCTGGGCGAGGTGTTCCTGTATCCTAGGTGTCCAGAAATGGGAAAAGACGTGAGGTACGATCTTAACATGAACCCCTCATCATTCCTCGAGGACCAGCTGGAATATCTCAAAAGGCTCGAGGCGGGATTCAAATAGCATTTTGGAGGTAAAAAAACATGGCGATTAAATATTACAGATTAAGCGAGAGAATGCTAATATCAAGAGAAGAAATAGACGGCTTGCCTTCACTGAGCAGGGAGGAAGCCGAAGCTTTTGAAGGTCTTGCGTGCTTTGCTGGCAGGCTGGAGAAGGGTATGTCCAGGAGGGCGTTTTCGGTGTCGGATGCATCACTGCTTGAACTTGAAAACGAAGGCATAGGGCTTTTAAAGACGGGCGAGGAAGCTAGCGTTGAAGCGGACGATATAATTCTTCGCAAAATAAGAGAAGGGAAGCTCATGTATGTCAACACATCATATCCAAACTGGCGGGAAGCCTGCAGTGCAAGGCTTCCCAAAAGCTGGAGAATAAACGTTGTCGGAATGGGCGATGTGGGAGGAATGCTTCTTACGGGACTGAGGCTTCTTGGCGGAGACGATGTGGAGAGCATAGGTATATACGACAGGGATGAGAGCAAGATGCAAAGGTGGCATCTTGAAGCTGGCCAGATATATTCGCAGTTTGACGGCAAGAAGTATCCTCCGGTCAGAAAGCTTGGCGAGGATGAGCTTTTTGACTGCGACATGATTGCGTTTTGCGTGTCGGTAGGTGTCCCTCCTGTCGGACAGGCAGTCAAGGATGTAAGGATGGTCCAGTTCGAGCAGAACTCCAAAATAATAGGTGAGTACGGAAAAATGGCATATAAAACAGGCTTCAAGGGAATATTCGCAGTCGTCTCAGACCCGGTCGATCCATTGTGCAAGGCGCTCTACATCGCAAGCAACAAGGGCGATGACGGGCAGCTGCACTACGGGGGCCTGGCTCCAGAGCAGATAAGAGGCTATGGATTAGGTGTTATGAATGCAAGGGCTGTATACTACTCTATGCAGAATGAGCGACTAGCCGGATACAAAGAGCACGGCAGAGCGTTCGGACCGCATGGAGAGGGTCTTGTGATTGCAAACAGCATAAGTGACTACAATGATGAGCTCTCGCAGGAGCTCACGCAAAAGGCCAAGCATGCAAACATTGAAGTTAGAAATACGGGCTTCAAGCCGTATATAGCCCCTGCGCTCTCTTCGGGCGCGCTTTCGCTCCTATCAACAATAAAAGGAGAGTGGCATTACAGCTCAACATATATGGGAGGCGTATTCATAGGTGCGAAAAACAGGCTTACGGATTCAGGAACAGAGCTAGAAAGGCTCGATTTGGACGATAAGCTCTTTGAAAGGTTGACCGAAACATACGAACATCTCAAATCAATAATATAGACATGTGGGTTTAGGCCGCTGCGTTGCCGACTGGCATGCCTGAAAGAGGGGATTAGGCGTGGAGAATGTTTATATTGTAAGCGCGGATGGATATTCAGAGCAGCTTTCACACATGATAGGTGCGGCCTCTGGCAGTTGCAAAAGGATATATGTGCATGATGCAGGTCATGCTGGCGAACTTGCTGGAAAGAGGATAATTTTTGCGGCTGAGCCTAATGAAATAGGTGTGGACCTAAAACTGCTTCAGTTGCTGTTGGATATAGTGGAAGTTAGTCCTCGCGCATTTGAAGGATCTGTGGGGGCGTTGATAGTCCACAGCAAAAGTGAAATTTACACAAAAAGCTGCGCAACGCATCTGATTTTTGTTGCGAATCAGATGGGCTGCGCCTTTATAGGGCATCCACTCGTAGAGGCTGTAAGAGGCTTAAAGAACTATTCGACCTGGAAGAAGGTCTTCAAGGAGAACACGCTCAGCGAAATATGCATGATGCAATGCGAAAAGCTTGGGCAAAGGCTTATGGAATACAAGCCGGTAAGATCTCAAGCGCCGAAAATAACGGTGCTTCATTCTAGCTCAAGAAAAACATCGAACACGTTGATGCTCTGGAACATGGTTGAGGAGAATCTGGTGAAAATGGGCTGCGCGGTCAGGCAGATACATGTCGAAAATGAGAATCTCACTGACTGCAGGGGGTGCTCGTTCAAGCTTTGCATGCACTACGGAGAGCAAAAAAGCTGCTTCTACGGCGGGCTTGTAGTTCAGGAGGTGTTCCCGGCAGTAGAGGAATGCGATGCGCTCGTGCTGCTTTGCCCTAATTACAACGATTCGATAGCGGCCAATCTTATGGCAGTAATCAACAGGCTTACTGCGCTCTACAGGCAAATGAGCTTCTACGAAAAAGCGTTGTTTGGGGTTGTGGTCTCTGGAAATTCAGGCAATGATTCGGTAGCAAGGCAGCTTCTGGGAGCGCTCAACATTAATAAGGGTTTTAGACTGCCGCCTGAATTCGCCCTTATGGAAATTGCAAACGATCCGGGCTCCATAAAAAGAGTGCAGGACATAAGAAAAAGGGCTGAAAGCTTCGCAGAGATGATTGTCAGGGAGATTAAGAAATAGCAAGCGAATTATTTTGCTATAAAAATTAAATATTATTGTTGACAGTAAAAATGTGGTTTGGTATCATGAATGTAACAGTTGAATACGGTTTTGAAAATAAATTCTAAGAGCAGGAAGAGTAGTTGGAATGTTCTATAAACAGCGAGTCGGGGTTGGTGGAAGCCGATTTTAGAGTATCTGATGAATGGGTCTGTGAGAAGCAGGGTGAAATCTTTTGAGAGTATCCTAAGCCGGGAGTCCCCCGTTACAGGGACAGGATATCGGGAGCAATCTCCGTATCTATAAGAGATGGATGGCATTAAGCCTTCTAACTTGGGTGGCACCGCGAAGAGCATGGTTCTTCGTCCCATATATCATATGTGGGATGATGGACCATTTTTTTATTTTCAAAACAAGGCAAAAAAATCTATAAATACAAAAATATGGAGGGGTTATTATGAATTTAAGAAAAAATGTTCTTACAGCGCTTTTGCTAGCAATAGGTTTTATCTTGCACCAGATAGTGCCGGGAGCCTTGGGGGCCATGAAATTTGACATAATGCTTGCGATGATATTTGTTGCGATATTTATAAACAGCGACGTTAAAAATGTCGTGCTGGCAGCTTTAATGGGAGGAATTATAACAGCGCTTACCACGACATTCCCTGGCGGACAGCTCCCAAATATAATTGACAAGATAGTGACTTGTGCGGCTGTGTATGCAATGATTAAGCTGGCTCTAAAGTTCACGCCGGAACTTAACCAGGTTGCAGTAATAGTTATATCGTTTGTAGGAACTATAATAAGCGGAGCTGTATTCCTATACTCTGCACTTTTGATAGTTGGACTTCCAGCACCTTTCACAGCGCTTTTCATGGGAATAGTGCTTCCTACGGCAGTGGCAAATGTATTCGTAACTATAGTAATATATAATGCAGTGAAGATGGCCCTTAAGGCGTCTGGATTTTCGATGGCAAGGTAGTAGACACGCATTGCGTAAATTAAATGATTGATATAGCTTAAAAAGACCTTCGGATTTTATTTTAATCCGGAGGTCTTTTTTGTTGTTTACTTTGACGGGCAAGGGGTAATAATTAGACCAATGGAATCCGATTCCATTTATGATGGATAATTGTATATTCGGAGGTGGTGTTATGAGCTGGGCAGAAGTGAACTTTCATGTAATAGAAAATCTGGACGAGACCTCAGTAACATACGCTGTAGAATTTATTGACGGACTCATAATGTGCGGCATATCAAGCAGGGCAAGCGATATACACATACATCCTGCAAAAGGCCACACAGAAATAAGGCTTAGAATAGATGGGAAACTCCTTGTTGGACCGGGGATAAAAAAGAAAGGCATGAGAGTATAATATCCAGGCTGAAAGTCATAGCAGGCATGGATATTGCCGAAAAACGGATTCCACAGGATGGAAGAGTTGTAAAGACATTGGGCGAGAGCGAATACGACCTTAGGATAGCCACAATTGCTACTGTCTTTGGAGAAAAGGCTGTAATAAGGATACTTGAGAAGGATGAGTTCAGATTCAGTCTTAATAATATCGGAATAAAAGCTGATGATGCAGAAAAAATCAAAAGCTGTCTTTCGGGAACGGGAGGAATGATATTGATAAGCGGGCCGACAGGCTCAGGCAAGACTACCACGCTGTATTCTATATTGAATTTCATAAAGAAGGATTCAAAAAACATAATAACGGTTGAGGATCCGGTCGAGTATACAATCGGAGAGGTATCTCAAATACAAGTAAACAGGCAGATAGGCCTGGATTTTGCCGAAGGCTTGAGGGCCGCATTGCGCCATGATCCCGATGTGATAATGATTGGTGAGATACGTGACACCGAGACGGCTAGCATAGCAATGCGAGCAGCTATAACAGGACACCTTGTGCTTAGCACTATTCATACTAATGACTCGGCAAGCACTGTGACCAGACTTATGAATATGGGAATCCCGCCATATATAATTTCAGCATCGCTTAAATGCGTAATAGCGCAGCGGCTTGTCAGAAAGCTGTGCGATAAATGCAAAAGCAGCTGCAAGATTGCTGTGGCAGAAAAAGCAGCGCTTTATATGGCGGATTGTGAAACGGAGGATTTCCACTCGGCAAGAGGATGCAGCTGTTGTTCAGGAACCGGATACCACGGCAGGATGGGGGTGTACGAATTGCTCTACATTGACAGGGATTTGCGGGAAGCAATAACCCAGGGCCAGCCTCAGCAGAGAATAAGAGATATGGCAAATGAAAAAGGCATGGCAACTATGCTTGAAAACGCAGCAAGCCTCGTCATTGATGGAACGACATCCATGGATGAAATATCACAGTTGCTGGTTAGTAGAGAATAGTTCTAAGGGGTGATGGGGATAAGGATTTTTGCATATTCAGGATTGAGCGGAAAACGAAGTTACCGCTGTGGAATTTTGAAGGCAGTCAGTCAGAAGGAAGCAATAATTAAGCTTTCTGAAAGCGGCATATGTGCAATTTGTATAGTTGAATTATTGCTGCCACATGACATTTTTTCACCTGACTTAAGGAAAAAGCATCTTGCAATATCGGAATTTTTTGGACAGCTTCATTTTTTGATTTTCTCTGGAGTCAGTATAACAGAGGCTCTACACATCATGGACGGAGCAGCAGGCTATGCGAGCAGGTATTCAAAGGCTATTTCATCAAATATAAACAAAGGCGCTTCGATTTCGGAAGCAATGAAACAGGCGGAGTCATACTTTCCTGGCTTGGCTATAGAAGTCATGGCATATGCGGAAAACAGCGGCCGGATAGAAAACATATGCAAAAAATTGTCAGAATACTACTACAGCATGTACAGCATCAAGAGAGAAGTAAAATCAGCGCTTTCATATCCTATGTTGGTGTTGTTTTTTTGCTTTTTTTCAGTGGGATTTATAGTTGTCTTTGTTATGCCCAGCTTGTCTGATTTGTTTTCTGCAAGTGATGTAGGCTTAGACGGAGCAAGCGGAGCGATAATTGAAGTTTCAAGATTTGTAAACGGAAACATGCACATGCTTTTGGCGGGCATGGCAGGCATTGTTTTTATTGCTGCATGCTTTTACAGAGCTTTAGCAAGAAATGACGGAGTATGGAGTTTGCTTTCAAAGGTGCCTCATATCGGAAAAATCAGGAGTAATGCCATATCATCCATGTTTGCAGGCTTGCTCTCCATGAGCATGGAGAGTGGGATCCCTGTCTACAGCGCGGTTGAAATGGCCAGGAATGCTCTTGAGTGCAGTGAATACAGGAAAAGCATGCTTAAAATCAAAGACTCAATTGCTGCAGGTGAGAGCATGTCGATGGCCATTGCTGGCGCAGATTTCTTCCCGGAGGAGTTTGCAGCTATGGTGAAAATAGGTGAGGGATCGGGGGATCTGTCAGGGATGATGCACAAAATTTCATGCTACTTCGAAAAACAGATGGAATGCTCCATCAAAAGAGCCGTATCACTTGTGGGGCCGCTGCTTATAATGGGAGTAACAGCAATCATCGGAGCGGTCTCGTATGTTGTTATGACACCAATGCTAAGAATCGCAAACAGCATAATATAGTAAGTAAGGGTAAATAGGCCATAAAAAACAGGAGGTATTAGAAATGAAGAAAATACTGGCAATACTAAGATGTAAAGGTGGATTTTCTCTGCTCGAGGTGCTAATGGCTATAACGATAATAGCGGTTATAATGGCGATAATTTCGCCGGATATTGCAAGTGCCGGACATAAGGCAAAACTCAGAGCAGATACGGCTTCGGCAGCATGCATAGGAAGAGCTATAGAACTGTATGTAGCGGAGGAAAATATTAACGTTGCAGAGGACTTTGACGAGGCAAAAATGGATACAGTTTTGGTAGGGAAGGGATATATCACCAGCATAAGCGCCCCCAGGAGTGGAGGAGCATGGACTGCACAATATAACGGAAAAAAAGTAACAGTTAAGGCGGGAGACAGCGAGCTTTATCCCGAGCCGGTAAAAGATGAGGGACAAACAGATGTTACCTCCCCATAGATTAGTGTGGATAAATGAGGATAGCAGAGTTGTAATTGCATTAAAAACGGCAGAAGGGATTCGTAAGGCTGCTGTTGCCAAAAAGAGTGAAGGAGGCACCAGGACATTCGATTTTGAAGGCCTGAATGAAGCTCTTGAGGTTTTGGGCTGCCCGGCAAAGAGAATAGCCGAAATAACTTACATTGAAAATTCCAGCAGATACAGCTTTGGTGTAGTTAATACGCACTATGAGCGCAGGCAAAGGATTGTGCGTGCCATGGCGGAGAATCAGTTTCTTGGGGCAAACAGTATTGACGAAAGAGAACACATTATAAGCTCAAGACTTGTAGAAGAAGACGGTGAAACGGCTCGCCATATTGTATGCGCGCTTGAGACCGTGGGCATAGCTTCGGCATTTGAGATTTCCAAGCGCCACAAAATGAAAATGTCGGGTATATACGCAGGCATAGATGCCGGAATTTGTGCATATATGAACAGGAGTTTTGGAGGGGAAGGCTCCTTAGGCGTTATAGCATTGGACTGCGGATATTCGTATGCTGTAGCCGTAATGCATCATAGCAGGCCGCTGGAGGCATTCAGGGCAAAAAAATCGGAATACGCAAGGGCTGCAGAAAGAATAAAAGAGGCTATATCAAGCTGCGCCAGAAGAACACTTGACGATTTTGTAGTACTCTCGAATGAAGGGGATTATTTTGCAGAGCATGTTATTCGCGGCGCTGGAATAAAGACTGACAATCTGATTATTTTGGGAGAGGTTCAGGAATATATTCTGGAGGGGATTTTCATGGGATGAGCAAGTGCGCCATGAACTTTGAGGGCTTATATAGGAAAAGTATAAGGAAGAAATCAATAAAGAGCAATATGGTGCTTGTTGCAGCTGCGATTTTTGCAATTTCAATAGCTGCAGTCGATTTGACGGCTGCGGCATATATAAGGGAAGTGTTGGCAAGCCAGGACATAGCGGCTGCCGAAGATGCAGAAAAAGCATATGAAGCTAATATCGAATACGTAGATATGTTCAGTGAGCATTTTTCGAGCGGGATACTCGATTCGTCAAGGTTGAAAGCTGTAGAAGATATGCTTCTTATTCAAATTGAGGGAGTGGAGATGGAGAAGATCATATGCAATTCTGATTTGCTCAGTA